>JBBSBQ010000004.1:0-127632 GCA_038251095.1 Hyphomicrobiales bacterium
AAAAGGCGGAAGCACGAAGGTCTGGGCCGACGCCGCATTGGCGATGGCTGATGCTTTAAGCGTGTCAGCAAAGCTCACCGCATCGGCGCGAAGCTTGTTCATTTTCCAGCCGGTGCCGATCCACGGAATTTTTTGCGTCATGCCGTCAGGCAAGACTTTCCAGCAACTTGGCCACGGCGACGGCACCCGGATCAGGAACACCCTTGAGGTTGGCCGACGAAACGTAGGTTGAGCGACCGGCACCGGCGCGCGTCATGTAAGCCGTGGCATCGGCACCCTGGCGGGCAACGGCTGCGGCATTGGCCAGGGATTTTCCGCTGGCAAGGGCGGCAAGGGCCGGTTCCAATGCGTCGATCATGGTGCGGTCACCGGTTTTGGCGCCGCCGATTTCCTTCATGCGCATGAGGCCTGCCTGCAAGGCGGCGGGCAAGGAACCTCCGGCTTTCAAGGCCTGGCCCGCGGCGGCAAACATAATGGCCAGTAAAACACCGCTCGAGCCGCCCATGGATTTTCCGAGATGATCGCTGATCGATACCAGAAGGCTCGCGTTATCAGCCAGAGGCAATTTGGCGAGGTGGGACTTGAGGCTGCGCGCGCCTGTTGCAATAGTCGAACCCGTATCGCCATCGCCCACCTTGGCATCAAGGGTATTCAGCTCTGCCTCAAGACCCGTCAGCAGATCGCAGGATTTTGAAATAAATGCCGCCACCGCGTCATTGCGGCTTGGCTTGCTGGCGGTGCTTTTCAATTCCCTGGGAAGCTTGAGACGTTTCAACTTGGTCGGGGTTCGCGGTGCTGGCCATGCCGTGGGAGCCACGGGCGCAGAGAGCGCCGTGATATAATCGCGGGTGAGCGGCAGGAGCGAGGCAGAGAAGCCGTGCATGTCAAGCGAAGTCACCAACAGGGAAGGACCGATGATCAATTTGATCTTCCTGCCGTTTGCGGCGGAGAGAAATTCATTGGCCAGCACGCCCATTTCAAGCAGGGTCGTGGACCCCAGGTTGTTCAACAGCAACGCGTAACCCGACGCCTTGCCCACCCGTTCAAACAGCCGGGCGCAGAGAACATCGGCAGCTGCTTTCGCGCCACCGAAATCGATGAGCTCAACGCCGGGTTCGCCATGGATGCCCAAGCCGAGTTCGGCCTGCCCAGGCGGCACACGATCTTCGCGGCCCGCACCCGGCAGGGTGCAGGAGCTCAGGGAAATGCCGAGGGTTACTGATTTCGCGGCAACGCTGCGGGCGGCGGCGGCAACGGTGGCAAGATTGGCCCCCTTCTCAGCAAGATAGCCCGCGATCTTGTGAACGAAGAGCACGCCTGCCACGCCGCGCGGCTGGGCGATGTCGGGAATGGCGATGTCGTCGCTGACTATCACCATCTCGACTATTTTACCGAGGGCGCGGGCCCGCTCGGCGGCGAGGCCGAAATTCAGCCGGTCGCCGGTATAATTTGGAACAATGAGAAGGCAGCCGGCCTTGCCCGTGACAGTGAGGATTGCCGCCAGAACGGCGTCAAAGCTTGGCGAGGCAAACACTTCCCCACAAACGGCCGCCGTCAACATGCCCTTGCCGACAAAGCCGGCGTGGGACGGCTCATGGCCCGATCCGCCGCCGGAAATGATCGCCACCTTGGACGACGGGAGGTCGGTTCGGCAGACAACCTTGATGTGCGGATAGCCTTCCAGCGTGGCAATCGAGGTGGCCCCCGAAGCGCGGCGCAAGCCATCAATGGACTCGGTGACAATCTGCTCTTTGACGTTGACAAACAAACTCATGGACAGCCCCTCCAGCGCTCAAGACCCAACCGAATTGCCACGATAATTTGGAGTGGTCAAGAAACGTTGATTGGATGGCGGCGGGGCGGCCGATTTCCGCTACGGGCTACCAGCAGCAGTAGCCTCCGTCAGCCAGGACAATTGATCCGGTCATCAGGCTGGCGGCGTCGGAGGCGAGGAAATGCACGACGGAGGCGATTTCGTCGGGCTGGCCGACGCGGCCCATGGGGGTCATTTCCAGCCAGACCTTGTACATCTCCGGGGATTCACTGATGCCGAAGGCGGTCAATGGCGTTTCAATATAGGTGGGCGCCACTGCGTTGACGCGCACCCCGCGGGTGGCCCATTCCGCCGCAAGCGAACGGGTGAGGTGATGCACGGCGGCCTTCGAGGCATTGTAGAAGGATTGCGGCTGGGGCTTGTTGACGATGAAACCGGACATGGAGCCGATGTTCACAATCGAGCCCTTACCCTGCTTGAGCATGGCCCCGCCAAAGGCGCGGCAGCACCAGAACAGGCCATCGACATTCACATCCATGTGGTGGCGCCAATGGGCGTCGGTTGTGTCTTCGGCGCGGACATCACTCTTCGCCACGCCGGCGTTGTTCACCAGAATGTCGACATGGCCATGGGCCTTGAGGATGTCAGCGCAAACGGCGTCGACCTCCTTGGATTTAGTCACGTCAAGCTTTGCGCCATGGGCATCGATCTTCAGTTTGAGGAGTGCCGCCACGGTTGCATCGATGCGGTCCGGCATGAAGTCGGCCACAATGACTTTCGCGCCAGCTTCGCCGAGCGCTCTTGCGCAAGCGGCGCCAATGCCCTGCCCGGCGCCTGTCACCACGGCAACCTGTCCATCAAGCTTCAGTTTTTCCAGATACATTTTTCTTCCCCTCAACTCATCCACTGGCCGCCGTCGACATTGTAAGTCTGGGCGACGATATAATTGCTTTCATCGGAAGCCAGAAAGACCGCCATGCCGACGAGATCTTCCGGGGTGCCCATGCGCCCGAAGGGAACGCCGGCAGCCACCTGTTTTTTCTTTTCGCCGATGGCGAGATTTTCATATTTGGCGAACAGCGCATCCACGCCTGCCCAATGCTCGCCATCGACAACGCCGGGAGCGATGGCATTGACATTGATGCCGTGCTTGATGAGATCCAGCCCTGCCGATTGCGTCAGGCTGATGATCGTGGCCTTGGTGGCGCAATAGATGGCAACCAGGGCCTCGCCCCGCCTGCCGGCCTGGCTTGCCATGTTGATGATCTTGCCCTTGCGCTTGTGCTTGATCATGGAGCGGGCAACGGCCTGCAAGGTAAATAAAGTGCCGGCCACATTGATGCTGAACAGCCGGTCATAGCTGGCGCGGGTAATTTCAACGATGGGCGCCATGTCGAAGAGCGCGGCATTATTGATGAGGATATCAATACCGCCGCAGCGTTTTTCAACGTCGGCGACGGCAGTGTCGATGGACGCCTGGTCGGTCACATCAAGGCGAATGGCAAAGGCTGATGGGCCAATGGCCTTTGCGGTTTGCTCAGCCCGCACCATGTCGATATCGGCGATGGCAACGGTTGCCCCTTCACGTACGTAAGCGGCGGCAAAGGCGGCACCAATGCCCCGAGCCGCACCTGTGATAATGGCAGATTTGCCCTTCAATCTCATTTTCGAATAGCCTTCCCATCCTTGTCAAAGCGATGGATGCGGTCAGGCTCAGGCGTCAGGAAGATTTTCGCGCCGGGGGCGGCATCATATTCGCCCGCGGCCCGCACCGTCATCATGCCGCAGGGCCCCGCATCAACGTGGAGGAAAGTATCGGCCCCCAGATGTTCCGCAAGCGAAATCTTTGCGGGCCAGGTGCCGTCCTTGAGGGAAATCCCAAGGTGCTCGGGACGGATCCCGATTGTCTGAGCGTTATACTTTTCGGCTGGTTTTCCGGGAATCAGGTTCATTTTTGGCGAGCCTATAAATCCGGCAACAAAGAGCGAGTCTGGTCTGTTGTAGAGTTCAAGTGGGGAACCCACCTGTTCGATATTCCCCCGGTTCAAAACGACGATACGATCGGCCATGGTCATGGCTTCCACCTGGTCATGGGTCACATAAATCATGGTGGCGCCCAGATCCTTGTGCATCTGCATGATTTCGAGACGCATGTTGACGCGAAGCGCTGCGTCAAGATTTGACAGCGGCTCGTCAAACAGGAAGCCTTCCGGATTGCGCACGATGGCGCGGCCGATGGCAACACGCTGGCGCTGGCCGCCTGAAAGCTGGCGCGGCTTGCGGTCGAGATATTCGGTGAGATTGAGGGTGGCGGCGGCCTTGGCCACCTTGGCTTCGATTTCATCCTTGGGCATGCCGGCCATTTTCAGGGCGAAGGAAATGTTGCCGCGCACGCTCATGTGCGGATAGAGCGCATAGGACTGGAACACCATGGAGAGGCCGCGCTTGGACGGCGCTGCCTCAGTCATGTCCTTGCCATCGATGAGGATGGAACCGGATGTCAGGTCTTCGAGGCCTGCGATCATGCGGAGCAGTGTGGACTTGCCGCAGCCCGAGGGGCCGACGAAGACCACGAACTCGCCGTTCTTGATGTCGAGGCTGGCGCTCGGAATGATGACCACGTCGCCAAAAACCTTGCGTGCGTTCTTGAGAGAGATCGTGCCCATGTTATTTCACCGCTCCGAATGTAAGACCGCGAACAAGTTGTTTCTGTGCGAACCAGCCAAGCACCAGGATGGGTGCAATGGCCATGGTGGAAGCTGCCGAAAGCTTGGCCCAGAACAGTCCTTCCGGGCTTGAATAGGAGGCAATGAATTGCGTCAATGGGGCCGCATCCTTTGTCGTGAGCGACAGGGTCCAGAAGGCTTCGTTCCAGGCGAGAATGATATTGAGCAACAGGGTTGAGGCAATGCCTGGGATGGCCATGGGGGTGAGCACATAGAGCAGTTCCTTGCCCAGCGAGGCGCCATCCATGCGCGAGGCCTCGAGAATCTCGCCGGGGATTTCCTTGAAATAGGTGTAGAGCATCCAGATGATGATCGGCAGGTTTAAGAGCATCAGCACGGTGATGATGCCGCCGCGGGTATCGAGCAGGCCGAAATCGCGGAAGATCAGGTAGACTGGAATGAGGGCGCCGACCGGCGGCATCATCTTAGTGGAGAGCATCCACATGAGAAGGTCCTTGGTGCGCTTTCCCGGTGCAAAGGCCATAGCCCAGGCGGAGGGAACGGCAATGACGAGGGCAAAGAGCGTCGAGCCCAGCGCCAGCATGACCGAATTCATGGCGAACTTGAGATAGTCCGAGCGCGCCTGCACCACGCCGTAATTTTCCAGGGTCCAGTCAAAGAACAGGAACTTGGGCGGCAGCGCAATGGCGTCGCCTTCCGACTTGAAGCTGGTGATGATTGTCCAGAGGATTGGGAAGAAGATGAGAAGGCCGATAGCCCATGCAAGGGCTGTGACAATCACTTTGCGGCGGATGGAAGCGTTGCGGGCCATGGTTCAGGCGTCCAGGTTCTTGCCAATCATCCGCATCAGGAAGAAGGCAACGATGTTGGCGAGGATGACGGCGATGATGCCGCCGGCGGAAGCGCCGCCGATGTCATTGGCGATAAGGCCGTATTGGTAAACAAGGAAAGGCAGATTGCCGGCGCGACCACCGGTTCCGGTCACATAGATTTCGGCAAACACGTTGAGCAGGAAGATTGTTTCAATCAGGATGACCACGGTCATCGGGCGGATGAGATGCGGCAAAACGATGTACCAGAAATAGGAAAGCGGCGGCGTGCCGTCCATTTCAGCGGCTTCCTTCTGCTCTTCGTCAAGCGACTGAAGCGAAGTGAGCAAAATTAATGTGGCGAAGGGAACCCATTGCCAGGCGACCATGATGACGACGGCGGTCATGGGGGCATGGGCGAACCAGTCAATTGGCTGAAGGCCCACGAGCTTGAAAAGGTAGGCGAGGAATCCGGAGACCGGATTCATCATCATATTTTTCCAGACCAATGCACTGACCGTGGGCATGACGAGAAAAGGCGCGATCATCATGATGCGCACGAAACCACGGCCATAGAAGGCCTGGTCGAGGAGAAGTGCGAGAAGCGTTCCGGCGACCACACTGATACCGAGTACCCAGCCCACAAGCTTCAGTGAATTTCCCATGGCCTTGAAGAAGGCGGGATCAGTGAGGAAATAGGAATAATTGGTGAAGCCGGCGAGGCAGCGGTTTTCGGCCTCAAGCAGTGCGCCCGGCGTGAGCAGCGAACAGATGGGATTTGGATCAAGCAGGTTGTAGCGGAGGAAGGAGAAGTAGATGGTCATGGACAGCGGCACGATCATCCACATGAACAGCGCGAAGACAGACGGCGAAACGGCGAGCTTTCCGAGTGTGCGTGTTTGCTGCGTGGCCATGTCTTCACCCGCGTCCTGAAATTTATGGATCAGAAGGGACTGCCCGGCGACAAGCCGGGCAGCCAAGTTTCCATGGGAGGAATGTTACTTGATGTAACCGGCTTTTGTCATTTCACGGGTGGCCGTGGTCTGCGCTTCAGCAAGGGCTTCATCGGCAGTCTTTTCGCCGGCAAGGGCCGCCGAGAAGATCTGGCCAACCGTGGTGGCAATGCCGGCAAACTCAGGAATGGCCACGAACTGCACGCCAACATATGGCACCGGCTTCACCGTCGGATGCGTCGGGTCAGCAGAGTTGATCGAGTCCAGGGTCATCTTGGCGAATGGAACCTTGGCGTATTCCGGATTTGCATAGAGCGAGGTGCGCGTGCCCGGAGGAACGTTAGCCCAGCCTTCCTTTTCGGCTACGAGTTCGGTGTAGTGCTTGCTGGTGGCCCAGGAGACAAATTTCTGGGCGGCTTCGTTCTTTTGCGTGCCGGCTGGAATTGCGAGCGACCAAGCCCACAGCCAGTTGCCGCGCTTGCCGAGGCCGTTGTCGGGAGCGAGCGCGAAGCCCACCTTGTCAGCAACCGTCGATTCCTTGCTGGTCACCATGGAAGCAGCCACGGTGGCATCAATCCACATGCCGCATTTGCCGGAGTTGAACAGCGCCAGGTTTTCATTGAAGCCGTTGGACGATGCGCCTGGAGGGCCATCAGCAGCCATGAGGGCGAGGTAGTAATCCAGGGTTGCTTTCCATTCCGGCTGATCAAACTGGGGCTTCCAGTTTTCATCAAACCAGCGGGCCCCGAAGGAGTTTGAGGTGGCGGTCAGGAAGGCCATGTTTTCACCCCAACCGGCCTTGCCGCGGAGGCAGACGCCATAAACCTCTGCGGCCTTGTCGGTCATCTTGTCGGCGGCTTCGCGGATGAAGGTCCAGGTGGGCGCATCAGGCATCTTGAGGCCTGCCTTGTCCATGAGGTCGGTGCGGTACATGACCATGGAGCTTTCGCCATAGAAGGGCGCTGCCATGAGTTTGCCGTCAACGGTGAGGCCGCCGGCGATGGCGGGCAGAATGTCGGCCGGGTCATCAACTTCGGTCAAGGGCACGAGCCAGCCCTTTTTGCCCCAGATCGGAACTTCATAGGTGCCGATGGTGAGAACGTCGAACTGGCCGCCTTTGGCGGCGATATCGGTCGTCACTTTTTCACGGAGCACGTTTTCTTCAAGGGTGACCCATTCCAGGGAAATGTCCGGGTTGGCCTTGGTGAAATCATCGGTCAGACCCTGCATGCGGATCATGTCGCTATTGTTCACGGTGGCGATGGTGAGTTTTGTTTCGGCGATGGCGGTTGAGGCCAAAGCGGCAAACATGAAAGCGCCAAAGACGCCTGTAAAGACGGGTTTCATTGAATTCCTCCCAAATGCAATTTGTTGAGCTTTTGCCAACTAAGCGGGCATATACTCGATCCTAACCATGCCAAGAGTCAATAGGAATTCGTCGCCGCAGTGCACAAACGGAATGCAATGTTTGCTTTAATCGATTGAAATATAGTGGATTAATCGACGCCAGGCTTTTGCATTTTATTTAAGCAAAAGCTCAGCCATCTTTTCATTGGTGATGAGGCCATTGATTAGTTTGCCGATCAGGGCGCCTTTTACGGCCTGGAGGCGCGGAGGGGCCATGGCGATGCCGATGACCCTACGCTTGGCGGGTTGTTCGAGTGGAGCGCTCACCACTCGGTCATTGGTCAGGCCCTCGATGAGCTGGCCTTCGGCGTCATAGGCCCAGCCGATGATTTCGCCTGCCGCACCGGCTTTCACCAGGGCGCGCATTTCTTCGGGCTTCACGAAACCATCGCGGATGAGGGCTGCATCCTCGCCCATGATGCCTATACCTACAAAGGTGACATCGGCCTGGCGGCCCAGTTCGAGAACATTGCGCACCGGTTTTTGCGACAACAGGATCGCCTTGTCCTGAACCGTTGTGGCGATGACCGGAAGCGGCATGGGGTAATGCGGCGCCTTAACTGTGTCAGCCACACGGCTCACCACATCATAAAGCGTGGCCGAACCATCGGTGGCGATGTTGCCGACGAGGGACACGATCTTGTGCTGGGGGCAGTCCATGGGCGTCAGCTGATCGACCATGGCGCGCAACATGCGGCCCGTTCCCATGGCAACGATGACGGGATGGGGCGACATGATATAACGCTCAAGCTCGGCCGCGGCGGCCTGGGCCACGCCCAGTGAAATGGTGTCGGATTCAGGATCGCTTGGCACCACTTCGCAGAAATCGATATTGTATTTCTGTTTCACCCGTTCGGCCAGTTCGAGGCAATTGGCAATGGGATGATCGAGGCGCACCTTGATCAGCTTTTCGCTGATCGAGAGCGACACCAGCCGCTGCGCTGTCTGGCGCGAAACGCCGAGCTTCCGGGCGATTTCATCCTGAGTGTTGCCGGCAATATAATAGAGCCAGCCGGCGCGGGCGGCTTCGTCGAGGCGGCTTGTCTCCTGTTCGATGTTTCGCACCATGGCGGCGGCAATTTCCCTAGGTTAACCGCAGTTCCGGTGCGGTATCAAAAAAAGCATCCATACGATCAAAAACCCGTTCCACCAAATGTTCTGTGCCCTGATGGTCATAGCCGTGCTGGAAATGGCTGCCGCCGGCAAACTGCCAGACCACCATTCCCGCCGCCTTTGCCGCCTCGATCCCTGAGGCGCTGTCCTCGATCACCAGGCATTCCTGGGGTGGAACCGCCATTTCGCGGACGACATGCAGGAAGATGTCCGGGGCCGGTTTGCCGCGGGTTACCATCGACGTGGTATACACGCGGTCCTTAACCCTTGAGGTGAGGCCGGTTAATTCCAATGACCTGGTGACGCGGAGCGGGCTGCTGCCGGTGGCGACGCAATAGGGCACGGCGAGATTGTCTAACACTGCAATGATACCTGGCATGGGCTTCAGATATCCGCTGAAGCGGCGCAGAAGATTGCCGCGGTAGTTGGTTTCAAAGTCATCCGTGACCCCGGTGCCATGAAGCTTGGCGAATTTGGCCGCTACGGAGGAGAAACTGTGCCCAAGAAAATGCGTGTAGACAAATGGCAGGTCGATGTTCACGCCGATTTCGGCAAAGGTTTCCACCAGAACCTGGGCGCTCAGATATTCGCTGTCGACGAGGACGCCATCGCAGTCAAAAACAACAAGGGAGATTTTGCGCAAGCAGGCCCCAGCCACACGGCAGTTGCATTGAAAAAACCGAGCGTATAACAGAGGCGCCATGCAGTCCACCCTCCACTATCTTGAAAAACTCGTCGCTTTTCCAACGGTCAGCCGCGACAGCAACCTGGCGCTGATCGCATTCATCGCTGGCGAACTCAAAGCGCTCGGAATTGCTTCGACGCTTGTCCACAACGAGGACGGCAAAAAGGCCAATCTCTGGGCCACCATTGGTCCGGCCGATGCGCAGGGCGTGGCGCTTTCCGGGCATACGGATGTGGTGCCCGTGGAAGGGCAGAACTGGAGCAGCGATCCGTTCACGTTGACCGCAAGGGGCGGAAACCTGCTGGGCCGTGGCAGCGCCGACATGAAGGGCTTTATCGCCGCATGCCTGAATCTGGCGCATCATGCGGTGAAACGAAAACTCCATACGCCGCTGCATTTTGCTTTTTCCTATGACGAGGAAATCGGCTGCATCGGGGTGAGGCGCATGCTCGACATGCTCAAGACGATGCCGGTGCGGCCGCGGCTTTGTATTGTGGGCGAGCCCACCATGCTGCAGGTGGTGACGGCGCATAAAGGCAAGCTGGGTTACCGCGTGACGGCGCATGGCCTTGAGGCTCATTCAAGCCTTGCGCCCATCGGGGTGAACGCCATTTACATGGCCAGCGATCTCATCACGGAAATCCGCCGCATTCAGGATGACATCGCCAGGAATGGCAAGCGCGATGGCGACTATGAGGTGGCCTACACCACGCTGCATGTCGGCAAGATGGCGGGCGGCGAGGTGATGAACATTGTGCCGAACCTTGCGAGCTTTGATTTTGAGATCCGCTACCTGCCGGAAGATGACGGCCAGGCCATATTCGTGCGCATTCAAAAGGCGGCAGAGAAAATCGCGGCGGGGTTTCAGAAGGATTTTCCAAAGGCACGCTTTGAGTTCGTAACCCTGCAAAGCTACCCTGCCCTCAACACGCCGGTGGACAGCGAGGCGGTGAATTTTGTCCGGGCGCTGACGGGCGGAAATTCCACGGGCAAGATCAGCTTCGGAACCGAAGGTGGATTGTTCCAGCAGGAACTCGGCATTCCCTCCGTGGTCTGCGGCCCCGGCAACATCGCCGTGGCGCACAAGCCTGATGAATATGTGAGCGAGGAACAACTCGCGTTGTGTGATGCGATGTTGGCGCGATTGCTGGATAGATTGTCGAGCTAAGGATCGCCCGGTACGCCGTAGCTGGGAGCGGCGGTGGGGTCGATGGCGCGCTGGAGGTAGGGGCCCATTTGCGGGCGGTAGTCTTCCCACAGTTTTCGCAAGAACTTGATAGGGTTTTCATCGTCCCAGTCGACGCGCAGATTGACCAGGGGGAAATCCTGCTGGTGATAGACGATGAGGGCGGCGGAATGCACCGGCCCCTCCTCACCCCCGGACTCCAGGCCCGCCTTCAGGGAGCGCAGCAGGCGTTCGGCCAGATGTTCGGAGGCATTGCTGGCGAAGCAATCGGTCATCACCTTCGGCAAGTCGGGCGACTTCAGGAGATTTCCGGCGGCCACGCAGTCGTTCTCCTCGGAGACTGCGTGAGTGCCAAGAATATGTTTGCCGGACCAACTGGCCGAATTGCCCTTGTTGTCCACCGCCGTCAGCTGGCGGTATTCGATGAAGGGTCGGTCGCGGATTATTGAATCAATGGCGGCCCTTGCGCTTAGTCCTTGTGACATCAGATCAAGCAGCAGCGGCCCCAGATTCGGATCGGTCACATTCTGGGTGGCCACGGCGCCGACGCCGGCGCGGGCATGGGGGCAGCGGGCGCCCACGGCAATGGACGAGGTGGTGATGGCGACCCCAAAGGCCCCAGATTTGGCGCAGCGCCCGGCGATGGAAAAGGTCATGCGGCCTCTTCCCTTGCGTCTTCCCGAGCCAAGCGTCTGGCCAGGTAGCGGGCAAAATCATGTATCTCGCGTTCAAGCCAGCTCAGCGGCCCGCGCGATGCGAGCGGGGCTTGTGTGCCCTTGAAGATGCCTGCCACGACAACCCTGTCCTCTTCGTTCACGCGGTCAAAGAAATCGACGAGCTCCTTGACCCATTGCTGGCGCTGGTCACCCAGTGCCGCGTGCACCTCCGGAGCGAGGGCGACGCCAAAACGCAGTTGCACCTGACCAACTCCCAAGGGGCGCAGGGAGAGATACCAGAGATGGTCAGGGGCCAGGACATACATGTGGGACGGAAAGATAGTTGGCAAGATCGAGGTATAGCGCCACTTCCCCTCAATGCGCGTGTTTGAGGGATGGGCCCGGCCATATTTGGCGTTCTCATCCTTTACAAAAGTCTGATAGGTGAAGTTATCAAAAACCTCCACCGGGAACTCCGTGTCCCCGACGGGAAACCAAGCGCCCACAGTGGCTTTATGCGCCACTGGCAAATGGTAGCCCTCCATGAAATTCTCATTGAGCAGTTTCCAGTTTGTATTCCAGACGTGGTCCTGCTGGACCACCGGAATATAACCTTCCATCTGATAGCGCTCGACGACGGGCAGCAAGCCGCTGAGCAAACTGCGTACTGACGGTGCTTGAGGGTTCATTGTGACATAAATCCAGCCCTGCCAGATCTCTGTGCGCAATTCCGGCAGAGTGAACTGTTTCTTGTCAAAAACTGGGTCGCGTCCACCCATATGGCCGGCACCGATGACGTTGCCTTCGGTGTTGTAAGTCCAGGCATGGTACGGGCAAACGATTTTGCCGCGACAGCTTCCGGCACCTTCGAGCAAGGGCATCATGCGGTGGAGGCAGACGTTGGAGAAGCTGCGGATCACTCCGTCCTTGCCGCGCATCACGAAAATCGGCTGATCGACAATCGTGAAGGTAATGAAGTCACCGGCATCTGGAATATCGGCAGCAAGCCCGGGGCACACCCACTCCTTCGCGAAAATACGCTGCATCTCCAGCGCGTAGATTTCTTCCGAATGGTAAAGAGCTGCGGGAATCGTATCAGCCTTGCTGAATGGCGACCGGGCCACTGCTGTCAGTCCCTCCAGTGCTGCGCGCGCTTCATTGGAATGTTCCATTTCCCTTGCCCCCTCAATCCGGAATAACGGCTGTCACTTCGATTTCCACGACCCATTCGGGCCGGGCCAGCGCCGTTATGACCAGACCGGTTGAACAGGGAAACACGCCTTTCAGCCATTTGCCCATTTCGCGGTAGACGTCCTGGCGATAGCGCACATCGGTGAGATAGACCACGATGCGGCAGATATGGTCCATGTGACCGCCCGCCTCTTCCATCAGTAGCTTGATGTTGGCCATGGTCTTGGCGGTCTGCGCCGCGGCATCACCAACATGGAGCGACTCACGCCTGTCCAGATCCTGGGAAACCTGCCCACGCACGAACACCGTGGTGCCGCGCGCAACAACGGCCTGGCAGAGATCATTGTCGAGCTTCTGCTCTGGGTAGGTGTCCTTGGTGTTGAACGGACGAATTCGCTTGTGTGCTGTCATTGCTTGTTTCCTGTCCTGTTTTCATGAGGCCCTTTATAGGCCAAATAGCCGCGCTGCGTGGTGATATGGTCCGCGAGATATTTGGCGTCATGCCAGACGCCCCAGATGAAGCTTGATCCCCGGCGGGACAGCCATGGCAAACCGAGAAAATAAACGTCCGGTTCGGATGAAACGCCGCGCTGGTGCTTCGGCTTGCCTTTCGCGTCAAACGCATCGACCTGCAACCAGCCATAATCAGACGAAAAACCCGTTGCCCAGATAATTGTCGTGACGCCGGCGTTGGCCAGATTCACCTCGCGAATGGGATGTGTCATGCACTCCGGGTCCGGCCCGATGAGGCGGGCTTCGGGCTCTTCGGCCAAGTCGAGGCCGTTGCGAGCCACAAACGCATCGGCTTCATCCAGCACCGACAAATAATTTGCGTCACCTTGCGCAACGTTGCGAGCGAGATCATCTGCGAAATGCATGGCGCCGTCCTTGAACCTTTCGGTTCTGCCGACCAGGGTCATGCCGCTTGTGGCCAGATTGCGGAAGTCAACTGTCTTGCCGCCATCGGCGCCGCTCACCGCGATCGTGGTATGATCCCTGCCTTCCGCTGGGGCGGCGGCATCCCATTTGCCGAGAACCCCCAGCCACCAGCAGAAGTCCCGCCCGCGATACCGGCGCGGAGGCCGGTCGTGCGGTCCAACCGAGAGATAGACGCGCTTGCCCGCCCGCATAAGTTCTTCCGCAATCTGCGCCCCGGATGACCCCGCGCCCACCACAAGCACGGCTCCCTCGGGCAACTGGCCCGGATTGCGATAGGCAGTGGAATGAATCTGCATGATCGCGGCACTCCCGGGAACGAGAGCGGGAATGATGGGCTTCTGGAAGGCTCCGGTGGCGGCAATTACAAAATTGGCTTCAATGGCACCTTGCGATGTCTCCACGAGGAAGCCGGGGCGGCCGTCATTCTTCCTGACCGATTTGACCTCAACGCCGCAGCGGACGGGAGCCTTGATCTTTTCGGCATAGGCCACGAAAGAATCCGCGATCTTTTCCTTGGGTACAAAGGCGTCCGGATCAAAGCCAGGAAATTCAAGGCCCGGATAGCAGTCGTGCCAGGCTGGGCCATTGGCAACGAGGCCGTCCCAGCGTTCCGAACGCCAGCGTTCGGCGATCCTGCTGCGTTCAAGAACGAGGTGAGGCACACCGTGCTGGCCCAGGTGGCCGCTCATGGCCAACCCCGCCTGGCCCGCGCCCACAACGAGCGCTTCGATCTTCTCAACTGACATCGCTAATCCGCCGCCTGCTTCCGTGCTCCCCAGATGCGGGGACTCATCCCCCCAGCCTTCTGCGCAAATTTCAAGGTGCTGTCCCAATCGAAATTCCGGTAGACGGCCGCCGACTGTGCAAACGGCGGGGCTTGCGCGAACAACTGGAAGGTGAGGCGGTGGCCGGCGTAGTCGGAGTTCAGAAGATCGCGGGCCAACACCAGCAGCTTGCGGCGGTCATCGGCAACCCACTCGTCGTTGATGGTGTAATACTTGTCCATCCATTTTTTGGTCTCGGGATGCTCGAAGACGGCGGCATCGGGGGTGACGCAGATTTGCCCGCCGCAGAGTTCGCGCGCCAGGTGCATCATCTTGGGAAGATTGTTGAGCGCATGGCAGCGGCCGGACATCAGCAATGACTGGTTGGGCATGAGCAGGCCATTGGGGCTTTGCTCGGCCATGACGATGGAGGCGGTGAGATGGGCATTGATTCCTTCACGCCAGACGGCAAGTTCGGTCAATTTTTCCTGCACGGCCTGCTGCTTGTCGAGGCCCGTCTGCTTGGCGTTCCAGAGGGCGGCGCCGATGATCAGGTCGGCGTAGGACAAGGTCCGTTGCACGAAGGGAAACGCGGAATAGCGGTGCAGCGTCTGGCGGATAAAGGCGGCGGCGCGGGTGTGCTGGTAGAACAGCACGTCCTCCCAGGGAATAAGCAAATTGTCGAGAATGACGATGGTGTCGACTTCATCAAACTTGTTTGAGAGCGGGTAATCCCGCGCGGGCGCGCGTCCGGTAAAGCCGGTGCGGCAGATGTGCTTTACGCCCGGCGCATTCATCTTCACAATGCAGCCCAGGGCATATTCGGAAAGTTTGGCATCGCCCCAGTTGGCAATGGTCGGTTTCAGGAATGCCTGGTTGGCATAGGCGGCGGCGGTTTCATATTTGGCGCCGCGGATGATGATGCCGGCATCGGTTTCCTTGACGACGTGCACCAGCATGTCCGGGTCCTGCTCCTGGGGCGGCTTGGAACGGTCGCCCTTGGGGTCGGTGTTGGCCGAGACATGGAAGGGGTCATGGGCAATCGACTCGTGAATATGGCGCTCGATGTTAGCGGCAAAGCGCGGATCAATTTCGTTCAGGATGTCCTTGCCGTCCCAGAGCGACCACATTTCACCCACGGTTTCATCGCCGACGCGGGTGACGACGCCGCCCACTTCATACATGACCGTGTCGACGGCCTTGCGCTTGTCAGTCCAATCCTTCTGGGCGCGCGGCAGGCGGTTACCGATAGCGAAGCGCTCGCCCTGTTCCTCATAGGTCATTACATCGAGATGGACTGCTTCATGCTGCATGTCGTAGATGCGGGCCCTGATATCGACGACGGGTTTGAACATGGGATGGCGCGTCACATCCTTGACGCGCTCGCCGTTGATCCACACCTCGCGGCCGTCACGAAGCGACTCGCGGTATTGTTCGCCGGATCTGATCATCTCTAATTTCTCACAGTTCAGCGACGCGGCCAAAGGCGCGGTTGCAATAGACAAGGGGTTCGGCGGTGTTGCGTTTGGCGTTCACAACCCGGCCAATGAAGATACGGTGGGAACCTGCATCCTGGGAACATTCAATTTCGCATTCAAAGCTCGCGGTTGCATCGGCCAGAATCGGCTGGCCCATGGAGCCCTCCTCCCATGCGTGGCGGTTGAAATCATAGGCTTTGCCGCTCTGCGGACGTCCAGCAAAAACTTCCGCCACATCCTTGTTGTTGAAGCCCAGAACATTCACGGCAAAGAGGCCATTCTTGTCCATGGCGGCCACCGCCGAGCTCTTGCGATTGACGCAGGCCAGCAGCATGGGCGGTTCGGCGGAAACGGAAGATACCGCACTGACTGTCAGGCCGAAACGCCCAGCCATGCCTTTCGTGGTGATCACTGTAACGCCGGTGGCTGCCGCTCCCATCGCGGCGATGAAGTTGGCCGTGGTTTCCGCGAGGTGTTCAACGTTCTGCATGGCCGCTCCCTTTGTAGGTAACTTTACTTACAAAGGAAATTAGCTTAGGAAAAATAGATAATATCTCTTTATAAGATAGATTAAAACTATGCTACGATTTACCTTGCGCCAACTGGAACATTCACTTGCCATTGCCGAGCTGGGATCGCTTGCCAAGGCGGCCCTGCATTTGGGCGTGGCCCAGCCTTCCCTTTCTGCCTCGCTGCAGAAGCTCGAAGCGCAATTGGGCCTGCAGCTTTTTATCCGACACCATGCGCAAGGCGTTACGCCGTCGCCCCAAGGTTTGCGCTTCTTAAACGAAGCCCGCAGCCTTGTCGCCCATGGCAATGATTTTCAAAGGGATTCCACCGTGGCGGGCATGCTGGTGGAAGGCGAACTCATCATCGGCAGCTTTTCGACATTCGCTCCGCTCTATGCCCCAAAACTCATTGCAGGCTTTCAGGCACAGCATCCGAAGGCGCGGATAAAACTGGAGGAAGGGGCGCAGGAACAGCTTCTCGCGGGCTTGCGCGCCGGACATTATGACCTTGTGCTGTTCTACACGCTGGACCTGCAGGACGACCTGAAAGTGACCGAACTTGCGCGGCTGAAGCCCTATGTGCTGCTCAATGCCAATCACAGTCTGGCGAAGAAAAAGCGGGTTTCGCTGCATGACCTGGCAAACGAACCGCTCATCCTGCTCGATATCCTGCCCAGCCGCACTTACTTCACGCGCCTGCTGGAAAGCCAGGGGATTGCGCCCAAGATTAGTTTCGCCTCGCCGTCGCTGGAACTGGTGCGCGGGCTTGTGGGCCAGGGGCTTGGATATTCGCTGCTGATCACGCGGCCCCATGGCGATGCGGCCTATGACGGAGAACCCCTTGCCATGCGCCCACTGATCGAGGAGGTCGAGGACGGCGTTATCGCCATAGCAGCCCTGAAAAGCCTGCGTCCGACGCGGCTGATCTCGACCTTTGAGGAATTCTGTGTATGTTTCTTCAGGAAAATTCATCCCAAGAGAATCTGATTTCCATGTCACATCCACACGCGACAATCATCGGCGCTGGCATGGTCGGGGTTTCCAGCGCCGCATTCCTGCAGCGGGCGGGTTACCGCGTGACGCTCATCGATCGCTTGCCGCCGGGCGAGGGCTGTTCTTTCGGCAATGCTGGCGGCATCGCCTTTGCCGAAATCGTGCCGCCCATTCATCCACGCATCCTGCTTAAAATTCCGGGCTGGCTCATGGACCCGCTCGGGCCGCTCACCATCCGCTGGTCCTATCTACACAAGGCCTTGCCCTGGTTTCTGGCGGCGGGGCGCAATGCTATGCCGGCACGGGTTGCGGCCATCACGGAAGCGCGCGCCAATCTCGCGCTGAGGGTCGTGGCGGATTTAGAAACTCTGCTCCGCGATGCCGGAAGCACGGACCTGCTGATGTATGAAGACACATTGCGGCTTTACGACAATGAGCAGCAGTTCGCGGCGGAGACCAATGAACGGGCGGTCAAGAAAACTTATGGCTATGAGATGAAACGGCTGAGTGGCGGGGAATGCCGCGAGCTGGAGCCGGCGCTTTCGCCCCATATCCACTGCGGGGCACTCCATGGCGGCTGGTACTTTGTCACCAACCCGGAACGCACCGTCAAATCCATTGCCGAGCATGTGGTGCGCCAGGGCGGCGAAATTATCGCCGATGATGTGATGCGGATTGAGCGGGATGGCAACACGGCGAAGTCGCTGGTGCTGAAGTCGGGCCGGACCATTACGCTCGACAGGTTGGTGATTTGCGGTGGAGCCTATTCCCATTTGCTTGCCCGGCAACTCGGCGAAAATGTATTGTTGGAGGCCGAGCGCGGCTATCATATGGTTCTGCCGAATTCCGGCGTCAAGCTTTCCCGCTCGCTCACCTATGCCAGCACGCCGGGGGCGGCAACGCCGATGGACATGGGCCTCAGGCTGGCGGGCTCCGATGAATTTGCGGGCCTTGAGGCGGAACCGAATTGGACCAGGGCGGATGCCCTTTGGAAAGTGTTCAAGAAGATTTTGCCTACGCTCAATGAACCCGATTCCACCACCACACGCTGGATGGGGCGCAGGCCCGGCACGCCGGATTCGCTGCCGGTCATTGGCCCTTCAAAGACGGCTTCAAATGTCTGGTACGGCTTTGGCCACAGCCACATGGGGCTGACCTGGGGTCCTTCCACTGGCCGCCTCATCAGCGAATTGATGACCGGTGCGCGGAGCAATATCGATCTCGCGCCTTTCCGCGTTGACCGGTTTTAAGTCCGGCCACCTCTCTCATTGATCTGCATCAATGCCAAATGATCCCTCGGCCATATCGTGGTGTGGATTGCCCCGGCTTGGAGATGAAGATGGATGAAAACTTCCGCGTTAAAATCCTGGCGCTGCTGGACCAGCACCGGATCATGTCAATTGCCACGCTGCGGCCCGATGGCTGGCCGCAGGTGACGACTGTCGGCTACGTGAGCCAGGGCCTTACCCTCTATTTCCTCTGCGGCCTGGACAGCCAGAAGGCGGCAAACCTGGCGCGCGATGACCGGGTGTCACTGACGATTGATCATGACACGCCGCAAATTATGGAGATCGCCGGGCTTTCCATGGCGGCGCGAGCCATGGCAGTGACCGACCAGGAAGAGGCAGCCAAGGTATTGCGCATGCTGCCACTGAAATATCCCGAGCAGGCCTCTCTCCCAATAGCGATGCCAAACCCGGAAGACGTCCGCATCTTCCGCGTCACTCCCACAGTCATCTCGGTACTCGACTACTCCAAGGGTTTCGGGCACACGGATATTGTCACCTGCTGAGCGCAGCCGCTGTGGAAAGCGGTTAAAAAGTCAGCCTTTGACAAAGGAGGCCCTGCGCTTCACTTTGCCGGTTTTGCACCTGATTTGCCGGAGTGACCATGGCCCAAGACGCGCCGACGACCATCCATTTGAAAGATTACAAGCCGGCGCCTTATTTTCCCGGTGAACTGTTCCTGAATTTTTCGCTGGAGCCGCGCGCCACACGGGTGACCTCCCGGCTGCAGTTCAGCGCAAACCCTGCCGCTAAGGAAAAAAATGCGGCGCTCGTGCTGACGGGTGAAAAGATCAAGCTGATTGGCGTGAAGCTTGATGGCAAGGCGCTGGAGCCATCGGCCTATGTGTTCACGGACAGCGACCTGACACTTCCGAACGTTCCCACAGCACCCTTCACCCTTGAAATCGAAACGGAATGTGATCCGGTCGGAAACACGGAACTGGCCGGGCTCTACCAATCAAACGGCGTGTTCTGCACGCAATGCGAGGCAGAAGGTTTCCGGCGCATCACCTATTTCTATGACCGGCCGGATGTGATGACGCGCTATACGGTGCGCGTCGAAGCGAACAAGGCAACCTGCCCCATCCTTCTGTCCAACGGAAATTTCCAGGAGGGCGGCGACATCGCGGGAACGGACCGGCACTTCGCCGTCTGGCATGATCCGCATCCTAAACCCAGTTACCTCTTTGCGCTGGTTGCTGGCGATCTTGCCGGTGTCCATGGCAGCTTCACGACAATGTCCGGCAAATCCGTTCGACTCGGCATTTATGTGGAGAAGGGCAAGGAGGACCGCTGCGCCTGGGCGATGGAATCGCTCAAGGCTTCCATGCGCTGGGACGAGACGGCCTTCGGGCGCGAATATGACCTTGACGTGTTCAACATTGTGGCGGTGTCGGATTTCAACATGGGGGCCATGGAAAACAAGGGGCTCAATGTCTTCAACGACAAATACATCCTGGCGCTTCCTGAAACGGCAACGGATTTGGACTACACCAATATCGAAGCCATCATCGCGCATGAATATTTCCACAACTGGACGGGCAACCGCATCACCTGTCGCGACTGGTTCCAGCTTTGCCTGAAGGAAGGGCTCACGGTTTTCCGCGACCAGGAATTTTCCTCGGACCTGCGCTCGCGCGCGGTGAAGCGCATCACCGATGTGAAGACCCTGCGGGCCCGGCAAATGCCGGAGGATGCGGGGCCGCTGGCTCATCCGCCGCGGCCCAACGCCTATATCGAGATAAACAATTTCTACACGCCCACGGTTTACGAAAAAGGCGCTGAAATTTGCCGCATGATGAAGACGCTCATCGGCGAGAAGGCCTTCCGCAAGGCGATGGACCTCTACTTCGAGCGCCATGACGGCGAGGCGGCGACGGTTGAAGATTTCGTCCGTTGCATGGCCGATGCCTCGGGGCGCGACCTTATGCAATTCTTCCGCTGGTATGAGCAGGCGGGAACGCCGCATGTGAAGGTCACTACGAATTACGATGCGAAAGCCAAAACCTTTGACTTAACACTGGCGCAGAAGACCGCACCTACCCCGGGCCAGTCTGACAAGCAGCCCATGCACATTCCCCTCGGCCTGGGCCTTGTGGGACCATCCGGCGAAGACATGGCGCTGGACCTCGAAGGGGTCGGCAGCCTCAACGCGCCGATCATTGAATTGACTGAGGAAAAGAAATCATTTCGGTTCCGAAATATCACAATGCGGCCCGTATTATCGCTCAATCGCGGATTTTCGGCGCCGGTCATCCTGCAGGAAAATATGAGCCCGGAGGACCAGTTGTTCCTCATGGGACGCGACAAGGACACCTTCAACCGCTGGGAAGCCGGACAGTCCTTGGGCAAGAGGTTGATCACCGCGAGCCTTGCGGCTAAGCGCGACAAGCGCCCGCCGCCGCAGATGAAGGGTTATGCGGACGCCTTGCAGAAAACCCTCGCCGATACAACGCTTGATGCGGCTTTCAAGGCGCTGATGCTGGGCCTGCCGACGGAAGCGGATATCGCGGCGGCTTTGGGCAAGGATGTCGACACCGATCTGGTTTTGCAATCGCGCAACCATGTGCGGGCCGAATTGGGCGCGGCCTTGAATGATAGTTTGCTGACGATCTGGAAAGACACGGAAGAGCGCGGAGCCTATGCACCCACGCCGGAAAACACCGGGCGGCGTTCGCTGCGCTATGCGGCACTTGGACTGCTGGCGGCGGGCGCACCTAAAATCGCGGTAGACCTTATCCAGCGTGACCTCGCCAAAGCTTCCAACATGACGGCGGAAATCGGGGCTCTCTCCGCCTTGGTGGGAATTGACGCCCCCGAAACGAATTTGGAACTTGAAAAATTCCATGAGCGCCATGCAGGCGATAGTCTGCTGGTGGATAAGTGGTTTTCCCTTCACTCGCAGGTGGCCATACCAGGTGCTGCAGCGCGGATCGAAGCCCTCATGGGCCATCCGGATTTCCGCCTCAGCACGCCCAACCGGGTCTATGCGCTGATCGGCGGGTTCACATCGATGAATCTTTCCGGCTTCCATGCGACCGATGGCGAGGGCTACCGGGTGGTGGCCGATACGATCCTGAAAGTGAATGCCATCAACCCCCAGGTGGCCGCGCGCATGGCCACCGGATTCCGCAGCTGGCGCATCATGGATGAGGTGCGCCGCAAGGCCGCCGTGGGGCAGCTTGAAAGGATCCTGGCGAGCCCCGGGCTTTCACGCGATTGCATTGAAATCGTTTCGAAAACCCTCAAGGACTGACATTCCAGAAATTCATAACTGGACAAGTTGTTTCGATTGCGAATCAATGGGGTATTGATTCGGTTTTTGGCGGCCAAATGCGTTTCAATTGCCGTTTCACGCGGCGGCGGGCAAAGGTATCACATCTTGGGTAAGGCACAGATCGGAGAACTGTTCTTCAGGGAGCGCGCATTGCGCCTGCCCTCGCCCTTGCCCGGCCGCTGGCGCATCACCATTTCGGAAAAATCCCTGCGCCGATTGATCATGATTCTCACGGCGCTGTTTCTTCTTGCCCTATGCATTTCGCTAACGGCGCAACTCCTGCAAAGCCGCAGCAGCCATCTGGCCGAGCAGAACCGTCTTTCCATCCTTCAAGCAGAGCTCACGTCACAAAGAATTGTCGCCGCACTTGCCGCCGATGTGGCGAATGGGCAAACAGTGCGCCCTTTGACAGCGGAGCTGCTGGCGCAATCCCTGCCTGCCGGTGCGGTTTCCGAAGACCGTGTTTTTGCGCTTGTCGACAATTTTGGCCAGATCATCACCAGCGCGCCCACCCCGGCGAAACTTGCCGGCCGGAAGATCACCGATGTGCTGGGCCCACAGTTCATCACCGATACGGATTTCAACGCCCAGACCATGCGCCCCTTCCTGCTGGCCAATGGCGAGGCGGCTTACGTGACGGCGCGGCAGTTCGGCACATTTCCGGGAAGCCTCGTGGTGTTCCAGAAGCGCTCGGACCTCTTGGGCGCGTGGCGCGACGGGGTGACCCGGCTTTCCATTCTCTTTGTTGCCACTGTGCTGGTTCTCGCCATGCTGGCCGGCGCCTTTCACTGGCAGGCGGAAAAGGCGTCGGAAGCCGATACCACGCTTGCCATTGCCACCGAGCGGCTGGACAAGGCGCTGGACCGCAGCAACTGCGGCATGTGGGACTGGAACCTGGCCGAAGGCACGATCTTCTGGTCCAAGTCCATGTATGAAATCCTCGGACTTCCACCCAAGGGCGGGCTTTTGAGTTTCGGCGAAGTGTCGGAACGGCTTCATCCGGAAAACGCCAACATCGAATTCATGATCGAGGAATTACTGCGCGGCGAGCGCACGGTGTTCAACCGCGAATTCCGGATGCGACATGAGGACGGCCATTGGGTTTGGCTCCGGGCGCGGGCCGCGCTCGCGCCGGGCGACAATCCGGAAGCGCCGCATCTCATCGGCATCGTCTTTGACATCACGGCGCAGAAACAATCGGACAAGCTCAACCAGGATGCAGAACTCCGCCTGAAGGACGCGGTTGAAAATATTTCCGAGGCCTTTGTGCTGTGGGATACGGAAAACCGGCTGGTGCTGTGCAATTCAAAGTACCAGCAGTTCCATTCCCTGCCTGCCTCGTCCTGCGTTCCGGGCACGCCCTATGCCATCGTCACGCAATCGGCGAAGGAGCCTATTGTTCGCCAGTATGTGCCAACTGCAGGCGGCGACAATTTTGAGGGCAAATCCCTGGAAGTCCAGCTTGGCGACGGCCGCTGGCTGCAGATCAACGAACGCCGCACCAAGGATGGCGGCTTCGTGTCGGTGGGAACCGACATCACGGCGCTGAAGAAACAGGAAGAGCGCCTGCTGCTTTCCGAGCGCACCCTGATGATGACGGTGCGCGACCTGCAAAAGGAACGGCTGCTGGCCGACCAGCAATCGCAGCGCCTGGCTGATCTCGCCGACAAGTATGCGCGGGAGAAAACCCGGGCCGAGACGGCTAACCGTTCGAAATCTGAATTCCTCGCCAACATGAGCCATGAGCTCAGGACTCCGCTCAATGCCATCATCGGTTTCAGCGAAGTGATGCAGGAAGAAATGTTCGGCCCGCTGGGCTCTGGCAAATACACGGAGTATTCGCACGACATTCACAAGAGCGGGCAATTCCTGCTCGACGTGATCAACGACATTCTCGACATGTCAAAGATCGAGGCGGGCCGCATGGAACTTGAGCTTACGGCGCTGTCGCTGCCGTCGATTATCGACGACATCATGCGCTTTGTCGGCCCCCGCGCGGCGGAGGGCAAGGTTGACATCGTCCTTGATCTTCCCAAGACCTGCAACATCACCGCCGACCGCCGCGCCCTGAAGCAAGTGTTCATCAATCTGATGTCGAACGCCGTGAAGTTCACGCCGGAGGGCGGGCAGGTCAAGGTGTCGGTCGCAAAAACCAAGGAAGGGGCACGGGTCACCATCAGCGACACAGGGATAGGCATTCCGCACAATGACATCGAAAAGTTGGGGCGGCCCTTCGAGCAGGTGGAAAACCAATTCACCAAGAGCAAGGGCGGTTCGGGTCTCGGGCTGGCGATCTCAAAGTCTCTGGTGGATCTGCACAACGGCTCCCTCACCATCGCCAGCACGGTGGGCTCGGGAACAACGGTGACGGTGGAGCTTCTAACGTCACCAACTGCCGAGAATTCTAAAGCGGCTTAAGGCTGCTTCTTTCTATCCCTGTTCCGGTTGGCGCGGTCACGGATAGCTTCTGCGAGGATCTTGCGTTCGTCGGGAGACAGCCGGCCTATGATATCGAGAGCCGCGTCACCGCCGCGCGCTGCAAGCTTTCCGCTCTGGCCGGCAAACTCGCTGACTACCAGCTTGACCTTCTCCACGTGGTAGGGCTCGGTCACAAGCGCATCGGCCAGTTTGGCGGCAACGGATTCAGTGCCTTCCCGCTCGGCGCGGAAGTCCTTCCGGTATTGCCGCAAAATATCGAGAAGAACTTTCCGCCGGTCGCCGGAAATTTCGGCAAAGAAGCGGCGCGGGATGAGCTGGACGTAGCTTGCGCCGATGAAGCGCTGGGGCCCATCGCGGGTGAGAATGCGCGTGGCGATGGCTCCGCCGATGAACAGGTTGAGGGCGAGCGAGGCAATTAGCAAGGCAGACCACCAGCGCGAGCCCTGGGCTGGCCAGTAGCGGGGTTTTGTCGTTGTGGCGTCGTCGCTCATGTCACGTCACCCTCCGCATAGCTTTCAGCGTCATCAAGCCCGGTGGAGGGCATAGAGTCTGACATATCCGCCATTCCGTCGGTGATGGCCTCGGGAAGATAGGCGTCGAACGTATCCTTGGAACCGAGATAAACGCCAAGAGCGAGGGCTGCCGCCAGGGGCAGGCCTATCGTCCAGCTTTGAATTCTGGGGTGCGGCCGAAAGGGTACAACATTTAACCGCTGCTCAACCGACTGAATGGCCAGCATGAGCCGCGCCTCGGCGCCTTCGGGCACCGAAGGTTCGGTGGCGCACTTCAGCAGTTTCTCAAGTGCTGCATCCATCTGGGTCTCGTCATATTTTTCCATAGTTCACCTTCATCCGGCTTTCGAACTCAACTCATCCAACAGCCCGCGCCAATCCTCGGCGAGGCTTTCCCTTAAGGCCCGCTTGCCGCGGGTCAAAAGGGACTCGATGGCGTCCACGGAGATGTCCATCACCGAGGCCGCCGAAATATTGCTCATGCCCTCGAAATAAACGAGGGTTACCGCCAGTTTCTGCCGCTCGGGCAAGCTGGCGATGGCCTGGTTAACGCGGGCGGTGACCGCCTGCTCTTCAAGCTCGGCGCCCGTAACCTGGCGCGGGTCCGCCACTTCGGCAATCGCATCGATGTCGGCGTGGGGCTTGCGGCGCAAGCGGTCGATTGCCAGGTTCGAGGCCACCCGCATCAACCAGCCCTTCAGCGCCTTGGCCTCGCGGATCTGCGCCGGGTTCTGCCAGAGCTTGACAAAGGCCTCCTGGGCCACGTCCTCGGTTTCGGCGTTGCCATTCATCATGCGCCACACCATGCGGTACACGGGCTTGTAATAACGCGAGACCAATTCGGCGAAAGCTGCGGCGTCACGGCGAGCCGATGCCAGGAGCAAGGTGGCATCGCTCGCCGTCTGCAGGTCCGCTGAACTGGTCTCTTGTATTTCACTACTCCATACGCTTTATCCCGGCCTCAGTTGGCCGATGTCATTTGCAAAGCTTTACGCCATTTTGCGATTTTGAAAATACGCGCTTCAGAAAAAGATACGCCGCCGTCACTGTCGGTATCCGCCCCGGCCACCATGGCCTCGATGTAGCTGTCGAGTTCGGCGCGGCTAATGCTGCCGTTCCGGTCGGCATCTAGATTTGCCAGAATGCGGTTGCGGCGGCGCTCCAGAGTGGCCTGGAGCGAAGCGTCGATCTCAGCGGTGCTGACCGTGTTGTCCTTGTTCACGTCCATGGCGAGAAACCGCTTCTCGGCCACGGGCGTGAATTCGGCAAGGTTGATCTTGCCATCCTTGTTCAGGTCAATCCGGTCGAAGGATTTCTGGGCCATGGGCAGATAGGGCTCCGCCGCCATGGCAAGGCCCCCCGCGGCCGCAACGCCTGTGATCAACAAAACCGCATATAGAGCTTTCTTGGACATTGTTACCTCCTCTAGAATTCGGGAAGTCATGCTTCCCAAACCCAAGACGAAACGGGAACCGGGATTCCGTCGCCCTCAGCCCACCGGGCCGATAAGCTCGTCAAACAGGCCCGCAACCCGCTTTTGCGTGTCATTAACCAGGGAATCGGCGGCCCTGCTATCGGGCACGCCGCCGGCGCGGGCCACCAACTGGTTCAAGCCCGCCGGGGACTTGGCGGGGTCATAGGCCCCGGTAACGCAGAGCCGGAGAACCTGGGTAATCCGGTGGTAAAGCAGGCAGGCCTCCTTGAGTTCGCCCGCCACGCCTGGCTCCAGGAAGCCGGCGGCGGCGAGCTTGCCGAGGGCTGCATGGGTGTTGGCATCGAGGATTTCAGGGTGGCGCAGGGCATGAATGAGTTGCAGGAACTGGGCGATAAATTCGATTTCAACCAGGCCGCCACGGGCCCGCTTGATATCCCAAAGCCCGGACGAGCCCTGCTCCTTCACCATCAGACGGCGCATGTCGAGAACATCCTGGCGGGTTGCGGTCGCATCACGCTCGGTACACAGGCTGGCGGTGATGGCCTGCGAAATTGTATTCGCAAGCTCTGCATCGCCGCTCACGGCGCGGGCCCGCGTGAGAGCAAGTTTTTCCCAGGTCCAGGCAGAGGACTTCTGATAGTCACGGAAGCTTTCCAGGCTGGTGGCCACGGGGCCCTGGCTGCCTGAGGGACGCAACCGCATGTCCACCTCGAACAGCACGCCTTCGCCTGTCGGGGCGGTGATGGAGTTTATCAATCGCTGGGTCAGGCGGGTGAAATATTGGTTCACACTGAGCGGCTTTGCACCACTGGAATTTTCCGTTCCAGTTTCACTGTCGTAGATCAGCATGAGATCAAGATCGGACGAGGCGGTCATTTCCCGGCCGCCCATCTTGCCCATGGCAATCACGCAGCTGCGGCCACCGGCCAAATTTCCGTGGCGCAACCGCATCTCCTGTTGAGCTGAGGCATGCAGCCGTTGCAGGAGCAATTCGGCGATGGTGGAAAAGGAAGCACCTGCTTCCACGGCGCTTAGGGTTTCCGACAGCACCCGCACGCCGACGCGGAACATTTGCTCGCGCCCAATGATGCGGACACGGTCCACGACTTCATCCAGCGAGGCACCCACCGGAATGACGGACGTAATCATGGCCTTGATTTCGTTGGCGCGGGGCAAGGCATCGAAAAAACCCGGATCAAGCACTGCATCCAAAACCCGGGGGCGGGCGCTCAACTGTTCAGCCAGGCGCGGTGCAGTTCCCAATATGGTTGCGATGAGATCAAGCAGGTTGGGATTAGCCTTCAACATGGAAAAAAGCTGAACCCCGGCGGGAAGTCCGGCGATGAATTTGTCGAAGGCGAGGAAGGCCAGGTCCGGTTCGCCGCTTCGCGCCAGCGCCAAGAGAAGCTGCGGCATCAGTTCGGTGAGCAGTTCCTTGGATTTGCCACTGCGGGTTGCGGCGTAGCGGCCGAAGTGCCAGCCGCGGATGGTAGCCGAAATTTCACTGGCACGTTTGAAGCCCATGCGCTCCAAGGTTTGAATGGTTTCGGGATCGTCTTCTCCGCCGGTGAAAACCAGACTGCCGGTATCGGTTCCAAGTTCGCCGGCACTTTCGAAGAGTGCGGAATAATGACTCTGCACCAGTTCAAACGTCCGACGCAGTTTTTCTTCAAAATCCTTTGGCGATGCAAAGCCGGATAAAAGTGCGAGACTTTCAAATGCTGTTTCATCCTGTGGCAGGACATGGGTTTGCTCGTCGTTCACCATCTGGATGCGGTGTTCAATGCCACGCATGAAACGATAAGCGGACTTCAATTCATCGGCAGCGCTTTGGGATATCCATTTTGCCTCGGTCAAGGCGTCCAGCATTTCAAGAGTGCGCAAGCCGCGCAGGGCCGGGTTGCGTCCGCCGGCGATGAGTTGCTGAGTTTGCACGAAGAATTCAATTTCACGAATGCCGCCGCGGCCCAGCTTGATGTTGTGGCCATGGACCGCAATGGTGCCATGGCCCTTCACCGCGTGGATCTGGCGCTTCAGGGATTGCACATCGGCGATGGCTGCGAAATCCAGGTATTTGCGCCAGATATAGGGCTTGAGGCGCAGCAAGAACTCCATCCCCAGGCCAATGTCGCCCGCGGCGGCCCGCGCCTTGATCATGGCGGCGCGCTCCCAGTTCTGCCCCATGCTCTCATAATAATTGGCCGCCGCTTCCAGGGCGATAGCAACCTGCGTGGCGCGGGGGTCGGGGCGCAGGCGCAGGTCCACGCGAAAGCCATAGCCGTCTTCCGTCATGTCCTGCAGAATCGTGACGAGGCGCTTGGTGAGGCGCACAAAAAAAGTGGCGGGCTCGACGTCTTCCACCATGGGCGCGGTTTCCGGATCGTAAAGAATAATGAGATCGATATCGCTGGAGTAATTCAGTTCGCCGGCGCCGTGCTTGCCCATGGCGAGCACCACATAGCCGCAGTGGCGCGAGGGATCGCTCTCATCGGCACAGCGGAATTTTCCGGCGCGCGTGGCATCGAGAAGCAGCCAGTTGACCGTGGCTCCCAGCATAGCATCGGCAAAGCGGGTGAGCGCCGCCGTCACCTCGTCAACGCACCAGACCTCACCCAAATCGGCAAGGGCAATGAGAAGCGAGGCCTTCACCTTGGCATGGCGCAACGCCGCCATGATTTCCGCTTGGGTGGCAAGCGTTTGCGCGGTGTGAAGGCCAGTGCAGAGGGAGCTCAATAGGTCTTCGGGAGCACGGTTTAACAGGTCCGCCAGAAACTGCGGGTCGCGCAGCATAAGCGCGCGCAAGTATGGCGATCCGCCGGCCACCGCTTCAAGAAATTTCCGGTGATTTTGCAAAAGCGCCTGATGATCGGGTGCCAGGTCATTCCAGAACCTTGCAGCGCCTTCCATGTCACGCGGTGCAGGCAAACGCTGCTTCAATCGTTCGGAAAAAAACCCAGTCATGGGGCTATACTAGCTTTGGCTCTCGTGAAGAGGAAGCACCAGCTTGGCGCGCAAACCCGGCTCGTTGTCTTCGAGCAGCAAGGCCCCGCCGTGCAGTTTCATGACGCCGGCCACGAGGCTCAGGCCCAAGCCATTGCCCGGCTTGCTGCGGCTGGAATCGAGGCGCACGAAACGGTCCAACACCCGGGCGCGGTCTTCGGCGGCAATGCCTGCCCCGCGGTCGGCCACGAGAATGACGACATTGCCCTCCTCCCGCTTTCCTTCGATTTCGATGTGCGGCTTGGGATTTTCCTCGGTCACGCCGTATTTCAGGGCGTTATCCACCAGATTGCTCAAGGCCTGGGACAGCAACTGACGGTCGGCCAGGACATTCAATCCGGCAACCGCCTTCACCTCCAGGGTTCCGCCATCCTCTTCGGCGATGGGCTCATAGAGTTCAGCCACGCCTTCGACAATCTCGCAGGCATCAATGGTCTGCAGCATTTCACGGGACTGGCCGGATTCGGCGCGGGCAATGGAAAGGAGAGCATTGAAGGTTTGCAGCAGGCGGTCCGATTCCTCGATGGTCTTGTCCAATGCGGCGCGATATTCAGTCTTGCTGTTTGAGCGCAGGGCGGACTCGACCCGGGCCCGCAGCCGGGTAAGCGGGGTTTTCAGATCATGGGCCACATTGCTGCTGACTTCCTTCATACCCGTCATCAGCCGCTCGATCTGGTCGAGCATTTCGTTGAGAGAGCGGGCCAGCTTGTCCATTTCATCGCCGGTTCCCAAATCCGGCATGCGGCTTGAGAGATTGCCTCCCATGATGGCGCGGCTTGCGTCAGTGATGGCATCGACCCGGTGCAGGAAGTTGCGGCTGGTGAGCAGGCCGCCGCCGAGGCCCAGAACAAGGGCAATTCCAAGGGCCCAATACAACGTGCGCCGGATGATGTCACCGAAGAGGCGCAATTCCTGCACATCGCGGCCCACGATCAGCTCATAATCGTCCTTCAGGTCTGTGTGAAAGGCGCGTGCCGACCGGCGCTGCTTGTTTTGGCCAACCTGGATATCGAGGGGAAAATCAATCCAGCCGGTCTCGTCGATGACCTGGGGCGGCACGGATTCAAGATTTCCAGCGATGCGTTTTCCATCCGCATTGGCAATCAGATAGACGCCGCCGCCGCGTTCGGCGCTGCGGCGCTGAACCGTTTCGACAATGCCGCGCAGGCCCAGAAGGCGGTACTGATCGGCAAGGGCCTGCACTTCGGCACGGATGGTGGCGTCGGTCTGGCGTTCGAGAAGCCCCGCCGTATTCCAGAAGACGTAGGCCAGGATGGAGCCCACGGACACGGCAAAGACCAACAGGTAGATGGCCGCGAGACGAAAAGTCGATGTTTTCAGTATCTTCGGATTAAACTGCACGTATCATGTATCCGGCTCCACGCACGGTTTGCAGAAGGGGTTCGTCAAAGCCCTTGTCAATCTTCGACCGGAGCCTTGATACATGTACGTCTATCACATTGGTTTGCGGATCGAAATGATAGTCCCAGACATTTTCCAGCAGCATGGTGCGGGTGACAATATGCCCGGCATTGCGCATGAGGTATTCCAGCAGCTTGAACTCCCGGGGCTGGAGCGGAATGGTCTGGCCGCCGCGCGTCACGGCGCGGGTCAGCAGATCAATTTCAAGATCAACCGCCTTCAGCTTGGTTTCCTGCGGCTCCTGGGAATTGCGCCGCCCCAAGCCTTCAACACGGGCTAGGAGTTCGGAGAAGGCATAGGGTTTTGCCAGGTAATCATCGCCTCCGGCCCGAAGGCCCTTCACGCGCTCATCCACGTCGCTCAAGGCGCTGAGAATGAGAACCGGGGTGGTAATGCCGTTGGCGCGTAGGGTGCGGATTATTGAGAGCCCGTCCATTTTGGGCAGCATTCGGTCCACAATGAGAATGTCGTGGAGATTCTCCTGCGCCATGGCTAGGCCATCCTCACCATTAGCTGCATGGTCGGTCACATGGCCGCTTTCCGTCAGCCCCTTCATCAGCCAGGAAGCGGCATCGCGGTCATCTTCAATTATGAGAATGCGCATGGAGTCCGGATTCCGCCCTATGCCCTGAGATTCGGTTTCATGTGGGTGGGAGATTTGCATGACTTGCCCTTTCAGAGAAGAGTGCGCGGAGGCCACCGGACCAGGGGGGAACCTATGAGGAGGCAGCCTCCGCGCTATTGGACGTCAAATGCCGAGCGGAGGGGGCATTCGGGCGTCCTAACCGTTATCCCTTGGCCCGCGGAAGAGCCAGGAAGCGCTGGCTTTCGCCGGACCGCACCAGCATCAGCACCCGTGACTTGCCTGCGTCCTTCAAGGCGTTCTTGACGTCGGCAGGGCCGTTCACATCGTTTCCAGCAACTTCGAGAATGATGTCACCGGGCTTCAGGCCCTGATCTTCCGCCACGGAATTTGGCGCAACTTCGACAATCTTGACCCCAGCCCCGTCTTCAGCAGGGCCGACTTTCAGGCCGAGAGAAGCGAGATCAGTGGAATCCTGGTTGCCGCCGCGGCTCGCCATTTTCACGTCATTGGGCATGGTGCCGATCTTGACGGTGACCGTCATCGGCTTCCCGTCCCGGATAATATCCACGTTGATGGATTTTCCGGGAGCGAAGCGGGCCACTTTCCGTGACAGGTCACGGGCATCGGATATATCCGAGCCGTCAGCCTTCAGGATGGTGTCGCCCAGCTTGAAGCCGGCGGCAAGGGCGGGAGAATCCTCGGTGACATCGGAGACAATCGCACCCTTCGAATCCTTAAGGCCCATGCTTTCGGCGATCTCATCGGTCACCGGCTGGATTTGAACACCAAGCCAGCCGCGGGTCACGCTGCCGTTCTCCTTGAGGCTTGCGACCACATCTTGGGTGATTTCAGCGGGGATGGCAAAGCCGATGCCCACGGAACCACCCGAGGGGGAAAAGATCGCCGTGTTCACGCCGATGACTTCACCATTGAGATTGAAGGCCGGGCCGCCGGAATTGCCCTTGTTGATGGAGGCATCGATCTGGAGGAAGTCGTCATAGGGCCCCGAACCGATGTCGCGGCCACGGGCCGACACGATGCCGGTGGTCACCGAGCCGCCAAGGCCGAAGGGGTTGCCAACGGCCATCACGATATCGCCAACCCGGGCCGGCGTTTCGGCAAATTTCACGAACTGGAAGGGTTTGTCGGACTTGATCTTGATGAGGGCCAGATCGGTCTTAGGATCGGTGCCGATCACTTCGGCCCTGAGTTCAGCCCCGCCCTGAATCTTGACAGTGACTTCATCGGCGTCCTGGACCACGTGGTTGTTGGTCACCGCATAACCGTCTGCGCTGATCAGGAAGCCTGAGCCCACGGCGCCACCGCCATGGGGGCGGCGGTTCTCAAAGCCGGGCGGCATCTGATTCCGAAACTGGGGAAACTGGTTGAAGAATTCTTCGAACTGCTGCTGACGGGGGGCGGCCTCGCCTTGCGAATCGGCGGCATTGGCATATTTCACTTCAACGCTGATGACGGCGGGCATCACGCGGTCCACCAGATCGGCAAAGCCCTTGGTGGGGTCAATGGCGGCCTGAATCTGGGCTTGCACTTCGAGGGGCGGTGCCACGATCATGGAGGTGGTTAACGCTGTGGCGCTGAGAAGGCCCGCGGCAAGCAGGCCGTAAAGGGTTTTGCGGGTAAGGGCGAACGAGGCTGACATCTTGGTTTCTCTCCATTGCAGGTGAATTGATGCAACAGAGATAGAGGTTCCGGGCTTACATCAAGCTTTCGACGGCATGAATAATTTGTAATGTTCAGTCAGTTGGCGAGGTCGCGGAGGGCTTTTTGCTCTTCGGTGCTGAGAGCCGATTCGGCTGGAATGCCGGAAATGCCGCGTCGGCGCAGGAAGACCACGAATCCTGCAAGGACAATAAGAAACGGTGTTGCCCAGAGGATGGCGGTGTGGGGGGTGAGTCGTGGTTTCAGCAGGACGAACTCACCATAACGCGCCACGACGAATTCCCTGATTTCAGCGTCGCTGTCGCCCTTGGTCAGGTGCTCGCGGATGAGAACGCGCAAATCCTTTGCGAGAGGCGCATCGGATTCATCGATGGACTGATTCTGGCAGACGAGGCAGCGAAAGCCCATGGAGAGATCACGGGCACGCTGTTCCAGTTTAGCGTCACTGAGAATTTCATCGGGCTGCACGGCGTAGGCGGGCGTCAGCAACAATAAAGAGAAAAACAGGAACCATCTCATTCCGCTGGGACTCCTGCGGTGGTGAGGTTTCGTTTAGGGGCGCCCACCCGGTAGCGGCGGTCGGTGAGTGAAAGCGCCCCGCCAAAAAACATGACGAGCGCGCCAAGCCAGATCAACGACACCAGCGGATTAAAGTACATACGCACGACTCGCGCGCCATCGGCGGTCCTGTCGCCCATCACCACATAGACATCGCCGGCGAGTGTTTGATGCAGGCCCACTTCGGTTGTCGGCGTTCCCATGGGCTTGAATTCGCGCTTCTCGGAAACAACTGTGGCGATTTCAGTTTCGCCGCGGAAAATCCGGAATTGCCCGGCCCGGCCCGTGTAATTTTCACCGGTGAGCGGCGTTTCGCCCACAAACTGCACTGTGTAATTGCCGACGTCGGCGCGCTCGCCGGGCTTCATGGCCACAATATGTTCCACTTTCCACAGGGTAATTGCGATGATGCCGATGATCATCAGTCCAAGCCCCGCGTGGGCAGCGGTCATGCCGAGGCTCGAGCGCGGCAGACCAACAAGGCGTGACAAGCTTGAGGACAAGGGCGCGCGAAACAGCGCAATGCGATGTGCCAAATCCGCGAGGCTGCCAAAAATCAGCCACGCGCCGAGGGCCATGCCGAATGGTGCAAGCCATGGCCCGCGCTGGGTTGCCACGAGGACCAGAACGCCCAAGCCTATTGCCAATGCCGCCGCGGCCCAAAGCCGTTGCAACACCGCAGTGAGGTCGGCTCGCTTCCAACTCAGCAAGGCTCCGATTGGGACGAGCAGAAGTAGCGGCAACATGATTGGGCCGAAGGTGAGATTGAAATAAGGCGGCCCCACGGAGATTTTCTCGCCAGTGATGGTTTCAAGCGCCAGAGGATAAAGCGTTCCGATCAAAACCGAAGCACAGGCAGCGCAGAGGAAAAGATTGTTCAGCACCAGGCCCCCTTCGCGGCTGATGGGCGAGAAAAACCCGCCCGCTTTCAAAGTCGGTGCGCGCCAGGCGAAGAGCGTGAGTGCGCCGCCGATAAAAAAGCAGAGGATGCCGAGAATGAAAATGCCACGCGCCGGATCAACGGCGAAAGCGTGAACCGAGGTCAGGACACCGGAGCGCACGAGAAAGGTGCCGAGCAATGATAATGAGAAGGCCAGGATGGAGAGAAGCACGGTCCACACTTTCAGGGCATTGCGCTTTTCCACGACAATGGCCGAATGAAGAAGCGCCGTTGCCACCAGCCAGGGCATGAAGCTGGCGTTTTCAACAGGATCCCAGAACCACCAGCCGCCCCAGCCCAGTTCATAATAGGCCCACCAGCTACCCATGCTGATGCCGATGGTGAGGAACATCCAGGCAGCGAGCGTCCATGGTCTCACCCAGCGGGCCCAGGCGGCGTCCACCTTGCCATCGATCAACGCCGCAATGGCAAAGGAAAAGGCCACGGAAAGGCCGACATAGCCCGCGTAGAGAAAGGGGGGATGGAAGGCGAGTGCGGGATCCTGCAGGACAGGATTAAGGCCATTGCCTTCGATGGGCACGGGATTGAGCCGGGCAAAGGGATTGGACGTCATCACTATAAAGAGAAGGAAGGCAAAGCCGATGGAGCCCTGCACTGCCAGCACGCGGGCCTTGAGCGTGGGCGGCAGGTTATCACCGAATATTGCCACGGCACCGCCGAAGCTTGCGAGGATGAAGACCCAGAGCAGCATGGAGCCCTCATGGTTTCCCCACACACCGGAAATCTTATAAAGCAGCGGCTTGGCCGAATGGGAATTCTCAAACACGTTCTGCACGGAGAAATCGGAGATCAGGTAGGCATGGATCAGCGCGGCAAAAGCCACATAGACGAGAATGAGCTGAATGAGCGTGGCCGGAACGGCGGACGCGATCATCTGGCGGTTGCCCCGCTCCGCGCCGATCAGCGGCACAAGAGTCTGGAAGGCGGCAACGGCGAGGGCCAGGATGAGGGCGAAGTGTCCAGTCTCGGCGATCATGGCCCTGCCCCCTTGCCTTCCTGCCAGACACCTTTTTCCTTCAGCTTGTCGGCTACGTCCTTGGGCATGTAGTTCTCATCATGCTTGGCCAGAACCGTGTCGGCCATAAATACGCCGCTTGCATCCAACACACCTTCGGCGACAACGCCCTGCCCTTCGCGGAAGAGGTCGGGCAGTTGCCCAGTGTAGCTGACATTCAAGGTCTCGATCGTGTCGGTCACGATAAACGTAATCGTGGTGCCACCTGCCTTGGAAATGCTGCCCTTCTCCACCAGCCCGCCAAGGCGCAGCCGCGTTCCAGGCTGCACGTTTTTTTCGGAGATTTCGCTGGGCGTGTAGAAAAATACAATGGTATCGCGCAGGGCATAGAGCACGAGGCCGGCCGCCAAGCCCAGAATGGCAAGACCGCCGACGATCACGGAGAGACGCTTTTGCTTGCGGGTCATTCTGCTATTCCCAATTCTTTTGCGAGTGCGCTCAAGGCATCAAGCGAGGCGGGCTCGTCCTTGAAAATATTCATCGCGAGGCCGAGTGATACCTTCGCCTTTTCAATTTCATTCGAAATCCGTCTTGCCCGGATCAGGCGTTGCCAGCCTTCAAGGTCGCGGCTGTCCTTGCCCAGCTTTTGCTCAAGGCCATCGATCATGCCGGCAATCATGGCCGTCTGGTCCTGGGCCGGCTTGGCCTGCACCGCCGCCACCTGTTCATCGCTCAAGGCGGGGGCCTTGCCCTCCTGTTTCAGGGCCATGTCATAGTAGAATTTGGCGCGCTCGTTCGTTGCTTCGAGTTTCAAGGCCTCGGCGAAGGCGTTCTCGGCTTCGTCGGTCACCATGCCTTCATTGGCGAAGACCAGCATTTCGCCATAGTCGGCGATCGCGTCTGCGGTAGGCGGGGCGAGCCGCAGGACATTGGCATAGGCGTCCGCCGCATCGCTCCAGCGCCGCTCACGCTTGTAAGCCGGGGCCAGCACTTTCCATCCCGCTATATCATTTGGTGCCTGCGCGAGATGGACCTCAACGGTTGCCACGAGCGCTTCGAAATCCTGATTGGCGATGGCTCCCTTCATTCGTTCGTGCAGGGGCACATCGGGCAGCAGAGGGCTGCCGTATTTGGCATAGACCGGAAGTACTATGAGCGGCACCAGCAGAACGGCCAGTAACGCGTAGCGGTTTCCGGTGGCCGGCGCTTCCGGTTTTGCTACCTGCAAGAGGCGGCGGGAGATTTCATTGCGGGCCGCCTGGGCCTCCGTCTCGCCAATCAGCCCCCGGGCCGCATCGCGGTCCAGTTCCTGCAACTGGTCGCGGTAAATCCTCCGGTCAAAATCCGAATCGGGGCTTTCGGTGTCCGCGGATTTGCGCATGAACGGCACAGCCAAAGCGGCCACCACGGCCGCCGTCATGCCTGCAAAAATCAACCAGATCATCATGCGGTTACGGGTTTTCTCATGGTGGGCTCACAATACAATTCATAGCCATCTATCTGTCACGTCGCATTGTCGCATGGCGGCAATGGGGCGTCGGAAAGCTGTAGTGATTGCGGGGCCTATTTGATACAAGACAGACGCATTAAGGATAGGCCCGATGAAATCCCGCTATTCGATCTTTTCGCTCGCCCGCAACGCCATGAATTACCACAAGGATTGGGAGCGGGCCTGGCGTTCGCCACAGCCCAAGGCTGCCTATGACGCGGTAATCGTGGGAGCCGGCGGGCATGGGCTGGCTACCGCCTATTACCTGGCCAAAAACCACAAAATGACCAACATCGCCATCCTCGAAAAGGGCTGGCTGGGTGGCGGCAATACGGGGCGCAACACCACCATTATCCGCTCCAATTACCTGCAGGACGCCTCCATCGCCATCTATGAGCTGGCGCGCTCGCTTTACGAGGGGCTGAGCCAGGAATTGAACTATAACGTCATGTTTTCGCCGCGCGGCGTTTTGATGTTGTGCCAGACCGAGCATGAGCTTCGCGCCTTCAAGCGCACGGCCCATGCGAACCGTTTGGCGGGGTTGGATTGCCGAATGGTTTCCCCGGCTGAGGTGAAAGAAATCGTTCCGATCATCAATGATGATCCGAACTGCCGCTATCCCATTCTCGGCGCCTATTACCAGCCGCGCGGCGGCACGGCGCGGCATGATGCGGTGGCCTGGGGCTATGCACGGGGAGCCGATGCGCTGGGTGTGGACATTATCCAGAATTGCGAGGTCACTAGCATCACCCGCGAGGGAGGGAAAGTCGTGGGACTTGAAACATCACGCGGTTCGATCAAGACGAAGAAAGTGGGCGTAGTGACAGCGGGCAACGTCTCTACCCTGATGCAGACTGCGGGCGTGCGCATGCCGATCGAGAGTCTCTGCCAGCAGGCGCTTGTCTCTGAGCCCATCAAGCCCGTCATTGATTGCGTGGTCATGGCCAACACGGTACATGGCTATATGAGCCAGTCGGACAAGGGCGAACTCGTGATTGGCGGCGGCGCTGATCCTTACAACAACTATTCGCAGCGCGGCTCCTTCCCTTCGCTGGAACATACGGTGACTGCGCTGGTTGAAACCTTCCCGATAATTTCGCGGCTGCGGATGCTGCGCATGTGGGGCGGCATCGTCGACATGACGGGTGATCGTTCGCCGATTATTTCCAAAACTGACGTGGAAGGCCTTTACGTCAATTGCGGCTGGGGCACGGGCGGTTTCAAGGCCATTCCGGGGTCCGGCTATGTCTTTGCCGACACCATCGCCCATGACCGGCCACACTCAATTGCCGAGCCGTTCGGGCTCAACCGTTTCGCGGAAGGCCGCCTGATCGACGAAAGCGTCGCAGCAGCGGTGGCGCATTGATGAAAAAGTTCATTCAATTTTCGCGTAATGCGATTTCCCTCTCTCCTGTGGAGAGAGGGAGGGGCCCGTTGCGCAAGCAATGGGAGGGTGAGGGGGAGCAGGTGATTCAACTGCAAGACCTGATCCCCCTCACCTTCCCGCACGAAATGTGCGAGCCCCTTCCTCTCCCCCATGGGGAGAGGAAAATATCAAGGAGCACGAGTTCATGTTAGTTGTTCATTGCCCGGTGTGTGGCGCTGAAGGCGACGAGACGGATTTTCATGGCGGCGGCCAGGCCCATATCAGGCGGCCCGCGACCCATGATCCGGCAAATGTGAGCGATGAAGCGCAGCGCGATTATCTGTTCATCCGGCATAACCCCAAGGGCCTGCATTTCGAGCGCTGGCGCTGCGACCGGGGCTGCGGGAAATGGTTTCATGCGGCGCGCGATACGGTGACCATGGAATTCAAGGCGTTTTACGGCATCACTGAATTGCCGCCGCGAGAAGTGATGGAAGCCGCGACGGGCGAATGGGCCACCTATTTTAAAGACAAGCTGAAGGCGGACGCAAAATCATGAGCAACAAGCCTTACCGCCTGGCCCAGGGCGGCAGCCGCATTGACCGCACGAAGAAGGTGCACTTCAGTTTCGATGGCAAGCAGCTCAGCGGATTTGCCGGCGATACGCTGGCCTCCGCCGTGATGGCCAATGGCACAAAACTTTTTGGCCGCAGTTTCAAATACCATCGTCCGCGCGGTGTCGTCGGCCTTGGCTCGGAGGAAATGAACGCGCTGGTGGGCGTCGGTGACAGTTCGCGCCATGAACCCAATTTGCGCGCCACGCAGGTTGAACTTTTCGACGGTTTGCAGGCGGTGAGCCAGAACCGCTGGCCGTCGCTCGCCTTCGATGTGGGCTCACTCAACAGCACGTTCTCGCGCTTCATTCCCGGCGGCTTCTACTACAAGACCTTCATGTGGCCGCAGCGCTTCTGGAAGCATGTGTATGAACCTATCATCCGCAAGGCCGCGGGCCTTGGCCACGCGCCGGAAGGCCGCGATCCCGATGCCTACGAAAATATCCATGTGCATTGCGATGTGCTGGTGGTGGGCGGTGGTGTTGCAGGATTGGCTGCGGCTGAATCCGCTGCGGCAACCGGCGCCAGAGTTATTCTGGCCGATGAGAACCCGCAGTTCGGTGGTGTTGCAGATATTTGTGGCGGCACGCTTGACGGCAAACCGCAAACGGCCTGGGTTGCCGAAAAAGTTTCATCACTAGCTTATGCGGAGAATGTACATCTCCTGCGCCGCACAACCGTCGTGGGCCATTGGCACCATAATTACCTGATGCTGTTTGAGCGTGTGGCTGACCATGATCCGGCATTGCTCCGGGACGGCGCACCACGGCACAGGCTGTGGAAAGTCCGCGCCAAGCAGGTGATCCTTGCTACCGGGGCCATCGAGCGGCCCATTGCTTTCGCCAACAATGACCGGCCCGGCATCATGCTGGCCTCGGCGGCGCGTGCCATGGTGGTGCGCTATGGCGTATCCCCCGGGGTAGAAGGTATTGTTTTCACCAATAATGATGACGCTTATCAAACGGCTCTCGTACTCAAGGCCGCAGGCATTGGCGTTCGGGTTGTGGACTCGCGGGGCCGGGCGGAAGGCGCTCTGGTCGAAAAAACCCGCGCCGCCGGCATTGATGTGGCAGTCAGTTCCGTGGTTTCAGCCGTTGAGGGCAATCTCGGGGTTACCGCGGTGCGTGTTGCGGCCTACCGCAAGGGCCAGGGCCGAGTCATCACCGAACGGAAAATCCCCTGCAATTTCATTGCCATGTCAGGAGGGTTTAACCCGGTACTTCATCTGTGGTGCCACAACGGCGGCAAGATCAAGTTTGATGATGGCCTGCAATCCTTCCGGCCAGACCGTCATCAGGACGCAATCACCGCAGTTGGCGCTGCCAACGGGACCTTTGCCCTGGCGGACATTATTGCCGAAGCGACGGCTGCCGGCGAAGCGGCTGCAAAGCGGAAAACCAAGGCAGCCAAGGTCAAATTGCCCAAGGCCGAGCAGGATGTGCAAAAACCATTGGAAGCCCTTTGGTTTGCGCCGGCCACGGGCAAATACAATGAAGGCAACAAGCATTTCATTGATTTCCAAAACGACGTGACGGTTGCCGACCTGGAACTGGCCCAACGCGAGGGTTACGAGTCGGTGGAGCACACCAAGCGCTACACCACCTTCGGCATGGCAACGGACCAAGGCAAGACGTCGAACCTCAACGGCCTTGGCGTGCTCTCGGAAGCCACGGGCAAAAGCATTCCGGAAATCGGCGTCACCACCTTCCGGCCACCCTACACGCCGTTTTCCTTCGGCTCGATTGCGGGTGTTTTGACCAAGAACCTGTTCCTGCCGGTGCGGCGGACGCCGATCTATCAGTGGCATGCAGACAGGAACGCAACATTCGAACCCGTCGGCCAATGGCGCCGGGCCTACACCTATATGAGTGCCGGCGAGGACAAGCATGGCTCGATCAACCGTGAGATACTGGCGGTGCGCCACAAGGTGGGTCTGCTTGATGCCTCCACCCTCGGCAAGATTGAAATCAAAGGGCCAGATGCGGCGGAATTCCTCGACTGCATGTACACCAACATGTTTTCGACCCTGAAGGTCGGTAAATGCCGTTACGGACTAATGATGAATGAGTTGGGCTTTCTTACCGATGATGGCGTAACGGTGCGTTTGGGCGAAGATCATTTCCTAATGCATACAACTTCGGGCGGGGCGGACCGCATTGCGGCCTGGCTTGAAGAATGGCTGCAGACGGAATGGACACACTACAAGGTGTTTGTAACGCCGGTTACCGAGCAATGGGCACAGTTTGCCATTGCTGGTCCCCGCGCCCGCAATGTGCTGGCCAAGTTGGGAGCCGATTTCGATCTCTCCCATGATGGTTTCCCGCACATGTCCTTCAAGGAAGGCAAGCTTGGCGGCTATCCGGTGCGCGTTTATCGCATCAGCTTCTCCGGCGAGCAATCCTACGAGGTGGCAACACCCTCAAACATGGGCCGCGGGCTTTGGAACGCCATTCTGGATGCGGGCAAGGAGCTTGGCATCGAGCCCTATGGCACAGAAGCGCTTCACGTGCTGCGCGCTGAAAAAGGCTTCATCGTCATCGGCGATGAAACCGATGGCACGACGACGCCGATTGATGTGGGGCTTGATGGTCTTGTCTCAAAAAAGAAAGCGGATTTCATCGGCAAGCGCTCGCTTGAACAAAGTTATCTCAAGGGGCCGGACCGCAAGCAGCTTGTCGGCCTGCTCACCGAAGAGCCCACGGATATATTGCCGGATGGCGCTTACGCGGTGCGCCATGTCAAGGACAAGCCGCCGATGGAAATGATCGGCCAGGTCACCTCCTCCTATCATTCGCCGACGCTTGAACGATCCATCGCCATGGCGCTCATTCAGAATGGCCGGGCCCGCATGGGCGAAACGCTTTCGTTCCCCATTGAAGGGGGCAAGGTGATCCGCGCCAAAATTGTTGATCCCGTATTCTATGACAAGGAAGGAGCGCGGCAGAATGTCTGAGCTCTATGTTGAAAGCCCCCTCGCCCACCGCGTAGCGCCGCAGGGCCTGAGCATCGAGCTCCGCGAAATCGCTGACCGCGGCATGATCGATGTGCGTGGGCACGCCACAGACAAGAAATTCATGGCGGCAGCAAAAAAAGTTCTGGGCCTTGATCTGCCGAAGGCGCCGCGCAGCAGCGTGTCCTGGGGTGACGTGAAAGCCCTGTGGCTTTCCATCGACCAGTGGCTCGTTCTTTGCTCACGCGCCAAGGCGATTGAATTGACCGTGGCATTGAAGACCGAACTTAGAAACATTCATTCCCTTGTTGTCGATGTCTCCGATATGCGCGCGGTCTTGCGCCTTGAAGGCAAAGGTGTGCGCGAAGTCTTGCTGAAAGGTTCTTCGCTTGATCTGCTCAGCGAAGATTATGCGCCGGGCACGGTGCGGCGGATGCGCTATGCGGAAATCGCGGCACTGCTGCATGTTGTCGAAGACACGGTGTTTGATATTTATGTCTTCCGCTCCTACGCCGATTACGCATGGGACTTCATCCTTGCGACGGCCCGAGGTCCTGCAAAAGTCACCTTGTTTGGGGCGCAAAACGCATCCATTTGAAGGGACCGAAACGGCGCCTGCACAAACCTTGGGCAAGTCCCGGTATCAAATTAAAATTTCAACTAACTCTTTGATATTCCTGCATCAAAAATATGTGATCAGAAATATTACATTTCTTCTTGAAACGCCACCTGAGCTTCTTACATCGAGCGTATCGGAACTGCGAAGAATGCAGTTCACGACGTAAGATCAACAAAAGAAGACAAGGACACTATCATGAAGAAGATCGTAATTTCCCTCCTCGCCCTGGCCGCTGTTTCAACAGTTTCGCTTGCCTCAAACCGTGATGTCACCACGCCAACCGGCGCCATTGACACGCATCAGGCAGTCAGCGTTTCCGCGAGCAACGCCCTGGCTGTTCCTGCCGGTTCCACCGCCAACGGCAATGCCGGTGACGATTTGGGCCTCGGCGGCAGCAACCGTCATTAATCATAATGCGGCATCGGCCGGGCACGCGCCCGGCCGTTTTCCTTTCACAGACGCGTGAACCCCGGGCGCTCATTCTGACAGGTTCGTGAAGAGCGCAGATTGCGCAATTTTCCTGAAACCAAAAGACCGGCGCAGCCGTCTTTGTAATCAGAACGGTCATTGATGGCAGTTCATAAAATTAGACACAAAGGAGACTACCCATGAAGAAGATCGCAATTTCCCTCATCGCCCTCGCCGCCCTTTCGACGGCTTCGCTTGCTTCATACCGCGACAACATTGTTTACATTGGCCCGGACGCCAAGCAGATTTCCAGTGAGTCGACTGGCACAAACGCCATGGTTGTCATCAAGAAGAGCACCAGCGGAGATGACATGGAACTTGGCGGCAGCAACCGCAACTAATAATCGCAGAACCGCTACATGAAATGCTTTGGCCGGGTGATAAAGCCCGGCCATTTGCATTTGTTCAGCCGTTGAGTTTGGGCTTCAGCCAGTCGAACATCTTGTCGAAGCCGCCGAAGGGATAGAGATGGGGGCCCTGAATGCCAAGCTCGGGGCGGTCGAAATGCAGCACAGCGAGTTGCTCGATGAATTCATCGGGGGTGTTCACCGTCAGCAACTTGGTGATGTTCAATGCCTGCTTGCGGATGAAACGGGCGGAATTTCCAACGCCGCACATGGCAGCATATTTCACCAAGGTCTTGATCGTGGCAGGGCCGGGAATGCCGACATGGATTGGCAGATCAATGCCATTGTCGCGCAGCATGCTGGCCCAATAGGCGACCGGCGCTGCCTCAAACAAAAATTGCGTGGCGATGAAGCCTGAAATTTTGTTGGCCTTGAGCCAGGCCTGCTTTTCGCCGAGCGCTTTCAGCAATACGGCCTCACCGTGAACCTTGGTGATATCGGAATTGCCTTCGGGATGGCCGGCAATGCCAATGCGCTTTACGCCGTATTTCTGGAACACATCGGTCTGCAGCAGTTGAATGGCCGCGTCGAACTTGCCCATGGGGGTTGGCGCGCCGCCGCCCACCACCAGCATCTGCGTCACTCCGGCTTCGCCCGCCAGCGCCGCAATGCGGTTCTTCAAGTCGCTTTCATCCAGCACGAACCGGGCCGGAACATGGGGAACGGGCTCAAGACCTGCCTTGCGCAGGGCGCTGGCCGCCGCCAATTGGCCAGCCGCATCGGCCGGATCGATCAGGGCAATGAAAACGGGCGTGCCCTTGGGCAGGCGCTCCTGCAAAATAGGCAATTTTTCAATCTGCTTGGCAGTGATTTCCAGCGACAGGTTCTTTAAGAATTCACGGGAGGGATTGGCCATCAGGTGGGTTTTGGCGTCGGCATGGAAATGGGGAGCATTCACGAAAGGGCCTCCGGGCGGGTTAGCCTTCAAAATGCAGGCAACGCCTCCTAGTCGCCCAAATATTTGCGACAGCAACAATACGAAACCGACCATTTACCCTGTCACAAGTCGGTTTCGGGCTGCGACATGGCGCTGGTGGACAAAGTGCCGGAACTGCCGCAAAGATGCGCGCCTCGGAGAAAATCCATGTTTGGCGACAAACCCAAGGACGTGCCGCAGCCTTTTGCCCTGATTCTGGTGCCGGAATTCACCATGATGCCGGTCACCTCTGCCATTGAACCGCTGCGGCTGGCTAACCGCATGTCGGAAAAGGCCCTTTACCGCTGGACCATGCATTCGGTGGATGGCCAGCCGGTGGCCGCCTCGAACAACATTCTCACCATGGTCAACGGCGATCTGGAGACGGTTCCGCCGCACGCCACCATCATTGTCTGCGCCGGCCTCAATGTGCAGCACCATGCGGACAAGCGGCTGATTAGCTGGCTGCGCAAAACGGCGCGGCGGGGGAATGACATTGGTGCTGTCTGCACCGGGGCGCATCTGCTGGCGGAAGCGGGCATTCTTGATGACTACAAGTGCACCATCCATTGGGAAAACCTGCCGGGTTTTTCGGAAGCCTTCCCGGAGATCAACGCCACGGGCGGCTTGTTTGAAATCGACCGGGACCGCTTCACCAGTGCTGGCGGCACCACGGCGCTCGACATGATGCTCACCATGATTGCCAGCCAGCATGGGCCAGACCTCGCCTCGGGCGTCGCCGAAGCGGTGCTGCATTCGCCCATCCGACACCACAGCGAGCACCAGCGCATGTCGCTGCCCGCCCGCATCGGGGCGCGGCATCCGAAGCTCGTGGGCATCATCGAAAAGATGGAAGAAAATCTGGAGGAGCCGTTGTCGCCCAGCCTGCTGGCAAAACAGGCGGGCCTTTCCACGCGCCAGCTCGAGCGCCTGTTCCGGCGCTATGTGGACCGCTCGCCGAAGCGTTATTACCTGGAACTGCGCCTGAAGAAAGCGCGTTCGCTTTTGCTGCAGACCGACATGTCGGTGATCAATGTGGCGCTGGCTTCGGGCTTTTCGTCGCCATCGCATTTTTCCAAATGCTACCGCGCCTTCTACGGCCGCACCCCCTACCGCGAGCGCGGGATACCGGTGATACAGGCTGTGGCCTGATTAAAAAACAGGCGCAAGTTGCGATAATCCAAATCGGCGGCAGCAAAGAGTGCAAAAAGCCGCATGCAGCTCCAGACGATTTCATTCCCCTTGCTAAGGCTTGACCAAGGTGCAAATCTGGGATGATTATAAACTAGATAAAAGAATTCCCGGAACGAGGGCCGCTCAATGCCTTTGAGGGATCGCCAGGGAGGTAAGCTGAATGCCCGCAATTTCCATGAAAGTGAATGGCAAGGCGGTGTGCGGAGATGTTGAAAACCGCACGCTGCTGGTTGATTTTATCCGGACGAATCTGGGTCTCACCGGAACCCATGTCGGCTGCGATACCAGCCAGTGCGGGGCTTGCGTGGTCCATATTGACGGCAAGGCCGTCAAATCCTGCACCACTTTCGCGGTGGCCTGCGAAGGCGCTGACGTCACCACTATCGAGGGCATTGCCAAGAACGGCAAGCTCCATCCCATGCAACAGGCCTTCCATGAGAATCACGGCCTGCAGTGCGGCTTCTGCACCCCGGGCATGATCATGGCCTCCATCGACATCGTAAAGCGCAATGGCAAGAAAGTGAGCGAGGACGTCATCCGCCGCGAGCTTTCGCAAAACATCTGCCGCTGCACGGGCTATCATAACATCGTGGCGGCGGTTCAATCCGCAGCCGAAAAAATGTAACGGAGGCAAGCAACATGTCCGACACAGGAATTGGCGCGCGGGTGCTGCGCAAGGAAGACAAGCGGTTCATCACCGGCAAGGGCCAGTATACCGACGACATCAACCTGAAAGACCAGACCTACGCGTATTTCGTACGCAGCCCCCATGCCCATGCCACGATTAAGTCGATCAACACCGCCAAGGCCAAGAAGATGCCGGGCGTGGTCGATATCTTCACCTCAAAGGAAGTCGAGGAAGACAAGATCGGCGGGTTGATCTGCGGCTGGATGATCCATTCCAAGGATGGCTCCGGCATGAAGGCCGGCCCGCATCCGATTCTCGCCAGTGGCAAGGTTCGCTTTGTGGGCGACCAGGTGGCCGTTGTCATCGCGGAAACCCGCGAACAGGCCAAGGCCGCCGCCCAGGCGGTTGTCGTGTCCTACGGGGTGCTGCCGCACAATGTGGATGCAGCCCAGGCCATGAAAACCAAAGCCCAGGTCCATGACGTGGCTTCCGACAACCGGGTTTATAACTGGTCGATCGGCGACGAGGCCGCAACTGATGCCGCGTTCAAGACAGCGGCACATGTGACCAAGATTGACCTCATCAACAACCGGCTCATTCCAAACGCCATGGAAACCCGCGCCGCCATCGGCTCCTATGATACGGGGTCCGATCACTACACGCTTTATACCACGAGCCAGAATCCGCATGTGGCGCGCCTTGTTATCTCGGCCTTCCATGGCCTGGCGCCGGAACACAAGCTGCGGGTGATCGCTCCCGATGTGGGCGGCGGGTTCGGCTCCAAGATCTTCATCTATGGCGAAGAAGTCACCTGCGTCTGGGCCTCCAAGCGCATCGGCGGCCGCCCCGTCAAGTGGACGGCGGACCGTTCCGAAGCCTTCCTGTCGGATGCCCATGGGCGTGACCACGTATCGCACGCGGAACTGGCGATGGATGCTTCGGGCAAGATCGTGGGCCTCAAGGTTCATACGATTGCTTCGATGGGCGCCTATCTCTCGACGTTCTCCTCCTGTGTGCCAACCTATCTCTATGCCACCCTGCTCTCGGGCCAGTACAAAATTCCGAACATCTATGCGGAGGTTGACGCGGTTTACACCAACACCGCACCGGTTGACGCCTATCGCGGCGCCGGGCGGCCGGAAGCCACCTATCTGCTTGAGCGTATCGTTGAAACGGCAGCGCGTGAACTGAAGATAGACCCGGCGGAATTCCGGCGGCGCAATTTCATCACCGTGTTCCCGCACCAGACTCCCGTCATCTTCATGTATGACGCGGGTGATTATGGCGCGGCGCTGGATAAGGCGCTGGAGATGTCGGATTACAAGAACTTTCCCGCGCGCAAGGCGGCTTCCGCCAAGAATGGCAAGCTGCGCGGCGTGGGCTTCTCGGCCTATATCGAAGCTTGCGGCATTGCCCCGTCGGCGGCGGTGGGCTCGCTCGGCGCCGGCGTAGGCTTGTGGGAATCAGCCGAAGTACGGGTGAATGCGGTCGGAACGGTGGAAGTTCTCACCGGTTCGCACAGCCATGGCCAGGGCCATGAAACAACCTTCGCCCAGCTTGTGTCGGAGCGCCTCGGCGTGGACATCAACAATGTGGCCATCGTCCATGGTGACACCGACAAGGTGCAGATGGGCATGGGCACCTATGGCTCACGCTCGGGTGCGGTCGGCATGACCGCCGTTTCAAAGGCGCTCGACAAGATCGAAGCCAAGGCGAAGCGGGTTGCCGCGGCCGTCATGGAAGCCTCAACCGACGACATCGACTTCAAGGACGGCACCTTCACGGTGAAGGGCACCGACACGAAGATGGCGTTTGGCGAAGTGGCGCTTGCCTCCTACGTGGGCCACAAGTTCAACTCTTCGGAAATCGAGATAGGCCTCAAGGAAACCTCGTTCCACGATCCGTCGAACTTCGTGTTCCCGGCGGGCGTACATATCTGCGAAGTCGAAGTTGACCAGGATACAGGCCTGACAAAGATTGCGAGCTACACGGCGGTGGATGACTTTGGCACCATCATCAACCCGATGATCGTCGAAGGCCAGGTGCAGGGCGGCGTTGCCCAGGGCATTGGCCAGGCGCTGCTTGAAGGAGCGCACTATGACCGTGAGTCCGGCCAGCTGCTCACTGGTTCCTACATGGACTACAACATGCCCAAGGCGGCCAACATGCCGCATATCGAAAACTTCAAGCTGGGATTCACCTTCACCAAGTGCCCGTCCAATCCTTTGGGCATGAAGGGCTGCGGCGAGGCCGGCGCCATCGCCGCACCACCCGCGGTGATCAACGCCATCACCCATGCCCTCGGGGTGCGCGACATTGCCATGCCGGCAACGCCGCTCACCGTGTGGAATGCCATGCAGCCCATGAAACGCGCAGCAGAATAAGGGGATAGAAAATGGAAAACTTTAATTATCACCGCCCCGCAACCGTCAACGCTGCCGTGGCACTGTTAAAGAAGTCGAAAGGCGGCAGTTACATGGCGGGCGGGCATACGCTTCTGCCCACCATGAAGCAGGGCCTGGCGTCCCCCACCGACATCATCGATCTCACCGCCATCAAGGGCTTCTCCGGTATTACCGTCGGCAAGTCCGCCGTGGTGATCAAGGCCGGAACCACCCACATGGAAGTGGCGACATCGGCCGCCGTCAAGAAGGCCATTCCGGCCCTGGCGGAACTGGCGGGCAAAATCGGCGGCGTGCATGTACGCCACAAGGGAACGATCGGCGGCTCGATTGCCAACAGCGATCCGGCGGCGGATTATCCGTCCGCCTGCCTGGGCCTTGGCGCCACCATTGTCACCAACAAGCGCAAGATTCCAGCGGATGCCTTCTTCACCGGCATGTTCCAGACTGCCCTCAAGGATGGCGAAATCATTACCGAGGTGAGCTTCCCCATTCCGAAAAAATCCAGCCACCAGAAATTCCCCAATCCTGCCTCGCGCTATTCGCTGGTGGGCGTGTTCATTGCGCAGGGAAGCGACGGGAAAGTCCGCGTTGCTGTGACAGGCGCCGGTCCCAAGGTATATCGGGTGCCCGAGATGGAAGCGGCCCTTTCAAAGAATTTTGCGGTTTCAGCCCTTGCCGGCATTTCCGCCAAGGCCAAGGGCCTGAACTCCGACATGCATGCCACCGCTGAATACCGGGCGCATCTGATCGGCGTTCTGGCGCGCCGGGCGGTTGAAGCGGCGAAGTAAAAGACCCATACTATGGTGGGACCCGCAGGGACTGTCCTTGCGGGTTTTCTTTGGCCTTGAGGGATGATGACGCCACTTCCTAAATCCATCGTTGAAACGGCTGTTTTGCTGAAAGCCAATGGCTATGTGGCCGGGCGGGATCTGGCGACGGTGGTGTTTCTCGCCCTGAAGATGGGGCGGCCCCTGTTCCTTGAAGGTGAGGCCGGTGTTGGCAAAACGGAAATCGCCAAGGTTCTGGCGGATGGGCTGGGGCGCAAGCTGATCCGGCTGCAGTGCTATGAGGGCCTCGACATCAGTTCCGCCGTATATGAGTGGAACTATGCGGCGCAGATGATCGAGATCCGCCTGGCCGAAGCCTCGGGCAAACTGGACCGCCAGCGCATGGGGCAGGATATTTTCGCCGAGCGGTTTCTCATCAAGCGTGCGCTGCTCCAGGCCCTTGAACCAAATGACGGCGGTGCGCCCGTCCTGCTGATCGACGAGTTGGACCGCACGGACGAAGCCTTCGAAGCATTCCTGCTGGAGGTTCTCTCCGACTATCAGATCACCATTCCGGAACTCGGTACGATCAAAGCCTCTGAACCGCCCATCGTGATCATCACGTCCAACCGCACCCGCGAGGTGCACGACGCGCTGAAGCGGCGCTGCCTGTATCACTGGGTTGGCTATCCGGATGCAAACCGCGAACTGGAAATTGTCAAGACCAAGCGGCCTGAAGCTTCTGACGCGCTGGCTCAGGAAGTCGTGGCCTTTGTGCAGGCGCTGCGCGGCGGCGACCTTTTCAAGTCTCCAGGTGTTGCCGAAACGCTGGACTGGGTGTCGGCGCTGCATGAACTCGACAGCGTCACGCTTGATCCGCAGACGGTGAACGACACGCTCGGCGTTCTGCTCAAATACCAGGATGACATCGTGCGCATGGAAGGCTCGGAGGCCAAGCGCATTCTCGACCAGATCAAGGATGAGATCCGCACCACGGCTGCGGCCCGCGTGCTTTGATGGGTGCGGCGCCGTTCGGGAAACTCGCCGCCAACATCATGCATTTTGCGCGCGTGCTGCGCGGCGCGGGCCTGCCTGTGGGGCCCGCCTCGGTGATCGATGCGCTGGATGCGGCACTCAGCGGATCGCTGCGCACCCGCGACGAGTTCTACTGGACGCTCCATGCCATTCTGGTGAAGCGGCGCGAGCACAAGGAAATCTTCGACCAGGCGTTCCACATCTTCTGGAAGAAGCCGAAGATGCTGGAACAGTTGATGCAGCTCATGTTCCAGCAGATCACCCGAGCGGCGGGCGACAAGCCGAAGGACCCGGGTTTTCGCCGGCTGGCGGAAGCCATGTTCGACCAGAGCAATGCGCAGAGCCGCCGGGAAAAACCGGAGGTGCTGGAGCTTGACGCGACGTTCACGGCGTCCGCCGACGACATCCTGCGCGCCAAGGATTTTGAGCAGATGACGCTGGCCGAGCAGATCCATGCCAGGGAGGCCATCGCGCGCTTGCGTCTGCAACGGCGCGAATTCCTCACCCGGCGCTTCCAACCGGACCATGCGGGCGAGCGCATCGATATGCGCCGCACCTTGCGGCAATCGCTGCGCGCCGGCGGCCACATGATCGATCTGGCGCGGCGCGCTCCCAAAATCCGCCAGCGGCCGCTGGTCGTGCTCTGCGATATCTCGGGCTCGTGTTCGAGCTACAGCCGCATGTTTCTGCATTTCCTGCACGGGCTGGTGAATGACCGGACGGATGTCACGGTGTTCCTCTTCGGCACGCGGCTCACCAACATCACACGCGAGTTGCAGCATCTCGATGCGGATGAATCCATCGGGAGGGTTTCGGCGGCGGTGAAGGACTGGTCTGGCGGAACACGGATCGGCGCCACGCTCAAGGAATTCAATTACAAGTGGGCGCGGCGTGTGCTAACCCAGGGGGCTGACGTGCTGCTGATGACCGATGGCCTGGAGCGTGACGACACGGTGCAACTGTCGCAGGAAATGCAGCGCCTGCGCCGCAACGCCAAGCACATCGTCTGGCTCAATCCGCTTTTGCGCTTTGACCGGTTCGAGGCGAAGGCCTCGGGCATCCGCGCCATGATGCCCTATGTGGATGAGTTCCGCCCGGTGCACAGTCTCAATTCGCTGAGCGATCTGGCGGAGGCTCTTGGCAAGCACGCGGGCCCGGCGCATGATCCGCGCAAATGGTTGAGGGCCGCGTAAGCAAGTAGAGGATTTGTAAAATGAAGATGTCAGGCAGCCAGGTTATCGACGCGCCCCGCGAAGCCGTGTGGAAAGGCCTCAACGATCCCAAGGTTTTGCAGCAATGCATCCCGGGCTGCGAGAGCATTGTTGCCTCCTCGCCTACGCAGATGAGCGCCAAGGTGGTTTTGAAGATCGGCCCGGTAAAGGCTGCTTTCAAGGGCTCCGTCACCCTGTCCGACATCAAGGCGCCCGAGAGCTGCCGGATTTCCGGGAAAGGCGAAGGCGGCTTTGCGGGCTTTGCCAGCGGCGGCGCCACGGTAAGGCTCACGGCCAACAGCCCGAGTGAGACGCTGATGGAATATGATGTGGACGCTCAAGTTGGCGGCAAGATCGCCATGCTGGGTTCGCGCCTGGTCGACTCCACCGCGCAGTCGCTGGCCAACCAGTTCTTCGACAAATTCGCCGCCGTGGTGAAAAAGGGCGCTGCCGCTGCGCCCGCGCCCAAGAAACCAAAAGCCAAAGCAGTCAAAAAACCCTCGAAAAAGCCAGCGGCAAAGAAGCCGGTGAAGGCGAAGAAGGTTGCAGCCATAGCCGGGAAGAAGCCGGCGAAGAAGAAGCGCTAGCCTCAGGGCCCAAAGCATGTTTGACGGATACAACATCTGCGGCACGCCGCGGACTGGAAGCACCCTGCTGTGCAATCTTCTGGCGTCAACGAAAAGAACCGGCAATCCAGACTCGTTCTATGGACGCAGGTTCATGTCTGCGTGGGCCGAGGAATGGCGCCTGCCCGCCCGCGACACGATGAACGAGAGGGATTTCAACATTGCCTATCTGAATGCGGCACTGGCTGCAGGAAAGGGTGGAACCGGGATTTTTGGCCTCCGGCTGATGCGGGAAAATCTGGATGAACTTTCGGCGATCCTTGATCAGGTTTTCCCGCAACTTCCGTCGGACAGAGCCCGTCTCGAAAAGGCCTTTGGCCGCATTCTCTACATTCACCTCTCCCGCGAATACAAACTTGCGCAGGTGATTTCCCTGGTGAAAGCCGAACAAACCGGCCTCTGGCATAGGGCGCCTGACGGAACAGAAATCGAGCGACTCGCGCCGCCCAAAGAGCCCCAATATGACTTCGTGCGGATAAATCGTGAAGTTCAGGAACTGGAGAGCTATGACACGGCGTGGAACACGTGGTTCGAAGCGCAAGGCATCGAGCCGCTCCGCATCGGTTATGAGACCCTTTCAGCCAATCCCGCGGCTGCATTGGCCCGCATCTGCGAAGCATTGGAAGTTCAAACTCCAAAGGCCCGCGATATAAATCCCGGCGTCGCCAAGCTCGCGGATGAGACCAGCCTCGATTGGATGCGCCGCTACACTTAGGATATCGAGAAGGTGGCTAAAAGGCGTTGAGACTCACCCGTTGATCGCCGCGGTATTATTGCGTAATTGCACAAGCTATTTAGGGCGCATACTCGTTAATTCGTTTCATGTCCGCTTCACTCCGAAAGTGATGCAATTGCTCCGCAGCAGCGCAATGGCGCGAAGAGCCGGAATTGGATATTCCAGCAGCTAGACCACAGCCAAGATTACATGCGCCTGAATTTTGGCAGCAACCTCGCCGCTGCCATGCCTGTCTGCAATCGCGGCTGCGGCGTAATCTGTTGCAGCTTCCAGCTTTCCCGCGTCTCTGGTCACGATTTCGTTGCGAAGAAGAGTCCCCTGGCAATATGCCACGGCCGGCACGCGCGGCGAAGATGCACGGCTTTGTTCGGCCTTCGTCTCGATTACTGCACGGGAGAAACCCGCGGCCTCCAAATCGCTGCGGATCATTACCGTATCGTGGTAGCCGTGCGGCGTGCGTGCCAGAAAGCGCGGAGGATCGTTCGGAAAAATCTTGGCGAGGGCATTTGTCACGTCATCGGCAAATATATTCTCCTCTATGCGATCCCATACGTTGAACAGAAAATGCCCTCCAGGCTTCAGGACTCGCTTTGCTTCGCGGTAGGCCGTTGAGCGGTCGGGAAAGAACATCGCGCCGAACTGGCAACAAACGAGATCGAAGGCGGCATTTTCAAATGGCAGCGCCATGGCATCTGCCTGGCGCCATTTTAGGCGATCGTCGGGAGCCTGCCGCGAAGCGGCGTAGTCGAGCATCGGCTGGTTGAGGTCTGTTACCATGTAGCTTGCGCTGAGGGACAGTTTTGGCGCCAAAGCGCGGGTGACAACCCCGGTACCCGCGGCAATTTCCAAAACGGCACTTGGCGACAAGGATGCTGCCCGTTGTGCAATATCTGCGGCGTACGGCTCGAATATCAACGGCACCATATGGCGGTCGTAGTTTTCCGGGATCGAGCCGGCGAACACCTTGTCCGTTTCCAACATTGCTATCGCCCTCACCGGATTGATGGTCCGTGAGGCTAGCACCCAATTGTCCTGGCCTGCCACTGAAGATTTCCTCCAAAAGAAGGACGCTTCTTCACGCCACCGCAGGCAGCCTCAGCTGAACCCTTAGCCCGCCCATGTCCGCATCGCCCAATACCAGGTTGCCGTTGTACATGCTGGCGGTTTCGGACACGATCGAGAGGCCGAGGCCGGAGCCGGGTTTGGTTTCATCGAGGCGCTTGCCGCGCTTTACGGCTTCGGCGCGCTTGTTGGCGGGGAGGCCCGGGCCATCGTCATCGACGGTGATCATCAGCCAGTTCCGGGTGCCGTCGATGGGATCGATGATGCGGGTAGCGCTGATCTTCACCGCCTGCTTTGACCATTTGGCGGCGTTGTCGATGAGATTGCCCGCCATCTCCTCGAGGTCCTGGACCTCGCCGCGGAATTTCAGGCCGGGGCTCACGGCCACCTCAATCTTCACGCCGCGGTCCTGGTTGATGCGCATGATGGTGCGGCCGAGGGCGGCCAGCACCGGCTCGACGTCTGTGGCCGCACCCAGCGTCTGGGCCCGTGCGGCGCGGCGCGCCCGGTCGAGGTAGAGGCTCACATGGTCGCGCATGACCTGGACCTGCTCGGAAACCTTGCTGCCCAATTCCGACTTGTTGCCCTGCGCCTCGTTGGAGAGAACGCTCAAGGGCGTTTTCAGGGCATGGGCCAGGTTGCCCACCTGGGTGCGGGCCCGGTCGATGATTTCCGTGCCGGCGAGAATGAGCAGGTTGAGTTCCTCGGCTACGGGCTGCATTTCGCTTGGGAAATCCCCTTCCAGGCGTTCGGCCTTGCCGGCGCGGATGTTGCTCAAGGCCTGCTGCATACGTTGCATGGGTTTCATGGCGACGCGCACCTGCAGGAAGATCGCGAGCAGCAATCCGAAGCCCAGCAGGGCCAGCACGCCATAGAGCGCCCGCTGGAACGCCAGGATCTCGGACTTCAACTCATCAAAGTTTCCGGCCACGAGGAAGGAAAATTCTTCGCCGCCAAAAAGCTTTAATTTCTGTTCGATGCCGCGGAGCTGCGTACCGTTGCTGTCCTTGATGTAGAAGCTGGCCACGCCGTCCACGCCGCGGTTCTGCAAATCGGCCTCGGTGGGGACCAGGCGCGTTTCGAGGGACGATTCGGAGGCGAGGTCGCGCAGTTTCCGGTGCTTGGGCGGCGAGACCTGCCAGTACCAGCCGGAGAGCGGTATGGTGAAGCGGGGGTCGGGAATCCTGCCGGACATGACAGGTGAGCCGTCGGTTGCAAGTTCCACATTGGCCAGCAACCCGTCGAGAATGGCGCGAAGCCGGGCGTCGAAATTGCGCTCCAGCGCCTGCTGAAAGAGATAGGCCAGGAGGAAGGCGGCGCTGACAAGGAGGACGACAGCCACCACCGCAGAGGTAAAGATAAGCCGGAAGGAAAGTGAATTATTTCGCATTATCCGGCTCGGATACGCAGTATCCCATGCCGCGGATCGTATGCAACACGTCAACGCCGAGCTTCTTGCGCAGGCGGCCGATGAATACCTCGATTGTGTTTGAATCGCGGTCGAAATCCTGGTCGTAGAGGTGCTCCACCAGTTCTGTGCGCGAAACAACCTTGCCGCCGTGGTGCATGAGATAGGACAGCAGTCGGAATTCCAGCGAGGTAAGCTTGATGGCCGTGCCATTCACGGTCACGCGGGCGCTTTTGGTGTCCAGCACCATGGGTCCGCAGGTAAGTTCGCTGGTGGCGTGCCCGGCGCTGCGGCGCAGAAGGGCTCGCATGCGGGCAAGCACTTCCTCCATCTGGAAGGGCTTCACCACATAATCATCGGCGCCGGCATCAAAGCCCGCCACCTTGTCGCTCCAGCGGTCACGCGCGGTGAGAATCAGCACCGGCATTTTCTTGCCGGCCCGGCGCCATTTTTCGAGAACGCTGACGCCGTCCAGAACCGGCAGGCCGAGATCGAGGACCACCGCGTCATAGGGTTCGGTTTCGCCGAGGTAGTGCCCCTCCTCGCCGTCCATGGCCTTGTCGACCACGTAGCCCGCGTCACCGAGGGCGGTGACAATCTGCCGGTTCAGGTCGGGATCGTCTTCAACGACGAGAATGCGCATTATTCAGTCCTTCAGATAGCGGCAATTGCGGAGCTTCAGTTCACCGAGCCATCCTGCCCGTCGACTATAACCCGCGTCACGTTGCCGTCGGCCACCAAAGTGACAGCATAGTCGCCGCGAGGCAAGAGCCTGACCTTGACCACTTTGGAATAGGGAATCTGGGCCTGGGCAATGGCGGCCGCCTGGGAGGGCTGGATGCGGACTTCCGGAAGCAGGGAAAGATTGGGCTTTACGACCTGAGGGGCCAGCTTTCTCAGGATCTGCGGGCGGATGGTTGGCTGGTATTGGGCAATAGCCGGCTCAGCGACAAGCAGTGTCGCCAGCGCAATCGCCGCAAATTTCAACCTGTTGACCATTAAACCTGTCGCCTTTCCTGCACCCGGTTTAGGGGGCGCAAGCTGAACTGGGGATGAATAGAAATGTCAGTAATGCTGACCAAAATTAAAATTTAGCAATACCAAACGGTTAAAAGGAATTTTTCCTGCACTTTAGCGGTTTTTCGGGGGTGGATTTGCCCCCGCGATTTCCAGCAATCCTGCGCCCTTCCCCAATAAGTGATCCAGCCCCGGCAAATCACGGAACGGAATCCCGTCCCATGTGTTTAAAGAGCCGAAATCCACATGAACGGTAGATGAATGCGGGCTTCAAGAACCATACAGGGACACAGGTGTAATCCTATGTTCATCACTTAACGCAGGACCAGAGAGACCCATCATGAACGCCCCCGCCGCCCAGAACGAAGTCACCGACATCAGTTTCTTCCGCAACATCGGCCTGGCCTTCATCGTCCTCACCGCAATTGCCGGCTCGATGACCGTGGGCCTCATCGTGCAGCAGTCGAACGCCGCGCCAGCCGCCACCATCGCAAGCGCCGAATAAGCTTATTTTCCCCGCACCATCCGCTCGATCTTTTCGCCCAGGAACATGTAGCCCAGCACCAGGCTGCTCACCACGGCTTCGGTCTGGGAAAGCTCGGCTATGGCCACATTGAAATCATTAAGCCCGGTAAGCTTCACCATGAAACGCGCCGCCCAGTACAGGCAGACAAACAGCATCAGCAGGAATTTCGGCAACCAGAGGAAGGGGCGCTCGTATTCCCTGATCTGCAGGTCGCGGATCGCCTTGCGCCGCTCCAGCTCATAGCCAAGCACCTTTACGTCGGTGTCCAGTTCCAGGCACTCGCGCTCGTTGGCCGAAGCCGCCAGCACCTGCTTGTGGGCTAGCATCTTCTCAATCAGGTTTTCGCCGAGGAATGACTTGATGAGCGGGAAAATGAGCCCGAGAATTGCAAACATGGCCTTAGTCCTTGGTGCCAACAAGCCCGGTGGTCATGTGGCGCAGCACGATTGCCATGAAGCCAAGGGCGCCGATGTTGACCAGCACAGCAAGATTTTTCCGGTCGCTGGCCAGCACATACTGCCGTCAGTCCATCGTTTGCAGGTATTCAACCAGTTCGCCAGCCAGGGCAGCAGCGCGCCCGCACCTATGGTCAGCCAAACGACCGTACGGTGTCAAGCGTTATTTTCCTATGAAAGGAATTTTATTTTCAGACGTGCGGAATGAGCCGCCGGTATTCCTGTTCCTGCACGCCGTAGGCTCCGCCGGCGATTTCCTGCAGCATTGAACGCTTGACGATGGAGATGTGGGCCCGGGTGGTGCGGATTATTCCCTGCCCTTCCAACTCGTTCATCGCCTCGGTCACACCGGATCGCCGGACCGCCAGCATGACGGCGAGGAATTCATGGGTCATGGTGAAGCCGTGGGAAGTGGTGCGGTCCTGACACATGAGCAGCCAGCGCGCCAGCCGCTCGATGATCGTGTAGTGGCTGTTGGCAACGGCCGTCTGCGAAGTCTGCACGCTGAAAACATGGATAAAGCGCAACAGCATGGAGAGCAGTGCCGGACTCTTTATCATCGCTGCCTGCAAGCTGTCCTTGGCGATGCGCAGCCCGCAGCCATCGACCTGCACCACCACCTGGGCCGGCGTACTGCCGGAAAACAGCACGATCGGAATGCCGATGAAGCCTTCGTCGCCGACCACCCCGGTCTCGCTGCGCACGCCTTTGGCATTTTCGGCGTTCACCGAGCAGATTCCAGCCGTGGGAAAATAGGCGTGTTCTACCGGCTCGTTAGGCTCATGCAGGATTTTTTTCGCGTGAATGTCCAGCAACTCAAGATCAGACGCCAGGGCGTCAAAGTCCGCCTTGGGCAATAAGGTGAGCAACTGGTTTTCAACCGTTGACTGAGAAATAGACAACACACTCTCCGTCCTTGGTCAGGGCAAAAGTCATCTCAGCCGTTTGCGCCCCTCGCGATTTCAAACGGTATCGCTCATTTATCATGCTTGTTCGAGCCTGTGTACGGATTCTGACGAAACCTGTGATGGGTCCGAAAAACCACTATAGACTCCTGGCCAAGAGTGAGGGGCATCATGCAGGCCAATAGCCAATCCGGGGTTTGGGCAGCCTCAAATCATATGAAACCGGGTAGTTCCAAGGAGCGCGACTGGCAGTTTAAGGTCGCGGATGGAGAAAGCCATGAGGCCGACAATGGCTTGGGCTATTTTGAAAAGCGCGCGGGCGAACTTGCGCTGTCACTTGGCTGCCGCCTGGTGGCCATGAAAAACATACGGCTTGAAAAATCGCGCGACGACAATTGGCTGGTGAAGGGAACGGCACTCCTGGAAAATCCGCGCGAGAATTTACCGGCCAGCGCGAAGGCAAAGATTTGAAATTTCCGGAACCAATTTCGCGTTCCGGAAGTTTCATGAGCAAATGCGTGGTTTTGCCTCCATGAAAATGGTCAAGCCGGGTGTTTCCGCCACAAACAATCCTGTGGCGCTGATTGTAGGATTTTACAGGTCCCCACTTGGCGCGCAATCAAAGAGCCCCGTCACCTCAAAGTGGCGGGGTTTTTGATTTGGCGCCGAAAATTGCGGCGTCAGGCGTCCTGGTTGCGCATTTCCTCGAATACCGCTTCTGGATTGGCCACATCATTGGCGGATTTCCGCCGAGGTACCTGTGGTTCACCCCCGGTATGCGCGGGAGTTTCAGCCAGGTCCTCCTCGGCTTTTGACTTGCCGGATTCCGGCAGGCCCTCATCTACTTCAAGATCCTCGTTTTCCTCTTGCTCAATACGGGTCTTCGGAGCAGGGGAAGGAATTGGCTTTTGCATCTCGATTTTGTCCCGCATGATCAAAGACTCCAGCTTGCCTTGCTGAGCCAGGCGCCATCCACTTTTTCCCACGACACACCCATGAAGGTGGCTTTGGTCATGTAGACGGACTTGTTCTTGAGGCGCGCGAGAATTTGCGGAAGCTTGCGCTTCACCGGCTTGTGCTTTAGCGCGGCGCGTTCGCGTTTGTGGAAAAGCTTGAGGGCGGTCACATATTCCTGGGGCGTTATGTGGGGCCAGCGCGCATAGAGTCCCTTGATCTGTTCGTCGTGGGGCAAATGCTTGGTTTCGCTGAGGTAGGCCACAAGGCCGGCCATATCGTCGATTTGGTCTGTGCTGTCCATTTTCCGGTCTCCCTTGAGCTGTCACTGACAACGCGGGAGTGAAAAAATCGTTCCATAGGCCGTGGAGGCTCAGGAATGACATGCCACGCCAATCAACTTTTTCGATTGTCGATCCATGTAATTCCGCTTCTCAGGTTTCAAATCCTGGTCAATTCCACTTCAATCCCGTGAACTGCTGTGCTGTCGGCGATGTCGGTGCGGAGGCCCGGGTTGAGGACGTTGATGTTGGTTTCGCCGGTAGAAAGGCTGGGCCAGCGGCTCTTGTGGGAAAGTGCTACGCCTTCGGGAACGTCGGCAGAAATGTTTACGGCAAGGTTGATGCTTCCGGCTTTGGTTGACAGCCTGACGACGTCGCCTTGCGCCAGTTTCCTGCGCGCCACGTCACGGGCATTGAGGTGCACCTTGGCAGGGCCGAGCTGCGCGGCAATTTTGGGGTCATTGCCGTAGCTTGAATTCATCAGCCATTCGCCGGCAGGCGTGAGCAATCGGAGCCGCCCCTCCTCCGGCACCTCGTCCGCATGGGCCAGGGGAACCGTCGGGTGGCCCTGCTCCGCGAGGCGTTCGCTGCGCACTTCGATGCGGCCGGACGGCGTTGCGAAGTTGAGATCTTCGAATTGCACGCGCGGAAAAGGAAAGAGCCTTGCGGTGCCCACTTTTTTCAGATCGTCGAAGGCTCCGGCAAAGGATGTCTGTTCCAACAGACGCGCGATCATGGAAGCGTCGCTCTCAAACAAAGCAGGCTCGTTGAAGCCCATGGCCTTGGCGAGCCTGCGGAAGATTTCCTGGTTGGGCAACGACTGGCCGAGTGGCCCCGCCGCTTTCACTTGGGCGGAAACCGTGTCGTGGAAATAGGGGAAGATGATGTCGTCGAACTCAAGGAAGCTGGCGGCGGGCAGCACGTAATCGGCGTAGACCGCCGTGTCGGTCATGAAGAGATCCGTCACGACGGTGAACAGGTCATCGCGGGCAAGCCCTTTGCGAATGGCCTTGGTGCCGGGGCTGGAGGCCACAATGTTGTTGTTCCAGGCGAAGAGCGCCCGCACCTTATTCGCGTCGTTCAGATCCGCCGCCAAATCCATATGGCTTACGGAGGCGGGTTCACCGGCGCGCAGTTCACCACCTGCGATGAAGCCTGCATCCACGCCGCGCGTTTCGGTGCCATTCATGTAGCAGAACCCTGTGCCGGGTTTACCCAACTGCCCGGTGGCGATATTGAGCAGCGGCAGGGCGCGGAAGACATTACCGCCCTTGGGCTGGCGCTGCACGCCCTGGCCGAGCCAGAGCAGCGACGGCCCCTGCGCAAATACCAGTGCGGCCTTTTCGATCAGCGCCGCCTCAACGCCGGTCAGCGCCGCGGTTCGCTCCAATGTGGCGCCGTCAATCTCCGCTTCGACATCGTCAAATCCGAGAACGTGCTTGCCGATAAAGGCGTGGTCGAACAGCCCTGCTTTCTTGATGACATGCAGCATCCCGAAGGCCAGGGCCGCATCGCTGCCCGGCCGCAGTTGCAGGTGAATGTCCGTCAGCCGCGCGGTGCCGGTGGCGATGGGATCGACAACCACGAGCACAGCACCCGTAGATTTCACCCAGCCCGTGTGCATATGCGGCGCGCTGTGCGAAGGATTGGCGCCCCAGACCAGCAGGCAGCGGGCGTTGGTGATCTGCTCCGGATCGAAGCCTGCCAGCGAGGTGCCGAACATGTCGGCCAGAACCACATGGCCCGCCTTGTTGCACACGGTGTCCGGATCCACTTCGGTGGCGCCGAGGCGGTTGAAAAAGCGGCCGGGAAAACCACCGGCGATCATCGACAGCGTACCCGTATAGTGAGTGTGATAGATGGTGCGCGAATCGCTGATCTTTTTCAGCTGCACCGCGATATCGGCAAGTGCGGCATCCCACGATACGGGTTCGAAAACGCCAGCGCCCTTATTGCCAACACGGCGCAGCGGAACCGACAGGCGCTTCTGGACATCACGGAACACGCCGTTATAGGCAATGGCGCATTTTCCGCAGAGCTTTCCCAAGCTCACGTGGTGCTCTCGGTCGCCCATCACATTCTGGATCACGCCCGCCCGCACCCGCACGGACATGCCGCAGGCATCATAGCAATCGCGCGGGCATGTGGTTTTGATGAGGATGTCAGTGTCGGTCATGGGGGCTCCTGATGAATATTATCCATAAGGCATCCTCGCCCCAATGTCTCCCCGGCACAAAAAATCCGGCGCCCAGGTGGACGCCGGATTTCATCTATTTACTGATTCAGTTGTAGGGGCTGTTGCACTGGTTCACGTTGCCGCTATAGGCCAACCAGGTGTTGTTACGCGGGTTGTAGGAGCGGTAGTGATCCATGCACCATTCCACATGCCGGCTGCCATAGCCGCCGCCATCATAGTTGTTTTGTGTGGCGATGGCGCCGCCAATGATCAGCGGCAGGGTCCACCACGGCGTTTCATAATAATAGCCGTTGTGGAAATGGCGGCAATTGCCGAAGCGCGTATTGCAGCGCCTGCCATCACGCCTGGAATTCCATTCGGAACGCATGCGGCGGTCCTTCTTGCTGGCGGCAAGCTGGATCATGCCATCATTGGCCACATTCTGCTGGGTCGAGGCCAACGGCTGCAAGGCCGCAGCCGAGGCGCCGCCACTGGTGAGCGCCATGGTGCCGAATCCCAAGGCGGCCCCCAGTACTACCAAACTCAAATTCTTCATCTTCACGTCTCCTTTTTCTATTCAATTGCCACCGTGGCAGTTTTCTTCTCGCTGATTGTTCAATGAAAAAGACGCGCAGAAGTTCCAAATCCGGTGCACACGAACTCGTGTTGGGGAATAACCGTCATTACACATTAGTAACGGAACAAAACCGCTGGCTGAGCGTTTCAGTTAATCGCTTTGTTACGGGGTCTCGGCCATTTATGGGCAATAACCAATCCAGCAATCATCCCAAACACGATGCCGCCGAGAATCCAATAGGCCACGACGAAACCGGAGTAGCCTTCAAAACCGGAGGTGGCGGCAATTTCGGTGTAAGCCAATCCAGCGAGCAGCCCGATAACACCTCCACCCAGTGATCCGAGTATCAATCCCAAGAGGGAAAATGCAATCCGGCGCGCAATGGACATGAGGCGAGAATGACGGCCTGCCAGGCCATCGTCAACAGTCCTCGGCGCTGAAGGTGAAAGCATCCTCCTTGAAGGAGTAGCCGAATTCACAGAGGTAGGTTCCATCCTCATAGGCGTGACAAAAAAGACCGTTGCCACCGGATTTCTCCATGCTGCCGGTGCATTCTTCCTGCTTGGCCTTGTCGCGCATCCCGTCGAAGAGCAGCTTTGCGGCCTTGCCCCTGAGCTGGAATGACAGAATGCAGGTGTCGGACTTCACGCCATCCTTGCAATCCGGATCGTCCTCGAAAACGCCAAGAAGCGCGCTACCCTCCAACGGGATTTCATCTGCGGCTGCCGGAGACAGGAAGAGAAAGATGAGCGCCAGGTGGCGGAAGCGGACCATTGGGTGTCTCCCGGAGGTTGGTGACTTAAGGCAGTGTGCAACATGAAACATGGAGTGGCAACCGATTGGCGGCCGTTCAGCCAGTCTGGATATTGACACCCATTGGGCGCATGATCGTTCGCAGCAGACTTGACTGAGGAGAATAAAAATGGCCAAGGGTCAACAAAAAAGCAACCGCGAGAAGAAGAAGCCAAAACAGGAGAAGGCAAAGCCGACGGGCGCCGTATCGCAGTTTTCGGTTAGCCAGCCGAAACCCACGTCTTCATCGGGCAAGAAGCAGTAGCGCATTTCCCGCAGCGCTTCCCTTGGCTCCCATGTGGCCCGTTGCCAATTAAATCTTGGTGCAGTTTCCAGCTTTTTCCTTGGCGAGGCACTCGTTGTCGAGTTCGCCGGTGGTTGGCCGTCCACTCGTCGTAGTCTCTTCGTAGTTGCTGGTTGGCCAGTTAGAGCAGTTCTTGCACCAGTGCCAAGTGTCAGTGCTTTTCCGCTTGCGGTATGTGGTCATACGGTCCTCCTGGGATTTCAAGCCTGATATCGAGTTTCTGTTACCTTAAGTTGTATTTTATATTTATACTATCTAAAGATTTAATTAGCAATATTGCATCAACACGGCGTCATTATGTGTCGATAAAACCGTAAAACATCGACATATAATCTTGACTTGTTGATCCAATCGACATATGTTGCGGATATGTCGACAAAGTCGCAAAACGTGAACACATCAGATTGGCGCCCTGACCGCCCCTATAACGGTCTGCCCGTTCTGCCGCCCAAGGCGGAGATTGAAACACATGCGGTGCTCCGGCAGTGCATCACCGCTCGCGCCGCCTTGGGCGAATTGAAACAGGCTGCCAGGCTCATTCCCAACCAGGCCATGCTGATCAGCACTTTGCCTTTGCTGGAAGCGCAGGCCAGCTCCGCGATTGAAAACATCGTCACCACAACCGACAAGTTGTTTCAACATATGGGCCGCGATGAACATGCCGACCCGGCCACCGAGGAAGCCTTGCGCTACAGCCGCGCCCTGTTTGAGGGCTTCAAAACCCTGAACCAGCATCCGCTGAACACGAGGACTGCGGAACGGATTTGCAGCCGGGTCAAAGGCGTGGAGATGACCGTGCGCCGTGTGCCCGGAACACTGCTGAAGAATGATGCCACGAGTGAAATCATTTACACACCGCCCGAAGGCGAAGCGCATTTGCGCGAACTGCTGGTGAACTGGGAGCGCTTCATACATAATGAAACGGCCCTTGATCCCCTGATCCGCATGGCAGTGGGCCATTACCAGTTCGAAGCAATTCATCCTTTCACCGATGGCAATGGCCGGACGGGCCGCGTACTGAACAGCCTATTCCTGATTCAGGAAGATCTCCTGATGCTCCCCATTCTCTATTTAAGCCGCTACATCATCCAGAACAGGACTGATTACTACCGCCTGCTCTTGCAGGTGACACGCGAGGATGTGTGGGAGCCATGGCTCCTCTATCTCATCAAGGGCGTTGAAGAAACGGCGAACTGGACCACCGCAAAAATTTCAACGATCAGCGAGCTGACAGATAATACCTTCGCTTACGTGCGCCAGCGGCTGCCGAAGATTTACAGCCATGAACTGGTCAGCCTGATATTTGAATTGCCCTATTGCCGGATCAGCAACCTGACCGAAGCGAAAATCGCCAAGCGGCAGACCGCCTCGCTTTACCTGAAACAATTGGTGGAAATCGGCGTTCTAGCGGAGGTCGAAGCGGGCAAGGAAAAACTGTTCATTCATCCGAAATTGATGCAGCTGTTATCACGAGACAGCAATCAGTTTGAGCGTTATGAAATTCAGCGCCCATGAATGCAGGAGTCGTACAGCATCACCCCTTTACCTTCCCTCGGCTTCCCCGCTAGCCTGCTTCCATGGACATCCGTCAAATTCAATATCTCGCCGCGCTCGCCCGCGAGAAGCATTTCACCCGGGCGGCGCAGGCTTGCAATGTCACGCAGCCCACGCTTTCGGGGCGCATCCGGCAGCTTGAGCAGGAGCTGGGGGTTCCCATCGTGGAGCGCGGGCAGCGCTATATCGGGCTCACGCCGGAGGGCGAGCGCGTGCTCAAATGGGCCCATCTCATTCTCGACAACTGGCAGTCGCTGAACCAGGAGCTGGCGCAGATCAAGGGCAAGAAGGGCGAGCTCGTCGGCCGCCTCGTGCTCGGCGTGGTGCCTTCGGCGCTGCCCATGGTTTCGCAGCTCACCAAGGCCATGCAGGCAGCGCACCCGTCGGTGGATTTTTCCATCCTGTCGCAGTCCTCGGAAGACATCATCCGGGGCTTGCATGATTTTTCCATCGAGGCCGGCATCACCTATCTCGACAACGAGCCGGTAGAGGGCCTGCTGCAGACGGTGCTTTACCGCGAGCGCTACTGCCTCTTCGTGAGCGAAAGCCATGAGATGGCCAAGGCCAAAACCGTCACCTGGTTCGAAGCGGCGCAGATCCCGCTCTGCCTGCTCACCCCCAACATGCAGAACCGGCGGATCATCGACCGGGCCTTCCTGGCGGCCAACGCCCACCCCTCGCCCCGGCTTGAAACCAATTCGATCATGAACCTGTTCTCATCGGTGCGCAGCATGGGGCTTGCCTCCATCATGCCGGAATATTTCCAGAATGCGCTGGGGCCGATGGAGGGGGTGAAGGCGGTGCCGCTGGTCGAGCCCACGGTGGAACATGCGGTGGGCCTCGTTGCCGTTGCCCGCGAGCCGCTGTCGCCGCTGGTGGCGGCGCTCTTTACGGCGGCGAAGAAGATGATGGCGGGGTGAACTTGCCGCCACGGTTTATGGCCGGTTAAGGAATCCCACCATTTTGGGCCGGAAACCCTCGGTAATGCGGCATTTAACGCACTTCGACGCGCTAAATTGTGCGGGTCGCGTTAATCTTCATTACGCGAAATGGGCGTAAGTTCAGGTTGACAGCTGGATTACTCTAAGCTGGCACTAAAACGGTCCCGGCATTTAACATACAGCACCGCCGGGGCCGTATCTAATTGCAGTTCCGCTCAGCCTCAAGCCGCGTTTGCTTTCTGAGTACGGCGCTTGCTTAAGCCTCACTGAAGCCTTTCAACCAAAATGATGATACCCATCGCGGCTAATGAGGCGCGCCTGGTCTGGATGCGGCTCCAGCCCCAAACACCGACCCACAGGTCCAGCAAATGGCGGCGCAGGCGGGGGCATTTTTCGCGCCCAGTTTACGCGTCTTCATTCTCCAGCCGGGCAAGCCAGAAATTGACGCTCTTCTCCAGCTTGTCGACGTCGTCAATGTACTTTTCAGTATCTCCGAATTCCCGGCTGACGTCCTCCAGCAAGGTTTCACAACGTTCCTGGAGCTCCAAATGCCTGATCTTACAATCAACCGTCCTTCTGCCTTTCAGCCTGGGGCCCGCGTTCTGTAATTTTGAGTTCAAATCGATAAGCGCAGTGCGCATGTTTGTTCGGTCTCCCAGCATCCGCGCCATCTCCCCAACCATCACCAACTCATTTTGAAAATTCGCATTGCCGAGCGATTGCATGAATTTCGTCTTCATCGAGAACACCCCCGCCGTAGTCGATGCGGAGGCCATAGTAATCGGCAGGTGAAACCTGCGAGGCATATTCTATGACTTTGGAGAGTTTTCCGGCTGCAATCGGCATGGAGGGGTTGTCTTCCGCAGCAGGCATTTTGAAGGCCCGCAGGATTGAATATGATTTCAAGTCAGGTCCAGTCATGGCGGTGTATCCGGAACTATTGCGCGAGGCCGAAAATTTTAATTCTGCCCAGTTCAGGGGAATGCCCTGAACCCCGTTCAATCGCGATACCGACAAAACATTTACCGGTGCCCACATTTGTAATCTTGCGGTCCTTCTTGTCCCAATAAAGTTTCTCGCCGATTTCCCAAACCTGTTCCGGGCATTTCCTGACATCAAACACCCCGGTGGTGACCACTTCGACAGTTTCGCCGGGAGACGCCCATGATTTCGCCACCCCAAAAATCGCGCCGATCTGGACGCAGTCACCGCTGTTGACCTCGTAGGGCGCGGACAGGGTGAGGGTGTTTCCCGGATGAATGTAGTTGTGCATTTTTTTGCCTTTTTTTCACATGCAAGTTCACAAAATTGATTTGGTCTATTGGCTGGCCCAGATCACGCGGCCAAGAAATTCAATGTCTGCCGCCTTGACCAGGGTTTCCTTCCGCATCTGTCCGCCGAGGTTGATGCCGAGAATCTCTTCGGTCTTGTGAAAGAGCGTTCCGCAAAGCTGGCGTTTGTCCTTCATTTCAACAATGATCCGGTCGCCGATCCGGACCGGAACCGTGGCCGAAACGATCAATTGGTCGCCATGGCGATACAGCGGCAGCATGCCGTTGCCATAAACGTTGATTGCCTTGGCATCCTGTACTGAAAGCAAATCCAAATCATCCCTCCACCGGACATGATAGCTCGGCCAAAATCAACGGACATAGGTAGCTCTACCTATTGGCTGAGCTGGTGGGGGGAGGCAGGTTATTGAGGCCCCCACAGTCTGGGTAACCCGAACCCAGAAATACCAATCGGGCTATAAATGGACCGCGCATCACTCCCGCCCCCCTCAAAAGTTGATGCGCGGTCCGACAATTTCAAGCTGGGGGAGCTTATCTGCAATGAAAGGTTGGCGGCGGAATTTATTCCTCCGCCAACCTTTGCAAAGACCGGATCCCCCGATTCCATGACTCCCGATATACAGCCGGCGGCGGGCAATGCGCTCCTTCGACTATGGTTCGGGAAGTTGATTGTTGCCAGCCGTTGCCCGCTCCCGATGGCATTTCCGCGGATCAAAACAAAACGCGCGCACCAATCTTCAGCTAGATGCCGTAATGCCTCAGCCCGTCCAGAATGCCGGCAGCGCTTGGCTGCGAAGAAAAATAGACATCCTTGGATTTCTTCAGCACGTCCATTTCCCTGCTGTGGTTCCCCACGACTATGCCCCGCGAAAGCCCGCGCAGCATGTCAATGTCATTGCCGGAATCACCGGCGGTAAGAACATGCGCCATATCAATGCCAAATCGCCAGCTTACATAGCGCAGGGCATGCCCCTTGGAGGCGCGGACCGGGAGAACATCAACGCATCGATTCCGCGAGACGACGACCCTCGCCTGCAGTGAACTCTTCCGCAGTAACGTCTTGATGGCTCTTGCCGCAGTTGGCACGGGCCGATCCAAATAGTAGCTGATCTTGTCAGGTGTTTGGGCTTCGGGTTCCTGCGGTTCCAGCCAGTCCAGCTGGCTAAGGAGGGCGCGAATTTTATCGGGCCGCCAGCGAAACTGAATGTGCCGGTGCCAGTGTATATCCTGGTTGACCCGCCCAAAATTATAATCAATCCGCGTGCCCACCGAGGTAATGAGCAAACTGGGATCAGGCAGCCTGCTTTCCTCCAGGAAAGCCCGGGCGCTCTGCAGATTGCGGCCAGTGGCAATCCCGAACAATATATCGTCACGGTTATTGATAAGGTCGGTCAGTTGCCGCATTGAACGATCGTCGCCGGTCAAGGTATCGTCGATGTCGCAGACAAGATAGTGCCTGGCCGTGGCAAATTGCTTCACCCGCTTCCGGATGGAAGGGGCTGCCCTCCGGTCTGGGATGAACTGTTTCACCAAATTCAAATAATTCTTAATGTGCCTCTGCCAGGTGTAGTAACGCACCACGTTTTTCTTGCCAGCAGCTGAAAAACCGCGCCAATTGGCCTGATCGGCAATAATCTCTGAAATGGCTTGCGCGGCCTCGTCGACGTTTTCGGGATCGACTGTCACGCCGTGGCCGCAATTGCTCAAGACATCGCGCATCCCTCCAGCACCCGAACTGACGACGGGCACGCCAGCCGCGGCGGCTTCGACCAGAGTCAACCCAAAATTCTCATGCTTGGATAGCGCAAGACAGGCACCGCGCGTATTGCGGGCATGCTGATACAGGGCCGTGACAAGTTCCGGGCTGTGGGATTTAGGGTATGCGACGCTGCCATGGAGATCATAGAGATCGATCAACTTGAACATTTCCATATACAGGTCACGCTGGGCCTGTCCCACCGATTCCAGATCGGTGCGCAGGCCAATGAAAAGATGCAAATTGGCCACGTCCTTCAGGCTGGAGCGGCCAAATGCATGAATAGCGGCAGCCGTGTTTTTCTGCACATCGGGCCTTGCAATGACAATCAACGCCGGCTTTGCCGGTTCGGCAAGGAACCTTTTTCCAATAGCCCTGAATTCCTTCAACGTCGACGCAGACAGCCTTGCCCTCAGCTTCTCTATCTCGCACCCAGGAGGCAAGATACGCATCGTGTCCTTGTTATAGTGATCGTATCTGGCGTACTGGGTCTCCACTTCGTTGCTCGTGCTCGCAATTACGAGTTCGGCATTCTCCAGCGTTTCTTCCTCGGCTTCGATGCGCTCGCGAAAGCGGAATTTGCGTTCAGTGGCAAGGGGGCCTATTCCCCCGGACAGGATTCTCTCCTTCTTGAACCGGCCAAGCGAATGTGCCGTATAGAAGATAGGAATGCCGAGTATCTTCGCAATTCGTGTGGCTACAAGGCCGCCGTCAGCATAGTGCCCGTGAATGGCATCCGGCACGTCCCCTTGGTCGCGAATATAGCGAAGCGCGTTATCGATGAATTCCTGCAGGTAAGGCCAGAGCTCCTCTTTCGGCAGATAACCTTCTGGCCCGCACGGCAAGCGCACAATGCGGGACCGGTCGTCCACCACCTCGACATCTTCCGCGTAGTCCGCGGAAAGCCGGACATCACTTATCTTCCGGGTTAGAAGTTCAACGCGATGCACGCCGCGAGCTTTGCCCAGCCGCCGCAGGAGTTCCAAAACATATTTGGTTTGCCCGCCTGTATCGACATCCACGCCAATTTCCGGCGCTACGGCACGAAAGCGTCCATGAACACTGACGTGAAGAAGATATAGACCTCTCTGCGAAGGCGCGGCCCTTGCGCTCAGATTCACGTGTCACCCTCAGACAGCTTTTCCATTGAAGCAGGCTCCATTTATCACTGACATTTCTGCCGAAAATCGGAATGGAGCCTTGCCATAAAGGGTGATTGCATTGGCATCCCGACCGGAAAGCAAATCCAAATCGCTCCACCACATTGCTGCAATGATAGCGGCTCCGGGTTAATGCGACATAGGTAGCTCTACCTATGCCACAGGGACCGGGGGAGGAATCGTGGATTTGCCCGCAGATGCCAAATGGGGCAACAGACTGGCCGCATGCCTGCTCCCGCAAGGCCCAACTCAGTGGATGATGCGCGGCCCAACAGATTCAGGACTCTTGAGTCAATATCCTAAGCAGTTGCAGGCGAAAGTGCGTCACGCAGCGCCACGCCATATTGCCGGCCATCAATACGCAAGTATCCTTCCTCTGTTGTCCAGATTGGCATCGGATCCGATATTGCGCCCACAAAACTCCCGTCGTCCCGATGATTCAGAAATGCCAGAAATACGGGCGTTCCAGCCCGCGTCCGGAGAAAGCGGCCGCCATAAAACCGGCCCACGGAATCGCCTCCAAAAAAACTGTCTTCGACCAGCTCAAACGGACCCGACGGAGATCGCGAACGAATGTAGTGAGTTCCAGTCACAGCGCCGGTCTTTCCAGTCGCCAGGTAGGAGGGCTCCATGTGCCGCGCTGCATTGCTGAACAGGCAAAACCACCACCCATTAAGCTCAAACAACTGGGGCACCTCCATCTCGCCGTAGTAGCCGATCCGAAACAAGGGCTTTTCGACCTTCCAAACCAGGAGGTCAGGTGACGTTGCCTGTCCAATTACCCCGCCGCCGCCTGGAAGGCCGCTCTTCTCGCGCGCCGTAAATATCATCCGCCAGCCACAACCGGCGGGGTCCTGATAGACCCATGGATCGCGAAACGCCTGGTCATGCCAGCGGGACGTATCATATGCCTCATAGATTTCGGGATCAATTTCCAGGAGCGGGCCTTTGCCAAGTTTGACCCAGACGAAAAGATCTTTAGATACTGCCGCGCCGATGCGCTGGTATTTTCTGTTCTCGGCCAGCATGGTGCCGGTGTAGAACATCATCCATTTGCCGTCCGGCCGCCTAACTACCGAGCCTGTCCAGGTTGTTCCGTCGTCCCAGCAAGGTGGATCCGATGGCTTAAGTACAATTCCCTGGTAATTCCAATTGATCAGGTCTTGCGAGGTGGCGTGGCCGATCTGCGCGTGGGGATGACGGAGATCTGCGTGGTCACTGGTCTTGGGTGCGGTGAGGAAGAACAAGTGAATTGTTTCCTCGTGCCATGTGAACCAAAAGTCCCAGACATATCTGCCGGGTATTTCAAAGGCCATTCCATTTCCTATAACTTCAGCATTGGCGTTGCACCGGTTGACGCTCACGGAGAGTTAATGCGATTCCGCACAACTAATCAAATGTTTGGCCTATGCAAGGATCAAATTCTGTAGGTAGTAGTACCCATAACGCGGCACGCCAGTTTTGCCCATAATGCCGGTTAAATTCAAAAATTGCAGGTTCACCGATGTCGTCCGTGCGACACGACAACATTCTGAGGGAAGCATGGATGCGAGTTAGGTTCCACCTGCCCTTTGCAGGTCAGGCCGCGGATGAAAGGAGAACTCTGAATGCATCCGGCGATCACCTTCCGCAATTTTCTCCCAGCCAGACAGGCGCGGGAAGGAACCAGGACGAGTCTCACTGCTAGTGTTGGGCCATGCGCGTATGGTGTTGGCCTGATGTCACCAGGTCCAGTCCGCCGCGCAATTCTGATGAGCGCCATTCTTGTAATTGCCACGGCTGAAATTCTCACGATTGCGGTTTTGGGCGCAACCGCGCCCGCAACAACCAGCGAGGCACCCCACACCTTGCTCGAAAAAACCGAGCATTTGGAACAGGCGGCGGGACCGGTGTTCGCAAACCTCCAGCCAGGGCTCGCTCAATTGCGTCACAGCAGGCCGTCTGTCTATTCGTCACGGCGGGCGAAACTGGACGACATGTCGGTTGCCTACAGTGCCTACATCAGTGGCGATTACGTCACTGCGTTGCGCATCATCGAACCCTTGGCTGAAAAAGGCGATTTAAGGGCCCAATACATCCTGGGCTACATGCATGAGAACGGCCATGTCGCGAACCAGGACTTCGTCTTGGCGGCAAAATGGTACCGCAAGGCCGCCGCGCAAGGTGATGCCATTTCAGAAATCAGCCTGGGACTCCTCTATGAGAATGGAAAGGGCGTTGCCAAAGACTACGCGGAAGCCGCAAAACTCTACCGCAGCGCGGCCGATCGCGGCTCGGCGAGAGCTCACTATCGCCTGGGTACAATGTACAGGTTTGGCCAGGGAGTGCCGTTAGACCTTGTCATGGCGCATGTTCACTTCAACATTGCCGCCACCGGATTCACCGTTCTCCCGGCTCAAGTCGACCTCGAACGCGTTGCCGGCGAAATGACAGCCGTTCAATTGGGGCTGGCAAGACAAATCGCCAGGGAATGGCTGACCCTGCATCCACCCAAATCCGATCGCGATCCGACCAGAAACATCCTTGAATAAAATTGTGAATCCCCCTGTTGCTCCGCGCAATGCGTGTGGCCCGGCAATTTCAGGGTTTGGGAGGCAATATCACGAGCAGGTACCTGATGAGCTGGGGCAAGGATGTTGCCTGCATCTTGGCCAGAACGCTGGCGCGGTGATGGTCCACGGTGCGCACGCTGATTGAAAATGTCGAGGCAATAGCCGCGCTCGAATACCCCTCCGCAACCATTTCCGCCACGGATTTTTCACGGTCAGTCAGTTGCCCGTAGCGGGCCATAAGCGCCTTTTCGTCAGGCCCGGAACTCGACGCATGCTTACGCTGCTCAATCGCGCTCCGGATGGAAGCAACCAAATGTTCATCGTCAACCGGCTTCTCGATAAAATCAAAGGCGCCGTTCCGCATGGCATGCACCGCCATGGAAACATCGGCGTGGCCGGTTATGATGATCACCGGGAGGCCGGCGGCGGTTTGCGCAAGCATGCGCTGCAAACTCAATCCATCCATGTCAGGCATGCGCACATCCAGCACAACACAATCCGGGGGGGTTTTCTGTATCCGTTCCACCGCCTCCCGCGCGTGGCCGCATGACGCGGTCTTGAAGCCATAGGTTGCGAGGACCGACGAGAGGGACTCGCGGACCGACTGCTCGTCATCGACAATGAGGACGCTGTGCTTCATTGGCCCCGCTCCAGAGTGCCGGACAGGGGAAGCGTGAAGGCAAAGCGCGCGCCGCCCGCAAGCGATTCATCGTACCAGATATCACCGCCATGGGAGGTCACGATTGTGTTGCTGAGCGAGAGCCCCAGACCCAGGCCATTGTCCTTGGAGGATTTCAAAGGCTTGAAAAGCATGGCTTTCACCTCAGGCAGAATGCCTGCGCCCGAATCCGTGACGGCTATCTCGACATAACCGGGCCGGGAGTCGAGAGAGACATCAAGCCGGATATTCCGTGTCTTGCTGCGGGCTTCCTGAATGGATTCCTTGGCATTGCGGACGAGATTGAGAACCACTTGCTGAATTTGGGTCGCATTGCCCATCACCGGCGGAAGCTTGTCAGGCAGCCGCAAATCCCAGTTGATCCTGGAGGCGCCCAGTTCGGGACCAATCAAATCGGAACAGGTGAGGAGCAGTTGCCGGAGATTCAGCTTCTCCTTTGTGCCATCGCCACGCTCCAGAAATTTCCGCGTTTCCCTTATCAGGCTCGCGGCAACATCAACTTCCTTTACTGCGGCATCAATATCCGACTTGAGTTCAGCATGCTTCACCCTGCCCTTGTCGAGCTTGCGCCGCGCGGCGCGTATGAAGCTGCGGATTGATGACAGGGGCTGATTCATTTCATGCGCCAGGGCGGCCGCCATTTCGCTGGCAAGGGAAAGCCTGGAGGCCTGCAGCAGCGCGGCCTGGCTGTCACGCAGGCGGGCGTGGCTTTCCTCCAGCTCCAGCGAAATGCGGCGACGCTCGGAAATGGTGGCGCCGAGGACAAGGCCGGTAGAGGAAAGTGAAATCATCAATACCTGGAACTCGGTGGCGGTCGACGGTTCTGACACGCGCCACAGCAGAATGGCAATCATCGCGGTGTCGCTGAGGAGGATGGAATAGGCGGCGCCCATGAGCCCGTCCCTGATGGCAAATACCAGAACGGGGAGGAAAACCAGGTAGAAGAATTTGAACTGGTCGGTCCCTTCAAGGCCAAAAACGATGACTGACGTCAGCAGGATCGCCAGCGTTGATATCCACTGAAACAGTGTGAAGCCGGCGAAATATCCAAGCCAGCCGCGCACGGGTCTGGCGACGAAGAAAAGCGGCACGATGGTCAGGACGCCGACAACATTTCCGACAGAAAGTGTCAGGGCATAATTGACCAGGTAGACGGGCGATATGTTCAGAGCCAGGGCGGCAATGACGAGGCGGGCAATTGCCGAAGCCAGAGTTACAATCGCGGCATAGATGATAAAGAGAACGATGTTTCCCGTCGTGGTTGTTTCAAGCGACGGAAAAAATCTTCGCAGTGCGGCAGCGGAGCCCGCGAAAATCAGGGCATTTGCAACTGCCGCAACAACTTCCCAGCCGAACGTCAGGATCGTGGGATTGGTCAGTTTGCTGGCAATTGACGCAAGAAAAATAGCCGGAAGGCTTGACCAGCCAAGCACAATGCCGCTCACGACAGCTATTCCCGCTTCGGGATTCCATGGCGTTGAGCGAAGATCGGAAATCTGGAAAATGTAGGATATTCTGAAGAGCACCAGATACGCCAGAAAGAATGCAACATGCGTGGCGGCCTGACGCGCGACAGAAGGGGGCACTCCTGACGGTGCGGAAAACGCGGTGCGGGCCAGTCCAATGAGCAATGTTTGATCCCTGTTGTTGATCCTGCCCAGACTACCTTATGCGGCGGGCATAACCAAATGCTGATTGCCGGGGATCACCTGACGCTTTTTGCTTTTTTCCTGGCGCGGGCGGGGCTGGCCTTGGTTGGCTTTGCCGTGTTCAGCGCCACGGCGGCGCGGATCAGCGCCTTGAAGGCCTTTTCATCAATCTTGCCGCCCTCGGCAAAATCGATGGCGCGCCGCACCTTGCCTTCGAGGCTGGAGTTGAACAGGTGTTTCGGATCCTCCAGTGCAGCGCCCTTGGCGAAGGTCGTCTTCACGGCAGTCTTGTAGGACTCCCCGGTGCAGATAATCCCGGCATGCGACCACACGGGAATGCCCCACTTCCACTCCTCGACCACTTCGGGGTCGGCCTCTTTGATGAGCGCCCGGATGCGGGAAAGAGTTTCGCCGCGCCAACCGTCCAGCTCCTTGATGTGAGCGTTGATTAGCTTGGAGGGAGGGCCTTCTGAATCATCAGCTTTCGGTATGGATTTAGTTTTCTTCATGGTGATTTTCGCTTTCTTCAAAATTTTTGCCGCTTGCCACATGGCGACTCGATTGTTGGGCCACCTGCACGAGCATGGGACTTCCTCGGCGAAATCACTTTTTGCCAGACTCCCACATTGTTTCCGGTATCCGGATAGTGAAATTCGGCGACCTTCAAAAAACCATTTCGCTTAAAAAAACTCACGCTGTCTTCATTGTCCTCTCGGATTGTACACTGAAGGAGGCGACCCCGCGACTGCTGCGCCTGGTCTTCAGCTCGCATTAATAGCTTCCACGCAACACTTTTGCCTTCAACATCTTTCGCGACACTCAGGTGATCAATTTCAAACTGATACCACTGCACTTTCTTCACTTCCAAGCTGCCGATTACATGCCCAGCTTCAGAAAGCTCGTATAGATATCTGCTCCGAGCCGCGTAAATTTTATCGGCGGTGTAATGCACAGTGAGCTTGTTGCGTGCATTGATTAGTTCGGCGATCTGTCCCGCATGTGCCTTTATCATTTTTCGTTCCCGACAGCATCTCTCTAACAGTTTCTACTCACATTCGTTCGCCGGGCAATCTGCTGGCTTGTTTTACCCAGGCGGTGAACTGGGCTTCGTCGAGTTGGTCATCCTCACGGATGTTGAGGTAACGCAGCTCCTTTTGCTTGGACTTGCCCGGCGGTATGGGACGCAGCGATGCGGCGCGGAAGAAGGCCACCTTTACGTAGTTCGTGAAGACATGGAGGCTGAGGAACCAGCCCTGCCCTTCGATGCCGTAGAGCGGCGAATTGTATTTGACCGCCTTGTGAACGCCGGGGATGGTGCTGGTGATGAGCCCGTCGAGCCTGTAGCCGACGCTGCTTTTCCAGCCCGGCATGGCGGCGAAGTAGGCTTGCACGGGCGCGTCGCCGCAGGCTTTGGCAATCCAAGGGTCGCCGCCTGAGAGGGTCATTGGTTCATCCTTTTGAAAATTCTACCGGGTGATGCCGGGCTGTTCCAATCTTCTTTCCGTTGTCACATAACTGTCATATAGCATTGCCAATTGTGCCTGATTGAGCCAATCTCGGGTGCAATAAGCAGGGCGCCGGTAGGGGTGCCGGCTTGGACAACGACGAAAAACAATCAGGGAAAGTTGAAAATCATGAAATTACGCACAACGTTGCTGAACTCCACCGTGGCGATGGCCTTTGCGCTGTCCTCGACGGCGGCTTTCGCCGATGCGATGGACGATCTGGTCGCCGCCGCAAAGGCGGAAGGCGAACTCACCACCATAGCACTGCCGCATGACTGGTGCGGCTATGGCGGCGTCATTGACGGTTTCAAGGCGAAATACGGCCTTAAGATCAACGAGTTGAACCCGGACGCCGGTTCGGGAGATGAAGTCGAGGCGATCAAGGCCAACAAGGACAACATGGGCCCGCAGGCGCCGGACGTCATCGACGTCGGCCTCTCCTTCGGCCCGTCGTCAAAGGCCGATGGCCTGTTGCAGCCCTACAAGGTTTCGACCTGGGATACGATCCCCGACAGCGCCAAGGATGCGGAAGGCTTCTGGTACGGCGACTATTATGGCGTGCTCGCCTTCCAGGTGAACAAGGACATCATCAAGAACATTCCTGCCGACTGGGCAGACCTGCAGAAGGATGAGTACAAGAATTCCATCGCTCTCGCCGGCGATCCACGCGCTTCGAACCAGGCCATTCTCGCCGTCCACGCCTCGGGCATTGCCGGCGGCAAGGCTCCTGGTACTGAGGCCGGCGCTGCCGGTCTTGAGTTCTTCAAGGAGCTTAACGCCAAGGGCAATCTGGTGCCCACCATCGGCAAGTCCGCTTCGCTCGCGCAGGGCGCCACGCCGATCATCATCGGCTGGGACTATAATGGCCTTGCCACCCGCGACACGCTTGCCGGCAACCCCGGCGTTGAAGTCGTGGTGCCGAAGACCGGCGTTGTTGCCGGTGTTTATGTGCAGGCGATCAGCGCTTTCGCGCCGCACCCCAATGCCGCCAAGCTCTGGATGGAATACCTCTATTCGGATGAGGGCCAGATTGGCTGGCTGAAAGGTTATTGCCATCCGATCCGCTTCAACGACCTTGCCAAGAACGGCAAGATCCCGGCGGACGTTCTGGCAAAGCTGCCACCGGCAGAAGCCTACAATGCAGCCGTGTTCCCGTCACTCGACGAGCAGGGTGCGGCCAAGGAAGCCATCACCAAGCAGTGGGACACTGTTGTTGGCGCCAACGTTCAGTAATTAAACCGGACGCGCCGCGGGGCAATCTCGCGGCGCGTCATTTCATTCAAGCACATCATGACAGACCAGGGGACACAGAACCAAGCGCCGGCACCGCAGCGGTTTCGCATGCCATGGAGCTGGCTGGGGGTCGCCCCGTTCTTCATCTTCGCGTTGATGTTTTTGATCCTGCCGACGTTCCGGCTGATCATCGGCGCGTTCCAGAACCCGGAAGGGCAATTCACGCTTGAGAATATCCAGGCGCTGGCCCAGCCCTCCATCGTCTCGGCTTATATGATTTCGCTGAAAGTCAGCATTGCCTCGGCGGTGCTTGGCGCGCTTGCCGGGTTTGCCCTCGCGGTGGCCATCGTGCGCGGCGGCCTGCCGGAATGGGTGCGCGCCTCAACGCTGACCTTCTCCGGTGTCGCTTCGAATTTCGCCGGTGTGCCGCTGGCCTTTGCCTTCCTGGCAACGCTCGGGCGGCTTGGCCTGGTGACAGTCATCCTGAACAACTGGTTCGGCCTCAGCCTTTACAACGCGGGATTCAATCTCCTGTCCTTCTGGGGCCTTACGCTCACCTATCTCTATTTCCAGATTCCGCTGATGGTTCTCATCATCACCCCTGCCCTTGACGGCCTCAAGCGCGAATGGGGCGAAGCGGCGGCCACGCTGGGCGCCAACAACTGGCAATACTGGCGCATGGTTCTGATCCCGGTGCTGTGGCCAAGTTTCCTCGGCACGGTCATCCTGCTGTTCGCCAATGCCTTCGGCGCCATCGCCACAGCCTATGCGCTCACCGGCTCGTCGCTCAACATCGTGCCCATCCTGCTTTATGCGCAAATCCGTGGCGACGTGCTGCACAACCCGAACCTCGGCTATGCGCTGGCCATGGGCATGATTTTCATTACGGGCGCATCCAACCTTGCCTATCTCTGGTTCCGCACCCGCTCCGAGAGGTGGTTGAAATGAAGGGCAAGTCATGAAGGGCAAGACTTGGGCCTGGATCACCTTTGCGCTGGGCTGCACCTATTTCTTCGTGCCGCTAATCGCCACGATCGAATTTTCCATGCGGATGAAGCGCGGCGAATATTCCTACGAGGCTTACCGCGTCGTCTTCGGCGATGAACGGTTCCAGGCGACGTTCGGCTATTCCATCCTGATTGCGGCGCTCACCATCATCGTCGGCATCCTGATTGTCGTGCCCACGGCCTACTGGATCCGCCTGCGCCTGCCGAATTTGCGGCCAGTTATTGAATTCATCACACTGCTGCCGCTGATCATTCCGGCCATCGTCATCGTGTTCGGCTATCTGCGCATGTACAACTCATCGTCATGGCTGCCGTTCACCGCCACGCGGCGCGGCACCGACATTCTGCTGATGTTCGGCTATGTCACTCTCGCCCTGCCCTATATGTACCGAGCGGTCGATACGGGCTTGCGCACTATCGACGTGCAAACGCTCACGGAAGCGGCGCAAATCCTCGGCGCGAAATGGCCCACGATCATTGCCAGGGTCATTTTGCCCAACGTGCTGATTGCAGTTCTCTCCGGCGCGTTCCTGACCTTTGCCATCGTCATCGGCGAATTCACCATGGCGAGCCTGCTCGACCGCCCCGCCTTCGGGCCTTACCTGCAGAACATCGGCGCCAACCGCGCCTATGAACCGGCAGCGCTCGCCATCATCGCCTTTTTCATCACCTGGGGCTGCATGGCGGTCATTCAGGTCCTGTCACGTTATGCGCCGAAGTCGGCCAGCCGGCCGAATTGAAAAGAGTGGGGACCATGGCCGAAACTTTTCTTACCATCGAGAATGTCACCAAAAGTTTCGGTCCGACCACGGTGGTGCGCCATATGGACATCGCCATCGACAAGGGCGAATTCGTTTCGTTCCTTGGCCCCTCGGGCTGCGGCAAGACAACGACGCTGCGTATGGTGGCCGGGTTTGAAGGGCCAACGACCGGGCGTATCCTGATTGACGGCAAGGATGTGACCAATCTCAAGCCCAACCAGCGCAATATCGGCATGGTGTTCCAATCCTACGCGCTGTTTCCCAACATGACGGTGGCGCAGAACATTGCTTTCGGTTTGAAAGTGGCGGGCGCTTCGGGCGATGCCATCGCGTCGCGCGTCAAGGAAATGCTTGGCATCATCAAGCTGCCGGAGCATGGCGGGCGTTATCCGTTCCAGCTTTCCGGCGGCCAGCAGCAGCGCGTGGCTTTGGCCCGGGCGCTTGCGGTAAAGCCAAGCGTGCTGCTGCTTGACGAACCCCTGTCGGCGCTCGATGCCAAAATCCGCATTTCGCTGCGCGCCGAAATTCGCGCCATCCAGCGCGAGCTTGGCATCACGACGATTTATGTGACGCACGACCAGGAAGAAGCGCTGTCCATGTCGGACCGGATCGTGGTGATGAATGAAGGCCGGGTTGAGCAGATCGGCACGCCTCTGGAAATCTACAACAAACCAAGTAGCCGCTTTGTCGCGTCATTTGTGGGTACGCTGACCATCCTTCCGGCAAAAATCGTGAGTGCTTCCAAGGGAACCCTGACACTCGACGGCCAGCCGATCCACGCCAGCAAGGCGTTCACGGGCGCCGCCGGAAAAACCGTTTCCGTGGCGCTCCGCCCGGAAGCCATCGCCATCGGCAAGGGCGGCGCCAATGCCAACCGCCTCGATGCGAAAGTTGCGAGCGTAAATTTCCTGGGCTCCATCGTGCGGGTAAAAGTGCGCACCGGGGCGCAGGACATATCGCTCGACATGTTCAACCAGTCCAACACCGCCCCCCCCAAAGTCGGCGAGAAGGTCACCATCAACTTCAACCCTGACGACCTCGTCGTGCTGGACGGCCCGGCGGAGGGCTAATCTTTTTGAACTTCTGTCACCCCGACAAAAGTCGGGGGCCAGACTTTCCACATGTGGCTGGGTTGCAAGTCTGGGTCCCGGCGTTCGCCGGGATGACAAAGTTTGGGATTGCTGCAAGACTACCCGGAACAAGTTGGTGAAGGAACGCAGATTGAAATTTTTTACGAAAGAGTGGTTGAGCGGAGAACGTGACGACGAAGAACCGTATGCCGCTGACTCCAAATACCAAGCGCATCTCAACACAATAAGAGATTCATTCAGTACAGTCCTCAAGACTTTGTATTCATATCGACTGCACGACGGCCTAGTGAAGACTGTTAACCGCAGAATCCCAGAAAACGAGCTATTCGTAACGTTAGTTATCGGTGACCTTCAAGTGGGATATCAACGACTTGACTTGACCTACCGCAATGCGAAGTTAACGCAATCCGACTTAGAGATGTTGGTTCGAGCTAGTCGCACAGAAAAAATTGAAATTCTCGAAGATGAATGGGATTTTTGTCAGATCTCAAAAAATTTACCCATCGACTAATATTCAGCACTCGCCAAGAAATAGAAATAGCATTCGACGATATTAATTATCAAGCTTTTCCCTTAGTAAATAGAAAGCTTTAGTGTCGTGCGTCCAAATTAGCCTTCCGGCTTCAAAGCCGGATCATTCTTGGGCAGCACGTCGCAGGACCATTCCATGCGTTTCCATGCGGGAACGGGTGTTGCGACATCGGCGCGGGGCACGAAGCTGGAGCGCTCGACCAGTTGCATCTTGTGAATGTAGCGCGGGCAGTTGGGGAAGACCTGCGTGACGTGGACCTTCACCACGAATTGCGCTTCGGGGTATGCGGGCTCGATGGAACCTGCCGGCACGATGCTGGCGGTGCCATTGAGCCGGAAGCGCTTGCGGTTTTCGAAATCGATGAACATCAGGCCCACGGCCGGATTTTCCAGCGTGTTGCCGGTGGAGAGATACATGCCGTTGCCGTCGTAATTCGGAAAGGCCAAGGTTTTTGGATCAAGGACACGGATGAAGCCGGGATCGCCGCCCTTGTAGGAACAGTTGGGGCGGCCTTCCTTATCAGCGGTGGCCAGGAAGAACATGTCCAAGCGTTCGATAAAGGCCTGGTCGTCGGGCGTGATGTGCTCGTGGAACAGGCGCTCCTCAATCCGGTCGGCCAGGCGCTCGGTGTCAAACTCGCGCTGCAGTTCGCGGTGGCTTTCGCCGTAGAGCTTGGACATGTTACCCTCCCCCAATTCTGTCATCCCGGCATGCCGGGTGACAGAATGGAGCGTATGCGCTCCTAGAAGATTTTATCAACCGGCATTCCAAGCGCCATCGCGCCAGCGTATTCGGCCTGCTGGCCGGGCTGCATCGGGTGGTAGCGCGCGCCCTGGATATCTCGGAAGCGGCGTTCCAGTCCCTGGCTGCGGTAGAAGCCTGCGCCGCCTGCCGCTTCCATGGCAAGTTCAACGGCACGGATGGCGTGCACGGCTACGAGCCTCCTTCCCATCATGACCTGATTGATGCTTTCGGCTCCGGGCGTGTTCTGCGCCACCACATCCAGCATGTAGCTGAGCGCAACGCGGGCGCCCAAGAGTTCCGAATCCATCTGACCCACGAGCTGCAGGAGGTGGTGATCGCTGCGACGTTTCTTCGCCAGCTTCACGGCAATGTCGCGGGCGCTTTCGGCAACGCCGAGATAGACGCTGTAGATCAGTGGAATGGCGAAAGTTCCGATGATCTGGAACAGCGGATGCCATTCGCCGGCCTTGCGCTTGAGGGCGACGGCCGCTTCCGGCACCACATGGCCCTCAATGATGACGTCATGGGAGGCGGTGCCGCGCATGCCAAGGGTTTTCCACACGGGATCAATGCGCAGATTTGGCGAATTCATCGGAATGCCGAAATGCAGGACCATGGGATCCGCGCCCTCTTCTTCCAGAACTGCGGTGGTCATGAAAATGCTGCCGGCGGGAGCGCCCGAGGAAAATACCTTGCGCGCGGTGATCTTGTAGCCGCCCTCGACGCGCTCGGCCTTGCCCGCACCTGCCACCCAGTCGGAGCCGCCGCTGGTTGAGAGGAAGATTTTTTCAGCGGCGATGCGCTTCAGCAGGGGCTCCACGGCCGCCACCTTCTGGTGGCTCCAGCGCCAGGATGGCACCGTGACGAGATGGGTGTGCATAGCGAAGGCCAAGGCCGTCGAACTGCAATGATGCGCCAGGGTGCGCAGCATTTCAGCCAGTTCATGGATGTTTGCCCCGCCGCCGCCGAGCTCGGTTGGAACAGCCGCTTCGACGAGCCCGGAATTTTTCAGCGCCGCATAGTTGTCGGCCACGAAACAATCGGTTTCATCGGCAACTTCGGCCCTTGCGGCAAACTCCTTTCCCAGCTTTTCTGCGATAACGACAATATCGGTCTTTCCCGGCTTCAATTTGGTTAGGGTGTTCATGGCGCTCTCCTTGTGCGTTTTATGCCCCTATTGTGCCCCTTGGGTGGTTTTGCCTCTAGTCCTGAAACTGTACTACGATGTCGGCTTGTCGATATCCGGTGACGTCCGGCGGTACAGTATTTGTACTGTTCACCGGCCGCTCCATATGCTAGAAGTTGCATCCACAACATCAATAGTTGTACTTGCAACATTTGTAAACGGAGGCAGCGATGTCCGAACACGGGAGTTATGGCCAGTTCTGTCCGGTGGCGATGGCGGCGGAAATCTTCTGTTCGCGCTGGACACCTTTGATCTTGCGCGAAATGTATTGCGGCACGCGGCGCTTCAATGATCTGCGGCGCGGCGTTCCCCGCATGTCGCCGACGCTGCTTTCCAAGCGGCTGGTGGAAATGCGTGAGGCGGGAATCATCGAAGAAGTATCAACTAAGCAAGGCGGCAAGGAATACCAGCTGACGCTGGCAGGCGAAGAGCTGAAACCCATTGTCATGGCCATGGGATTTTGGGCCCAGCGCTGGGTGGAGTCCAAGTTGTCGCTTAAAAATCTTGATCCCTCGCTGCTCATGTGGGACATGCGGCGCTGGCTGGATCCCAAGCCGCTGCCGAAAAAACGCTGCACCATTGCCTATTATTTCCCGGAAGTCGAAAAAGCCCGGCAAAAATTCTGGCTCGTCGTCGAACCCGACGGCAAGGTCGACCTGTGCAACGCCGATCCGGGCTTTGACGTTGACCTTTTCGTCTCCGGTTCGCTGCGCGCCATGACGGCCATCTGGATGGGGGTCACAACGGTCAGGAAAGAGCTGGAAACCAATCAGCTTGATGTCCAGGGCGACAAGGAAATTGCCAGCGCCATGCAGGAGTGGCTCGGCCTCAGCCCCTTCGCCAAGGAGAAAAGCCGCCTCGCGGCTTAGTAATAGTGTATTTCCGCCGGCTCAAAGCCCGGATTTCTCAATAGCTTCAGGCACTTTAAACCCTGGGCACAGCCGGATGGCTGCCCAAATCTGTGACTGAAAAGCAACACACATACATAAATCGTGTTTTCCACAGCCTGAGTGATTGACGAATTGCGATTCCCATATTGGCACACCTTCCCAAAAGAGTTAACAAAGTCCTCACAAGTCGAAAAAAGACTAAAGTTTGTGGCGTAAACAGAGAGTTAGTACAATGAGGACGGTAAGTATTGGAGTGTTACTGGGGGCGTCGATGTTGGCAATGAGCGGCGTTTCCCAGGCTGCTGACGTGGTTGCTTCCGAACCGGCAGTGATCGATTGGTCTGGTTTTTATCTGGGCGTCCATGGCGGCTGGGGCTGGGCTGATGCAAACGCAGAATACGGCAATGACAAGTACAATGAGTATTGCGGTGAAGCTCAGGAATCGAGGTCAATCTATTTTGGCCAACTGGGTTGCGCCGTGGACCTTAAGCCAGACGGCGGGTTTGTGGGGGGACAGGCGGGTTTCAACTACGTACTGGACAATGGCCTGCTGCTTGGCGTTGAAGGTGACTATGCGCTGGCAAGCCTCAGCGATCACGGAGAATCCGGAACCGGAATCTTCAATACACATGTCGACCTGGACATTGATCAGCTGGCATCCGTCAGGGGCAGGCTGGGCATGGCCATGGGACAATGGCTCCCCTTTGTAACAGCCGGCTGGGGCTGGGCTCACGCTGAACGGTCAACCTTCAATTCATTTATTGGCACCAGTTCAGACAGCAACTGGCATAATGGATGGACTTTGGGCGCTGGCGCTGAATATGCCATCAACGACACCTGGTCGCTCAAGGCGGAATACCGCTACTACAACCTGGGCAAAGAGACCTACGGGGTCAATGCAATTGGCGGCGAAGGAACCGACGTCGATCTTGACCTTCACACCGTGCAGGTGGGCGTAAACATTCACTTCTGAGCATGAATGAAAAAACGGGCTCACGGTTTTGTGGGCCCCTTTTTATTGCACGATGCCAAGCCGGTCATTGGCCGCCTCAATGGGCCGATAGGCTGACGCAATTGGCTAAAACCTGGGGTTTCTGCCATAATGCACCATGTCCGGAAAACAACCCCTTATCGACGGTCGCGCCACAAAACCCGATGCCGCCAGTGTCATAGCCGCGCGTTATGACAACAAGCCTGACGCTTTGCTGGAAATCCTGCATGATTTACAGCATGAAGCGGGCCATGTGCCAGAGGCTTCCGTGCCGGTTCTGGCCAAGGCACTGAACCTTTCCCGCGCCGAAGTGCACGGCGTGGTGAGCTTTTACCACGAATTCCGGCGCAAGCCGGCTGGCCGCCACGTTGTGAAGGTCTGTCGGGCGGAAGCCTGCCAATCCATGAAGGGCAACGAGTTGGCTGATGCCGCCCAGAAAAGCTTGAAAGTGAAATTTGGCGAGACCACGTCTGATGGCGCCATCACGTTGGAAGCGGTTTACTGCCTTGGGCTGTGCGCCACGTCCCCTTCCCTGCTGGTGGATGAACGCCCCATGGGCCGCATGACGGCGCAAAAGTTTGAAGCGCTGGTCAAGGAACTGGCCTCATGATCAGGATTTACGTTCCGAAGGATTCCGCCGCCCGCGCCGTTGGCGCCGATGCGGTGGCTGATGCCATCGTGGCGGAAGCCGCTGTGCGGAAAATTGACTTCCAGCTTGTCCGCAACGGCTCACGCGGGCTTTTGTGGCTCGAGCCTTTTGTTGAAGTCGAAACGCCGAAGGGCCGCGTGGCTTTCGCTCCGGTTGAAGCTGGCGATGTGAAGAGCCTGTTCGAGTCCAAGTTCCATGAGGGCGGCAAACACAAGCTGTCGCTCGGAGTCACTGAAGACTTACCCTATCTCAAGAACCAGGAACGCCTTACCTTCGCGCGCTGCGGCGTCACCGATCCACTTTCGGTTGCCGATTATATGTCGCATGGCGGTTTCATTGGCTTGAAGAAAGCTCTCACTATGAAGGGTGCGGAGATCGTCACGGAAGTCACCACGTCCGGATTGCGTGGCCGCGGTGGTGCTGGTTTCCCCACGGGCATCAAGTGGAAAACCGTCCACGACGCCAAAGCGGACCAGAAATACGTTTGCTGCAACGCCGACGAGGGCGACAGCGGTACCTTTGCCGACCGGATGGTGATGGAAGGTGATCCCTTCATGCTGATCGAAGGCATGACTATTGCCGGCATCGCCGTTGGCGCGACCATCGGCTTCATCTATATCCGCTCGGAATACCCGGACGCGATCCGCGCCATGAAGGATGCCATCCGTATCGCCACGGCAGCGAAGTGGCTGGGACAAAACATTCAGGGTTCAGCGCATTCCTTTTCTCTTGAAGTGCGGCGCGGGGCCGGCGCCTACATCTGCGGCGAGGAGACCGCCATGCTCGACAGCCTGGAAGGCAAGCGCGGCATGGTGCGGCCCAAGCCGCCGATCCCAGCGCTTCATGGCCTGTTCGGCAAGCCAACGGTCATCAATAACGTGCTGAGCTTTGCTGCCGTGCCTTACATTCTGGCGGAAGGCGGCAAGGCCTACGAGAATTATGGCATGGGCCGTTCACGCGGCACGCTGCCCTTCCAACTCGCCGGCAATATCAAGCAGGGCGGCCTTGTCGAAAAGGCTTTTGGTATCACACTGGGCCAGCTCATCAATGATTTCGGCGGCGGCACGGCAACGGGAAAACCGTTGCGCGCCGTGCAGGTTGGCGGGCCGCTGGGGGCTTACCTCCCCGCTTCACAACTCAATTTGCAAATGGATTACGAAGCCTTTGCCGCCAATGGCGCCATGGTGGGCCATGGCGGCGTCGTGGTGTTTGATGACAGCGTCGACATGGCGGCGCAAGCGCGCTTTGCGATGGAATTCTGCGCGATTGAATCCTGCGGAAAGTGCACGCCCTGCCGCATCGGCTCCACCCGCGGCGTCGAGGTGATCGACAAGATTGTGGCCGGCATCGCGCGCGACGAGAACCTGATGCTGCTCGATGACCTTTGCCAGACGATGACTGACGGCTCGCTGTGCGCCATGGGCGGCCTGACGCCCATGCCGGTGCAGAGTGCCGTGATGTATTTTCCTGAAGATTTTGACCGGCCTGCTAAAATGGTGGTAGCGGAATGAATTCGCTCACTCAACCTCATGCTGAGGTGCTCTGCGCAGCAGAGCCTCGAAGCATGGGCCACGGTACTTGCTGCAAACAGACCCTTCGAGGCCGCTTCGCGGCACCTCAGGGTGAGGAAACCAAGAGGAGTCCACTCCCATGACCCTGATCACAGAAATCGACTACGGCACCCCGAAATCCAAATCCACCACCATGGTGACACTGGAAATCGATGGCCAGTCCATTACGGTTCCGGAAAGCACTTCGGTCATGCGGGCCGCCATGGAGCTTGGCACGCAGATTCCAAAGCTCTGCGCCACCGACAACATGGCAAGTTTTGGCTCATGCCGGCTGTGCCTGGTTGAAATCGAGGGCCGCAAGGGCACGCCCGCCTCATGCACAACATGGGTGGCCGAGGGCATGAAAGTCCACACCCAGACGGATCGGCTGAGCAAGTTGCGCCAGGGTGTCATGGAGCTTTACCTTTCCGACCATCCGCTGACCGGCGACAATGCGATGCAGGACATTGCCGACACGGTGGGTCTTGCCAATGTGCGCTACGGGTTCGAAGGCGACAATCACGTTTCACCGGTGCGGGCCGACGGCGAAGCGAACCCCCGCTTCAAGGAAAAAGATGAAAGCAACCCTTATTTCACCTTCGATGCGGCGAAATGCATTGTCTGCTCGCGCTGCGTGCGGGCCTGCGAGGAAGTGCAAGGCACCTTCGCGCTGACCATCGATGGCCGCGGGTTTGCCTCGCATGTTTCGGCTGGCATGGACGAGAAGTTCATGGACTCGGAATGCGTATCCTGCGGCGCCTGCGTGCAGGCGTGCCCGACGGGATCTCTGATCGAGAAATCTGTGATCGAGCTCGGCATGCCGGAAACCTCGGTTGTGACCACTTGCGCCTATTGCGGCGTGGGCTGCTCCTTCAAGGCCGAAATGAAGGGCGATGACGTTGTCCGCATGGTGCCGTGGAAGGATGGCGGCGCCAATGAGGGCCATTCCTGCGTGAAGGGTCGCTTTGCCTGGGGCTATGCCAGCCACAAGGACCGGGTGACCAAGCCCATGGTGCGCGACAAGATCACCGATCCCTGGAAAGAAGTATCGTGGGAAGAGGCCATAGGCTTTGTGGCCAAACGCTTCACGGAAATCCAGAAAAAATATGGCCGCGGTTCGATCGGCGGCATCACCTCGTCGCGCTGCACCAATGAGGAAGTGTTCGTGGTGCAGAAAATGGTGCGCACCGCTTTCCACAACAACAATGTGGATACCTGCGCCCGCGTTTGCCATTCGCCCACGGGCTACGGCCTGAGCAAGACATTCGGGACTTCGGCCGGCACCCAGGATTTCAAGTCGGTTGATGAATGCGACGTGATGCTGGTGATCGGCGCCAATCCCACAGATGCCCATCCGGTTTTCGCTTCGCGCATGAAGAAGCGCCTGCGCGAGGGCGCCAGGCTCATCGTTCTCGATCCGCGCCGCATTGACATGGTGCGTTCGCCACACATTAAAGCGGATTTTCATTTGCCCCTGCGGCCCGGCACCAATGTGGCGGTGGTCAATGCACTCTCCCATGTCATTGTGACGGAAGGACTGGAAGCCAAGGCCTATATCGCCGAGCGCTGCGATCCAAAGGAATTTGCGCGCTGGACCGACTTCATCCGCCAGCCGGAGAATTCACCGGAAGCGATGGAATCGATCACCGGGGTTGCGGCGGCTGACGTGCGCGCCGCCGCCCGGCTTTATGCAACGGGCGGCAATGGCGCCATCTATTACGGCCTGGGCGTGACCGAGCACAGCCAGGGTTCCACCATGGTGATGGCCATGGCCAATCTCGCCATGCTCACCGGCAACGTGGGCCGCAACGGCGTAGGGGTGAACCCCTTACGCGGCCAGAACAATGTGCAGGGGTCCTGCGACATGGGTTCATTCCCTCATGAATATTCAGGCTACCGCCACGTAGGAAACAATTCAGTGCGCGAAATGTTCGAGCAGGTCTGGCAGACCGCGCTTGATTCCGAACCGGGCCTGCGCATTCCCAACATGTTCGATGCGGCGGTCGAAGGCACGTTTAAGGGTCTTTACGTTCAGGGCGAGGACATTGCCCAGTCGGACCCCAACACCCACCATGTGACCCATGCGCTGGAGGCGCTGGAATGCGTTGTGGTGCAGGACCTGTTCCTCAATGAAACGGCGGCCTTTGCCCATGTGTTCTTCCCCGGCACCTCCTTCCTCGAGAAGGACGGCACCTTCACCAATGCGGAGCGCCGCATCAACCGGGTGCGCCAGGTAAAGGCGCCGATGCAGGGCAAGGATGAATGGCAGGTTGTTTGCGAGCTGGCGCAAGCGATGGGTTATGACATGCATTACAATTCGTCATCTGAAATCATGGATGAGATCGCGCGGGTGACGCCGACCTTTGCCGGGGTTTCCTTCGACAAGCTGGACCGGCTCGGCTCCGTGCAGTGGCCCTGCAACGACAAGGCGCCGGAAGGCACGCCGCTGATGCATGTGGGCGGCTTCGTGCGCGGCCTCGGGCGCTTCATGATCACCGAATTCGTGCCGACGACGGAGCGCACCAATCGCTTCTTCCCGCTCATTCTCACAACGGGCCGCATCCTGTCGCAGTATAATGTGGGGGCGCAGACGCGGCGCACCGAAAATGTGGCCTGGCATGCCGAGGACATTCTCGAAATCCACCCGCATGACGCTGAAGTGCGCGGCATCAAGAACGGCCAGATGGTGTCCATCGCCAGCCGCGTGGGAGCGACAACGCTGCGGGCGTTGATCTCCGAACGCATGGCGCAAGGGGTCGTCTACACGACGTTCCATCACCCGGTGTCGGGGGCCAACGTGATCACCACGGAGAATTCCGACTGGGCGACGAACTGCCCGGAATACAAGGTGACGGCGGTTCAAGTGACACTGTCCAACCAGCAATCGGACTGGCAGAAGGATTGGGAAATCCGCGAGGACGAAAACAAGCGCATTGAAGTCAAGCCTCTTGTCGCCGCTGAGTAGCATTGAAGCCCACGGCACGCTTCATGGTGCCGGCGGATCGCAAGCAGTGATCTGGCAGGTGCCGGAGGAAGTGCCGGTTGCCGTCCTGTTCAACTCGGCGCCATACGCGGTGATGATGGCAACGCCCGCCGACCTTGATGATTTCGCCGCGGGCTTTGCGCTGGCGGAAGGGATCATTACCTCGGCGTCCCATATCAAGGGCATACTCACGCTACCTTCGGAAGAAGGCCTGGCGGTTGATCTGGCAGTCGACGAAAGGCATTTGAACCGAGACCGCATGGTGAAGCGCACCCTGGAAGGCCGCGTGGGCTGCGGGCTTTGCGGCATTGAAGACATCGAGGACGCAATCCGCATGCCGGAGGGAATTGGCGTGAATACAGCGCTTTCACCGCAGGCGGTGGCGCGGGCCTATGCGGCGCTGCCGCAATTCCAGCCGATGAATGCGGTGAACCGCACAGTGCATGCCGCCGCCTGGTGTGCGCCTGACGGCGTTATCCTGCTGTCGCGCGAAGATGTGGGCCGGCACAACGCGCTGGACAAACTGATCGGGGCATTGGCAAAATCGAAAACGAACTTGCACGATGGATTTGTGCTGATGTCGAGCCGCTGCAGTTTCGAACTGGTGCAGAAATGCGCGCTGGCTGGAATCGGTGCGCTGGTAACAATTTCGGCGCCAACTGCATTAGCATTGCAACTCGCCAGGCAGGCGGGACTGAAACTCGCGGCCCTGTCCAAGGGCGGCGTCATGATATTCGAGCAGGAGTAGACGATGGAAACTCGCGACATGCTGCGCATGGCCAACCAGATTGCCGATTTCTTCAAGGGCTACCCGCGCGAAGAGGCGGTGAAGGAAGCGGCTACGCATATCAACAACTTCTGGGACCCGCGGATGCGCAAGCACCTTCTGGAGCATCTGGCCAAGGGCGGCGAAGGGCTCGACCCGCTAATCATCGAGGCGGCGGCACAGATCCGGAAGCCGAAGATGGACGCGGCCTGAGGGCGGGCCATCCAATACAATTCGCAATCGCGGAGTTGCGATCGCCAATCAGAATTTTTCAACCCACGGCCTCAGTTCCATTTCCCAGGTCCAGGCGCTGCGCGGCTGCTGCAGAACATGCAGATAGCTGGCTGCAATTGCGTCAGGATCGAGCATCGAGTCGGGATTTTCCGGCGGCTCGGCCCGGCCCGGATTCCTGATGCCGCCATCGATGACGAAATGGGCGACATGGATGCCCATGGGAGCCAGTTCGCGGGCCATGCTTTGGGCAAGGCCGCGGAGCGCAAACTTGCCCATGGCGAAGGGCGCCGATTGGGCATAGCCCTTCACGCTGGCGGAAGCTCCGGTAAACAGGATTGCCCCATGGCCCTTTGGCAGCATGCGTTTGGCCGCTTCCTGCGCGACCAGGAAACCGCCAAAGGCGCTTGTCCTGATGGCCTGTTCGACCTCGGTCGCCACAAGGGAAATAAACGACCCCCGGGCGCGGGCGCTGGCGTTGTAGATCACGACATCAGGCGCGCCTATCCTGCGTTCGACATCCTGGAAAAGCTGGGCGACCTGAGCAGCGTCGGTGGCATCGCAGGCGAAGGCCACAGCCCCGGTACTCTTGCACAGGGAGGCGAGCTTTTCCGTGTTCCGGGCGGCAAGGGCAATCTTGAATCCCTCGCGGGCAAGAAGCCGGGCCAGCGAAGCGCTCAGACCGCTACCGCTTCCGACTATCAAGGCTTTGGAATATTTTGCGGTCATATCAAAAGTCCCCTACTTCACCAACCAGGCTTCCAGCTTCTAAGGTATCTTGAGGCCCTTGGCCACCGCAGGACGTTCTAGAAATGCGGACAACACCCGGGTGACATTCGGAAAATTGCTGATCCCTACCAGCTCCCCCGCGCCATAGTAACCAATCAGATTGCGCACCAGGGGGAATATGGACATGTCGACAATTGTGTAGTCATCACCCATCATCCATGCGCGGCCTTCGAGCCTTTGATCGAGCACGCCGAGCAGGCGCTTCGCTTAAGCTACATAGTGATTGAGCGGGCGCTTGTCTTCATAGGTCCGGCCTTCGAACTTATGGAAAAATCCAACCTGACCGAACATGGGGCCGATGTAGCTCATTTGGAACATGAGCCACTGAACCGCCTGGTAACGGGCCGCATTATCTTCCGGGAAGAACCGGCCGCTTTTTTCCGCGAGATAGAGCAGGATCGCGCCGGATTCGAACAGGGGCAGCGGCTTGTTGCCTGGGCCATTCGGATCAATGATGGCCGGGATTTTCATATTGGGGTGGAGGGATTGGAATTCCGGCGATTTCTGGTCGTCGGTGGCGAAGCTGACGTGGTGCGGCTCGTAGGACAATCCGGTTTCCTCAAGCATGATGGAAACCTTGACGCCATTTGGCGACGGGAGCGAATAGAGCTGGATGCGGTCAGGAAATTTGGCAGGCCATTTCCCGGTGATGGGAAAGTCGGAGAGATCTATCATGCGGTTACCTACTTCACCAGCAGCACGAAGGGTTCTTCGGTGGCGCGTTTGAGGAGCGCGGCATAGGTGGCGTGGATGGCTGCTTCGGAATTGAATTTTCCGAACTCCGGTTCGCCCTTGAAATTCTTCACAGGCACGAAAACGATGGGTGTGGATACGGGAATCAGCAGGGTTCCCCTGCCCGACTGCAGGGTGCTGAGGAGCCCGAACATTTCGCCGCCGATCATGGGGCGCGAGAGGATGATGAGGCGGTACTGGCCCATCTTGTTGGTGACGAGATAGATGTAGCCGGACTGGTGGGGCACCGAGATGGCGCCATCCTGCTTGAAGGCCGCATCGAGGCGGTCAGACTCGCGGAAGACGAGATGGGAGAGCGCCTTGTCCCAGCGGATTTCGGTACGGTAGGCATAGGCCGACTGGGCGTCGCTGAATGACGGCCGCAGCGTGAGGTAATCGCCTTCCAGCCAGGAGACGGCCGGGTGCGAATAACTCCCCAAAGATTCCGGGGCCAGCTCCATGTCGCCATTGTGCACGTGCCGGTGCTTGCGCAATTGCAATTGCAGGGCTTCCTCGATGCGCACCACGGAGGCGAGCGTGAAGGGCCGGGTTCCGGTCAGGGCCTTTTCCAGGGTGGACAGGCTGATCTTGGCCTTGTCGGCAAGGTGCTGGCGCGAAAGCCTGCGCCTGGCCAGTTCCTCGCGGACCTGGGCGCCGATCACTTTGTTCTCTTCCGGGGAAAGGTCGTCGTCACTCATGGTGGCCGTAACATTCCACATATTCCTGCACATTTCCACCACCGCGTTGCGGAACGCGCCGGAAGAAAGACGTTCTTCACCTTGGCGGAGCAGGAAGAATTACCTGTATTTAATCCATCCATGGCTTGGCAGTGGGGCTGGCCCTGGAGGATAAAGTGAATACTGATTTACGTGCCCGAAATTTCAAATCCCGTCTTGACATCATCGTTGCAATTTTTGGACTGGCCTTCGTTCTGGCCTTAACCATCTTCGGGCAGGCACGGGCGGGAGAGGCAAAACTTTCCCTCATCACCCCCAATGACGTGAAGGCGGGAAGCCTGCTGCTCAAATCCACGGAGGGCGGCAAGTATCTCGAAGCGCCGCGGCTTGCAACGGATTTCAATGTGACCATCTCGGGGCCTACTGCGCGCACTATTGTAACCCAGCGGTTTGAGAACCCGGCTGATGGCTTTGTGGAAGGCGTCTATGTGTTCCCGCTGCCGGAGAATTCCGCCGTCGATACGCTGAAGATCATTGCGGGCAACCGGGTGATCGTGGGCGAGGTGAAGGAACGGCAGGAAGCCAAGGTCATTTACGAGGAGGCCAAGGCCAGCGGCAAGGTGGCGGCTTTGCTTGAACAGGAACGGCCCAATCTTTTCACCAATTCGGTGGCCAATATCGGTCCGCATGAAACGGTAATCGTGCAGATCGAATATCAGGAAACCGTGAAGCAGTCAGGCGGCACGTTCTCGCTGCGCCTGCCGCTGGTGGTGGCGCCGCGCTACATGCCCACCCCCATTGTGCAGTCGGTTGATTTTTCAAGCGATGGCTATGGCATGGCGGTGAATGACCCGGTGCCGGATCGCGACCGCATCAGTCCTCCGGTTCTGGATCCCAGGAAACATGCTCCCGTCAATCCAACCACGATTTCGGTTACCCTGAACGCCGGATTTGACGTGAGCGAAGTGAAGAGCCTTTATCACCCAATCAAGACTGATCCGGTGAGCCAAGTGATTTCACTGGCTGAGGACAATGTTCCCGCCGACAAGGATTTCGTGCTGGAATGGCAGGCTGCCGGCACGGCACCGCAGGCGGGACTGTTCACCGAAACGGTAAACGGCAAGAACTACCTGCTGGGATTTGTCACGCCGCCGGTTGCCCCCACGAACGAAGTTACAAAGCCGCGCGAGACGATTTTCGTCATCGACAATTCCGGCTCGATGGAAGGGCCTTCCATGGTGCAGGCCAAGGACAGCCTGATCTATGGCCTCAGCCAAATGAAGCCGGGTGACCGCTTCAACGTCATCCGATTTGATGGCACGATGGATCAGTTGTTCGCCGATGCGGTTTCGGCCGACAAGGAAAACATCGACCGGGCCAAGGCGTTCGTAAGTGGCCTTCACGCCAATGGCGGAACCGAAATGATCCCTCCCATGCGGGCGGCGTTGATTGACAGCCATGCTTCCGACACCTCGCATTTGCGACAGGTAGTTTTCCTGACGGATGGCGCCATCGGCAATGAGGAGCAGCTCTTTGCGACCATCAGCAAGGGCCTTGGCCGGAGCCGCGTCTTCATGGTGGGCATTGGCTCGGCGCCGAACTCCTATCTGATGACGCGCGCGGCGGAACTTGGCCGCGGCACCTTCACCCATATCGGCGAAGCCGCGGAAGTCACGGCGCGGATGCAGGACCTGTTCAGCAAGATCGGCAGCCCGGTCGTTACCGAGCTGAAAGCCGAACTCGTGGGCAACGCTGCCAGGATTACCCCTGACATGCTGCCTGATCTCTATCGCGGTGAACCCGTGCTGCTCATGGCGGAAGCCAGGAGCCTTGCCGGCGCGCTGAAAATCAGCGGCAACATCGGCGATCAGCCTTGGGAAGTGACCCTTCCTATTTCCAAGGCGGCGAAAGGCGATGGCATTTCCAAGCTCTGGGCCCGGCGCCGGATTGCCGATTTTGAAGTGGCGTCAACCCTTGGCACGCTGACATCCGATGAGGCTAACAAGGCCATTCTGGCCATGGCTCGCGATCACCAGATTGTTTCCAGCCAGACCAGCCTTGTGGCGGTTGACAAGACCCCGAAGCGCCCCGCTGGCGAAAAACTGACGCGGGCCGATATTCCGCTCAATCTTCCGGCGGGCTGGAACTATGACTCGGTGTTTGGCGAGGAAAAACCAGTGGTTAAGCAGCGCGATGCACAGGCCGAATTCACGCAATTGGCCATTCTGCAGAAGCCGGCGGCCATTCCCGGCCAGCAACAGGTCATGTTGCCGCAAACCGCGACGCCGGCAGAATTTTTGATGCTCATCGCCGGAATCCTCCTGGTTTTAAGTCTTATGTTCAAGCTGGCTATTCCCCGCCAGTCCCCGCGGCAGATGTGATATGGTCCCCGCAACCCTCACTCTGCCCAAAGTCGGACCGGTGCGCTTGTCGCGCCGGTCCGTCCTGAATTTCCTGAGCGCCCTGTGCCTCGCCGTGTCGCTGTTCCTGTTCGGGCAATCGGCCTGGATTTTTGCCAAGGCGCAACTGGCGCAGGTGCTTCTTGAGCGGGCCTTCAGCCAAACGATCATTACAGGCGAGCCGGTCAAGGCCTGGAGCTGGGCTGACACCTGGCCAGTGGCGCGCCTTGAAATTCCGCGCACCCAGGCCAGCGCCATTGTGCTTCACGGCGGTAGCGGTGAAGCGCTGGCTTTCGGCCCTGCCCTGCTCGACGAAACATCGCGCATTGGCGAGCGCGGCACCGCCGTTGTTTCAGCGCACAGGGATACGCATTTCGCCTTCCTGAAGGATGTCGTGGTGGGCGACCGCATTACGATCACCCGCGATGATGGGCTGGCGTTTACCTACCGGGTGACCGGCACTTCCATAGTCGACTGGAACAAGTCAGGCATCGACCGCCATGCCAGCGGCTTCAACCTGGTGCTGGCAACCTGCTACCCCTTCGACGCGATCACGCGTGGATCGCAGCGCTATCTGGTCCACGCGGAACTCGTGAAATAGTCAACACCGATCCCCGAGCCAGGGGGCGACGGCCTGCGGGACAGGAGAACATGCACACTAAAGCAATTTCCGCTTCGCCTTTGGCAGTTTCCAGAGATGGTCAAGGAGCTGTTCCACGGTGATGCCCTCTTCCGAATATGCTTCGCCGCTGACCGAAATTCCGGCCTCGGTTACGGTCCCGGTCCGGCCTGATACAAGGGGATGCCACCAGGGCAGGCTTTTTCCCTCGTCCAGCAGACGGTAGGCGCAGGTCTGGGGAAGCCAGCCAAGTTCGCCAACATTATCGGCGGTCAAGGTGACACAATCAGGCACCCGGGCGGCCCGGTTGGGATAATCTGTGCATTGGCAGGTTTTGACATCCAGCAGCTTGCAGGCGGCGCGGGTATAGAGAAATTTGCCCGTATCCTCGTCTTCCAGCTTGTTCAGGCAGCAGCGGCCGCAGCCGTCACAGAGGCTTTCCCATTCGTCCCGGCTCATTTCGGTCAGGGTCTTGCTCTTCCAGAAGGGAGGGTCGCCAGTCATCGCCCCGTCTTAATCCCTGCCGCCGCCCAAGGGCAATTGCTAACAGGCGTGATTTTGCCTAAATCGACCCGTAATTTGCTGTATAAGGAATTCTTCTAGAGTCTCATCAAGGGTCTGTCGGACAAACACCGTGGCAAAACTACCCAATCGCAACCCCATTTTCCGGATTTTCTGGGCGTTTGACTCGCTTGTGAGTTCCAGCGTCTTTGAAGCCTGGGATGCGTGCAAGCGCTGGGGTTCGGCCTATTCCTCGTTTGTTTACCGGTTCAAGGTGACTGGCCCGCGCCGTTTCCTGGTCGACATTATCGACGATTTTGCCACCTTCGGGACGGTTTTCGCCTTCTGCCTGCTGGCCTTTGCCTTGCCGCCCTTCTCCGGTCTCGGTGATGTCTGGAACAAGGGCCGGGAATTCGCCGTCACCTTTACGGATGTTAATGGCGAAATCATCGGCCAGCGCGGCATTCGCCAGGACGACACCATTCCGCTTTCGGAGATTCCGCCGAACATGATCAAGGCGGCGCTGGCTACGGAAGACGCCCGCTTCTTTGATCACTTCGGAGTGGACGTGATCGGAACGATGCGGGCAATCCTGCACAATGCCCAATCAAGCGGCAGCAAACAGGGCGGCTCGTCCATCACCCAGCAGGTTGCCAAAAATCTTTTCCTCAGCCCGGAACGCACGATCCAGCGCAAGGTCCATGAGGCCTTCCTCTCGCTGTGGATCGAGGCACGCAAGTCAAAGCAGGAAATCCTGAAACTCTACCTCGACCGTTCCTATCTGGGCGGGGGCAACTACGGCGTGGAAGCGGCGGCGCAATTCTATTTTGGCAAATCCATCCGTGACGTCAATCTCTCGGAAGCGGCGATGCTGGCGGGACTGTTCAAGGCGCCAACGAAATATGCGCCGCACCAGAACATGGAGGTCTCAAAGGCGCGGGCCAACGTCGTGCTCTACCGCATGCTCGACGCGGGCTTCATCACCCAGGGCGAACTGCTGCAGGCACGGCGCGAACCGCCGCCGGTGATCGCGCAAAGGAGTCTCGACAGCCCTGACTGGTTCCTGGACTGGGCCTACGCCCAAACCATTGCGCTGCTTGAAGAACAACGCCTGCAAAGTGATTTCGTCATCGAGGTCAAGACCACGGTTGACGTGAAGCTGCAGGCAGCGGCCCAGAAAATCCTCAATGACATCATCGACACGGAAGGGCCGGGCTATCGGTTCGCACAGATGGCCTCCGTGACCATGACGCCGGAAGGCGCGGTAAAGGCCATTGTCGGCGGGCGCAACTATGAAAGCAGCCAGTTCAACCGCGCCACGGACGCAGAGCGGCAAACCGGCTCGGCCTTCAAGCCCTTTGTCTATCTGGCTGCACTTCTGGCAGGCTACACGCCAGACAGCATTGTGTTGGATGGCCGCGTTTCAGTAGGCGGTTGGTCGCCGGGAAACTATGGCGGCAGGTATTATGGGAAAGTTCCCCTGACAACTGCGCTGGCCAAATCTTTGAATTCAGTTCCGGTCCGGCTGATGGTTGATATTGGCCGGCCGGCCATCATCAAGACGGCCCATGATGTAGGCATTGAAGGGGAGCTCGAAACTTGGCCACCCATGGTGCTGGGGACCAGTTCCCTGAAATTGATGGACGTCACCCGGGGTTACGCTACATTCGCAGGCGGCGGAAAGCTTGCTGAACCCTACACGATTCTTGAAATCCGGCGGCCCAACGGCGATATCATTTACGACCGCGCCAATTTCGCCAAGCCCCCAAAACAGGTGGTGCCGGAAGAAAAGGTTGCCGAACTGAATTCCATGCTGAAAGAAGTTGTTAAACACGGAACCGCCCGCAAAGCCGACCTGGGGTTCACGCCGCAGGGTGGAAAGACCGGAACCAACCAGTCCTACCGCGATGCCTGGTACATTGGTTTCACGGCGCACAATGTGACCGGCGTGTGGGTTGGCAATGATGACTTTTCGCCCATGCGGAACGTAACCGGAGGCCTTATCCCGGCGGCCGCTTGGAAGCGGATCATGGAGGTGGCCGAAGCGAGCGAGAGGCCTGCAAGCGTTGCGGGCATTCCGCTTGACGATACTTATACCGTTGCGGCGGCTGAACCGGATGGAACGCTTGTCCCGGATGATGAAACAGGCATTGTCAACATCGACACCGGAAGTCCGCCTGAGGGCGCCGGGGGCGTGGCGGTTGTGCTCAACGACATGTTTTCGCTGTTCGAGAAGAAACCCGTCAAGAAAGTGGCAAAGCCTGCGAACACCAAAGTTGCAAAGACGCAGGATGAAACCCTCGTGCTTCCGGGGGCAAACGCCGATGTGAATTCGGAGAGTTCATTCATGAAGGACCTGTTTGTTCCAGGTGAGCCGCAGAAGAATAAAAAGAAGAAAAAATCGGTGATCAAAAAATTATTCAATATTTTCGATTAGCATGCTGGGCGATTGATGGCGCGGGTTTCGGTAAAAGTCTTCAGTGTTTTGTGCGGTGTCGTGGGCGGCTGGGCCTCTGCCCTGTCGTTCATTGATTCGGTGGGTTCAATGCCAGTGGGCGCCGCCGGCAACTGGCGCATATGGGACCTGGCATCGGGCACCTCTTCCAATCCCTATGCACGGGCGCATTTCCTGATTGAAGGGAGGGTGCCTCCCGCCCAATCCCTGTTCCAGGTCTATACCAATTCACTTGATGACGCGGGCAACACGCTGCGCTCGGGCTGCATCTACAAGGTTGCCGCCACTGATCTTGAGTCGCGCTGGTGGAGCCTCTCCGTGGGGCCATCAGACGGGGACTCTTCCGCCGCCGTAACATCTGATGAGGTCGTGCACGGCACTGACAATTCGCTGAACATCGCCGTGGCAAGATCTCCTGTTGCCGGAAACTGGATAAGGCCGGCAACGGAAGGCACGCTCACTCTCCAGCTCGTGGTTTCCAATACGGACGCGGAGAATGATCTGAAACTTCCCAGTGTACAGCGGGTGAGCTGTTGATCATGCGAAACCTCTATTGGGTGATCATCGCGGCAGTTCTTGCCATCATTGTGCACATCAGCATGGTGCTTTTTGCGCCGGGCTTCCTGTTTGAGCGAAACCTCAACCGCCTGGCGAACGACGTTCCCGACAACACGTTCTTCGTTCTGCCGGTTTCAGCGCAAAGTGCGATCTTTCCCGAATACCCCAGCGGAACGGTGTTTGGGTTGTGCCGGTTCAATCTAACCTCAGGCCCCGTCACGTTGGATGCAAACCTTCCCGACGGCATCTGGACCCTGACGGTCTATTCCCGATTTGGCAGGACGCTCTATACGGTAACGGACGAGCAGTCCGGCGTCGACAAATTCAGCCTGCAACTGGCCAAGGCGCCCGGCGTTCTCGATGTTTTTTCCTTAAAGGAAGACGAAAACGAAGTGGATACTTCGGGCTGGAAAGTACTGTCGTCGGATGAACGGGGATTTGCCGTGTTCTGGGTGCCAGCGCTCGACAAGGCCATGCGCGAAGGCCTTTCGGAAACCCTTTCCAAGAGTTCCTGCGGCAAGGCTACGAGCTAGCCGCATCCATCCCGTATTTCTTTGCGATCACGCCGCGAAGCCAAAAGGCAGCCATGGGCAACGCCTGCTCCCGCATAACCATCGATGGCGAAGGCCTTTTACGACACCGCGCCGTACTTCAACTTGCCATGCAAGACTGACACCCTGCTCCATGCTGGGCTGGGGTTAAGCCATGTCCTCATCGATTGCGGCTTGCGTCACACGGTGTTTACGGCCGGGCGCGGCGGTTTTTGCCAGCTTGAACTTGCGCCGCTCCCTCCTGACGCCGGGAAAGATCACCACTTCGGCTGAAAGAACAACATCGTCGGGATTACGCGGCACAACGCGGTTTAGCGGAAACTGCAAAACGACATTCATTCTTCCATTCCTCGTAGACGCTGACGTATTCGCGGATTGGCTCCGCTTTCTTGCAGTTAAGGCGAGACTTGGTTAAAAATTGACTAACCGGATTTTATATTTTTGCCGCTGTGACTCCGGCGGTGCCATCCCGGTCTTCCACTTCAACAATCCACAGGTCCGAATCAAATTTTTTCCGGCGGGCCAAAAGCGCTGTGACATCCGCTTCGCTTGCCGGAAACGGCAGCTCTTCGACGAATCGCCGATCGCCGTTCTCGTCAAAGGCAGGGCCAGGTGCGGGGCCAAAGAGATGAAAGCGGCCATCAAGCCGGTTGATGATGATAAAAACTGCGCCTGCTTCGGCGGCGCCCTTGGCGGCAACCGTGCAGTATTTTCCTTCAACGTTGCAGCGGCGCATGAAGGCCTGGACCCAGACTTCTGATTTTAAGCGCATGGCAAATGCGGCGCGCTATTCGGTGGAAATCGCGGAATCACCGCTCATCCTGGAAATTTCCTCGAGCAGCGCGCTGGTCACCTCGCCTTTGCGGGGAAGGCCCCGGTCCTTTTCGAACTGGATGATTGCCTGGATCGTGGCGCTGGTGAGATCACCGGTAATTTCACCGGGCGCATAGCCGAGTTCTGCCAGTCCGGTCTGGACCTGGCGCAGGGCTGCGGTCTCGCCCGAATTCTTTTCCAGCTTTTCCACGCTGGCGGTAAATTCCGCTGCCGCGGCCACCTGTTGGGTGTAACGGAGATGTTCGATGAGCTCATTGGACACTTCGCCGTCGACCCGGAGGCCGGCCGATTTCTGATAGGTGGCAATTGCCATGCGGGTGTTTTTGCCGGCAACACCATCCACCATGCCGCGGTAATTTCCGGTTGCCAGCAGGGTGCGCTGAACCTCTTCCACGCGCGGGTCATATTTCAGGACAATGGTGGAGGTCCGGCTATTGGAAGCAATCACATCAACCCGCGTCGAGGCGCCTCCGGCGGTTGCCTGGGAAGCCACGAACCTGGGGCGGCCAGCCCCATCCACCTGCCCGAGGAATGCATTATAAAGAATAGCAAAACTCAGGATCGCAGTGGCAAGGAGGGCCAGGATGGAGAGCGGGCGCAGCTGTAATCCGCCTTCTTCCAGCACATCTTTCATGAATTGTAACCCATACCCAAACAAACACCCCGATTCCGCCCACCTTGCCGGACGCTGGTTAACACCGTCTTTCCATCAATTTCTTCCGCGCTTTCAGTCGTTTAGCAGGGTAAAAAATGGCTTACCGGGGAAACCCGTATTTTTGCGAGATTTGAGTTGAATCCGAAGTATTTATTTTAACGGTCGGAAATATGTTTTCCCTACAATTGGCCGCATCAACGGGTGTGGACATGCGTATTATTCGGACGATTATCATTTTATCGGGCATTGCGGCTTTCCTGCCGTCGGCCCCTGATGACGTGAATCAGGCTCGGCCAGCCACGGCCAATGCTGAAGTCTCGGATACCGGCTATCTTGAGGTTGCCACCAACACATTTTCCGATCTCGCCTCGTTTTGCGCGCGCCAGCCAGGGGTTTGCGAAACGGCGGGATTCGTCGCCCACAAACTGGAGCTCAAAGCCAAGTATGGGGTTCGCCTGATCTATGATTGGGCCAATGAGGCCAATATAACGCCTGTGGTTCAGCCCGAGATTGCCGACGGCAACGATCCCATCGAAACGGGTTCCATGAAGCTGGCTTCGGCCAAGAAACTGCCGCAAAACTCCCAGTCAACGCTTCGCCTGAATGACCTCTTGCCGGTCTGGCGCGGCCCGGCCGGTGCCAAGACCAGTTGAGCATGGCTTAGATAGCGCCTATCCTTGGAGGAGACAGTTTCTCCCGGAGTTTGGCCTTGAGCACCAATACCATCGAAAACCTCCAGGCCGATTTCGAGCTTCTCGACGATTGGGAAGAACGCTACCGCTATGTCATCGAGTTGGGCCGGCTGCTGCCGCCGCTTGAGGAAAAGTTCCGGACCCCGCAATACAAGGTCAGCGGCTGCGCCAGCCAGGTGTGGATTCACGCCGAGCATAATGGCTCGGTACTGACCTTCACCGGCGACAGCGACGCCCTCATCGTCAAGGGCCTGATTGCCATTACCTTCATGATTTTTTCCGGCAAGGCAGCGGCGCAGATCCTTGCGCTCGACGCACACGTAATTTTTGCCAGGCTGGGCCTGAAGGATCACCTGACGCCGCAGCGCTCAAACGGACTGGCCTCGATGGTGGCGCGCATCAAGGCTGATGCGCGCCAGGTTCTTGCGGCATAATCCGCGGGCGAAAATCGGCCAGGGCCCAATGGGCAAAATCCGGGCTTGCGGCACTGCGTTCGGCTGGCTTGAGCAGGCGGTAATAGCGGGCAAGGCGGGTCAGTGCTATGGCCAGAACGGCTTTGCCGCTGCGCTGGGGCAAGTGGAGCACCCGTTCGGCCTGCTCCAAGCCGCCCGCCAGGCAGCACATCTAGTAGAGTACGCCGGAAAGCTCCGGCCCAACGGCATCAAAAGCGTTATGAACCCGTCTGCGGGCGTCGATGGCGCTATCGGAAAGCGAGGCAATGCGGTTGTCGCTGAGGGCACTGTAGTTTCTGGTTCCGGTCCGCTCGCCTTCCTATGAGGAGGTGATGCGCGGCTCGAAATGGGCCCGCTCGTAATCCACCCGCAAGCGCTCTCCCGCGGCAAACTGAAATTCGGAGATCAGGGGCCTGCCGCCGGAATCTTTGCGGCTGAAGAGCCGGTAGAGCGGGCTTTCATTTTCATTGAAGGCAGGGCTTGGTTCGGAACGACGGGCTTTGGCCATGGCTGCTTTTCTCCTGATGGAGGAGAGCTAGCAGTTTTTATTAAAGGAATTAAAGCCTATTTTGGATTTTAATTCTATCAACCCCGCGCCGCCATGACCTGCATATGGGCGTCTTCGGATGCCGTTTGGAAATAATCGTAGCACAGCAGCATGCACACATCGCCGGTTTCGCTGGCCAGCGGCAATTTCAGCCAGTATTGCACCAGATGTTCCTTGTGGGTGCGGGGGCCACGGACTACGCCCTGGGTGGGCTTGCCCTCCTCGATGGTGCGGCGGTACGCGGCAATCCAGTAGTCGTGCTTGTCGCCCCAATCCAGGTCTTCAATAAACAACCCGGTGATTTCCCGGTCATAGATTTCCCGTAACCTGGTTCCGGCCAGCCGGATGCGGCAGCGCGCCTTGTCGGGGCTCACGTCCACCAGGCTGATGCCGGAAAGAACGCGGGGAATGTGGGCGGGATTGATATCGGCGCGGCATGGCATGCTTCGGCTACCGGACTTTTGAGTCCAGTAATCGAACAGCGTTCGCTGTTCAGGCACAATGAGTTGTGCCCGGAAAACCGTGCTTGCAGATTTCAATTTAACCGCCGCCCCTAACATCCGAATCGTTGGCCGATTCGGTCATTTCTTTATGAATCGACGCCCGGTGATCCGCAAGAGTCAGGACCGACAATTCTAAATTTGGCTATTTCCGGATTTTCCGCTGGCCCAGCCCCATGCGCTTGGCAAGGCTGGAGCGGGCCTGGGCGTAGTTGGGCGCTACCATGGGGTAGTCGGCCGGCAATCCCCACTTCTCCCGGTACTGTTCGGGCGACAGATTGTAGTGGCTGCGCAGGTGGCGCTTCAGGGATTTGAATTTTTTGCCGTCTTCCAGGCAGATCAGATAATCGGCGGTGAGCGATTTCTTGACCGTGACGGCGGGTTTTATGTCCGCCTGCTCCTCGCGGGCGGCAGGCTGGCTGACGGCGCCGGATAGGGCCCGGTGCACATCGCCGATGAGCTTTGGCAACTCGGTCTGGGCAACCGTGTTCTTGCCGACATAGGCCGCCACGATTTCCGCCGTGAGATCGACGATACTCCTCTTTGCTTCCAAAACATCGGCCATGGTGAACCCCCAAGTTGAACAGCTTTAGTACTATTCGGTCTATTTTGCCAAATACACTATATCTCCTATTCTCTTAACTTATCACCTGAATAACTGCATTCACGGGATGTATTGAGAACAATTCTCTCTGCACAATACCCCTTTTCTCTCCATGGTCGGGCTTGACCCGACCACCCAGAATTAGCAACATGAACCCATGCCTCAAGGTTGGGGTTGATCGAGAAGTTCAATTCAAATGGGATGACCTTCATGAAACCCTGTAGAAGTCTGGGTGGTCGGGTCAAGCCCGACCGAGGAGAGATGGGGCAGTTTGCTGGCGCGCCCTGCACGTGCCCATACCTTGGCAAATTTCTCCCATGATCCTAATTGGCCAGTATGACTCACCCTTTGTACGCCGTGTCGGCATTGCGCTGACGCTTTATGACCTGCCGTTCAGCCATCGGCCCTGGTCGGCGTTCAGCGATGCGGACAAGTTCCGGCACTATAACCCGCTCGTCCGGGTGCCGACGCTGGTGCTGCACACGGGCGAGACGCTGATCGAAAGCCACGCCATTCTGGATTACCTCGACAGCCTTGTGCCGGCGGAGCGCGCCCTGTTTCCGCGCGCCGAGCCCGCCCGGCATCAGGCGCTGAAGGTCGCGGCCCTTGCCACGGGCCTTGGCGACAAGGCCGTAACCCTTTTCTATGAAAAGCGGCTGCACAAGGAGGTGTCCGAGATCTGGATCGACCGCTGCCGGGCGCAGATTGTGGCGGCACTGGATGCCCTGGAGGCTGACCGCGCCAGCCGGATAACGGATTACTGGTTTGGGGACCGTATCGGCCATGCCGATATCGCTGTTGCGACGGTGCTGGGGTTCGTCGCGGAAGCGCATCCGGGACTGATTTCGCTTGCCGGGTTTCCGCGCCTCAATGCTCATGCCGTGCGGCTTGAGGCCCTGCCGGTGTTTCAGGCGATCAAACAGGTGTTCATCCCGCCCACCTGAGCCTCAGAAGGTTTTGCCCACGGTCATTGCGGCGCGGAAATCGGAGTCGCTGTCGATGAAGGCAGCCTCGGGGCCGGCACCCATGGCATCGAAGAAGCGGCTGACAAAGCAGCGGAACGAGGCGCACAGGGCGATATCGCAGATCTGCTGGTCGGTGAAGCCAACGGCGAGCAACCGGTCAATATCGGCTTGCGAAACCCGGGAGGCGTCCTTGGCGATAGTCTCGGCATAGGCCAGCATCTCGACGTCCCTGACCGGCAGGCCGGCGGTGCGGAAGTCCTTCTGCACTGCCATGACAGCCGCTTTCGACCCCAGGTCGCCAACCAGTTGCTTGCCATAGACATAGGAGCAATAGGTAGAGGGGGTATGCTTGGCGGTGATGAGCGTGACCAGGCGCCATTCGCGCAGGCCGAGCGAGAAACCGGCGCGGACCTTGTCGATGAAATCCGTATAAATGGGAAGCAGGTCTGGCCGCGGGGTGAAGCTTTTGGCGGTGGACATAATGAAGCCCATTTGCGATTTCTGGGCATCGTAGATTTCCGCAACCCTGCCGGTTGCCGCCTCTTCGCTTATTGTCTGCAAGTACATCTGATGCTCCGCGCAAGGGGATTGTCCATAAATTTCCAAGCCGGATTTTGACGGGGTTCGGCGGCCTTGGCCAGCTCAATTTGCCGGGGCGTAGGGGCCGGATTTCAGGACGGCCCAGTCCCAATAGGTGAGCAGGACGCGGGCCTTGTTGAAGGACATGGAGTCAAAAATGTTCTGCAGTTCCACGGTGCTGCGCGTCGAGGCAATGATGCAGAAATCGGAGGCCTTGAGAATGTCGATGATCTCGCCGAAGCGGACGCGGTTGGTGCCGATGGCCTTGAGGGCAATGGTCAGGGGCTCACCGTTGGCGTCGGCGATGATCCGTGCTGCATTGTCAGTCTGGATGGCGGCAATCTCGGCCAGAAGATTGGCCGCTTCGGGCAGTTTGCCGTCGTTCAGAAACTCAACGAAGGATTCGATCTGCTCGCGGTCCGGGAACCTGGTTTCGGTGCCCTGCTCGCCGCCGCCCATGGCATGGGTGATTTTCAGGATTTTGGTGAGGGTTTCCGAATCCGTCAGGAAGCGCGACAGGAGGTAACGGCGGAGTTCGGCCGGTACAAACCAGAAGAGCTCAAAGGCTATGGGTGCTGGCAAATCGGGCCGGGTTGCGAGCGGCGCCAGAATGGCGTGGTGGCGCTGGGCATGATCGGCCAGACGGGGGAAGGCGTGGTGGGACAAGTTGGCGCCGCTGTTGCGGACCAGCGTCAGGATAACGGATGGATCATCAAATTCAATGAGCTGGTCGCTCAGCGTCGCCGAAATGCTGCGGCGGCGGGCAATCAGGCGCATCAGGCTCACCTGCCCGGTGGCAATGACCTTGCCCAGGACCTGATCGCTGATCTGGTTGCAGAGCTCCAGGAGGGGACCTGCGACTTCAATGCGTGGATCATTGATGAGCTTGGAGACGAGGAGATGGGGCGGCGATTCCATGATGGAAATACGATCAACAACGGTGACGAGGGCCTTCAAAGGAATGCGCGGCACCAGCTTCAACAGGGCATCGGCGGCAAGGGCGCGCTCCTGTGGCTGGCCGGCACTTGGGTTTGACAGCATCATGTCGAGCAGCGAACGGGCCAATTCGCCGGCGTCGTCATCGTCGTTTTCTAAGACCGGCTTTGGGACGGGCTCTTCGGGAGCGATCTTGGCGAAGGGATCATCAACCGACTTCACGCGCCTGATCTGGGGTTTTGGCTTGGCGACGGCGTCGGCAATGACCAATGGAAGATCGGCCTTGGTTTTCTCCCAAGCTGCATCGGCGGCGGCCAGTGCGGCAACTTCGGCGAGAAAGGCGGAACGGTCTATGGGCGACGGGGTGGTGAAAACCGCTTTGGAAACGTCGCCAATGCCTTCAACCAACATGCCCGATACGGGCAACAGGTCATCACCCAATTTCAGCTTGCCGGCCGGGGGTTTGCGACGGATGGACGGTTTGTCGTAGGCGGGCTTCGGTTTTTCAACTTCGGGCTCCGGGGCAACGGCCACAGGCTCGGGTGCAACTGCTATCGGTTCGGAAATTGTGCTATCCGGTTCCGGAGACGCCATTTTTGGCTCGGCCAAAAGCAGGTCCGGCTCAGATTCGGCCACGGCAGTTTCAGGTTCCGGTGAAACGGTAACGACTTCGGCAGGAGGCAGTTCAGGTTCCGCCAAAACTACTGCTGGTTCGGGCAAAGCCACTTCGGATTTGCCCATTTCCAGTTCCGCGTCCGCCGCAACGGTGGAAGACGCAGGCGACACCACTTCAGGTTCGGCTATTGCCACTTCTGGCTCCGGCAAAACCACGACAGGTTCAGGCGCGGCGATTTCGGGCTCAACCATTGCCAGTTCTGTCTCGGGCAGAACCGCTACGGGTTCGAGAGACGGCAGTTCGGGTTCAATCCATGCCACGTCCGGTTCTGCCGCAATGGCTTCAGGTTCAGGCGGCGCTGTTTCAGGTTCGGGCTCACTGACCGCGGGAGTGGCAAAAAATTCTTCGAAGGGAATTTGCCGCCACGGCTCGGATTGGGCGGCAGGCTTTGCCTCCTCCTCGGCCTGCAGCGGTGCTTCGGGTTCGGGCAACTGATCAAAGATAGAGGCGTCCACGGGGTCGGTGGGCGTGAGCCAGGCCCAGGGCTTTTTTACAGCAACCTCAGGAAGGGTAAATTCGATGTCTTCCGGCGCATGGCCGTTAGGCTGCTCCATCTCGGCAGCGGACGCCGAAATGACCGTTTCCTCAAGGATTTCAAGCGGGGCCAGACTGGCTGGTTCGGGCGGGAGTTCGGTTGGGGCAATGGCGGGCGGTTTCTTTTTCAGCCGGGCCGTGAGCAAACGGAAGGAATCCGCCGTTATGCGGCGGTCTGGGATCAAGTCCCCACCGGCTTCGTCCAGAACATTCATCTGCCCTGATCCTTGGCGGTTCATATGCAACCCGGGTGCGATTCCTTCATCGCTATGCCAGGTGGCTGTTTCACCCATAATCGTTCAATTGCTCCCTGTCCCTTCCTCCAAACAATGACCGAGACCTTTGTAAACTTGCTTAATTGCGGTGGAGTGTGCCAGAGGGCCCTCCGTTTCCATGGCTTTATGGTTAAGGGCGGGTTAAATTATCACGCAGTTGAGACTTCCCTTGAGCGGGCCTAAGCACCACATTGGTTTCAGAAGTCTTTAATCCAGAACAGAGTTCATTATGGCAGACAAGATCACCAAGACCGATGCCGAGTGGCGGGCGGAACTGACACCGGAACAATACCGGGTGCTGCGCGAACATGGCACGGAACGGGCCGGCACCAGCCCGCTCAACGCTGAAAAATCCTCCGGCATGTACAAGTGCGCGGGCTGCGGGGCGGAACTATTCCCGTCCGACACCAAATTTGACTCCGGCACCGGCTGGCCCAGCTATTATGCGCCAACCTCGCCGGAGGCGGTGAGCGAGCATGTGGACAAGTCATGGTTTTCAACGCGTACCGAGGTACGTTGTGCCAAATGCGACGGGCATTTGGGACATGTATTTCCCGATGGTCCCGATCCCACCGGCTTGCGCTATTGCATGAATGGCGCAGCGCTTAAGTTCAACCCCGGCAAGGCTTAAAGCATGACCGTCGCGAATGTGAAGCCGCCCAGAGCGGAGAAGCGCGCCCGTATCGAGACCTGGCATGGCTTTAAGAAGCGCGATGACTATCACTGGCTGAAAGCCGAGAACTGGCAGGAGGTGATGCATGACCCCACTCTTCTGCCGCAGGACATTCGCGCCGTGCTGGAAGGCGAGAATGCCTACCACGAAGCGGTGATGGCGGACACGACAGCTTTGCAGGAAAGCCTGTTTGCCGAGATGAAGGGCCGCATCAAGGAGGACGACTCTTCGGTTCCGGTGCCGGACGGGGCCTATTCATATTACACATCCTTCGTCACCGGCGGGCAGCAGCCGCGCTTTGCCCGCAAGCTGCGCGACTTGACCGGGCCGGAGCAGCTTATGCTGGATGGCAATGCGTTGAGCAAGGACACCGAATATTTCCGCTTCGGCGGCATTACGATGTCGCCGGATCATTCCCTGGCCGCATGGAGCTTCGACAACAAGGGCTCAGAGTTTTATGAATTGCAGGTGCGCGAACTGGCGAGCGGACAGGACCATGCGGATGTCTTGCAGAATACGACAGGCGAAGCGACCTGGGCGGCCGACGGGAAGAGCTATTTCTACACGGTACAGGATGAAAACCACCGGCCGCTGAAAACCTATCATCACATTCTCGGCCAGCCGCAGGCGGAGGACCGCCTGGTTTACGAGGAAAATGACACGGGGATGTTTTCCGGCGTTGGCAACACCAATTCGGAACGCTTCATCGTCATCAGCAGCCATGATCATGATACGAGCGAGAACTGGATCATCGAGGCGGTGCGGCCGTTGGATGCGCCAAAGCTGATCGCGGCGCGCAAGGCCGGGCTTGAATATGACCTTGAGCACTGGAATGACCAGTTCATCATAAAGACCAACGCGGACGGCGCCGAAGACTACAAGATCGTGACCTCACCGGTGGCCGATCCCCGCCCGGAAAACTGGACTGATTTGATCCCGCACCGGGAGGGCTGCCTCATCGTCGGCAGCATCGTTCTCAAGAACTGGCTCATCCGCATGGAGCGCGAGAACGCGTTGCCGCGCATTGTGGTGCGCGACATGGCAACCGACGAGGAGCACAGCATCGCCTTCGATGAGGAAGCCTATTCTCTGGGCTTTGGCGAAATGCGGGAATACGACACGGATATCCTGCGCTTTTCCTATTCATCGATGACCACGCCGTCGCAGGTTTACGACTACAACATGCGGGAGTGCACGCGGGTCTTGCGCAAGACGCAGGAGGTGCCGAGCGGGCATGACCCAGCCAATTACGTGACACGGCGGGTTTTGGCTCCGGCCCATGACGGCGAGCTCATTCCTGTGACTCTGCTCTACAGAAAATCTACCCCGCTTGACGGTTCAGCGCCTCTCTGGCTTTACGGCTATGGCTCCTACGGTATCAGCATTCCGGCGAGCTTCAATACCAACATCCTGTCGCTGGTGGACCGCGGCTTTATCTATGCCATCGCGCATATCCGCGGCGGCGAGGAAAAGGGGCGGCGCTGGTACAAGACGGGCAAGTTGGAGCTCAAGAACAATACCTTCCGCGATTTCATTTCCTGCGCCGAACACCTGATCAAGGCGGGCTTCACGGCCAAGGGCAATATCGTGGCGCAGGGCGGAAGTGCCGGCGGCATGCTGATGGGGGCTGTTGCCAACATGGCGCCGGAGCTGTTCAGGGGCATCGTGGCGGAAGTGCCTTTCGTCGATGTGCTTTCCACCATGCTTGACGACACGCTGCCGCTCACCCCGCCGGAGTGGCCGGAATGGGGAAACCCGATCAAGGACAAGGTGGCCTATGAGGCGATTGCCGCTTATTCCCCTTACGACCGGGTTGAGGCCAAGGCCTATCCCAACATTCTGGCGGTTGGCGGCTTGACTGATCCGCGCGTCACCTATTGGGAACCGGCAAAATGGGTGGCGCGGCTGCGCGAGCTCAAGACCGACGGCAACCTGCTTCTGCTCAAAACCAACATGGGCGCCGGCCACGGCGGCGCATCGGGGCGCTTCGACAGGTTGAAAGAGGTTGCATTCGTCTATGCCTTCGGGATGAAGGTGGCGGGGCTCACGTAATTCCGTTAAGCCTAGGCGTATCATCAGGTCAGGAGCCGACATGCGAGTCGCCGTATTTGTGGATGCTGGATATGTTTATCCGCAGGGTTCCAGCTCTCTGAGCGGAAAAGAAAAATCCAAAACCCGGGACAAGCTCACGCTCGACGAAAACGTAATCGCTGAACTCTTGAAACAGCAGGCGCATGTTTCTTCCAATGGTAAGGAACTGCTGCGTATCTACTGGTATGATGCGGCACCTTCTTCCGGACCTTCAGCTGAACAAACGCGCATTGGAAAACTCAATGATGTGAAACTGCGTCTTGGCCAGCTCAATTCAGAGGGCCAGCAGAAGGGCGTGGATTCCCTGCTCGTTACGGACCTCATAGAATTGGTCCGCAACAAGGCGATTTGTGATGCCGTGGTTCTGACGGGTGACGAAGATATCCGTGTCGGGGTGCAAATTGCCCAGAACCTCGGGGTTCGCGTTCATTTGCTGGGGTTTGTGGGTCCCAAGGGAAATCAATCGATTTCCCTGCAACAGGAAGCTGACACGCTCGAAATCTGGGACAAACCCAAAGTCGCTTCGTTCCTGCGTGATGCCACTGCGAAGCCCGAAAAAATTCAACGGCCTCCCAAGCCGGAAACGAGGTCGCGGGGGGCAACTGCCAAACCTGCTTCCGTGACACCCGCCAAAGCACCCCAAGTGGCAACACTTGCTGCCGGGCCTGAGATTTCCATTGCAGTGCAAAGGGCGTTTGATCTTCTAATTGCAAATCCAGAAAAATTCGGCGAGGCAATGACCGCAGTCGCCGGAAATCTGCGCTTGCCCAGCCAGCTTACGACAAGTTTGAATGTTCAATTGAAATCCAGGCTCAAAAGGAATCCCACAAGACCCGAGTTTGCTGGCGCAAAAGAAGCGCTGAGCAAAAAACTTATGGAAGTACGGTAATGCTCGTCGACGCCACTAAATCTTCGCTGCTGATTGTCGATGTGCAGGAGCGGCTGCTGCCGGTGATGGCGGCGGGGAATGGCGTGGTTGAGCGCTCGAAAATCCTGCTGAAGGCGGCCAAGGCGCTGGATGTGCCCATTGCGGTTTCCGAGCAGTATCCCAAGGGTTTGGGCCATACGGTTGAGACTTTGAATCAAGAGATCGGCAATGCGCCGGTGTTCGAGAAAACATCGCTCTCGTGCTGGCGCGATGCGGGCTTGCGCCGGCATTTCACGGCACACCATGACGGCGGCCGCCCGCAGGTGATCATTGCCGGGATAGAGGCCCATGTCTGCGTGGCGCAGACGGCCATCGATCTGGCCCAGGCCGGGTTCGGGGTGTTTGTGGTAGCGGACGCGGTGTCTTCACGGGCGGAGGCTTCCGTGGCACTGGCGCTTGCCCGCATGGGGCAATCGGGGATCGACGTCATCAACACGGAAATGGCGGTGTTCGAGCTGCTGGGCAAGGCGGGAACGCCGGAGTTCAAGGCGCTGTCAGGGCTGATCAAGTAGAACCGGCGGGGAGTATTTCAATTTAAAATTCCGCTTATGACCCATTCCTGACATCAGCTCACGTTTTGACGAAGGTCACTATTCGCCAATGGCCTTGCTCTGGTTACCGAAGTCATGTCAACTGTACGGCGTTTCCACAATTAGCGGTGTGAATGTCATGAATTTCCTTTTTCGCATCTTTTCCGTTGCTCTGTTTTGTTTGCTTACGGGCAGTTCCGCTGCATGGGCGGTGGCCCGCCAGCCCGTGGCGGCTGAAAACGGGATGGTGGTTACTTCGCAACATCTCGCCTCGAAGGTGGGAATAGAGATTTTAAAGCAGGGTGGAAATGCGGTAGATGCTGCGGTGGCGGTAGGCTACGCTCTGGCGGTGACTAATCCGTGTTGCGGCAATATCGGAGGCGGGGGATTTGCCACGCTGCATCTCGCTGATGGCCGCGATCTTTTCGTCAACTTTCGCGAAAAAGCACCGCTTGCAGCGACGGAAACCATGTATCTCGATGCGACGGGCGAGGTCGTGCTCGATCTCAGCCTTAAAGGTTATCTCGCTATTGGCGTGCCGGGTTCGGTGCTTGGGCTTGACACCCTGCTGCAGAAGTTCGGTACAATGCCGCGTGCGGCGGTGATGGCGCCTGCCATTAAACTTGCCGAAGAAGGTTTCATCCTCGATCAGGGCGATGCCGATATTCTTGCGACATCTACAAAACATTTCGTTGATCAGCCTAATGTTGCGGCAGTATTCCTGAACGCCGGAAAGCCGTGGCAGGCCGGCGAGGTTCTGGTGCAGGAGAACCTGGCCACGACCCTGAAGCTTATTGCGGAAAAGGGACCCGATGCCTTCTACAAGGGTTCCATCGCGGATGCGATCGTGGCGGCCAGCGCGGCCAATGGTGGCGTTTTGACGAAGAAGGACTTTGAAGCCTATTCGGTGACCGAAACACCACCCGTTAAATGCAACTACCGTGGCTATGAGCTGATTTCTTCGCCGCCGCCGAGTTCAGGCGGCACTACCGTATGCGAGATTCTCAATATTGTTGAAGGTTTCCCTATCGCCGAACTTGGCTATCATTCGGCGGCAAGTGTCCATGTGATGGCCGAAGCCATGCGCCACGCCTTTGTGGACCGCAACTTCCAGCTCGGTGATCCTGATTTTGTGAAGATTCCGCTGGAGCGGTTGCTTTCCGAAAGTTATGCGGGCCAAATCCGCGCGGAAATTGACGGAGCCAAGACCACCAGTTCCAAAGACGTGCAACCCGGAATAGCACCCCATGAGGGAACCGAGACCACACACTATTCGATTGTGGACTCTGCTGGCAATGCTGTGGCCGTGACCTATACAATCAATGCGTATTTCGGGGCGAAGGTGATTGCAGGTGAAACAGGTTTTTTCCTCAATGACGAGATGGACGATTTTACCGTGAAACCAGGCGTGGCAAACTTGTTTGGGCTGGTTCAGGGCAAGAAAAATGTGATTGCTCCGGGCAAGCGACCGTTGAGTTCCATGAGCCCAACGATTGTGACGAAAAACCGCAAAACCTTCATGGTGCTTGGTAGTCCCGGAGGTTCACGCATTATCACGACTGTCGTGGAGACTATCATGAATGTGGTTGATCACGGAATGCAGATTCAAGAGGCCGTGAATGCGCCACGCATTCATCACCAGTGGCTGCCGGACCAAATCACCGTGGAACCCTTCGCGCTTTCCCCTGATACGGCCAAGCTGTTGACAGATATGGGGCACAAGATTGTCGAGCAGGCGCCGTGGGGGGCGGCGGAAGCCATCCTCATCGGGCCTACAGAAGATACAACGGCCACACAGGCGACCTCGGGCAATGACGCGATGGCGGGAAGCAAGCCGGTTCCAGGAAGATTATATGGTGGCCATGATGACCGGCGACCGGCGGGTGCTGCTGTCGGATATTGAATGCAGTTGGTTCAAGACGCCAATTCCGTGGTTATTCAATTGTTCTGCTTCCGGCCCAAAACAGAAATTCAAATTGAGGCACTGCCAACCGGCCCAATGATTTGACAATTTTGCCTGAAACGGTTTCTTAAGGGGAAGCAACCTGGAGTTTCCGAATAATGCCTGCCGAATTCAACTGGGAAGACCCGCTCGATCTGGAAAGCCAGCTTACCGGGGACGAGCGCTAATCCGGCATTGAGCTGATCAAAACGGAAATGGCGGTTTTCGAGCTGCTGGGCAAGGCGGGAACGCCGGAGTTCAAGCAACTATCCTTACTTACAAAATAGTTGCAATTTTAGTTTACCACAGTGCTGTTCAAATTTTGCTGACAAGATTTGGGCTTCAGGATGAACCGATGGCTTCAATGAAAGCGGCGATCTCACTTACCAGTGGACTGAGGCTTGATTGCCCGAATGTGACCGGGTTTCATGGCCCCTTCTCTGAGAGCCGCCACCAGAACCTCCCAAAATGTGATTTCGTCTTGAAGGGGTTTCTCCCCCCATCGCTCCAAGAACTGCGGCTTTAGGGAGCCTCGCAGTTTCTCCAGTTCCGCAGTTGCCTCGTTCAGGTACCAGGTCTGTCGATCCTCCAGGTCGATTTCCACAAAACCCAGCTTTTTCACGATTTCCCCAATCTCGCGCAAAGACACCAGCACGAAATCACGGCCCGATGCCGCAATAAAATCTTGCACCAGTGGCGTAACCTGCTCTCCCTCTCCTCTCAACCAGTCACTTACAAAGCTGTCCGCCTGGACGCAGGACCCGAAAAGCCTCAGAATAAATTTCTTGCTTGTTCCGCACATGAATAATCGCTTCTTTGCTAAAAACAACCTGGAAGGATTTGTCCCTAAACGGGAGTGGTCCGGGGTCAGCGAACTGATACTTGATCTGCTCGCTCAGACGAAGCTTCCGTGAACGATCCGTGGCAAGATCAACGAGTCGTTTTTCAACGTCGATCCCGGTGACAGTGCCTGCCCCATGATCACGGACGAGGGCAATATCCACCCCACCGGTTCCGCTACCGATGTCGAGAACGTCACAACCAGCTATGTCCCGGCCCCCAAGAAGCCGCGAAACCTCCGCTGGACCTCCAGGCGACAGGAACCCTTCACCCCATATCAGCTCCAATCTTCCGGCAGCGTCTTCTGGGTAGCCTGGATCTTCCTTGACTTCATTCACCGCCAGAACCGCCTCCCCAGATGCGCGACTTGCAACCATTGTCTGCTGGCCAGCTCAATGACTCCGAGATTTGCGCAAACAGATGCGATTGGCAAGGACAAGCCTTTGCGGTGGTGACATGGGCACTGCCAACCAGCCCAATGATTTGACAATTTTGCCTGAAACGGGTTCTTAAGGGGAAGCAACCTGGAGGTTCCGAATAATGCCTGCCGAATTCAACTGGGAAGACCCGCTCGATCTGGAAAGCCAGCTCACAGAAGATGAGCGCATGATCCGGGATTCGGCGCGGGCCTTTTGCAATGACAAGCTGGCGCCCCGGGTGAAGCAGGCCTTCCGCGATGAGAAATTTGACCGCGCCATCATGAATGAACTGGGCGAGATGGGTTTCCTCGGGGTGATGACATCCGAAAATTACGGCGGCTCCGGCCTCGGCTATGTGGCCTACGGGCTGGTGGCGCGGGAAGTGGAACGCGTCGATTCCGGTTACCGTTCGGCCATGAGCGTGCAGAACTCCCTCGTGATGCATCCCATCGAGGCCTATGGCAGCGAGGCGCAATGCCAGAAATATCTGCCAAAGCTGGCAACGGGCGAAATTGTGGGTTGCTTCGGATTGACTGAACCCGATGCGGGCTCCGATCCCGGCGGCATGAAAACACGCGCCAAGCGGGTGCAAGGCGGCTTCCTGCTCAACGGTTCCAAAATGTGGATCACCAATTCGCCCATCGCCGACGTGGCGGTGGTGTGGGGCAAGCTCGATGACGAAGGCATTCGCGGCTTTCTGGTTGATCGCGGCACAAAAGGTTTCTCAACACCTACCATTGAAGGCAAGATATCGCTGCGCGCTTCGGTGACGGGCGAGATCGTTCTGGAAAATGTCGAGTTGCCGGAAGATGCCTTGCTGCCCAAAGCTCAAGGACTTGCCGGACCTTTCGGCTGCCTGAACAAGGCGCGTTTTGGCATTGCCTGGGGCGTGATGGGCGCCGCGGAAGATTGCTGGTTCCGGGCGCGTCAGTACACGCTCGACCGCAAGCAGTTCGGCAAGCCTTTGGCTGCCAATCAGCTTATCCAGAAAAAACTCGCCGACATGCAAACAGAAATCACGCTTGGCATGCACGGTGCCTTGGCGCTTGGTCGCGCGCTGGAGCGTGGCGTTGCGGCGCCGCCCGCCATTTCGCTGATGAAGCGCAACAATTGCGGCAAGGCTTTGGATATTGCCCGCATGGCGCGCGACATGCATGGCGGCAATGGCATTTCCGACGAATATCATGTGATCCGCCACATGGTGAACCTTGAAACGGTGAACACCTATGAGGGCACCCACGACGTGCACGCGCTCATTCTTGGCCGGGCGCAGACGGGAATTCAGGCGTTTCAGTGATGGTGAAGATCGTCATTCAGAAAGTTGATCCGCGGGAGGGCCCGGTACGGCAACTGATTGAGGAACTCGACGCTTACCAGGACATGCTCTACCCTGCCGAGAGCAACTACCAGCTTGATCTCGAAGAGATGTCGCGGCCCGAGATGCGATTCTATTCGGTGGCGGTGGATGGGGTGATTTTGGGCTGCGGCGGCTTCTGGCTCCATGACGATTATGCAGAAGTGAAACGTGTCTATGTGCACCCGAAATCGCGGGGGCTTGGCCTGGGGCGCAAGATCATGGCGCATATCGAGGCGGAAATGCTGGCCGAGGGACGCAGCATTTCGCGTCTTGAAACGGGCATATCGCAGCCGGAAGCGTTGGGGCTTTACCGGGCGCAAGGCTATCAGGGTTGCGCGGCGTTTGGGGATTATCCGTCGGATGACCCGTTCAGCATTTTCATGGAGAAGCGGCTGGGGTAGCTCCACTCTCCATGGTCGCACTTGATGCTACCACCCAGACTTTGATCAACGAAGAGCTGGGTGGTCGGGTCAAGTCCGACCATGGAGAGATATTAGATCCAGGTCTTCGGCTGGAAGATGCAGTAGATTTTTCGCAGGTATCCCTCGGATTTCCAGGAATTGGGCGTGGCCAGGGGCACGAAGAAGGTGTCGCCGGCCTTGAAGGTTTGGCTGGCGCCCTTGTCATCGGTGAAGGTCACCGCGCCTTCCAGCACATGCATCAGTTCATGCCGCGTGAAATCGAGGAGCTTGCGGTGATAGCCGGTCGTGTCCCAGATACCGACGGTGAATTGACCTGTCGCATCTTCGAAATATTCGTGGGCGTGTTGAGTGGGAACTGGCGAATGCAGGATGTCCGGTGAAGGCGGGGTTGAGGGCTGGAGTTTCACCTTCGGGTTTATCTTGATGACCTTCAGAGGCCCCGGACTTAAGGCCCCCGAGCTATCATCAAAGATAACAAAGAACTTCTTCACCTTGCCGGCTTGCGTCCAGCGGCAGCGCAGGCCCTTTGGAATTATGAAGCTTTCGCCGGAACCGATCCGGGTTTCACCCGTTTCCTCGACGATGACCACTTCGCCCTCAAGCACCAGCATGAATTCCGTGACGGGATAATTCATCCAATGGCTGATGTTGGCTTCCGCCTCCCAGATCCCGGCACTCAGGCCACAGGCCTTGTCCTCGAACCACATATGGCCGCGCTGGGCCTTGGAGCCAGAGGCAATTTCGCTTTCCGGAAAATCCGGCCACTGCTCCATTTCGGCATTGGCGTCGAAGCGTATGATGGCGGGTTTTGGCATGGGTCACCTCTGCCCGAAGCCTAACCAGTTTCCTTGCCTATTCAAGACCGAAAGACTAGAAAGGCCCATCAATAAATGGAGAAAAACATGGCCCTCGAACTCCCTGCCCTGCCTTACGCCTATGATGCACTCGGCCCTTACATGTCCAAGGAAACCCTCGAATTCCACCATGACAAGCACCACATGGCCTATGTGACCAACGGCAACAATCTGCTGAAGGATTCACCGCTCGCCAGCGCTTCCATCGAGGACATCTGCAAGGTGGCCTATGCTGAAAAGAACGCGGGCCTCGTCAACAATGTGGGCCAGCATTACAACCACATTCATTTCTGGAAATGGATGAAGCCCAATGGCGGCGGCAAAAAGCTGCCCGCAAAGCTTGCCAAGGCGATCGATTCCGATCTCGGCGGTTACGACAAGATGCGCACGGATTTTGTCCAGGCCGGCATGACGCAATTCGGTTCCGGCTGGTGCTGGATTGCGGTGAAGGAAGGCAAGCTCGCCATCGTGAAATCGCCCAATGGTGAAAACCCGTTGATGCATGGCCTGACGCCCATCCTGGGCTGCGACGTCTGGGAGCACAGTTATTACATCGACTATCGCAACGCGCGGCAGAAATACCTGGAAGCCTTCGTCGATAGCCTGGTGAACTGGGAGCATGTCGAAGAGATGCGCGCCAAGGCGTAATTATCTTGACTCCTGTTCAGGTTTTTGATGGCCACAATGATGTGCTGCTCCGTCTTTGGGTAAAGACGGGCGGCGATCCCGTGACTGATTTCCTGCAAGGGGATGGCCAGGGACATCTTGATTTTCCGCGCATGAAAAAGGGCGGCTTTGCCGGCGGCTTCTTTGCGATCTTCGCGCCCACGGATGGCGAAGACCTGCCGGACGATGATGAAGAGGTCAATCCGCCACTCTCGGGCCAGATTGCCCAGCCGGCGGCATTGCGCAAGACCCTGGAAATGGCGGCGCTTCTGTTCCGCATCGAGCGGGACTCCAAGGAAAAATTCAAGGTTTGCCGGACGGCTGGCGAAATCCGGGAATGTTTGGCCAATGGCATCATGGCGGCGATCTTCCATATCGAGGGGGCGGAAGCCATTGACGAAAATTTCAAGACGCTTGACGTGCTCTACGAGAGCGGCTTGCGCTCCGTAGGCCCGGTATGGAGTCGCTCCAATATTTTCGGCCATGGCGTGCCGTTCCGTTTTCCCTCCACCGGCGACACGGGAGACGGACTGACCGCAGCGGGCAAGAACCTCATCCGCTACTGCAATGATCGGCGCTTACTAATTGATTTATCTCACTTAAATGAGAAGGGTTTTTGGGATGCGGCGAAGCTGAGCACGGCCCCCCTGGTGGCGACGCATTCCAATGCCCACGCCATTTGTGCCTCCTCGCGCAATTTGAGCGATGACCAGCTCAAGGCCGTCAGGGACAGTGGCGGGATGGTGGGCCTCAATTTCGCCAGCGGCTTCCTGCGCGAGGACGGGCGCTGGAGTACCAACACGCCACTTGAGATTATGGTGCGTCACCTCGATCACATGCTGAAGGTAGCGGGTGAAAACTGTGTGGCCTTGGGCTCGGATTTCGACGGGGCGCGCATTCCGGACGGTATCAAGGACGCAACCGGCCTGCGCAACCTGATCGAAGCGATGCGGGAGCGGCAATACGGCGAAAAGCTGATCTCCAAGATCGCCCATGAAAACTGGCTCAGCGTTCTGGAGCGGACCTGGGGGTAGCGCGGTATTGTTAGCTGTGCTAATAATACCTGATGAAACTTTCGGAATGGCTGGCTAATAGCTCCACCTCCCAATCGCAATTTGCGCGGCAGCTGGGGGTTACCCAGGGGCGCATTTCGCAGATCGTGGCCGGCGAGCAGCCTTCGCTCGATCTGGCGATGAAAATCGCCAGCCTCACCAACAACCGGGTTCGCCCCCAGGATTTCAAGGACATAGCCATGACCAAGACACTCGACACGGTGGAAGACGCAATCAAGGCGATGGCCAATGGCGAGTTGGTGGTTGTGGTTGACGATGACGACCGGGAAAACGAGGGTGACCTGGTTGGCGCCGCCGCCAAGATTTCGCCGGAGCAGATGGCGCTTATGGTGCGCCACACTTCCGGCATTGTGTGCACCCCCATGCCCGCCGAAGAGGCGCGGAGGCTGAAGCTCGATCCCATGGTGGCGCTTAACGATGCGCCGATGGGCACGGCTTTCACTGTTACCATTGATTACAAGGTGGGGCTCACCACGGGCATTTCGGCCAAAGAGCGCTGCGCCACGGTGCATGCGCTGGCCAACAAGAATGTCCAGGCAGAAGATTTCGTGCGGCCTGGCCATATCTTTCCCCTGGTGGCGAAATCCGGCGGAGTTCTCATGCGCTCGGGCCATACGGAAGCCGCCGTTGACCTGGCGCGGCTGGCCGGCTTCACCCCGGCAGTGGGCGTGATCAGTGAGCTGGTGAACGATGACGGCACGGTGAAGCGCGGACCACAGGTTCTGGCCTTTGCGCGCGAGCATGTGCTGAAAATCATTTCGGTGGCGGATCTCATTGCCTACCGGCAATTGCGTGAGCGCCTGGTGGAGCAAACCGCCAAGTTTGCGGTGGAGACAAAAATCGGAACGGCGCAAGGTTTTTCCTATGTGACGCCGTTTGACGCGGTGGAGCAGCTGGCGCTGGTTTACGGCGATATTTCCGGCGGCAAGAACATTCCGGTGCGCCTGCACCGGGAGAATGTTCTGGAAGACGTGTTCGGCAACCGCGGCACGCTGGATGCGGTGTTTGATATTTTCAAGCGCGAGGGCAAGGGCGTGCTGGTCTATCTGCAGGAAGGAACCGCCGGCGTTCCGGCGAGCCAGCTTTCCGGCGAAAGATCGGCCAGTGCCGAGGCGCGGGCGCAGACCTGGCTGGATATCGGGCTGGGCGCGCAAATCCTGCGCGACCTCAATGTGCGCTCGATCCGGCTCATCTCATCGAGCAACCGGCATTACGTGGGCTTGTCGGGTTTCGGAATCGAGATCGCGGAAACGATGAAGTTGGGGGAGTAGCGTACTGATTTTGATTACGCTAACAAAACACGATGCCTACCTTGCGCCCCACGATTTATCCCCTTCCGCTGATCGGCTGGCGCGAGCGGGTGGTTTTGCCCAAGCTGGGATTGGGACCGCTGATCGCCAAGATTGACACGGGGGCGCGTTCCGCCGCTCTTCATGCGGAAGACATCACCATCAGGGGCAGCCATGTGCGGTTTGCCATTCCGAACAATGGCCGGAAGCATCACTATGAATTGCCGTTCAAGGGCCAGCGGCGGGTGAAAAGCACCAGCGGGCACAGCGAAATGCGTGCCGTGGTGGAAACCGAGATCGCCATAGGGCCTTTCAAATTCATGGCCGAGATCACCCTGACCAACCGCACCGACATGGGCGTTCCCATGCTGCTGGGGCGGGCCGCCGTTCGCGGAAAATTCATCGTTCACCCCGGGCGCTCCTATCTCATTTCGCGCACCAAACGGAAATCCAGATGAAAATTGTCCTGCTCACCCGCAATCCGAAACTTTTCTCGCATCAGCGCCTGATGGAAACGGCAATCTCGCGGGGCCACGAGATCGTGCCGGTCGATTATTTGCGCTGCTACATGAACATAACCTCGCGCAAGCCGGAGCTGCGCTATCTCGGTGAAAAGCTCACGGGCTTTGATGCGGTGATCCCGCGGATCGCGGCATCGCACACTTTCTACGGCCTTGCGGTTCTGCGGCAATTTGAAATGATGGGGGTTTATCCGCTGAATGAATCGGTGGCCATCGGGCGCTCGCGCGACAAGCTCCGCTCCTTGCAAATTCTCTCGCGCGAAGGGGTTGGCATGCCGGTGACGGCTTTTGCGAAGGATACGTCGCGCACCCATGACGTATTGGAAATTGTCGGCGGTGCGCCAGTTGTCATCAAGCTTCTGGAAGGCACGCAGGGCATCGGCGTGGTTCTGGCGGAAACGGAAAAATCTGCGAAGTCGGTGATCGACGCCTTCAACGGGGTTGACGTTGCAATTCTCGTGCAGGAATTCATCAAGGAATCGGAGGGCAAGGACATCCGGGCCTTTGTAGTGGGCAGGCGCGTTGTGGCTACCATGGAACGGTCCGGGGCCAAGGGCGATTTCCGCTCGAACCTGCATCGCGGCGGCAGCTCGGCAAAAGTGCAGCTCTCGCAGCTTGAGCGGTCCACGGCGCTGAAGGCGGCCCGCGCCATGGGGCTGAATGTAGCGGGAGTTGATTTGCTGCGCTCAAAGCGCGGGCCCGTGGTGATGGAAGTGAATTCCTCACCGGGGCTTGAAGGCATCGAAAAAACAACGGGCGTTGACGTGGCCAAATCCATTGTCGAATTCCTGGAAAAAAACGCCAGGCCCGACAAGACGCGGACTCGGGGCAAGGGATGACGGCGTTCACCATCGGAACTGAGGAAATCGCGCGCGGCCAACGCAAGACCGTGGATCTGCCCATAAGCGTTCTGGCCAACAACACGCCGATCAACCTACCGGTGCATGTCATTCACGGCGCCGAGCCTGGCCCGGTTCTGTTCATTTCAGGGGTGGTCCATGGCGACGAGGTGCTCGGCGTGGAGATTGTCCGGCGCGTGACCCAGCATCCGGCGCTGAAGCGGTTGAGCGGAACCCTGTTGGCAGTTCCCATCGTCAATGCCTTCGGCTTTCTCAACCACTCGCGTTACATGCCCGACCGGCGCGATCTCAACCGCTCGTTCCCGGGTTCGGACCAGGGCTCGCTCGCCAGCCTGCTGGCCGACCTGTTCATGAACGAAGTGGTGCTGCGTTCCAAATACGGCATCGACCTGCATACGGCGGCGCTCCACCGCTCCAACCTGCCGCAGATCCGCATCGCCCCCGACGCGCCGGAACTGATGGCGCTAGCTGAACAGTTTTCGCCGCCGGTCATCCTGGTTTCCAAGCTGCGGGACGGCACCTTGCGCCAATGCGCCCGCGACAACGGCGTGAAGATGCTGCTCTATGAGGCAGGCGAAGCGCTGCGCTTCGACGAGACGGCCATCGAGATCGGCGTCCGCGGCATCCTGAATGTCATGGCCTCGCTCAACATGATCGTCCCGCTGCGGGCAACAAAACCTGCGCCCGCGCCAGCCGTGTCCCATTCCAGCACCTGGCTCCGCGCGCCCGAGGGCGGCGTTCTGCGGAGCTCGCTGCCGACGGGGGCGCATGTGTCCAAGGGCGAGAAGATCGGCGAGATTTCAAATCCGCTTGGTGATTTCAGCGTGCAGGTGATTGCCGAGGACGATGGCATCATCATCGGGCGCACCAATCTTCCCATCGTCAACCGCGGCGACGCCCTGTTCCACGTGGCGCGGATGAAAAAATCCGACCTGGCGCAGCAGCCGCTGTTCGACGAAGACGAGATTATCTAGTTCAAGCCACTCCTCTCCCCAACCAAATAGCGGGGGGGGGTATAGTGATATCCCCCGAATTAGACATCGTTGACTACACCCATCTTCGGATGTTTTCAGATGCAATACGGCTGGAATAAACAATGAAAGTGTATGCCATTGATCTCCAATAGTCGCCAGCCATTAGTCGTCAGATGGACCATTTGAAGCTACGCGACAGAAAGGAAATATTGGCTTAGTCGGATCAAAAAGCGTCTTGCTTTCGCAGTTTTGAGCGGATTTTTTAATCCATGAGGTGGAACAAATGACTGATGCTTCTGCATAATTACAATCATTACCTTGATAACATTTCTTCGTTTTTCCAGTGAATTCACACTTAGGTCCTGTTGACAAAGGGAATTCCCAAATCAGTTTTTGAGTGATTCAAGGTGGCTTTTGGGGAGGCCTTGTTGATCCGTGGATTGTTGAGCGACAAAGAGTGGGCGTGTCTTGAGCCGTTTGTGATTCAAAGCGGGGCGCTGAGCGGGCGAAGGCCAAGGAACCATCGCCTTGTACTGGATGGGATATTCTGGATCGCCCGCACCGGCGTAGCCTGGCGCGATCTGCCTCAGTATTTTGGCAAGTGGTCGAGTGTGTACCGGCAGTTCCGGCGCTGGACCTTGTCGGGTCTGTGGGAATTGATCCTCGAAGCCCTTAACGACAGTGGCGGCGGCAATTCAAGTTTGCAGATGATCGATTCCACCATCATCCGGGCGCACCATTGTGCAGCAGGCGCTAAAGGGGGACTCCGCAACAGGGTCTTGGGCGCTCAAAAGGTGGCTTTACGACCAAGATCCATCTCCGGGTCAATGCTCTGGGCCTCCCTGTCGCTTTCACGCTGACAGGCGGGGAAGTCTCGGATTACAAGGGATACGGCCCTCTCATGGAACAGGAGGGACCTTCTGCAAAGGTCCTGCTTGCCGACAAAGGCTATGATGCCGACTTCATCCGCCAGGACATAGAGCAGCGCGGCGGCTTCGCCATGATCCCCACCAAACGCAACAGGCTTCTGCAAATCCCTGTCGATCCTGCCATCTATGCGCTGCGCAACATCATCGAGCGCTGCTTCAACAAACTCAAAAATGCAAGGCGCCTCGCGACACGTTACGACAAGACCGCCCTCAGCTACGCTGCCTTCGTCCACATCGTCTCAATCCGCCTATGGTTCAGGCGGTTCGGATGTGCTTGAAACAATTTGTCAACAGGGCCTAAGATCTGAATAAACCGACTGTACCAATTGCCACCCACTAGCGACTTTCGCGTTGGCGTTGGCATCATTCTGTGCGGCCACTAGGCACAAATTATTTAATTCAGGTATTGGAAGTGCTGTAACCTTCAAGTAATTGGTGCAATAGTCACTTGTGGCTTTGTACTTGGAGTTTGGAATTGTGCCAAAACCGCGATTCGGGCCACCCACACCATGGTCCTTCCAGTATACAGAAGTTGGTTCGATTTGCACTTCCGCTTGATTAGCTTCCGCTTCACAATCAAATACTTCGATAATTTCCCAGCTCTCAGGAGGACCGCACTCCGGTGACCGTGCTAAACGAAATGGCTTCAGTCTCTTCGGCAAAGTTACGTCGACCTGGGTATCAGCTATTGGCATGAAGTCACATTTTACCTGGCCCTCTTCTAAAGAATTACAAGCCCGAATGGTAAGTCTGATTGCATTGAGTTTATTGACTACTTCTCCCTCCTTCTCGGTAAGCTTCGTAACGTCAAACTCTTCAAATTCATTCGGACTGATAATTATATCATCGATACGTTCTTTCATCTTAAACAAATCATCGTATTTTGGCTTGAGGTCGTCGATGACAGGTCGAGCGCTGTCCAATTTGTCGGGTGATTTAATGGTATAGGCGGCCAGCTCAGTATATTTTTTAACAAACAATTCAAAGGGATATCCATTGCCGTTTGCAATAACAGAAGTTTGAAAACCAAATAAGCTAGCTAGAAACTCATCAAAATCCAATGTTGTTGAATGATTTTTGACGTCATAACCCGTCTTAGGTGGCTTTAATTCGAATGATCCCCCAAGATAGAAAATTTTAATGTCCAACTGACTTTTACTGAAATATTTTTCCATTCCTTCTTTCAGTTCGGCAGTTGCTTTGCCATTTGCAACGCCCGCCTCAAAGGAAGTTTTTAGGGCTCCTCCAATCTCCGTCTTTTCTGCTTCACTCACTGACGAGAACTTCAGCAAAGCAAATAGACGTCCACCTGCACGATAACCGCTGATGAATGTGTCACCACACGCCCTGTAAAAATCATCTGGATAATCAATCAATCTAACGGCTGTTTCCTTGAGATCAAATTTCAAAAGTGAAACATTGAGCAATTCAATATCGGTTCTAACGGCCAACATTATAGTTTGGTTGTCGATGCTAGTTTCATGGAAATAGTCGGCACGCACGCCTCCGCCGACTTTGGCTTTCCCTACCGGAACCGTACCAGAAGACTCATAATTCAATTTGAGAAATTTCTGTAGCCCGTCTCGGGTGGTTATAGCTTGAACATCATGACTAACGATCCCAGCTTTAGCAGTATTGATTAAGGTGGTGTCCGCGGTTGGTTCAATGCATCGATCGTTGGCCTTACCTTTTGCAAGATCAAAACCGCTCCCCAATATGGCGGTTTCGCCCTGGTCTTCAGAAATATCAATCCAGCCTCCGGTCGCTCGGGAAACACCTGACAATTGCATAGAAAAAAATAGAGTTAACAACGTTACGAGAAACCAACGTCCATATTGAAATGTCATGGCCATACTCCGGGGATGCTCCATAATCCTGCTGTTCTCCACTATACAGGCCTAATAGTTCGTCCATGGCTCAGCTCAAGCAAGGTATATGGGCAATAGAGGAGCAGATCAAGCATGGGCGAAGAAATCATAAGAGAGTCGAGCTCAGAATACCGGATTTCGCACATTCACGAAACACCCGTCCGCGCTCATAAGAGATTCAATACTAAGTCACTTAGGCACTACTGACCACTCGCAAGTCTTTGCGGGTGGGTTAGTGTTGCAATCGTCACAAGAATCGAAGCCGCTGCAAACACCGGTGGAAGATTCTGGTGGTGTGAGTACAAGAGCATAATGGTCGGGATCAAAAACAATGGAATCAGCTGTGCACTTATAAACTCTAAAGCATGCGGCATTTAGCTGAGAAAAAGAATCATCGGGAACCCAAGTCCCTGGATCTGCCAAAGCGCTGTCACTTAAAGCCATTATGCAGATCGCAGAATAAACCGAAAGTAGGTGGATTGACGACTTTTCAAAAACTGTCATTGCTGGCACTCCGAGCATTAAGCAGAGAAGCTTTAGCGGTGTTGTATGGATTTCTATCGCGTGAAATATGTTGCGCCTGAGGGGACAATTTAAGCACTACAAACCAAATTGATAGATATTACTGGATTTCCAAAAAGACCGTAACCCTTTTTGTGCCGGCAAATTCTATTTGGAAAGCCGTTTATCGCGGAACTCGAATACTTGTATTTCGAATGTAACCGACAGAACCAGTGCGTTTGTTAGCGCAGCGTGGGATGGATTCGAGCAGGCTTTCCAAAGAGCCTTCGCAATCAAATCACAGACCGCATAGCACGAAATTCCATAAGTTTTGTGAACAACAATAGCCTATTCGTATTTGGCTATGATGCCCCCGATAATCCATCCTACACATTGGCCGTCGAAACCCTTAACTGTTAATTTTCACTGAGAACTGACCCGGGATTTTCATTGAGATTTGACCCGTGCAATTACGTTTATGTCTTCCGTTTCTTGTGTTTGTCAATGTGTTTCAGGTTTG
>JBBSBQ010000005.1:0-124143 GCA_038251095.1 Hyphomicrobiales bacterium
ATGCCCAGATCATCACCATGGGGGCCCGCGTCATCGGCCCCGAACTCGCCAAGGCCATCGTCGATACCTGGCTGGCCTCGGAATTTGATCCCAAAGGCGCCTCCGCCGCCAATGTCGAAGCCATCAACCGGCTGGACGAAACAGCCGGAAAGTCTTGATTTCAGGAGGGGACTCTGAAATGAACCTCAAGCTTTTTGGCCAGGCGCGCGCCATTGGCATCGATATTGGCACGTCCGGTGTGCGCGCTGTCGCTGTAGATGGCGAGGGCCGTTCAGTTGCAGCATCCGAGTCTGGATTCAAGACGGCTGGTGACACGACAACGCCTGCCGCCTGGTGGTCCGGTGTGGAAAATTGCCTCAATGACCTTTCGGAAAAATACGCGCTCGGTGACATTGAAGGCATCGCCGTCGATGGGACGTCCGGCACGCTTGTTGCAGTCGATGCTGGAAATGCCCCGCTTGGTGCCGCAAGCCTCTACAATGACACCTGCGATGATCCCGCGATTGTCGCTGCCATCGCGGCTGCTGCTCCCGCGGCAAGCCCCACGCTGGGCGCCACTACCGCGCTGGGCCGCGCCATTCAGCTTTCGCGGCGTAGCGGCGTTCACCGCATCGTCCACCAGGCCGATTGGATTGCGATGCGGCTTGGCCGCGGTGAAGTTATTTCCGACGAAAACAATGCATTGAAAACCGGCTATGATCTTGCGACGGAGAGCTGGCCTGATTGGCTGGAAAGCGCTGGCATGAACCGGCGCTTGCTGCTAGGAGTCGTCCGGGCCGGTGCGGTGATCGGCAGGATCGGAAAGGCCGGATCCGCTCTTGGCTTGCCGAAGAACGCCTTCGTCCATGCGGGTACAACTGACGGCTGTGCCTCATTTCTTGCAACAGGTGCGCATCAAACTGGCGATGCCGTAACATCACTTGGGTCCACATTGGTTGTGAAGATCGCCGCCGACCGCCCCATCAATGCACCGCAATTTGGCATCTATAGTCACCGCGTGGGCAATCTCTGGCTCGCCGGTGGCGCATCGAATACGGGCGGCGCGGTAATCCGGAATCTTTTTGGCGATGAGCGGTTGGATGATCTGACTCGAAAGATCGATGTAAACCGGTCCACTGGCCTCGACTATTACCCCCTCATGAAGCCGGGAGAGCGGTTTCCAATCAACGATCCCAATTATGCCCTCCGTCTTGAACCACGCCCGGCGGATGACGCAATCTTCTTCCAGGGCGTTCTCGAGGGGATCGCGGCAATCGAAGAACTTGGCTATCGTCAACTGGCAAAATTGGGTGCGCCGCAACTGCGCAGTGTGCGGACGGTTGGCGGCGGGGCGCGTAATTTGCGCTGGCGCGAGATTCGGCAAAGGAAGCTTGGCGTTCCATTTCTAGATTCATTATCCGAGGACGCTGCTGCCGGAGTGGCGTCCATGATCATCAGAAAACGAAACCTGTCACTATGACAATGCCACCCACTATAACACTGATGGAGCTCAATGCGCTCTATGATGTCTTCTTCATCGATCAGTTCGGCGTGCTGCGCGGCGGGGAAGCAGCTTATGCGGGCGCAGCGCAGGCCTTGGCCCGTTTGAAAGCCCAGGGCAAGACCATCGTCATTCTGTCCAATTCCGGCCGGAGCGGCCGGTACAACGCCGCCCGCCTGGTACGGCTTGGCTTCGACATTGGCTCGTTCGATCAATTCGTCACCTCCGGCGACGTCGCTCTTGCCTTGCTGGAATCAGGTCTCCTGCCCATAGAGAGAACCAAGCATACCCGTAGCCTGACGATATCCAGCGGTGATGACCTCTCTCTTGCCGACGAGCTGGGTTTCTCAAGCGTGGCTTCGCCCGATGATGCCGATCTGATCATCATCTCTGGCAGCGAAACTGAACGGACCCCGCTTGAGGCCTATTGCAGCCTGCTGGAAGCCGCGGCAAAGAGGGGCGCGCCATGCATATGCACCAATCCTGACCTTCACAAGCTTGTGGGCGATAAGCTTCTTCCTGCAGCTGGAGCAATTGCCGCACTGTATGAAGAGATGGGTGGCGTGGTCACGCGCATTGGCAAGCCCCATGTGGAAATCTACCAGCATGCGCATGCATTGTGCCGCCATCCCAATAAGGCACGGATCGTTTCAATCGGGGATAGCCTTGATCACGATATACGTGGCGCCGCGACGTTTGGCATCGACAGCGTGTTGGCGCGGACCGGCTTGCAAGCCCATGTTTCGGAGGTGGCTCTCATGGTCCAGATGCAGAAAGCGCAACTCGCTCCTCGGTATCTGCTCCAATCTTTCGTGTGGGAAGACGCGCGCGGGCACGAGTAGTTGTTATACTCCATTCTCTTCCGATGGCGCATAGTTTGCACTGTCAAGAGCTTGGCAGCGGCCTAAGAATTTCTCTATTATCTATATGATAGTCGCACTCACACAATAAGGTTTCAGCTCCATGCCCTACCATCTCTTCTCACCCATCCAGCTCGGCACCCTCGATCTGCCAAATCGTATCGCAGTCGCGCCCATGTGTCAGTACTCGGCCGATGATGGATGTGCCAGCGATTGGCACCTCCAGCATTGGATGAATCTGGCCATGTCAGGGGCCGGCATGGTGACTGTCGAGATGACAGATGTCGAACGTCGTGGCCGCATCAGTCACGGCTGCCTTGGACTCTATTCTGAAGCCAACGCTGCAGCTGCCAAGCGTGCTTTAGAGGCCGCCAGGCGAGTGGCGGCGCCGGGAACCAAGTTTGGCGTCCAACTGGCGCATGCCGGCCGCAAGGCGTCCTGCCAGCGGCCGTGGGAAGGCGGGCAACCCCTCAGTGCGGGCGAGGACGCCTGGACAGTCGTATCCGCCTCGACAGTTCCCTATGCCGAAGGCCACCCGGTTCCGCAGGCACTTGACGAGGCGGGCATCGCAATGCTCATCGAGAAATTTGGCAGGGCTGCAGAACGCGCAGCACACGTGGGTTTTGATTTCATCGAACTACACTCGGCCCACGGTTATCTGTTGCATCAATTCCTTTCGCCCCTGTCCAACCACCGTACTGACCAATGGGGCGGATCACTTGAGAACCGCATGCGCTTTCCGCTCGCCGTGGCACGACGGGTCCGCGAGGCGGCTCCCAAGCTAATGTTGGGAGCACGGCTTTCTGTCACCGATTGGGTACCGGGCGGTTTCGATGTCGATGAGGCGATTTTGGTGGCCAAGGCCTACAAAATTGCAGGCGCAAGTTACATCTGCTGCTCGAGCGGCGGAAATTCGCCATTGCAAAAGATGCCAAGTGGTCCCCGTTATCAGGTGCATCTGGCAACAGCCATCAAGAAAGGCGCAAACATCGCCACCCGCGCCGTGGGGCTGATCGATGATCCCCATCAGGCCAATAAGATCATAACTTCAGGGGACGCTGATATGGTGGCACTGGGAAGAGCCATCCTTGCCGATCCGCGCTGGCCATGGCGTGCTGCGGCACAACTCGGCCATCCAATTTCAGCACCGCCGCAACAGTTGCGCTCCGTTCCTTTGCTTAAACAATGGGCAGCAATGTAGTCGGGCAACCGGCATTGCTGGAGCACCCGTGATTGCCGCTTTTGGTCCTTGACCAGAAGTGGAAAACTTCACTCCTCAATCGTCCCTTTTGATCCAAATCGGAAGAGTATCAAGAGATAAAGGATTGCCCATCTGCAAGGCAGGCAAACTCTGTGTCGAAACAGACAAGGTGTTTTTCGGCAATTATTCAGGTCGTACCCAAGATATGGAAATGCGCAAGCCAGCCTTCGCGCCCGGAACCAAAGTGCTGCTTGCCGATCAATGGGTCGAAACAGGCGGCCCATGGATGGTGCCATTCGCCTAGTGGAGCGGCAAAGGGGAAAAGTTGTCGCCCTGGCTGCAGTCGCAATTGAGGAAAACGGGGTCACTAAAGCATACCGCGAAAAATATCGCTGCGTTTCCGGTGTTATGCAATCCTCACGTTGGCAAAAAGAATGCAACGGACAGTCATTGGCGAGTTTCAAATCATACAAGCCCGAACACGCGTTTCCGATGATAGGATCATAAACGCACTGAACGCGCGCAAAGCGAATAATGAAAGGCCGCTAGTTACAGCATTTCCGATCTTGGTTCATGTGACAAGTGGTGAAATTCTTTGTTGATTATTGCTTATGGAGGTTGAACCGACGTGTCATGATAAATGGCGGGGGCTGAACTCCCGATCCCGTATAAACACCGCTTTTCCAATTGAGAAGCATGAAGGGATCGGCCTATACGTGTGCAATGACGATCCGTTCAATGTGCGCTATGTGTGCAGTGAACCGAGAAAAATAGGCTTGATGACCGCGAAAACACAGTTTTCTGCCCACAGGTTTTGCGTTGCGCCCATGATGGATTGGACGGACCGGCATTGCCGTGTCTTTCACCGCCACTTGACCAGGCACGCCCTGCTTTATACCGAGATGGTGACGGCCCAGGCCATTCACCATGGCGACCGCCAGCGCCTGTTGGGCTTTGATCCCTTTGAGCAGCCCGTGGCCCTCCAGCTCGGCGGCAGCGATCCTCGCCTGCTTTCCGATGCTGCAAAGATTGGCGAGGACTATGGCTATTGCGAAATCAATCTTAACATTGGTTGCCCCTCCGACCGGGTTCAGGAAGGACGGTTTGGCGCCTGCCTCATGGCCGAACCTCAGCTTGTGGCGGACTGCGTTGCAGCGATGCGTCTGGCCGCCAGAATCCCGGTGACAGTGAAATGCCGTATCGGTATTGACGACCAGGACGAGGCTGAAGGACTTGATCGTTTCGTTGAAACTGTTGCCGCAACGGGTTGTGATACTTTCATAATCCATGCCCGCAAGGCCTGGCTGAAGGGCCTCAGCCCGAAGGAAAATCGGGAAATTCCACCGCTCAACTATACTCGCGTTCATCAATTGAAATTGGACTTCCCGCATCTCACCATCATCTTGAATGGCGGACTCGCCACACTCGATCAGGCCATGGATGAAATGCGCGGTCTTGATGGCGTCATGCTGGGGCGCGCCGCCTATCACACCCCGTGGCTCCTTGCGGAGGTTGATAGGATGCTTTTTCAAAAAGAAAATCCGCTGGCGAATCGCGTTGATGCCGTGACCGGCATGTTCCCCTATATTGAGGAGCAATTGCACCGCGGCGAATTCCTCTCGAAAATAGCTCGACACATGCTTGGCCTGTTCCACGGCCAGCCCGGCGGGCGCCATTGGCGGCAAATTATTTCCGGTCAAAGCCATCTTCCCGGTGCCAGAATTGATGTTTTGCGCCGCGGGTTGGAGGCCATTGAATTCCAGTCGAATCGCCTGGTCGCAGCCGAATGAAGCTGCTGGCTTAGGAACCTGATTTTGTGATATTGCTCGGACCGGACGGGGAATTCGAGGATCACGATGCGGGTTAAGATTGTAGCGGCTGTTATTTCCTTCCTGTGCTTTGCAGGAAACATTGACATGGTTGCGCAGGCCGCTGACCTGGATTGTTCGGCGCTGGACGGTGTCGATGAACCTGCTGAAACCGAAATTACCGGCTGCGCGAAATCATTGCTCAATCGCCAATCGCTCATCAATGCCACAACGTCGGTCAACAAAGTTATTCTGGACAGATTCAGTATAGGGCCCAACCGAACAGAACCAGCAGGGCTTGAACTGACCAACGCAAAGGAAATTGCCGAGCGGCTTTCCGGCGGCAGATCTTTGCTTATTGCTCCGATGGCGGATGTTGCGCCTCCCGCAGCTAATCCCTTGTGGAATGTTTGGGTTGATGGAAAATACAGTTGGCTTGATGATGGCACGGCCTTCAGCGGCCTGGATGGATCGCTTGTCAACGCCGTTGTCGGTGTGGATTACAAGGTATCCGATCGTCTCATTCTGGGTGTCATGGGCACCTACGAAACCTCGGATTTGGAAGGTGACGGAGCAATTCCTCCGACGCAGGATACCAATGGTTGGGGCGGCGGCGTCTATTTGGGATTGACGCTGACTGACCATCTCGTGCTGTCGGCCACGCTTCTGGGAACCGACCTTGATACCGATGTGAATGGCGCCACCAATTTTGACTCCACCCGGATTCAAACCAGCTCCGGTCTGACCGGCTATTGGTATTCCGGCACCTGGCGTTATTCGCCGTCGCTGACTGTTACCTGGACCAAGGAGTGGCAGGATGCGAGTGGAGGGTTGAATGCCCAGACCATTGAAACAGGCATTATTTCACCCGGCTTTCAGGTCGGCAATTCCATATCCATTGGTGGCGCCTCAACCGTTGAGCCTTGGCTTGGCGCGCAGCTGGATTGGGTCGGGATCAACAAGGTTGTCGACCATGTCACCGGCGCCATTTTGGATGATCCCTACACCGATCTTCGCCTGCAAGGTGGCCTCAATTTTGCCTTTGGCTCCAATGCTCAGTTGGCTTTGACCGCCGAAGTGAGCGGGCTTCTCTACGAGGATTCGGATACCTATACGGCTGGCGCCAACTTCGCCTTCCAGTTCTAGGACGAAGCAAGTCGGCCCTGGCGTCCGCCCCGGCGCCGCTTGCGCAACGTCAGCGTTTCAACCCGTTCATTGAGGCCTGCCATGATGGACTGGCGCTCTGCCGGGCTCAAGCCCAGCCAACTGCCGATTTCCATGCGCGTGCGCCCGCAGCCGATGCAAAAGCCGGTTTCCGGATCGACCACACAAACCTTGATGCAGGGTGTTTCGACTTCTGGCAAATCAAACGCGTTCATGCCGTTAAGATAGGTATCCTGTGGGTCTTCGGCCATCCGTACGCGCCATTATTGGAGCAAAAACGTCTTAGTTCTTCAGATAAAGCACGCCGTCCTCAACTTTGAAACTCTTGAGTTTTCCCAAAAAACTCATGCCCAGCAACGAACCGCGCATGACGCCCTCGGGCATCACCAGGCCTTGCACGTCCGAAACACGCACCCCGTCAATTTCAACCTTGTCCAGGCTGACGCCGGCGGCCTTCACCACGCCGTTAGCGGTGGAAACTGGAACATTATAGTCAAGATTGCTGGGATGAAGGCCCACATCCTTCGCATCTTCGTAGCTCAGCGCCACAGCCGAAGCGCCGGTATCGACCATAACCCTCACATTTCTGCCGTTGATCTCGGCCTTCACGATGAAATGGCCGTTTTGCCCGGCTTTCAATGCTGTGGCCGATTTGAGTTGCAGCATTTCCGCCGCGCGTGTCGGCGCAATGCTTGGCAAGCCGCCAACAATCAAGAACAGAAAGGCAAGAACAATCGGTGACAGAGCACCCGGCAAACGCATGACGCAACTCCCTGGATTCAGTTGCCTCAGATTGGCCGGGCCCCTCTCAACAAGTATTGAAAATGATTGGAACAATTGTTGCTAAGGTTAACCAATTGTTGCGGCATAAACCGTGAGCATGGTGAGTTCCGTCAACACCTGCACGGCACCGCAGACATCGCCGGTCTGCCCGCCGATCTTGCGCATGGCCAGCGCCCTCAGGCCGGCCAGAACAATGCCGGCGGCAATGATGGCAACAACGGCGATTTCCGGCGATAGGGCAAGGCCAACCGCAACGGAGGCGCCGATGCCGCCGGTAAGAAGCGAGAACAGGGCGCTGCGCTTTCCGGGCCTTCCCGCGAACACCGAAAGGCCATCGCTGCGCGCCGGCCGCGTAGCCCATAGAAGGTCAACCACCAGCGAACGCGAAAAAGCCGCCGCACTGGCCAAAAGTGCGAGAATTACAAAGGGGTCCACCCCTGACAGCGTTTCATAGATGGCCGCCCGCCCGATGAAAGTGAGGCAGAGTGCGATGGTGCCATAGGTGCCAATCCGGCTGTCGCGCATGATTTCAAGGCGGTCTTCCCGCGTTTGGCCGCCGCCAAAGCCATCGGCCACATCTGCAAGCCCGTCTTCGTGAAGCGCCCCGGTGATCAGAACGCCCGCCGCCAACGCAAGCGCGGCGGCCAAAAGTGACGGCAACCCCAGCATGTTGGCCCCGATCAGAACCGCGCTGATGATGGCCCCGATGATCGCCCCTGCCAGCGGAAAGAACCGCATGGCTTCCGCCAGCGGCGGTAGATCCAGGGTGCGCACAAAGGGAATTGGCAGGCGTGTGATAAGGCGCAGCGCCACCAGGGTCTCGGCAAAAGGCCTGATTTTCCAAGTATTTTCGCTAGGCGGCAAAGACATGTCGTTCATGTTGCAGTGATACCCCGAATCCCGTGATTAGGACACTAGCAGGAAGATAAGTAGGACGAGAGAATGACAATTGCCGCAACGGGTTTGCCCTTTGATGACATCCGGAAACTGATGCAGGATTTGCCCGCCGCTGACCTTGCGTCGGCGGCCCAATGCAGGGCCCGCGACGCGCAGTTGACCAAGCCTCCCGGTTCCCTTGGCAAGCTCGAAAGCATGGCGGAATGGGTGGCGGCCTGGCAGGGCAATTACCCGCCAAATATTGCCCGCCCGGTGGTGGCCGTGTTTGCCGGAAACCATGGCGTTGTGGCGCAAGGTGTTGCCGCCTATCCCCCTGAAGTGACAAAACAAATGGTGGTCAATTTCCAGGGCGGCGGAGCCGCCGTGAACCAGATCTGCAAGACCTTTGATCTCGGTTTGAAGGTGTTTGAGCTCGCCCTCGAAAAGCCGACCAAGGACATCACTCAGGAAGCCGCCATGGACGAGGCCGACTGCGCCGCCACCATGGCCTATGGCATGGAGGCCATTGCCGGCGGCTGCGACCTGCTGTGCATTGGTGAGATGGGCATCGGCAACACCACCATTGCGGCGGCGATTTGCCATGGGCTCTACGGCGGCAGGGCGGAAGACTGGGTGGGACCGGGCACCGGTGTTGACGCCGAAGGCCTGAAGCGCAAGGCCTCCGCTGTTGCCCGCGCTGTAGCTCTTCATAAGGCGCACCTCTCTGATCCGCTTGAGGTTTTACGCAGGCTCGGCGGCCGGGAACTGGCGGCGATGGCGGGCGCCATTCTGGCGGCGCGTACCCAGCGCGTGCCGGTTCTCCTCGATGGCTATGTGGCAACAGCTGCTGCCGCCGTGCTCCATGCCATGCGTCACGATGCGCTCGACCATTGCCTCGCCGCACATTGTTCAGCCGAACCGGCGCACCGCAATCTGCTCAAGCGGCTGGGCAAGGAACCGGTTCTCGATCTCGGCATGCGCCTGGGCGAAGCCTCAGGCGCAGCACTCGCCGCAGGCCTGCTCAAGGCGGCGGTCAACCTCCACAACGACATGTCCACCTTCGCCAGCGCGGGTGTCTCCGGCAAGGGCGAATAGGGACACGAAACATCCGGTAGTGAGTCAACGCGCAATTCGAAAAGATTGCACATTCCACTAATAGTATAATGATTATCCCTCGCCCGTCGGCCTGATTTCCTTCCGGATCCATGCCCGGAAGGCCGCGATTTTTTTGTCGTTGCCGCGCAATGGCGAGGTGACGAGGTAGTAGCCGAGGCCCGTGTCCGCTTCCTCGATGAAGGGTTTCACAAGACTCCCGCGTGTGAGCGCATCGCCGGCAAGCGCGTGCCAGCCCAGCATGACACCCTGGCCGGCGATGGTGGCGTCCAGACATAAAGCTGAATCGGAAAAGCTAGGGCCCTCCGTCACCAGCATGCTTTCATCCATGCCGTGCTGCGCCAGCCAGGTGTTCCAGCGTACTTGAAACATATTGTAGATAACCGTGGGCCGGTCATGGATGATCGGCACGTCAGCAAGATCACGCGGGGTTTTCAGGCGCGCCTTGAGGGCAGGGGCACAGACCGGGAAGACCCGCTGTTCGAGCAGAAGTTCGGCCTTCACGTCCGGCCAGTGTCCGGGGCCGACGCGAATGGCAAGATCAACATCCGAGTGGTCGAGATCAACTAGTGCTATCGAAGCATCAATCCGGACCTGCAGGTCGGGATGCGCCTGCTGGAAATGCGGCAGCCGCCACACCAGCCACTTGGCCGCAAAAACCGGTGCCACGGAAACGGTGAGCAGATTTCGTTTCGGCTCCTGCGCCAGGGCTACGCCGCGCGAGAGTTCGCGGAAGCCGCGCTCTAGATAGGCCAGCACCTCGGTGCCGAAAGGGGTGGGCACCAGACCCTTGGGCGTGCGGATGAAAAGTGTGCGGCCCAACTGCTGTTCTGTCTTGAGAATTTGCTGGCTGACCGCGCCCAGTGAAACCCCCAGCTCCGCCGCAGCCATGGCAAGCGTTCCCAGCCTGCCTGCAACCTCCACCGTGCGCAAGCCATTGAGATGCACCTGATTGAGCTGATCCATATACTTTTTCTACAGTCTCTGGCGATAGACCTCCATGGAAAACATTCCCGGGAAGTGGCACATGATTGGCGAAAGGAGACCGGCCATGACTTACAAAGGGTTCACATCAAGGTTTATGAGAAAGCATCAACAGATTGATAATGCTGCTGTTTCCAGATACAGCGAACCGCTGGATCACCCTGACCTCAAGCGCATGACTATGCGGGAACTCGCAGACCTTCCGATGCCAGCCTACACGAGGGAAGCCTGCCGTCCTTGATACAAGGATAGCTTAACTGAGATATTAGGCCGTTTGGAGTTCTTGCGTTCGGCCAAATTCACGAAAGGAGATCAGCCGACGCGAAGACTCATCCCACAGCGCCAGCCGCGATGACTTTAGCGCCTGCCAGATCGACAACCGCGGCGAGACCGTTTCGAGTTCCGGATTGCCTCTCAGGCATTCCTGCAATCTGTAGTTCGGGATGCGGCTGCATAAGTGGTGGATATGGTGAAGCGCTATATTACAACTGAACCAGTTCAGCACCGGAGGCATCACCAGGAAGGAACTGCCCTTCAGGGCGGCAATCTTCATGTCCCATTCGTCAGCATTTTCCCAATGGGTTTCCTCGAACTGGTGCTGAACGAAAAACAGCCAGCCGCCAATCCAGGTGGCGATAAAATAGATGGGTAGCATCACCAGCAGGGTAAGCGACAGGCCAGCCAGGAAAACCAGTGTTCCGTAGACCAGCAGCAACACCGCGTCATGGCCGAGGACGCCACGCAGGCTGTCGCGCAGCGGCATGTTGGAGCCGATGGCAAGGCGCTGCAGCACCAGGAAAAAGATTGGCGGGCCGAGAATCAGAATGATCACCGGATTGCGGTAAAACCGGTAGCGGAACCGCCCCCAGGCATTCAGCTGGCTGTATTCCTTGACCGTCATCGTTTCAATGTCGCCGAAGCCGCGATGATCCAGATTGCCGGAAAGCTGGTGATGCAGCGCATGCGAGCGCCGCCAATGGTCGTAAGGGGTAAAGGTCAGCACACTGATCAGACGCCCGACCATCTCGTTGGTGCGCCGTGACGGGAAGAACGAGCCATGGCCGCAATCATGCTGAAGCGCGAAGAAACGGGTGAGCAGGGCGCCGGTGGGAATGGCGAGCAGCAGCGTGAGCCAGTAGGCGTGCGGCGCGACCAGAAACATGACGGCGATCAGGGTGAAAAACGGAACGGCGGTGGTGATCAATTGAATGATAGCTTTCCGGCTATTGGCATCGCGGTAGAGATTGCAATGAGCAGTTAACCGTTTTGCCTGCAGGCGGAGCTCCGCAGAAAACTGCGTCTCGTTTTGAATATCCAAGTGTTTCCCCAGTACGGATTTGTGAGTCCTGAATCTCCTTGTACATGGTTCGCGGCGCTGCGTCTGTAGCTATTACATTACAAAACGGTGATGAAGGCGGTTAAACCGCTTGTCCCGCACACCAGCCGCTGGCCCATGCCCACTGAAAATTATAGCCGCCGAGCCAGCCCGTGACATCAACCGCTTCGCCGATCGCATAGAGGCCGGAAACCGCCTTTGCTTCCATGGTCTTGGAGGAAAACTGATCTGTATCAATGCCACCCCCTGTCACCTCTGCCTTGGCAAAGCCTTCGGAAGCCTCGGGCGTCATTGTCCAATTTTTGAGCAGGGCTGCAAGCTGGTTTAAATCGCTTGGGGCCATGGCCTGCGCCAGCCGCTGCGGGAGGAGTTCGGCAAGAATAGTCCTGAGCTCAGACTTGGGCCGCGCGTGCTTACGCTCCCTGAGAAACTTGAGCGCATCAATGCCGGGTGCAAGATCAAGGTTGATAGACTGGCCCTCGCGCCAGTAGGACGAGATCTGCAGGATCGCCGGACCCGAAAGGCCGCGATGGGTGAAGAGAATGCCCTCTTCAAATGAAGCCGTACCGCAAGAAGCGATTGCCGGGAGTGAAACACCGGAGAGGTTTTTGTAGAACTCCAACTTGTCTGGCCCGGCCTTCAGCGGCACGAGCGCCGGACGGGGTGTGATGACGTTGAGTTCAAATTTTTTGGCGATCTCATAGGAAAATCCGGTCGCGCCCATTTTGGGAATGGAAAGCCCGCCGGTCGCCAGGACAAGGGCCGGGGCCGTATAGGTCTGGTCCGCCGTTTCCACCATGAAGCCATCGGACTTGCGAATGTCGGTGACTTTTGTGGCGAGCTTCACCGTCACGCGCGCGGCGGCACATTCCGCCAGCAGCATTGCCACCACCTGCCTGGCCGAACCATCGCAGAAAAGCTGCCCCAGGGTTTTTTCATGCCAGGCGATGTTGTGTTTGGCCATGAGCGCCAGAAAATGCGCTGGCGTATAGCGGCTCAAAGCGCTGCGGCAGAAATGCGGATTTTCCGAGAGGAAGTTTTGCGGCGAAGTGCCCGTGTTGGTGAAGTTGCAGCGCCCGCCGCCGGAGATGAGGATCTTGGCGCCGGCCTGAGCATTATGGTCCAGCAGCAGAACCCGCTTGGCTCTCGCGCCCGCCGTGATGGCGCACATGAGACCCGCCGCACCGGAGCCGATTATGATGACATCAAAGGACGGCATCGGGGCTGGCTAGCATGCCAACCCGCAAATCTGCAAATGAGGAGCTTATCCGGTGATCGAGATCAGCTTGCGCTGGCTTTCCGACTGCACGGTCTGCGCCGCAATGACTTCACCGCGTGGGCCGGTGAGCACGCGGTGCGCCGGGAAGGTGACCAGAACTTCCGTGCCCTTGCCCAGTTCGCTCAGGATGTTGACTTCGCCGCCGTGCAGATCCATCAGGCCTTTCACAATGGAAAGTCCCAGGCCTGCGCCATCAATGGCGTCCTTGGTGGCCAGCGAACCGCGCGAAAATGACGTGAGTACCGATTGAACCTCATGGGCCGGTATGCCGGGGCCGTTGTCCTTGACCGAGACAACAATGCCGCCTGAGGCATTGCGCGCCGCCGAGATCACCACCTTGCCGCCGGACGGCGTGAACTTGATGGCATTGGTGAGCAGGTTGATCACGATCTGGTTGACGCCGCGCAGGTCGCCCAGCAGTTTTGGCAGGGTCGGCGTGATTTCAACATTGATCGTGATGGATTTTTCCTTGGCCTTGCCGGAGAGCAGGGCCCGCGCCGAGATTACGCAAGCCAGAATGTCAAACGGCTCTTCCTGAATGTCGCGGCGTCCCGCCTCGATGCGCGAGAGGTCGAGAATGTCGTTGATGAGATCGAGCAGATAAGCGCCCGAATGATGGATGTCGCCGGCATAATCCCTGTAGGCCGGGATCGAGAGGGGCCCGAACATTTCGCGTTTGAGGATTTCGGAAAATCCCATGATGGCGTTCAGCGGCGTGCGCAGCTCATGGCTCATGGTGGCGAGGAAAATGGATTTCGCCTTGTTGGCTTCCTCGGCGTTGATTTTTTCCGCCTCGGCCCTGTCGCGCTCGAGCTTCAGTTCATCGATCAGCGTGTCCTTCTGCGCCTTGAACTTCACCATGTCGCGCGCCGTATCGCCCAATTGCCGGGCGATGAAAAGGAAGAAAACCTCAAGCACGATGATAAGTCCGGCGAGCGCGATGAAAATGGGTTCGTTCTGGCTGGCGCAGCGGATGGCAACGGCAACCGTCATGACCCCGGTGCCCGCCACCAGGACGGGCATGAAATTATTGACCACAAGCAAGCGCACCGCGATGATGGCCATGATGAAGGAAACGAGATAGATGGACTGCAAACTGTTGGCGCCAGACCAGAATAGGAAGAGCGGCAGCCCCCAGCAAACGCCCTGCACCAGTTCCGAGGCGGCCATCATGCCGATCCAGTCGTGCTGCTTGCTTTCTGAGCGTTCCTTGTGGAAGAAATTTGCGCAGAGATAAATTTGCACCGCCTGGCTGGCGAGCGTCACAGCCAGCCAGAACATGGCAACAAAGGGCGGAACCCACATCAGGCTGGTCAACGCCAGCATGAAGGTCAGCAGCGGCATGGCCGGCGCGATACGCAGTTGGTTGCGCAGGAAAATGGTCAGCAGTTCGAGCTTCCACGGCGCTTCGGCGGTGCGTTCCCAAAGGGAATCGTCCTCGAAGGTGGAGCGCTTTTTAGGCGTGGATGGATCTGGCTCGTCGCTGTAAAAATTACCGCGGCCGGGAAGTCCTTCCGGATTGCTTTCAATGCCCATGGACAGAGCCTAACACCGGTCCTCCTAAGGGCGGCTTTGCGGGATCCCTAAAATTTGAAGCGTATGCTTAAGGCCTTTCTAACGCAGCTTGCGGGGTACGGGCCTTTGGGTCTAAGCGGGGCCTCTGACAGCAGGTGAATGATGACTGATATTACTAAGGAAATAGTGCTGGCGGCCCTCAAGCGGATTGCCGCCCCGGATGGCCGCGGCAACATTGTGAGCGCCGGTCTTGTCTCCGAGATTGCTATTTTTGAGGGCAAGGTCATGTTCGCCCTGAATACCGAGCCCCAGCACCTGAAATCCATGGAGGGCCTGCGCGCCGTTGTGGAAAAGGTGGTGAGCGGACTGCCCGGGGTTAACAAGGTGTTAGTGGCGCTGACTGCCGAGCAGCAGCCGGCCCGGCGCGTGGGTCCCAAGGTCAGTTCCTCGCAGCAACTGCGCCACGGCGTTCCCGGCGTTAAGCATCTCGTGGCGGTGGCCTCCGGCAAGGGCGGCGTGGGCAAATCCACCACCGCCATTAACCTGGCCTTGGGGCTGCATTCGCTTGGCCTGAAGGTGGCGGTCCTCGATGCCGATGTCTACGGCCCGTCCATGCCCAAGCTCTTTGGCCTGACCGGCAAGCCCGAGGCAAGCGATGCAGAAGGCAAGCGCATGAAGCCCATGACGCGCTACGGCATTGAAGTGGCCTCCATCGGCTTCCTGGTGGAAGAGGACACCCCGATGATCTGGCGCGGCCCCATGGTGATGTCGGCGCTGACCCAGCTTCTGCGCGAAGTCTCTTGGGGTGAAACCGATGTGATGATTGTCGACATGCCGCCCGGCACCGGCGACGCGCAATTGACGCTCGCCCAGCAGACGCCGCTGTCGGGTGCTGTGATTGTCTCAACCCCGCAGGACCTGGCGCTGATCGATGCGCGTAAAGGTCTTAACATGTTCCGCAAGGTGAATGTGCCGGTGATCGGCATTATCGAAAACATGAGTTATTTCGTCTGCACCAAATGTGGCGAGCGCCACGAAATTTTCGGCCATGGCGGCGCCCGCGAAGAGGCCGAGCGCTTGGGTGTGCCGTTCCTCGGTGAAGTGCCGCTCGACAAGGAAGTGCGCATCCGTTCCGACAGCGGTGAGCCAGTCGTCGTCTCCATGCCGGACTCGCTGCACGCCACCATCTACAAGGATATCGCGCGCCAGGTGTGGGCTGCCGTTGAAGGCGGAAAGTTATCCAAGCCGGCCCCCCGGATTTCGGTTGAAAGCTAGGCAGGCGTTTCAGGAAGTGTTATCCATTGGGTGGGATTCCTAGCGGAGCTTAGGAAACAGGGGAGACCAACGATAAGGTCTAAGGGGTTTTGATGTCGAAACTGATGTTCATATTTGGTATTCTGTTCCTCGCGGCAGGTGTGGCCCTTGGACTTCTCATACATTTTTCACCCGGTGAAATGCAGGTGCGCGGGCTGACGGCTGACGTGTCGGCAATTCTCGTTGTGGGCGGAGCCCTGTGCTTGGGACTAGGCAGCACTATTGGGGCGCTGCGCGACCGGACCGTGGTACCGGTTGTGGCGGAAATCGTCACCGAGACGCCCGCTGAAAAACCCGCTACGCCAAAATTTACCGGCTTTGGTAAAAAAACCGCCGCCACTGCCCCGGTCGTTGAAGCAAGTGCCGCCGTTGCCGAAACCGCCGCCGCTTCCAAGGCCAGCGTTGCCGATACGGTTGCCGCCCTTGAGCAGGCAAAGACCGATATTGCCGTGGCGCTGGGTGTTGAGCCGCAGAAGGCCCCAGCGGCAGAACCGGTTGCCGCCAGGATCGAGCCCGAAGTGCAACCGGCGCCCGACAGCGAGGAACTCTACGTGGTGGAGGAGAAAGTCATTCGCGGCCGGCCCGCCCGTGTACTCTCCGACGGAACCGTGGAAGCTGAAACCGACGACGGCTGGATGCGCTTTGAAAACCTCGAACACCTCGACGAATATCTTGAAGCTATGGTACCTGAAGCGTGATGAGGAAAAGTGGATCCCGGTTTTCCGTCCGATCACGCTTCCACTTTTGATCGGGGCATGAGATCGTAGGGATGTTTCCACCCCGGCAGTGACTTGATCCGCCCCAGCCAGCCCAGGACATGAGGGTAGGGCTCCAGCGGCAGCGGAATTTCCGCGCCGTAGAACATGTACCCGCAAAGCGAGAAGTCGGCGATGGTGGCGCGGTCACCAACAAGAAAAGGCTGCTTTGCCAAATGCCCATCGACAATCTTCAATGAATTTGTAAAGCGCTGGCGCAGGAATTCAGTGACCGGTGTTTCCCCCGTCTTGGCTAGCGAGACCATGAAGCGCAGGGTGCCGATTATGCTGGAAAACTTGTGATTGTCGAAGAACATCCAGCGCAGAATCTCGCGGCGCTCGTCGTCATTGTTTGAGCCGAATTTTCCGGATTTATCGGCGAGATAATCGAGGATGACACCGGACTGTGTAAGCTTCGTGGCTCCGTCCACCAGAACCGGAACTTCGCCCATCTCGTTTACTTCGGAGCGGTATTCCGGCGTGCGGGTCTGGCCATTGAAAAAATCGACCCAGATGGGCTGCCACTCCAGCCCGCACAGTTCCAGCATCAGGGCTGCCTTGTAAGCGTTGCCTGATTCCCCGAAACAATAAAGCTGGTAGCTGACCATGATGAAGTCCAGCCTAATAAATGTGCATCGGCATGGCAACGACGGATATCAACGGCGCGGACCAAGTCAGCCATGTCGCATTTGAGGGGAGACTTTTATGCGGGTCGTTGCTAGTTTGAGTGCCGATCATGACCAAATGAAGGGGATCATAACAATGAAGCGCATAGCACTTATTGCAACACTGGTTTTAGTTTCGGCAACCCCGGCTTTCGCTCACGCGGGCCATGGCACTGCCTCCGGATTTCTCCATCCTTTCCTCGGCTGGGACCATCTCACCGCCATGCTGGCCGTCGGCGCCTGGGGCGCCACGCTGGGCGGGCGCGCCATCTGGGCCGTGCCCGCAGCTTTTGTGTCCGCCATGATCATGGGCGGCGCTTTCGGCATGGCCGGAATTGAAGTGCCCTTCGTCGAAACCACAATACTGGCCTCGGTTCTCGTCTTGGCGGCCCTTGCCATCGTCCGGGTAAAATTGCCGGTCTGGAGTGGCATAGCCATTGTCGGCCTGTTCGCCCTGGCTCATGGCTACGCCCATGGCGCCGAAATTCCTGAAGGCGCAAACGCCTGGGTCTTCGGCACAGGCTTCATCGCTGCCACATCGCTCATCCATGCTCTCGGTGCCGTGATGGCACTGGCGGTAATGAGCGTGAAGGCTGTTAGAGTTTAGTCACGGGAAAGATGGGGCAGGCTACCTCACATCCAGAACGCTCGTTCGCGCCTTGCGCACCACTTGGGTGGCGGTCGAGCCTCTGAACAGGCGCTGGAAGCGCGAGCGGCCTTCGTCGGTGACAACGATGATCTTGTAGAGCGCGCCGCTTTCGACAATTTCCTCAACCGCTGCGCCAACGGCGATCTTGGTTTCATGGACCGGAATGGTCATCGCCTTGAGCAGTGCCTTGGCATTGGCTACCGCTTCTTCGGCAGCCCCCCGGCCTTGCTCCGTATCGGCCGCTGAAAACAGCGTGATGGGCTCGCCCGTGACATGGGCAAGGACGGCGGCGCGGCGCACCGCCTGCATGGAGCGTGAAGTGCCATCGGTGCAAATGAAGTAACCTTTTTTTTCAGGCCCCTTGCGCACGACAAGGACCGAGCAGGGGGCAAGCGTCGTCACCTGTTGTACCACGCCCGCATCAAAGAAGGCCGCAAACTCCCCGCGCCAGCGCGATGGCTCACCGAGCAGCATCATGTTGTAGGGGCCGAGTTCATATTGATCGAGAATGCCGTTGGTGACGTCGGGCGCCGTCTTCAGCTTGAGCACCACGCTGCGCCCCTCGGGACTCTTGTATTCAACCTTGGTGTCACCCGCCGCATCGCCCCAGGCATCCTGGGTCGCAGCTTCCTTGGGCCAGCTATCCGGATCGATACCTTGTTCTTTGAGGACTTGCAGTGCCCGTTTGAGATAGCGCACTCCGGGCAATTCGAACCCTGCCTCCATCATGTTCTGCCGGGCCAGCCGCACCTGCAACCCGCCGGAATGCAGGCCCTGGTCAATGGGGCGTACGTGAAGAATGATGAGGTCGCAATCATTGCCGACGAAAAATCGTGAGGCGAAGCGCACCGTTTCCTCGCCGCCTTCGCTGCCATCGATGCAGGCCAGCAACCGGAAGCGGTTGCGCCGCTGGGCTCGCAGGTTTTGCAAGGTCTTGCGGACCGCCACTTCCTGCCGGTCGGAAAGCTGGGAGCGCTTGAATAAGCTTCTCATCGCAGCAGCGGCCAATAGAAGGTTGACAGCAGAAGCAGCACAATCAACGACAGCAGCATCATGCGGATGCCGATTTTCAGAAAATCGGCTCCCTTAAGATAGCCCGAGGCGTAGATGATGGTAAAGGCGGGCTGCGCCGCCGGCGTCAGATAGCCAAAGGCCGCGGAAATGGCGGCGACAAAGCCAGCACTGAGCGGATCCTCTCCGGCCACAACCGCTGTCTTGAGAATGATGGGGGCGAGCACCGCCACCGCCGCGCCCGCGGTCATCGTGTTGGAAACCGCGATGGTAAGCAGCGAGACCACGAGATTGAACCCAAAATCGCTGCCCGCGCCAATATTGTTCATGGCCGTGATAACGCTGCCGGCCACCCATTCGGCGGCCCCCGTTGCCTTCATTTCGACGCCAAGTGAAATGGCCGCCGCATAAAGCAAAACAACGCCCCAGTTCACGCCGGAGTTGATATCCTCCCAGCGCACCAGGCCTAGAACCAGGAAGGCCGCCGCACCGCTGATGGCGATGACGCCCAGCCCCACCTCCGTGGAAAAGGCGATCCAGCCTGCGATGGTGGCAAGGAAGACAGCGATGGTGAGCCATTCTGACATTTTCACCGGCCCTTGCATGGAAACCTGGGTGCGAAGCCGGCTGATGGCCCGCGACATGTCGGTCACCTCGGGCTTGAAGGTGAAGATCAGCAGGGCCGCGACAATTGGAAGGCGCAGCAGGAACATCGGGAAGGCGTAGTAAATCCACGAGACGTAATCCATGAGATAGCGCCTCGTTTCAGGATTCGTCGGATCGTAAAAGAAGTCTTTCCAGTAGCTGATAATGATGGCGTTGCGCGCCCCGCCGGAAGGCGTTGCCACGCCGGCAATGGAGCAGCCATAGGCGATGGAAAAGAGAATGACGGCGGCGAGATTGTGCACTTTCTTGGGATCGTTCGAGGTGAGGGTGATAAGCGTCACACCCACCGGCAGCATCATGGCGGCAACCGTGTGCTCGCCGATAAAGGCCGCCAGCACGCCGCAGACCACGGTTATGCCGAAACTGATCCAATAGACATTGGTGCCCGTCATCCGCACGATCCACCAAGCGATGCGCTTGTCCAGCCTCTGCTTGACGATGGCCACCGCGAGCATCAGCGAGCCCATGATGAAGAGGACGGAATCCGTCATCAGGCTTTGTGCCACCTTTGTGGCATCCACCTTGAGCAGCAGCACCTCGCCTATGATAATGAGCAGGGGAACCGTGGGCAGTGGAATGGCCTCGGTGATAAAAAGAATGGTGGCCATGACCGACATAGCCAGAACAATCTGCCCCTCATGGGTGAGGCCCGTAGGCGTGGGCGCCGACATAAGGGCAAAGCCGAGCAGCATGCTGATGATGAACCAGCGCCGCTTCCAAACTATCGAGAGGTCGATTTGCGAGCTCACCAGGCGGTAGCGCTGGTAGCCGCGCCGCCGGAAGCGGCCAAGCCGGGCCGAGGGTTCATTGGCCTGCAGGCTGTCGCGGGCGAGCGAAAAGGCTGCTGTGGATTGCGCTGGGGTCATGCCCCCGCCCTTGCAGTTGCGGTAATCTCCATGGGATAAGGTTCTAAGGTCAGAAGTGTTAGGATAATCTTATGGGCGCCGCTTTCCGTTACACAGCCAAGCGCGTGGGGCCGGTAACCGGTTCGGCACGAGAAAAACCTATGCCTCAAGGCATGACATCCCATATGCCCCAAATCCTACTTCATGGCCATTACAGCGTGTCGCCCGAAAGCCCTGCAGGGCACAGGGGAACACCCCTCCATTTGAACTACAAATGGCCAAAGGGAAAGATGGCAGGGAACAGATTTTTGCCCTACCAGTTTAAAGCTTAACGAGGACTTGATGACAGATACCACGACCGCCCTGGCCGCCGCCGACAAAGGCCTAGACAAAAGCCTCGAACGGCTCTTCGATTTGCTCCGCATTCCTTCTATTTCAACCGATGTCGCCTATCAGGACGCCTGTAAAAAGGCCGCCCGCTGGCTGGTTGTGGAATTGACTGCCCTGGGCTTTGAGGCCACCGCGCGGAAGACCCCGGGCAGGCCCATAGTCGTGGCCCATTACACCCCCAAGGCGGCCACCGCCAAACCCCCCCATGTGCTGTTTTATGGACATTATGACGTGCAGCCCGTGGACCCGGTCGAGCTCTGGCATTCGCCACCCTTCGAGCCCGTGCGCAAGACCGGCAAGGACGGCGTCGAGCGCCTGTATGGCCGCGGCACCGCCGACGACAAGGGCCAGCTCATGACCTTCGTGGAAGCCGCCCGCGCCTGGATTTCCGCCACCGGCAGCCTGCCCATCAAGGCCACATTCCTTATTGAGGGCGAAGAGGAGTCCGGCTCGCCCTCGCTCATTCCCTTCCTTAAGGAAAACAAGGCAGAGTTGTCCTGCGCCGCAGCCTTTGTCTGCGACAGCAACATGTGGGACGAAAAAACCCCGGCCATCACCACCAGGCTGCGCGGCATGGTGCATGAGGAAATCGTCATCTCCGGCCCCCGCATCGACCTGCACTCCGGCATGTATGGCGGGGCCGCCATGAATCCCATCCGTGTGCTGAGCAAGGTGCTGGCAGCCCTGCACGACAAGACCGGCAAGGTGACCATTCCCGGCTTTTATGATGGCGTGAAGCCGCTGCCGGCAGCCACCAAAAAGCAATGGCAATCCCTCAAATTCTCCGAGAAGAAGTTCTTGAACGACGTAGGCCTTGCGGTCCCCGCCGGCGAGAAGGGAACATCCGTTCTCGAACAGATCTGGGCCCGGCCTACAGCGGAGGTGAACGGCATCTGGGGCGGCTATACCGGCGTTGGCGGCAAGACCGTTCTGCCCTCCAAGGCCCATGCCAAGCTCACCTTCCGGCTGGTGGGCCAGCAAAAGCCCGAAAAAATCCTGAAGGCCTTCCAGAAATTTGTGAAGGACCTGCTGCCCAAGGATTGCAAGGTCACGTTTTCCGGCACGGGGGGCGGAGCACCTGCCTCTGAGATCAGCGAAGACAACGCTTTCATCCAGAAATCGGCCGCCGCCTTGAGAGCCGAGTTCAACCGCGCGCCGGTGCTGATGGGCTCCGGCGGCTCCATTCCCATAGTGCGGAGCTTCAAGGATATTCTCGGCATGGACAGCGTTCTGGTAGGCTTCGGCCTCAACGACGATGCCATCCACTCGCCGAATGAAAAATATAACCTCTCGAGTTTTCATAGGGGGGTTCGAAGCTGGGTGCGCATTATCGGCGCGTTAGCGGAGTAAGCCGATGAGCAAGGATTTATTGAAACAGGCCGAGCGCTACTACACCGCACTGAACAATTTCGACTATGCCGCCCTCGAGAAACTGCTGACTGAAGATGCCGAATATCATTCATCGGGCATCGGCGGGCTTTACGGCCGTCCCGCCATCATCGAGGCGATGAAGGCCTATTTTCACGAATTCAGCGACCAGGTTTCAACCAACGACAGCATCGAACTCCTGAATGAAAGTACGGTGCGCACCCACTGGCGCCTCCAGGCCACCACCCAATCATCAGGCCGGAAGGTGAAGCGCCAGGGCATCGAAATCGTCCATTTCAATCCCAGGGGCCTGATCACCCTGGTTGAAGTTCAGGACGTGGAACCCTGCGCGGAATGAGTCCAAACTGTCGCCGCGAGAAGTTCTCATTTGTTCGGATCAGGCATGGCGGCAATTTTCTGCAAGAAGACCAAAGTAGTGTATTTTCCGGTGCCGAAGAACGCCAGCACATCGTTGCGCGAGTTGTTTTTCGAACTCGAAAATGGCTTTGAGTTTAGGAAATTTTCCATCAATGGAAAAGCCACGGACCTTTTTTGGCTTTACCGGAACCAGGAAACCTTCAAGGCTATTGAGGTGCCTCCGGAATATGAAAAAATAAGCATTGTCAGGAATCCCATCAGTGGCTTCATTTCAACCTATAAATGGCTGGTCGGCGGGCAGGATGCCTATTTTCGTGGCCCCGTGGAAATCAATGAATTTGTAAGCAGCCTGGAGACCATTTTACGGCAATCAGCCAAGGCCAAATTTCATCTCATGCCTCAATTTGTGTTTTTGGGGAGCGATTTATCCTATTTTCACGAGGTTTTTCGAATTGAGGATATCGCGAAACTGAATGCCTATCTCTCCGGTCGCAGTGGATTGACAATCAATCTGCGCTGGGTGAATCAGAGCGGCTCACAGGAACACGCCCTGTCCCGGGAATCGTTGGGCAAGCTTGAACATATCTATCAAGCCGACTACGAGCTCCTCCAGAAGTATTACCCGTAACGTGGGCAACCGGCTTCTAGGTTCAATTTTTCAAAGATGTATCTTCCAGAAGGCCAGCATGCGCTTCCAGCCGAGCTCTGCGGCCTTGCGCTCGTGCACATCGCGCTGCTCGTTCATGAAGCCATGGTCGGCCTCATAGCGGTAAAATTTGAAGTTCCGTTTTGCCGCCTTCAAGGCAGTTGCAAAGGCATCAACCCTGCGCGGCGTGATGTGATCATCGATGTTGGCGTAGTGGCCCTCAAGCGGCACCTTGATTTCAGAAGGCTTGAAGGCCGTTTCCGGCGGCAGGCCGTAGAAGACGACTGCGGCGCTGACTTCAGGAACGCGGCAGGCCGCCAGAATGGCAACCGCACCTCCCATGCAGAATCCGGTGATCCCCACCTTGACGCCGGTCTTGGCCAAATATTGCGCAGCACCCCGCACCACTTGGTCGGTCGCTTCGGCGAAATTGAGTGAATTCATCTCGCGCGCCGCCGCATCCCGGTCGTGATAGGGGACCACGGTCCCGGCATAGAGGTCGGGCGCCAGCGCCTCATAGCCGGCTAGCGCCAGCCGGTCACAGATGCCCCGGATCTGGTCCTGCAGGCCCCACCATTCCTGGATGACGACGACGCCCGGCGCATTGGCCTTGGCGGCTTTTGCCAGATAGCCTGTGGCTGGCTTTCCGTCCGCCCGGGAAAATGTAATCTTCGTGCCCATGGTTGTTCCTCCACGTCTCGGGGGAGTATGAGCGCTGGGTGGGTATGTGGCAAGATGGACACCATTGCGGCGCATTTTTAGAACCCGTTTCCTGATAGCTGGACACCTTTTGAGAGCCGTGTTACCCCCAACAAATGACTTGAATCACGGGGTGCGGTTTACATTGGGAATTGCCTTGCAGCACTTGACATGCCAGCCCGCATCCAAAGTGGCATCGGCGTTTTTACTGGCCATATTGTGCGCAGGTTCAGCGTCGGCCGGCTCCAGGGGAGCGCCTGATGCGGTTATGGTGTTCGGCGGCGTTGCAACAGAAACGAATTTCACCGAAGTCCTGTATTCGCCCTGGACTGCCCATCTGAATGATATAGGGGTCGTTGGCGCCAGCTACTCCCACAGGTTTGGCACCGTAAACGAATTGCTTGGCAGTGGTGGTCTTGGCCATTTGGGGGACGATTTAACAATCGAAGGGGAAGTCGGCACATCGGTCCGTTTTGGCGACGAGAGCCTGGGCGAAGGCTGGGCGGCCCTTTACTTGCGCTACGACGGGTTGCCGTGGAATGACACGGTCTACACGACGATCGGAGTCAACACTGGCGTGAGTTACCTGACAGACATTTCCGAATTTGAAAGAGGCCGGGACGACGACGCACAAGCGTCCCGAATTCTGCACTACCTTGGCCCCGAACTGACCTTTGCAGACCCGGAGAACAAGGACGTGGAACTGGTGCTCCGGTATCACCACCGTTCCGGCGTGTTCGGCCTGTTCGATGGCGTCGTCAGCGGCTCAACATTCTTCAGCGCCGGCATTCGGGTGAGATTTTAGGACAGCTCAGTTTCCGGTGGCGGAAATCTTTTTGAACGGGCGGTCGTTAATTTCGAGACGGCTGGCATAGGCTTCGAATTTATGCCCATTGAGACGCCCAGTTGCGCGGACGGGAACGAACCGGGGCGCGCCGGAAGCATCCCAGCCAATTGGCGCAAGCCAGATACTGTATACTTGCGGATCTTCCTTTTTCTTCCTGAATTTCGTCGCATAGCGGCCGGCTATCGGCACGTAGCTTGCCTGGCACTCATAGACTTTGCCGTGGTAGGCGCCGGGGAAACTGTCGTCCAGCACCGCTTCGCGTTTAAAGCTGAAGCGCAGTTCAAAGACTTCCTTTCCGTCAAAAATCCGGTGCGCGTCCTGGCACGGGGTTCCCCCAGGCGATGCGCCGATTCGGAAAACCGCCGTCAACGGGTCGGTTACGCCGGGAGTAAGCGCCGCATCTATATCTGCCCGGATCTCTGGATTTTTCGCCGTTGGACGGCCTGACGCCAGCATGAGGCCATTCGACCAATTGAGGTCAACCGTTTTTTCCTTGTCATTCTTCTCGCTACGCGATGTATATTTCTGAGGGCTTGACCGGCCATCTATGAACGCGCCCATTGCTGCCATCGTCATCCGGTAATCTGAAAAGACCGTAACGATCCCCCTGGTCTTGATGACGGCTTGCGAGCGGAACCTTGCATCGGAAATTTCGGAACTGTACTTAATGCTGAGAACGGTTATGCCGCGCACGTCCACGGCATAGGACGTTTCAATTTTATCGCCGGAATCCGCCTGCGCGCTGCCGGACCCGGTCGCCATGGCGGACAAACCGGACACAAGCAAAGCAATGATGCGGCGTGCATTGATATTCAAGCGATCTACCCTTTGTCTGCCCTCTCCCTCACCCTTTAACGAGCATAATTTGGCGACAATGAGGTATGAGTGAGACAATGAAAAACAGAAAAGGTAAGTTGCGCTACCCCATCTTGAATCTGGTCACATGCGCCGGCGGCGCAAGGCCCGGAAAATTCCTTGCATCCGGGGTGGGCGCCAGAATTTCCGTGCGTAGCGGAATGAGCCCGGCCCAGATCGGCAGGGCGTAATCTTCCTCGTCGTCGCCAGGCAGACCATTGTGGATCTTGGCGGAGGCCTCGTCCAGCGACAGGCCGAGCATCATCGTGGCCTTCAATTCCTTTGCCGTGACCGGCCGCAAAATATCCCAGCGCCCGGGAAACAGTTTCTCGGTGAAGGCTTTCAGGCGCTGTTCTTTTTCGGCCGGGTCCTTGATGATGTGGGCCTTGCCCATCACCATCACCGAACGGTAGTTGCAGGAATGGTTGAAGGCCGAGCGGGCCATGACCATGGCATCGATCATCGTGACGGTGACGCAGACATCCGCATCGATGCAGCTTTCCAGCATCCGGCCGGCCGAGGAACCATGCCAATAGATGTGGTCGGCCTCGCGCCACTGCAGGGTGGGCGTCACATAGGGCGTGCCCTTGAACACATAGCCCACCGAGCAGATGGGCATGGCGTCCAGGATACCGTGCACGGTCTCCGCGTCATATTTTCCGCGGTCATGCCGGCGCTTGACGCGGGTTCTTTCGTTGGGGGCTTCGGTCATTGCGGGTCCTCTTGATTGCAGGCCCTCTATGCTGTCTATATGGTCTGTTTAAAAGAACCAAGATAGCCACCAATGAACAGACCACTTTTAACCCCGGCAACCAGCGAAATCGGCATTGACCGGGCCGACAGCGAGGCCATACAGTCGCAAATTGCCCGTCAAATAAGGGAATTTGTGTTGAGTGGCCGCTTGCGCCCCCAGGCCAAGCTGCCCTCGACGCGCAGCATGGCAGAAGATCTGAAAGTGGCCCGGGCCACCGTGGTGGAGGCCTATGAACAGCTCCTGAGCGAGGGCTATATCGAAGCCCGCAAAGGCTCGGGCACGCGGGTTGCCGCCGAATTGCCGGAGGCACTTTTGAACTCTTCGCCGGCGCGCTTGACCACTGGCAAGCCCCATCGCGAAAAGGGCCGTGAGCCCGCCAAGCCGTTCCGCTCAGGCCTGGTGGATTGGGAGCATTTCCCCCATGATGAATGGGGTCGGCTGCTCGGCCGCTTCTGGCGCAATCCGCCCATTGCCATGCTGGAGCACAATGACGCCTTCGGCTGGCTGCCGCTGCGTGAAGCCATTGCGCGCCACCTCTACGAATGGCGCGGCATTTCCTGCGAGGCCTCGGAAGTGATCATGACGGCGGGCGGCATGGACGCTTTTGATCTTATCAACCGCTCGATCTTCAAGGCGGGAGACAGGATTTGGATGGAAGAGCCGGGCTATCCCACGGCGCGCCGCGTGTTTTCCATGGGTGGCGTCAAGACTGTGGCAGTTCCTGTCGACCGGGAAGGAATCATGGTGGTGAAGGGCAGGGAGCGGGCTGGCAATGCACGCGGCGCTTTCGTCACCCCTGCGCGGCAGTATCCAACCGGCGTCACCATGCCCTTGTCGCGGAGGCTTGAACTGCTCGATTGGGCAGATGAGACCAGGGCCATCATCATCGAGGATGATTACGACAGCGAGTACCGTTACGTCGGCAGGCCCTTGCCGGCGCTCATGAGCCTAGACCGCAAAGCGCGGGTGATTTATTCCGGCAGCTTCTCAAAAGTTTTTTCCCCGCTGCTGCGGTTGGGCTACATCGTCGTGCCGAAATCTCTCGCCGAACGTTTCCGCGCCGAGCGCCTGTCCCATGGCGCCCCGCCATCGCTGATGGCCCAGCCCGCCCTGTGCGAATTCATGACGTCCGGCACCTTCGCCATCCACATCCGCCGCATGCGCAGAATTTACGCGGCACGGCGCGAGGCCCTGATCGAAGCCCTGGAAGAAGGCAAGCGCTTCACCATCGACGCCTCGCCTTCGGGTCTCATGCTTCTGCTGCGCCTGGAGCGGCACGAAAATGATGAGGCGATGGTGGCGAACCTTGCCCGCGCCGATCTTGAAGCGCAATCTCTCTCCAGCCATTACACGGGACGGCAGACGGAACAGGGCCTGCTCCTGAGCTTCGCCGGTTTCACCGACAAGGAATTAAGAGCGGCGGCAAAGAAGCTGGTGGAGATGTTGCAATAACCCTCATGCTGAGGTGCGACACCGGATTTGATTCGGGGGAGCCTCGAAGCATCTGTATCCGCATCCGCCGACCCTTCGAGGCCAAGCTGCGCTTGGCTCCTCAGGGTGAGGAGGAGCTACGACCCCAGCGGCCTTAGCTCGCGCAAAAGTTTTTCCTTAATCGCCCGGGCGAAATCATCAAATCCTTGTGCTGGCTCGGCGAAAGAATCGGCGCCGATGATGACGTGGTCGCGGTAGTAGGCGTGCAGGCCCGCCTCTTCAGCCTCGATGGAAAGGCCGTTGACGGTAATGCCGGATGCCAGCGCATTTTTGCGCGCGCCCTCCAGATCATCGCCGCTGTTGTCAGGCCCGTCACCTGAAACGTCAATCACCTTGCGCTGGCCTTCGAACGCATTGGCTTCGAGAAGTGCCATTGAATCGGTGATGCCGGTTGTGAGCGAGGTGACGCTGGCGCGCATCCAGCGCCTGAGGAGGCCTATGCGGAAGCTAAACGCCTTGGCATCTCTGGCGGTTTCGATATGTGTGAAGGGGAGCACCACCTGGGTTTCGCCCGGGCCGCCCCACTGTATGATCGCAATCGCCGCGCCGAAGGGCTTTAGATTGTCCACCGCCTTCAACACATCCTGGTCACGGAAAGCTAGCGCAATGCCTTCGTTCTGCAATTGAAATTCCCGTGCGTCCACGCTGGCCGAACTGTCGAGTGCCAGCACCAGTTCAAGGACTACCGGGGTTTTGCCCTGGGCAAGGACAGGTGCCGCCAGCGCGATCAAGGCACATAAACTGCGCGACCCGATGCCGCGCGCGAAATGACACATTCCAGCCCAAATCTGCGGCAATCTCCGCCCTATGCGTAAACTTGTCCTGGAAGTCCTCACCGCCACTGCTCTCACTCTTGGCTCCATTCTAGCATCAACGCCGGGCGTTTTGGCCAATGACGTGATGGTGAAGGGAGCCTTTGCCCGCGCCTCTGCCATGCCCACGGCGAAGGCCGGAGCGGTTTACATGACCTTGAGCAACCAGGCCGCAGCGCCCGACAAGCTTGTGCAGATCACCACGGAATCAGCTTCCACAGCGGAAGTGCATGAAACTGTCGAAAAAGATGGTGTGGCCACCATGCGGCCCATCGAGAGCCTCGAAATCCCGGTGGGCGGCAGCGTGGAACTCAAGCCCGGCGGCTACCACGTCATGCTCATGGGATTGAAGGCCCCCTTGAAGAAGGGCGACATGATCATGCTCCAGTTAGAATTCGAGCATGCCGGCAAGGTGGATGTGATGGCCCATGTGGGCGATGTGGCGGAAGAACACGCTCACACCGACGGTTTATCCGGAAACTGAGCTTCGCCCCGCAAGGGCTTGAGCGCGCTCTTCTTCCCGAATCCGCCAGAAGAGCAGGGCGAGGTTGATGCAACCGAAGATAATGGCATACCACCACATGCTGAAAACCAGCGGCAGGATGAAGATTTCAGCTGCAACGATCATGTAATTGGGATGGCGGAAATACTTGTAGGGTCCGGCCACGCTCAGGGTCTCGCCTGGAACGATTATGATGCGGGTGGTCCAGCGGCTGCCCAAAGCGGCAATGATCCAGCCCCGCGCCGCCTGCAGGACCAGATAGGCCAACGCTAAGGGCCAGCTCACCGTTTCATTCCACACCAAATACCAAAGTCCGCCAAGCCAGACCGCATGGAATAAAACGATCAGCGGGTAATGGCCCGAGCTGACTTCGATGCCGCCATTGGCCAGCAGGCGCTTGGTGTTGCGCCGCGCGATGTAAAGCTCCACGAGGCGTTGCAGGGTGACCAGCGCAAGGATGATGAAATTTGTCCACATCGGGCTATTGTAGCATGGTGAGGAAGCCCGCTGTAAAGCCCGGTCCCAGCGCCGACACGAAACGCCGTCCGCTGAAATTTTCCTTCAGGCCTTCATTCAGGACAAACAGCACCGTGGGCGCTGACATATTTCCGTAGCCCGCCAGAATTTTGCGTTCGTCAACCAGCCTGCCTTTTTCAAGATCAAAGGCCGTTTCGATGGCCGCAATGACCTTGGCCCCGCCGGGATGGAAGGAATAGGCCCCGATATGGTCGAAGTTCAAATTATTGGCGCGCAGGAACTTGTCCGCCGCCGGGCGCAGGTCGCGCAGCGCCAGGTCCGGAATGCTGCGCGAGAAGATCGCGCTGAAGCCCACATTGTCCATGCGCCAGCCCATGACATCGATGGTGTCGGGCCAGGTATGCTCGCCCGTGAACTCGATCTCGCCATGACTGTTCTTGCCCCGGGTTGAAAGCACGACCGCTGCCGCCCCATCACCAAACAGCGCCGTGGCAATGATGTTGGACTTGGTCATTTCATCGCGGCGGAAGGTGAGCGAGCATAACTCGATCACCACCACTAATATATTGCTCTCAGGCTGGGCCACGGCCAGCCGTGCGGCCAGCGAAAGCCCAGCAATTCCGCCCGCGCAGCCAAGCCCAAAGACCGGAACCCTGGCCACGTCATCCCGAAAGCCGAGTTGGCTCATTACCCGCGCTTCGATTGTGGGCGTGGCAATGCCGGTCGACGAGATCATCACGATGGTGTCGATCTGGTCGGCCTCCAATCCGGCCAACTCAAGTGCCCGGCCAGAAGCCACGCCGAAGAGATGGGAAGCTCCGGTGACAAAGGCTTCCGAGCGTTCGGCCCAGCCCTGTTCGGCGCGGAACCAGTCATAGGAACAGGCGGAATAGCGCATGTTGATGCCGGTATTGGCATAAACGGGCATCATCCGGTCGAAATCCTCCTGGCGGCCACCAAAGATTTTGGCGGCTTCGACCATGACCTCTTCGGTCCGGAGTTCATGCTGCGGGACAGCGGTGGCAAGGCTGAGTAACTTGGCGCGCACGGTAAGGTTCCTTATGGGTGTTTTCCCCTTCTACGCAGGCTCAGCGTAGATGGTTCAATCACGGGTCAATAGAGCTTTGTTCAGTTTGGCTTCCCGGTGTGCGGCATAGAGGCCGGCCGCAATGATCAGCGCCATGCCAGCATAAGATATGGTATCGGGAAACTCGCCAAAAAACACCATGCCGAGGATGATTGCAAACAGCACGTTGGAATAGCGGAAAGCGGCGGTGCCGGAAAGATCGCCCACCCTCAACGTGGAAACCATGAATACATAGCCCGTCGCCAGCAAAGTGGCCGCCGCCGACAGCAGCCCGAATTGCCAGAGTGCAACACTTTGAAACCCTTGGTAGAGGCCATAGGCAAGGCCGCCAAGCGCCACAAAACCGGCATTGGCCAAGGCTATGATGAAGGTCGGGATATGATCGGGAATCCGTTTGGTGATCAAATCGCGGAAGGCCAGCACGAAAACGATGCCCAGCGCCAGAACCTCGTAAATGGTGAAGGTAGAGAGCGTTGGCCGCACGATCAGCAACAGGCCCACAAAGCCCGCGACAATGGCAGCGGTACGCCTCAGCCCCACCTTTTCTTTCAGGAAAATCACCGACACCAGAACCACCGCAAGGGGAACGCTTTGCAAGATGGCGGTGAGATTGGCAATCGGCATGTGCATCAACGCGGTAAGGAACAGGAAGGTTCCGGCCACATCGAGCAGCGAGCGCGCCAGAACCTTTGGCGTGAACAGCAGGGGCACGCTGCCGAGCACGCCTTGATGGGCGCAGATCATCGCAACCACCAGAACCGAAAGCACGCCGCGAATGGTGATGATCTGGCCCAGCGGCAGCGTGGTGCCGATGGTCTTGATGCAGCTGTCATTGAGGATAAAGCAGGCCATGGCAATGACCATGTAGAGACCGGCGCGCAGCGGTTGCGGGGGCGTTGGGGAAGGCATGGGGCTTGTTTCCCTCAAAACGCCGGCGGCATCAACTCGGCTTCGGCATCCCGGGCTTTCGTCGCTTCCCGGTGCGCGGCGAAAAGCCCGGCGCCGATGACCAGCGCCATGCCCACATAGGAAACGGCATCCGGATACTCGCCGAAAACCAGGATACCGGCGATGATGGCAAACACCACTTCCGAATAGCGGAACGGCGCCGTGGCAGACAAATCGCCGAGGCGCACCGTGGCCACGATGAAGAAGTAGCTGATCGTCACCATCAGGCCCGCTCCCAGCAGCAAAGCCAGTTGCCAGGTCTCAACAGCCTTGAAGCCCTGCGCCAGCCCAACGCCGAAACCGCTCACCGAAATGAAAACCGCATTGGCGAGTGCTATGACGAGAAGCGGAACATGCGCTGGAATGCGCTTGGTGATGAGATCGCGGAAGGCCACGACAAGAACCGCGCCCACCGCAAAGAACTCGTAAATGGAAATCGTTTGAGGCGAGGGCTTCACAATGAGGAGAACCCCCGCGAACCCCGCGATGACCGCCGCAATGCGCGAGAGCCCTGCCTTCTCGCCGAGGAAAATGACCCCGACCGCGACAACGACCAGCGGGACGCTCTGCATGACCGAAGAAAGATTGGCGAGCGGCATGTGCATGAGCGCCGAGATGAACATGAATGTCGCCATCGTATCAAGCAGCGAGCGCAACAGGACCGTACGCGTCAAAAAAAGGGGCACGCCTTTCAAAATTCCCTGCTGGCCGCAAACCATGAGAAGGAACAGGCTCGACACCAAACCGATAAGGCAGATGACCTGTGCAAGGGGGAGCGTGGTGCCGATCAGTTTTATGCAGGTGTCGCTCGCCACAAAGCAGGCAGTGGTGATGACCATGTAAAGGCCGGCGCGCAGGGTAGAGTTTGGGGAAGAAGACATGCGGGCGGTCATATCTCTTATCCCGTCCGGGGAGAAGGTGGCGCGCATGCGCCGGGCGGAGAGAGCGTCAACGCAGAAGCATGTCTGGCAGCAGGCGGTCAGCCGCCGGTGACGCTCATGTGCCGCGAAACCGCTGGCTTGTTGTGGCGCCGGTCAATGATGAAGTCGTGGCCCTTGGGCTTGCGGCCGATGGCTTCATCGATTGCCGCGCTGAGAAGTTCATTGCCTTCCGAAGCGCGCAAGGGCCCGCGGAGATCGGCCGCATCCTCCTGGCCCAGGCACATGTAAAGCGTGCCCGTGCAGGTGAGCCGCACCCGGTTGCAGCTTTCGCAGAAATTGTGGGTAAGCGGCGTGATGAAGCCAAGCCGCCCCCGGGTTTCCTTCACCTCAACATAACGCGCCGGGCCGCCGGTCTTGTAGGGAATGTCTTCCAGCGTGAATTTGTCCATAAGTTGCGCCCGCACCACTGACAGTGGCAGGTACTGATCAGTGCGGTCACCGTCAATGTCGCCTAGCGGCATGGTTTCAATGAGCGTGAGATCCATGCCCTCATCGCCGCACCAGCGGATCATCTCGGGAATTTCCTGTTCGTTGACACCCTTGAGTGCCACCGCATTGATCTTGATGGCAAGCCCCGCTGCCTGCGCGGCACGGATGCCATCCTTCACCTTGGCGAGATCGCCCCAGCGCGTGATCTGCTTGAACTTGGCAGCATCGAGCGTGTCCACCGACACGTTGATCCGGCGCACCCCATGGGCCGCAAGCTCGCTCGCATATTTCGCCAGCTGGCTGCCATTGGTGGTGAGCGTCAGTTCTTCCAGCGCGCCGGAGCGCAGATGCCGCCCAAGATTTTCAACGAGCGTCATGATTCCCTTGCGCACCAGCGGCTCGCCGCCCGTGAGGCGGAGCTTCTTCACGCCCTTGTCGACAAAGGCGCTGCACATGCGGTCGAGTTCTTCCAGCGAGAGAAGGTCGCGCTTGGGCAAAAACGTCATGTCCTCCGCCATGCAATAGACACAGCGGAAGTCGCAACGATCCGTCACCGACACGCGCAAATAGCTGACATGCCTGCCAAAGGGATCAATGAGGGAGGTTGTGCTCATGCCCTAAATTTGGGCCCTCCGGGGGTCACGGTCAAGTGACGCTTCTGTCAGGACCTCATGCGCTGGCCGTCTGGGTCGTAAACCGGCCTGGCCACGACCCGCGCCTTGTAGAAATCGCCCAAAAGCTCGATTTCCAGCTCCGTGCCGTCATTGGCGCAGTCTATCGGCACATAGCCCATGGCCATGCTCTTTTTGGCGTGGTGGGCGTAGCCGCCGGAACTGACATAGCCCACACATTTACCGTGATGGAAAATGGGCTCGTCGCCGAGGCAATCCACGTCTTTCGTATCTACAATCATGGTGACAAGGCGCTTCGCAGGTTTGACCGCCTTGGCGGCAGCCTTGCCGATAAAATCCGCTATCTTGTCAATGGCAATAAAGCCATCAAGGCCGGATTCGGCGGCGGTGAAATCCGGGCGGTAATCCAGGGTCCAGACACCCCAGTTCTTCTCCAGACGCAACGACATGAGCGCCCGCCCGCCGTAGAACTTGAGGCCCAGATCCGCGCCTGCCGCTTCCAGCGCCTCAAACAGGCGCATATGGAACTGCGGCGCGCAGTAGATCTCGTAACCTAGTTCTCCCGAGAACGAGACGCGCGTCAGGATCACCGGAACATCGGCCACCACCATGTGGCGGATATCGCGGAATTTCAGCGCCCCATTGGAAACATCCTCCCGCGTCAGCCGTGACAGCAGGGTGCGGGCCTTGGGGCCAGAAATGGCAAAGCCATGCAGTTCATCGGTGACGTTGCGATAGGTGACACCCGTTTCCGGCATATGCATCTCAAACCAGCGCCGGTGCATGTCCTGCGCCGCACCCGAACCGAAGAGCATAAAGGTCTCATCATCGAGCCTGGCCACCGTGAGGTCGCCGTAAAGCTTGCCTTTGGGCGTAAGCATCGGCGTCAGGGCAAGCCGCCCGGCTTTCGGCAAGTTATTGGCGAGGAGACGGTCAAGGAAAGCGGCAGCTCCCGGCCCTTTGAACTCATGCTTGGCATAGTTGGCGATCTCGATCATGCCCACATGTTCACGCACTGCCTTCACTTCGTCCGCTACATGACTGAAAGCATTGGACCTTCGGAAGGTCGGCGTTTCCTCCGCCTTTTCTTTTGATCCTGCAAACCACAAGGCATGCTCCAGCCCGAAGGACACGCCCATCACCGCGCCGCGCTCGATGAAGCGGTCGTAAAGCGCGGTGGTTTTCTGGCGGCGGCCCTCGGGCAGGGTTTCATTGGGATAGGTGAGGCGGAAGCGGCGCGAATAATTTTCGCGGGACTTGATGGTACCCCAATCGCGCGTGGCGAATGAACCGAAGCGCGCCACATCCATGCCCCACACATCGATGCCGGGTTCGCCATTGATGATCCATTCCGCCATGCACAGGCCAACGCCGCCGCCCTGGCAGAACCCCGCCATGACGCCAACGGCCGTCCAGTAATTGCGCAGGCCCGGCACCGGGCCGATGAGCGGATTGCCATCGGGGCCGAAAGTGAAGGGGCCATTCACGACTTTCTTGATCCCCGCATTGGCCAGCGCCGGCATGCGGTCAAAGATGATCTCAAGGCGTTCGGAAATACGGCCCAAATCATCCGGCAAAAGCTCCGCCGCAAAATCCTGCGGCGTGCCATTCACCGCCCAGGCCTGGGGCTTCAGTTCATAGGTGCCGTACAGCAAGCCGTCATGCTCTTGCCGCGTGTAGGTGTTGCCCTCATAGTCGACTGTCACCGCCACTTCCCGTCCATGGTCGCGCACTTCCGGGATTGTTTCGGTGATGATGTAGTGATGCTCGAAAGGCTGTACCGGGAGATCGATGCCCGCAAGCCGCCCCACTTCGCGCGCCCAAAGCCCGCCCGCATTGACCACAACCTCCGCATTGATCGTTCCCTGCGGCGTTACCACGTTCCAGGTGCCGTCAGGCAACGGATTGGTCTCGATGACCGGATATTCGCGATGGACTTTTGCCCCGTAATGGCGGGCACCTTTGGCATATGCGTGGGTGACGCCCGATGGGTCCACATGGCCATCCACCGGTTCGAACAGGGCGCCCACATATTTCTTGGGATCAATAAGCGGGTTCAATTCACGCGCATGATCCAGCGAAATGAAATCCGAATCCAGGCCAAGATAGCGGGCCTTGGCCCGCTCCTGTTTCAGGTAATCGTAGCGCTCCTTGGTGGAAGCGAGATAAATGCCGCCGGGGCGGTGAATGCCGCAGGATTGGCCCGTGAGATCCTCAAGCTCCTTGTAGAGATTGATGGTGTAGCCCTGCAGTCGCGCGATGTTGGAATCGGAATTGATCGTATGGATGATGCCCGCCGCATGCCAGGAGGAGCCGGAGGTGAGCTCCTTGCGCTCCAGCAGTACCACATCCTTCCAGCCCATTTTGGCCAGATGATAAAGAATGGAGCAGCCCACCACGCCGCCACCGATAACCACAACTTTTGCATGAGATTGCATTTCGCGAACCTTCAAATTCAACGAGAATGTGTCAGGCAGAAAGTCTGGTGTCAAAGGAGAAAAAGTGAGTCGATGCTGATCCAGGCTAATGCTCACTCCTCAATATCTGACTAACAAATGTATCGAGGAGGCATGAAGGGGTGGACAGTTCAAGGGGTGCTCGCTCAGGCAGCGACCGTCATTATTATTCAATAAGCGCTCAGCCTGGCCTGATCGAGAGCCGGCTTGCGGAAGAAACGGGCGGATGGAGTATCGCGGCACGATGGGGCACAACATTTCAGTAGACGACGCCATCGCCGCGGCGCGATTGACGGCAGTCAACCTGGTCAGCCATTTGCGTGACGCCTGTGACGGCGAACTTGACCGGGTCAAACGCATTGTCAGACTCATGGGATTTGTCAATTGCGTGCCCACATTTGACGGGCACCCGAAAGTTCTTGATGGCGCTTCGGACCTGCTGGTTCAGGTTTTTGGAGACAAAGGCCGCCACGCACGTTTTGTAGCGGGGGTAACCTCGCTGCCGTTCGGCATGTCAGTATCAATTGAGGCCACTGCCGAAATCGAATAAGAATTCTGGATTTAATCAGGCAATTATCGCGAGCCCTTGAGCCGTTCGCTGCTTGGTAGAAACACCGTGAGAAGGCCAATGGCCGGAAGTACCGAGCAGAGCTGGAAGACAAAGGTGATACTGGTGTGGTCGGCCAGATAGCCGAGCGGCACGGCGGCAAGGCCCGCAATGCCAAACGCGGTGCCGAAGAACAACCCCGAGATCATGCCCACGCGCCCCGGCAAAAGCTCCTGGGCATAGACCACCATCGCCGAAAACGCCGACGCGAGGATAAGCCCAATGGGAATGGTGAGTGCCACGGTCCAAAAAAGATTGGCAAAGGGCAGCGCCAGCGTGAAGGGCAGGGCGCCCAGAATGGAAAACCAGATCACCGCCTTGCGCCCGATGCGGTCGCCGATGGGGCCGCCGGCAAAGGTGCCAACGGCAAAGGCGCCCAGATAGACGAACAGGTAAATCTGCGCATTTTTCACCGGAACCTGGAAATGGTCGATGAGATAGAAGGTGTAGAAACTGCTGAAGCTTGAGGTGTAGACGAATTTTGAAAACATCAGCGCCAGCAGAATGAGAAGCGACAGGCTCACCGTGCGTGAACTGAGATTGTGATGGACGAGAGGCGTGGGGCGGGCCACATTCTTCGGGCGCAGATGATGGCTGTACCAGCGCCCGACGCCGCTGAGCACGCCAATGGCCGTGAGCGCAATGGCTCCGAACCACAGAACCGTGGATTGGCCGTGCGGCAGGATGATCCAGGCCGCAAGCAATGGGCCGATGGAGGAACCAACATTGCCGCCGACCTGGAACAGGCTTTGCGCCATGCCATAGCGGCCGCCCGAGGCAATCCGTGCAACGCGCGAGGCTTCGGGATGGAAAATCGCCGAGCCAATGCCAATGGCCCCGGCAGCCACAAGGATAACCGGATAGGAGGTGGCCATGCCCAGCAGCGCCAATCCCAAAAACGTAAAGGCCGGCGCGATGGGAAGGGAATAGGGCAGCGGCCGGCGGTCCGTGTAGTGGCCGATCAGCGGCTGCAGGAGGGAAGCGGTAACCTGGAAAACCAGGGTAATCATGCCGATCTGGCCAAAGGTGAGCGCATAGGTATCGCGCAGCATCGGATACATGGCCAGAAGCAGGGCCTGCAACGTGTCATTCATCAGGTGGCATGCGGTGACCGCGACAAGCACCGAAAAAACGGTGTTGCTGGCAATGCGGTTTTCGACTGTGGCCACGTGGGATTTCCTGAATGTCAGGCCTCTTTAGCAAGCCCGGTCCACCGCTGCCACCCGGCCCTGCGCAAGGCTGATATGAGCGGAACACGCTGTTGGTTAACTGGACACCGGTCATTCGGCATGTAAGTTTCCGAACATGCGCGTTGATCATCTTGTCTGGTATTGCGCCGATTTGGCGGAAGGCGAACGCTACTTCGATGAAAGAATGGATCGCCCATCGGTTTATGGCGGGGTGCATCCCGGCGAAGGAACCGCCAACCGGCTCCTCTCGCTTTCTGATGCAACCTATCTCGAAATTCTCGGCCGTGATCCTGCACAGCCCGAGACCAGCCTTGCCCCCGAAGTCCGCGCCCTCATTGGCCATGGGCTTTACCATTGGGCCATTGGTGACGTCGATCTTTACGAATTGCGTCAGAGGGCAAGCGCCGCAGGGCTTGCGGGCAGCGAACTGGTGACCGGAGGCCGGACCTTGCCTGATGGCAGGTGGCTTGGCTGGAAATGTTTTGGACTCCACAATCATCGTTTTGGCGCCCTCGTGCCCTTCTTCATTGACTGGATGGACAGTGAACACCCGGCACGGACCGCCCCGCGCGGCGGAAGCCTTGCGGGAATTGAAGTGTTTTCGCCCCAGGCGGAAATACTCCACGACCTCTACGGAATCCTTGGTCTCAACGTCACGGTCACCAAAGCGGCGGCACCAGGTGTTTCAATAACTCTGGAAAGCCGGAAGGGGCGCCATGTTTTGCGCATGTTTGATCCCGTGCCGAAGGGCTACGTGATTTAAAGGGGGAGAGCGCTTGGGAAGACTGCTTGGCAAACGCGTTATCATCACCGGCGGCTCCACCGGAATTGGCGAGGCCATCGCCCGGCGCTTTCTCGATGAGGGCGCCAAGGTCTGTGTCTGGTGCCGCAATCCCGACAACGCCAAAACGATCAAGACAGAGCTTCCGGCACTTTCCGATGTCGTAGGCGTTGACGTCGCGGAGCCGGCGGAAGTTGACGCGGCCTTCCCGCGCTCGATCACGGCCCTTGGCGGCCTTGATGTCATGATCTGCAATGCAGGCATCTCGATCCGGCGCGACTTTCTCGATATTGACCGTGCCGATTTCGACCGCGTTATGCGGGTCAACGTCCATGGCGTCTTTTATCCGAGTCAACTCGCCGCCCGCCACATGATGAAGGCCGACGGCGGTGCCATCCTGATCACCGCCTCCACCGCCGGCGTGGTGGGCTATCGCCGCTACGCGGACTATAATGCCAGCAAGGGCGCGGTTCTGGCCATGATGCGCACCATGGCCATCGAACTTGCTCCCAAGGTCCGGGTGAATGCTATCAACCCCGGCTATACCTCGACGCCAATGCAGGATGCCGAGTACACTCCCGAAATGCTGCGCAAGGTGAACGGCATCATCCCCATGGGCAGGCATGGCCGCCCGGAGGAAATCGCGGGCCTTTATGTTTACCTTGCGTCCAATGAAGCGGCCTACGCGACCGGCGGGATTTTCACCTTCGACGGGGCGGAAAGCGTGGGCTCTGCGGCAACAACATTATGAGGCCAGCTTGACTTTCGATAAAGCTGACACCGCGCACAATAGAGCGTACATGTTCCATAAAGCTCGAATAGAAGGCGTTTATTGAAATGGTTGTGTCGAACGATAACGGAGCGGTGGTGGAAGAAATGCAGGACGAGAAGCCGCCTGAGCTGCCGCTGCGTGCTCTTGAACAGCGCATCCGTCAGCAGGAGATTTTGGCGGAGCTTGGCGTTATAGCCCTGCAGGGTGCGGCTTTTGATGCGTTGCTGGGGGAGACCGTGCGCCTCACCGCGGAAGGTCTGCGCGTCAAGTTCTGCAAAGTACTGCGCTACCTTCCCGAGGAAAACCGCCTCCTGGTTCAGGCCGGCGTGGGCTGGGATCCGGGCATCGTCGGCGTGGCAAGCGTTGGGGCTGACATGGAGTCCCCGGCCGGATTTGCCCTGCGGACCGGCAAACCGGTCATTTCCAATCACCTGGAAAATGAGGAGCGCTTCCGCACACCCGAGGTGCTGGCTAAGCATGGCATCAAGCGGGCAATGAATGTGATCCTTCAAGGCGATGGCAAGCCCTTTGGCGTACTTGAGGTCGACAGCCAGTCAGAGGATAAATTTATCGAACACGATCTCGCTTTCCTGCAAGGCGCCGCAAACGTTCTTGGCATGGCCATTGAACGGGAACGGAATGAGCGCCATCTCAAGGCGGCTGTTGAGCGCCAGCAGTTCCTCGTGAAGGAAATGAACCACAGGGTCAAAAACAGCCTGACCATTGTCACCAGCCTGCTGCAGATGCAGGCGCGCGATGTGGGCAACAAGGAAATCACCCAGCAATTTGAGGAAGCCTCCCGGCGCGTCACCGCCATAGCCCGCGCCCATGAGCGGCTTTACCGCAACAACTACATCGAAAGCATGGACCTCGGCACCTATGTCGAAGAGGTCTGCCAGGACATGGAAACGTCGGTCGCCCACTGCACGATCCAAGTCGAGGCCGAGCGCGGCATCAATGTGAAGGTCGACAACGCCATCTCGGTGGCGCTCATTGTTGTGGAGTTGATTACCAACTCAGCCAAGTATGGCTACCCCAACGGAACCAAGGGCAAAATCTGGGTTGGGATTGCCCGCAACGGCGTCGGGAACATTTTGATTTCCGTCCGCGACGAGGGCGTGGGCTTGCCTGCGGATTTTGAGCCCAACAAGTCGCGGGGCCTCGGCATGCGTATCGTCAACGCCTTCGCCAGCCAGCTCAACACGAAGCTGAAATTCACCCGCCTGTCGCCCGGTTCCGAATTTGAATTGCTATTCCCGGTTGATATCGCTCAGCGTTGATCTCACACCGCATCGCGGATCAGCGGCGTGGTTGAGCAATGGATGCCGCCGCCGTTGAGTTGCATCTTGCCGTAGGGAATGACGGTCCAGCTCACGCCATGCTTGGCGAGCGCATCAAGGGTCTGGTTTGAAGCGCCTTCCGGCATGAGAAGCTCGCCCGGCGCAACCGCTAGTGAATTGATGATCCACCGGTCATCGGCAGGCGATATTTCAACAGTCTGCACTTTAAGTTCCTTAAGCTTCTGCAGGAACGAATAGGGCAGGCCAAACGGATCAACGATGGCCAGGTCCTTGCCGATCATCTGGAATGATCCGTCAATGTGCAGGTCATAGCCGAAGAGGTCGATGATGAGGAGTTCTACACCCTGGCGCTTGAGCACTTCGCCCACCTGCTCGGCGCCTTCGCGGTTCACCCGGATGCCGCAGCCGATCACCGCCGTGCGCTCATTGATCCAGGCAAAACTGCCGCCTTCCATCAGGGCGCTGCCGGACAGGGTGCGGAGAATGGGAATGCCGAGCCGCGCCAATGTGTGGGTGATGGCCAGTTCCTCGCCGCGGCGGACCCGCGTGCCCATGCGGCAGATGATGGCTCCGCCTTTCACCATGATCAGCGGATCGCGCGTGTAGCATGACTTGATGCGGCCGGCGGCGTCGCCATCAACATGATGCACCTCCACTCCCTTGGCCGTAAGCGCCGCCACAAGCGCGTCGTGCTGCGCCTGCATGTTGGAAACTTGCGGCATCGTATCACTCTGGAAATACCATCCGGCTTTCAGGTCGCCGAAGGAGCCGATGCTTTCAATGCGCTTCTTGGGGTCAATGACATCCATTTCCTTGCCCGGCCGGTGGACGAGGACCGAGCGCATCCGGCCCACGTCATTGTTGATGCCCCAGGCGCGGCCCCAATGGGTTTCAAGTTCGAGCCTGTCCTCGAACGGCGGATCGCCGGGGGTGGCAAACATCTTGATGGTTTCGTTGTAAACCCAGACCGGCGGCGGCGTGTTGGCCATCAATTACTCCCTCGTGAAAATACTGTGTAACACTATGCACGCGGGCAAAGCTATCACTCTCCGTTGCTTGGGGCCAAGCGCATGGGGGGCGCCATCTGGGGAAATTCCGGAATTTCGGTTGAATCAATTTGAATATCATTTTCCTCAGCCAGCGGCGGCCGGGACTGAGTAAGCACACTTTTGATCACTGCGTTGTGTGTTCCAGCCTGTTGTCGTGAACCGGAGTTGAACAGGCCAGCGGTTGAGACAATTAAAGCCCTGAAACAACGAGTGAATCTGTTCGCGAATTTGTAATTGGGGTTGATTCGATTTTGCCTCGCAAAGGCATAGATTGAGGTCATCGGGAAGCAATCGCAACCCGGCGACAGATTGCACAACCACAAACTCAACAGGAGACTATCATGAAAAAGTTCGCAATTTCCCTCATCGCCCTCGCCGCTGTTTCAACGGTTTCGTTTGCCTCAGTCCGCGACGTCACCACGCCATACGGCGCGCAGGACACACACCAGGCAGCCAGTGTTTCGTCCGCGAACGCCTTGGTCATTCCTGGCGCAACCAACGGTGCGTCCGGCGACGACATGGACCTCGGCGGCAGCAACCGTCGCTAACGATTTCGGCGAGAAGTAAATCGCCGTAACTCTAAGTCATTGCGGCCGGGCGAATAGCCCGGCCCTGATGCATTTCAGTTTCGCCCGTGTCCCCGGGCGCATCCTTGCAGGCTGCAGCGGAATAATATAGCAATAATTTAGCTTCTATATTAGAAAACCCGTGGGATCGTCATGCACACGAGCGAAGACCGCATTCTTCATGCGCTGAAATCTCGCGGAGCCCAGTCAACACACACGATTGCCCGCCAGCTTGCCGTGACGCTTCCCGGCGCGCGCAAGCACCTCACCGAGCTGCAACAGGCGGGGCTGGTTGCCAGCAAAATGGTGGCGGCGGGCGTTGGCAGGCCCAAGCGGATGTGGCGTCTTACCGAGAAGGCGCAATCGCGCTTCCCCGACACCCATGCCTTCCTGACCGTCGAACTGATCGGCGCGGCCCGAAATCTTTTTGGCGATGCTGGCATTGATCGCCTGATCAACCAGCGCGAGAAAGATATGCACAAGCGCTATCAGGCGGCACTGCGGAAATCGCGCGGGTTGCGCGCCAAGGTCGCCAGGCTTTGCGAATTGCGCAGCGAAGAGGGCTACATGGCGGAATGGTCTGTCCTCGATGATGGCGCTTTCCTGCTGGCCGAAAACCATTGCCCGATTTGCGCCGCCGCCCGCCTTTGCCAGGGCTTCTGCCGCTCCGAGCTGCACCTGTTCGAGACTGTGCTGGGTTCAGGCACCAGGGTTGAGCGCATCGAACACATTCTCGCCGACGCACGCCGCTGCGCCTACCGGATCACGGACCGCGCGTGAACGGTGAAAGCGGAGCGCGCACCGACTGGGGGGAACTGTGGCGCTCCGGCGCGCTGCCGCGGTTTTGTTTCATCAGCCTTGGCGTGACCTTCCATGCCGGTGCTGAAAACATGATTTCAACCATCATGCCCGCCATGGTGCGCGACATTGGCGGGGTTGAGTTGAACGGCTGGACCTTCGCCATCTATGAAATAGGCTCGATCATTGCCGGTGCCGCCACGGGACGGCTCACCACCTACTGGTCGGTGCGCACCACCATGATCGTGGCGGCCCTCGTTTTCACCCTGGGCACCGTCGAAACCGCCCTGTCGCCCACCATGTATTGGGCCCTCATCGGCCGCTTGATAAGCGGCTTTGGCGGCGGCGCCCTCATCTCGCTGTCTTTCGTCGCGGTGCAACGCTATTTTCCCTCGTCCATTTGGCCGCAGCTCATGGCGGTTCTCTCTGTCGTCTGGGGCGTCAGCGCCTTTGGCGGCCCGCTCTATGGTGGCCTCATCCAAACGCTTCTGTCATGGCGCTGGGCGTTTCTGACCTTCGCCGCCGCTGCCGTGATTTTTGCCATCGCCTGTGTCCCGCTCCTGCGCAATGAACCGGAACGCCCAGGCGCAGGGCAGGGCCTGCGAAACTTTCCGGCCCTTGCGCTTATCTGCCTCGCTCTTGGCATCACCGCCATCGCCGCCGCCGGTGTCGAGACGCGTGCCCTGGTTTCCTTTGCACTGGTTCTGGCCGGACTAGCCGGCATCGCGATTTTCTTTGTGCTCGATGCGCGCAACACAGCCTCCCGCCTGTTTCCAACCGCGCCCTTCGATCCCCGGACCGTCGTCGGTTCCGGCATGCTGATGGTGGCGGCACTCTCCCTGTCGACATGCTCGTTCGGTTATTATGGCCCACTGCTGCTGGCATCGCTCCATGATTTTTCACCGGTGACAACCGGGCTGATCATTGCAAGCGAGTCGGTTTCCTGGTCGGTCTTGTCAATTCTCGTGGCCACGGCACCCAAACAGCGCGAGGTACTCATCGTCCGTGCCGGCGCATTGATGATTGCCGCGGGCGTGGCCGGATTTGCCTGGGCTGTTCCATCGGGATCATTGGCGGGACTGCTCTTCTTCGCCACGCTTCAGGGGGGTGGCTTTGGCATTCTCTGGCCCTTTGCAAACCGCCGTGTTGTAGAAGCGGCCCCGCTGCATGAGCGCGATCTCGCCGCCTCGGCATTCTCGACATTACAAAGAATGGGCTACGCCGTGGGAAGCGCCACGGCCGGCATCATCGCCAATGCCAACGGCTTCTCCGGCGGCTTCACCAAGGCCGCGGCAATCACCGCAGCGCCTCCCTTGTTTCTCTACTTCATTCCCATCGCGCTGCTCGGCTGCGTTGCGGCATTCCGGTTGACGAAAACTAAAGCACTTCCGCGAGCAGCCACTCCTTGAAAATCTTCACATCCGCCGCGCGGCTCAGGCGCGGGCTTGCTGGTTCGGAAATGTAATAGGCCTTCTCATGCAGCACTTCGGTTTCAAACAGCCGGATCAACCTGCCGCTTTTCAAGTCATCGTTGAGAATTGCGATGGGGGCCAATCCCACGCCCTGGCTTGCCAGCATGGCCGAATGCAGCAGGTTGAAACCTTCAAACAGCGGGCCAGGCAGCGGATCATCGAGTTTTACGCTCGCCGCCTTGAACCAGCGCGATCAGGGCCTTCTGTCCAGGTCATGCAGCAGGCTGCATTTCAACAGATCGGCAGGTTTTTCAAAGGGCCCCATTTGGCTGAGATAGACTGGATTGCAGACAGCCACCGAAACCCCTTCAAGAAATTTTGTGGCGTGGGCCGGGGCGTCATCCCAGTTGCCATAGGAAATGGCCAGATCGACATCCTCGAAATCAACCGGCTGGTCATAGATCGCATGCATCAGGCGAACATTGATTGCGGGATGCTGGCGCATGAAGGCGGGCAGGCGCGGTATGAGCCAGATTGTTGCGATGGAGGGAATGGCGGCAATGGTGAGCGAGGCCTTGCCGTCACTCTTGGCAATGCGCTGGCAGGCCGCCCCGATGATCCCAAGGGCCTCCGCCATGGAGGCGGCCAGTTCCACCCCTTCCGGCGTCGGCAGGGTCTGGCGGCCCTGACGGTCAAAGAGGGCAACGCCAAACCATTCTTCTAGCTGGCGGATCTGGTGGCTCACTGCCGATTGAGTGACATGCAGCTCATCGGCGGCCTTGGAAAAACTGTTGCCGCGGGCCGCCGCTTCAAAGCTTTTCAGGGCATTCAGGGGAGGAAGGCGCGCCACATCTGCTCCATGAAAATAACTCATACATTATGTGAGCGATCATCTTTTGACTCAAGTCCCAATTGGCGCCCAAAAGAACAGCCTGATTTGGAGGACGACGATGACTTCTGCCCAACGCCCGAGCCTGGTTGATTACCGCGCCAATGGAAAGCCGCCCAAGCCCACTTTTTCAGCCGCTGAAATGCAGGGGCGCCAGGACAGGATTCGGGGCTGGATGGCCAAAACCAACGTCGATGCCTGCCTGTTCACCAGCTACCAAAATATCTGCTACCTCTCCGATTTCCTCTACTGTTACTTCGGGCGCAAATACGGCCTGGTGATCACCCAGACCGCGGCAACCACCGTGACCGCCGCCATTGACGGCGGACAGCCCGCCAGGCGCACCTTCGGCGACAACGTGACCTACACCGACTGGTCCAAGGAAAATTATTTCACCGCCGTCCAGGGCCTGATCAAGGGCGCCAGGCGCATTGGCCTGGAGTTCGATCATGTGAGCATCGACTTCCGCAAGAGCCTGCAGGATGCCTTTCCGGGCGTCGAGTTTGTCGATGTCGCGGCCCCGTCCATGCGGATGCGCATGATCAAGTCGGCCGAGGAGATTAAGCGTATCACCAAGATGACGCGCATTGCCGACATCGGCGGGGCGGCCTGCATCGATGCCATTGAGGTTGGAGCCCCCGAGCATGAGGTGGCGCTCCATTCCACCGCAACGATGGTGCGCGAGATTGCCAAGGTCTGGCCCCATGCAGAGTTGATGGATACTTGGACTTGGTTTCAGTCCGGCATCAACACCGATGGCGCCCACAACCCGGTGACCAGCCGAAAGATCAGGCGGGGCGACATTCTCTCACTCAACTGTTTCCCCATGGTGGCGGGTTACTACGTGGCCCTCGAGCGCACTTTGTTTGCAGAAAGTGCCAGCAAGGAACACCTCAAGATGTGGGAAATGAATTGTCACGTCCATGATGTGGGCAAGAAGCTGCTGGTGCCTGGCGCCAAGTGCTCTGATATTGCCCGCTCCCTCAACGACATCTACGCCCAGCACGATCTTTTGAAATACCGCACCTTTGGCTACGGCCATTCTTTCGGCGTGCTCTGCCACTATTATGGCCGGGAGGCGGGGTTGGAGCTGCGCGAGGACTGCGACACGGTGCTCGAACCCGGCATGGTGGTGTCCATGGAGCCGATGATCATGATCCCCGAGGGCCAGAAGGGGGCAGGCGGCTACCGCGAGCATGACATTCTGGTGATCACCGAAAAGGGCAACCGTAACATAACGGGCTTCCCCTATGGGCCGGAGCATTTGATCGTGAAGGCCAAAAAGAAGAAGGGCAAGCGGCGCTAATATCATCGCTTCCTTTTTTGTCCTGACCGCATAATATGCTCCCAAAAAACAAGGGTGAGGCGATAGACTGATGGATACGACTGCTGCAGGCAATGAACCTATGGTCAGGTTTTCCCAGGTTCAAAAGAGCTATGATGGTGAAACCCTGGTTGTGAAGGATCTCAACCTAGATATTGGCAAGGGTGAATTCCTCACCATGCTTGGGCCGTCCGGTTCCGGCAAAACCACCACCCTGATGATGCTGGCGGGATTCGAACCCGCAACCCACGGCGAAATCTATGTGAAGGGCATGCCCATCAACAACACGCCGCCGCACAAGCGCGGCATCGGCATGGTGTTCCAGAACTACGCCCTGTTTCCCCACATGACCGTGGCTGAAAACCTGGCCTTCCCCCTGCAGGTGCGCAACATGGCCAAGGCCGAGATCGAAGTTCGCGTTAAAAACATCCTGAAACTGGTGGAGCTTCCGCAGATGGCCAGCCGCCGGCCCGGCCAGCTCTCCGGCGGCCAGCAGCAGCGCATTGCGGTGGCCCGCGCCCTGGTCTTTGAACCCGATCTGGTGCTGATGGATGAGCCGCTGGGCGCGCTGGACAAGCAGCTCCGCGAACAGATGCAATATGAAATCAAGCACATCCATGAGCGCCTGGGCGTGACCATCGTCTACGTCACACATGACCAGGCCGAAGCGTTGACCATGTCGAACCGCATTGCCGTGTTCAACGACGGCGTGGTCCAGCAGCTCTCCACCCCCGATGAGCTCTATGAGCGCCCGCAGAATTCCTTCGTGGCCCAGTTCATCGGTGAGAACAACAAATTGAAGGGCGTGATCTCCGCCGTGGATCGTGATAATATCGCCACCGTAAAACTTGATTCCAGTGACGTGGTGAAAGCCCTTGCGGTCAATGTGAGCGCCAAGGGTGAGCGCACCCTGTTGTCGATCCGCCCTGAACGCGTGGAAATCAACCCGCTGGCCAAGAACGTGGATGTATTGCTGCGTGGCAAGATTGCCGAACTGATTTATCTCGGCGATCATATCCGCGCCCGGCTCGAAGTCGCCGGTCACGACAATTTTATTGTGAAAGTGCCCAACAAGGCCAGTAATGAGGCCATTGCCCACGGCAAGACGGTGAATGTGGGCTGGTCGGTCAAGGATTGCCGCGCTTTGGACTATATCGAATTGCACCACTAGCAGGAGGAGGTATCGCCCATGCCACGCACCAGGTTCTGGATAAAGCGTGTTGTGGCTGGAGCCCTCCTGGTGCTTGCCGCGACGACACCTGCGCCAACCACGCGCGCCCAGGAATTCGAAGTTGACCTGGCGCTGGTGCTTGCGGTGGATTGTTCCTTCAGCGTGGATTTCCGCGAATTTGCCCTGCAGATGCGGGGCCTCGGAGAGGCTTTCCGGAAACCTGAAATCAAGCGCGCCATAGCGTTGGGAAACCTGCAGCGTATCGCCGTCAGCGTGGTGCAGTGGTCCGATGAATCCAACCAGGTGGTGGCCATGCCATGGACCATTCTGGAAACCGAGGAGGATGGCGATCTCTTCGGCGAAACGCTGATGGGCATGCCGCGCAAGCTGGCCGAGGGCGGCACCTCGATTTCAAGCGCGCTGCTTTATTCGTCAGCCCTTCTCACCCGGGCGCCGCGGGCCCAGCGCCTGGTGATCGATGTCTCGTCCGACGGGCGCAACAATGTGGGCGTCCCGGTTAATGCGGTGCGTGACCGGCTGGTGGCCCAGGGCATCACCATCAACGCGCTCACCATTCTCAATGAATGGCCAACCCTCGATATCTATTTCCAGAACCAGGTCGTGGGTGGCGAAGGACACTTTGTGATCCCCGCCAATGACTATAAGGCCTACGCCGATGCCATCTACCGCAAGCTGCTGCGCGAGATCACCGGCCCGGGCGTTTCCTGAACTAGGTGAAAACGCTTCACGCTTGACCGCTTCCCGTGGGAGACATAAGCGGGTAGCAGCCTCACCATACGGAAACCCCCATGCAGTCCTTTACACTTTCCCGCCTTCCTGAAATCATCTTTGGGGCAGGGCGCATCGCTGATCTCGCCGGCAAGGCCGAGGGCTTGGCCGGCAAAGGCGCTGCCATCCTCGTCGTGGCCGATCCCATGCTCACCACCCTGGGCATAACCGGGCGGGCGCTGGAAAGCCTGAAAGCCGCGGGACTGGAAGCCCAGGTTTTTGACGGCTTGAATGGCGAGCCGAAAGCCGCCGAGATTGACGCGGCCAGCGGCATTGCCCGGGCGATGAAAGCCAGGGCCATTGTCGGCCTGGGCGGCGGCTCGGCCCTTGATACGGCAAAACTCGTAGCCTCCTGTGCCGCCTCCGGGCTTCCCGTCCAGAGCTATCAATTGTGTGAAACGCCCTTGCCCAAAAACATCCTGCCCATCATCGCCGTGCCCACCACGGCGGGCACTGGATCGGAAGTGACGCGCGTTGCGGTTTTCGCCAACGCCGCAAAAACGAAAACCTGGGGCTGGGGCGATGAACTGAAACCCCAGGTGGCCATCCTCGATCCCGAACTCACTATTGGCGTGCCGCCCCAGATCACTGCGGCCACCGGGCTTGATGCCCTGGTCCACGCCATTGAAGCGGCCACCAACAAGCACCGCACCGACGGCAATGACCTCTATGCCCTGAAGGCCATATCGCTGATTTCGGAAAACCTCGAACGCGCCGTCAAAAATCCGAACGACATCGAGTCGCGAGGGGCGCTCCTGCTGGGCTCCTGCTATGGCGGCATTGCCATTGACAATTGCGGCACGGCTCTGGCCCACAACATTTCCCACGCCATGGCCGATCTCGCCCCCATCCCCCATGGAAGGGCGACGGGCCTTGCCATGCTCGCCACCATGAAATGGGTGTCCCATGGGGCGCCCGAGGCCTATGCGCGGGTGGCAAAGGCCATGGCGGCGGCTGATCCCATTGCCGCGTATGACCGCTTGGTTCGGGCAACCGCGATAAAAATTTCACTGGAAGGCGATGGACTTGATCTGGGAAAGCCCGAGCTTCTGGCCGAACACATGGCCAGCCCCGCCAATGCCCCCATGCGGAAATCAAATCTGCGCTATCCCAGTGATGCGGAATTGGTGGAGCTGGCCCGGCTTGTTTACGATCTTCATTAACACTCCTTCAAAAGTCCACGGCCATGGTGCGCGCCATGCGCGATGACCTCTATAATGATGCGCGCTGGCTGGTGGGTGCCATTGCCCGCGGGCTTAAGGCGCGGGGCGGCAACCATGTGGACGTGGTGTTGCAGCGCCTGGCCGCGCAGGACATGACACGAAGTGATTTTGCCGAGCCGAGCCCAAATACGCTGCCCGTCACCCGCTACTTCGCCGATACCATCGCCGAAACCATGATGCTTGAGTCTGAACTGGCTGCCGCCATTGCTTCGCTTGATGGACATCTCAAATGGCTGCAATCTAAATCCTACACCGACGAACTCCTCGGCGCCGGGTTCGGCGAGAATTATGGTTGGTGCGAAATCATTGGGCCGCAGGGATTTTTCAAGGTCGACGATTTTCTCCTTGGCCTTCTGATGCTCGGTCCGCACCGCCACTACAAGGACCACTACCATCCCGCTCCCGAACTTTACTGGCCGCTCACCGGGCCGACTGAATGGAAGCAGGGTGCAGGCATCTTCGAAACTAAACCGGCGGGCGCCGTGATCTATCATGCGCCCATGGTGCATCATGCAAGCAAGACGGCGGACCAGCCGTTGCTGGCGGTATGGTGCTGGACAAAAGATACCCATACCCCCGCCAGACTGGTTGAGGCATGAGCCTTATCAAGTTTTTAGTGCTGTTCACCATCGCGGCCTACGCCGTTGCAACGTTTGGCATGTATGCGTTTCAGCGCAAGCTGCAATACCACCCGGCAAATAAGGGCCTCACCCCGCAAAGCGTTGGCATTGCAGGCGCCAGCGTTGAAACCTTGACCACAGCGGACGGCGAGAAAATCATTCTCTGGTATGCGCCGGCCAGAGCGGGCATGGCCACCATCCTGTATTTCCATGGCAATGCTGGCGAGATCGGCGACCGGCCCTTGCGCTTCAACTACTATCATTCCCGCGGGCTTGGCGTGGCCTATCTCTCCTACCGCGGCTTTGGCGGCAGCAGTGGATCTCCCAGCGAAGCGGGGCTGATGGCCGATGCAAACGCCGCCTATGACTGGCTCATCGCAAGAGGGATCGAGCCGGGCAGGATCGCCCTGTTGGGCGAATCCCTTGGCAGCGGCGTTGCAGTGCAACTCGCGGCAAGGCGCGAAGTGGGGGCCGTGGCCCTGGAAGCGCCCTATACCTCAACCGTTGAAGTGGCCGCCAAAATCTACTGGTGGCTGCCCGTGCATACGCTGATGAAGGACCAGTTCAAGTCTATCGACTTCATCGCCGCGGTCGTTGCCCCGTTGCTCATCATTCACGGTGAAGCGGACGGCCTCATTCCGGTTGAATTCGGCAGGCGCCTGTTTGCTGCCGCCAACCAGCCGAAGGAACTGGAAATAGTCCCCGGCTTTGGCCATGACGTGCTGTTTGAGGAAACGACCTGGGCGCGCGAAGTCGAGTTTTTTTTGCAAGAGTGATCAAGCGCTAGATCGACTTTTTCATGTGAACCGTAACGCCGCCTGCGGGGAAGGGCTCGCGCTGGAATTCCTCAAAGCCGCGACGGGCGTAAAATTTGATATTCGAAATGAACGCCGCATTTGAGTAGAGCTGCAATTCATTGAGATGAAGCGAGTGCGCGCTAGTTTCGGCATGGATCAAAAGCAGATCGCCGAGGCCCTTGCCCTGCTGGTTGGGCAGGACAGCAATATTTTCGATCAAGAGCCAGGAAGTCTGCGGGATGACTTCAATCAGCGCGACGGGAACATCGTTCTCTTCGTACAAATCAATGATATGCTCCACGACGGCTCGCTCATAATTTGCGGTCATGGGCTTTGGCTCGCGGCCAATCAACGGAATCCACTTTGCATAGGCAGCCCGCGTCAGGTCGCGAACAGTCGCGGCATCAGCCGGAGTAGCACGTCTCATCCCTGTCGCCATCAGTACCCCGGCGGCGGCACAAAGCTGGCGTATTCCTTTTCCAGCAATTCGGCAAAGCGCAGAGAGGTGTAGTCGCCATATTGCCGCGTGATGATCTGCACGCCCGAGGGCAAGCCCTGCGGCGTGAGGCCAAGCGGCGCCACCGTAGAGGGCAGATAGAAGCCGCAAGAATAGCCCGCCCAGAACAATTGATCGGTTGTGGGAACGCGCTTGCCGTTCACTTCGATGGTGCGCTCATGCCGGTCGCCCACCTGGTCGTGCGGAAAGGCGGCGGACGCCGCCGCCGGGCAGATCATCACATCCCAATCGTCGAAGAACCGGTCCCACAACAGCCGCATCTGGTGCCGCCGCTCGTTGGCCATAAGCCACGAACGGTGTGGCATGACATAGGCCCGCGTCATCTTGGCGTAATAGCTGTCATCATCGGCGGCAAAATTTTCAACCCGTGCCTCATTAGTCTCAAAATCCGAATCGGATTGCCTGCGGCTGGTAGCCGAACGCAAAAGCGCGATGAAAACATCCATGGCTTCCCGCGTGGTAAAGCCGGGTCGCGCCTCATGGGAAATCTTCTTCACTTTCTTGGTGAGAAACTGCGCCAGCTTGGCAATCAGGTCCTGTACCGGCTGGTCCACCTCGCTCACCGGATCGCTCAGCATGACCGCCACGCGGAAATCCTTGAAGGTCTTCTGCTTCAGGTCCGGAAGATGCAGGCTCATGCCCCGCGCCTCGATGCCGTCCGTGCCCGCCAACAGTTTCAGCATGGAGGTGAGATCCTTTGCCGAACGCGCCATGGGGCCTGCCACGGAAATGTCGCTGGGCTGCACAGTGCTCAGGAGATGGCCGCGATAGGGCACAATCCCGTAGGTTGGCTTGTGCGCATAGACCCCGCAATAATGCGCGGGATTGCGCAGCGACGCCCCGATGTCGGTACCGATTTCAAGAGCACTCATCCCCGTGGCCAGCGCTACAGCCGAACCGCCCGATGAGCCGCCCGGCGCCCGGGTCAGATCCCACGGATTATTCGTCGTGCCGTAAATCGTGTTGAAACTCTGCCAGTCCGCCAGCATCAGCGGCACATTGGTTTTGCCATAGATCACCGCGCCCGCATCGGTGAGGCGGGTAATGGCGACCGCGTCAGACGTGGCGATATTTTCCTTGTAGGCGGGCTCGCCCCAGGTGGACGGCGTGCCCTTCCAGTCGAAGGATTCCTTGGCCGTCATCGGAACCCCGTCAAAGGGCCCCAGCGGCGTGCCCTTTTTCAGGCGCTTGTCGGAAGCCATGGCCGCATGCTTGGCCCGTCCCAGATCGGTGACAATCACCGCGTTGAGCGTGTCATTATGCAGGGCATATTGATCAAGGCAGACCTCCAGTAGCTCCTTTGCCGAGATTTTTCGGGCCCGCAGCAGGCGCGCCATTTCAAGAGCGGAACTAAAACGCAATTCAGTCATTAACCGGGCCCCATCACTTTATGTGCATGCCAGTCATGTTACTCAAAGACGCAGACAAGTACAGGGCAAGCCGTTAAAGCGGGGGCCATGGAACGGCATCGCGTCTTGAAAGGCTACCTGTTTGCCGCGGCAGGAGCAGCCCTGTTTTCAACCAAGGCCATTTTCATCAAGCTGGCCTATATGGAGGAAGCCAACGCCGCCCTCATGCTGGCGCTGCGCATGGCCACTGCCTTGCCCTTCTTTATCGGCGTCGGGCTTTATGCCGTGTACCAGCTCCGGCAGGCCGGAAAACCGCTGCCCGGCTGGGGCGTGACGATCCGTGCGCTCCTCGCTGGTTTCATCGGCTATTACATTTCTTCGCTGCTCGATTTTGAAGCACTGGTCTACATCACCGCCCAGCTTGAGCGCCTGGTGCTTTTCACCTATCCGATATTTGTCATGTTCTTGGGCTGGTTGTTTTTTGGCGCAAGGCTCACCTGGACGAGCCTTGTGGCGGCGGTCATTACCTATGTCGGGCTCGTCGTGGTTTTCCTGACCGACCTGCCGGCGGGCGGCATGGTCACGGTGATTGGCACGGCGCTCGTGTTGGGCTGCGCCATAACCTTTGCCCTCTATCAATTGCTGGCCAAGAATTTTATCACTGCCATGGGCAGCGCATTGTTCACCTCGATTGCCTTGTCAGGCTCGGGCTTTGCCTGCATCATTCATTATATCGTCACCAGCCGGAGCTTTGATTTTTCCTCAAGTCCCAGGTTCTTATGGCTGGCGGCGGGCACCGGATTCTTTGCAACCGTCCTGCCGTCTTTTCTGGTGAACGCCGGGCTCTCGCGCATCACCCCGCAGTCCACCTCAATGATTGCCACAATCTCGCCGCTGATCACCATTTCGCTGGCCGTCTGGATTCTGGGCGAGCCCTTCACCCTGGTTGATGCGATTGGCTCCGCCATGGTCATCGCCGGCGTGGGATTCTATGCGCTTACAGACGCGAAGGCGAAAACTCCCGAAATGAGCAAAGAAGTCCCCCTCCCACTTGTGGCGAGGGATTGAGGGTTGGGGCACTCAACTCCCAGACCACAAGATGCGCCCTTTATGTCATCCGAATAGCCGAATAAGGCAGCGCGGCGCGTCAGAACCGAACCGTGCTGCCTTGAACATGTTATCGGGCCAATCAGCCGGCGGGCTTATAAGTTCCGGCAGCTTTGTTTGCCGCAGCGAGCACGGCCTTCATGTTGAGTTCTTCAAGGACCACGAGGTCGGTCAGCGAGCCGCTGGCGCGAACCGCCAGAGCCAGGCCCATCCCGGCGGACTGGTCCGGCACTTCGCCATTGATGACGACATCATAGGCACCGCGGGTGAACATCATGCTCGTCATCTTGCCCCCGACGCTTTCATACAGTGCCTTGACGGCGGCTTCCCGGTCGGAACCCTGCAGCAGTCCTTTCGCGGCGTGAGGTGCATAGTTTGCCAATACAGTTATTTTCATGGGTATTACTCCAATTGATGTTGTCCCTTGGCCACTCAACGATTTGAATGCCGCAGAGTTATGTGCCTAAATTTTTGGCAATTACCCTTCTATGACCTGGATCATACGGATTCGACCGGAAATGTCCGGGAAATCATTTAGATGCGCCTCAGTCACTAGTTCCGATGTCGCAACTGAGTGATCGGTCTGTAGGGCCCTTGTCGTGTATCGATGGTTGGTGCGACTTTGAGCAGCTTTCAAGGCTTTCCAAAGCGGACTGAACCAGCACGGTAATTCGTGCCCTCTCGAAGTGTGACTGCACAGACAAAACCCTCTGTATCGTCTGCGTCGGAAAATGGCGGTCTGGTCAGCGTCGTTCGTGTAATACGCTGTTCCGCTTGGCTGCCGAAGATTCACTCCGGGCTTGAATCGTTTCGACGCTGACTGAGCTTGCCGAAATGAGAATCCAGTAGCGAATGGAGCTTTTTTGCCGCGCCCTTGAGAGCGGCTTCAACATTGGAGTCATTATTGGTAACGGATAGCGACTTCATCCCCTCCGGCCGCGCCTCGATCATGCATCGGATATCGTCTGGGCCGCCCTTCGCCGCATTGACGTTCTTCAAATGCACCTCCACCCTGGTCAACCGTTGAACAAAGTTGCCAAGACTGTGGAGCACAATCTGCTCCGCAATGTCAGCCAAGCGTTCGTCGCCCTGGATGTTGCTGTCGCTATTCAATTGGAACTGCATGAGCCGATATTCTCCAAGTTGCCGGTCTTTCAATGGAGGGTAGCAATGCCTTAGCATCATTACAATGGTCTCGTGCTCGATGCATTTGATCCTTGTGCCGTCGATGCTGCTGCTTGGCATCTTTGATGGCAATTGCGATTAAATCTGCCTGGCAGACATGGCACCAAGCCTGCGCGACTTCTGCCGATCATCTGCTGGCTCAATCCGGCGAAAACCAGAGCCTCCAACTGCGGAGAGGGGTATAAATCAGCTCACGCTGTCCGGCAGAACTTCCTTGCGCTTGGCCATGAAGGCTTGCAGCGCCTCGTCGATGCCGGGATCGAGGGGAGGGGCCACATAATCGGCGAGCATCTTCTTCCACTGGGTGTTGGCGCGGGCCACGATGTCCTTTTCGCCCTCATCCCGCCATTGCTCGAACGAATTGTTGTCGGCGAGGCCTGAACGCCAGAAGGCGGTCTCGAAATTGGCGCGTGTGTGGGAACAGCCCAGATAATGCGAACCGGGGCCAACTTCGCGGATGGCATCCATGGCCTGGCCGTTTTCCGAGAAGTCCGCGCCTTGGGCAAGCTTCTGGAACATGGTGAGCTGGTCCGCATCCATGATGAGCTTTTCGTAGCCGGAGGCCAGTCCGCCTTCCAGCCAGCCCGCCGCGTGGAGGCAGAAGTTGACGCCCGAGAGGATCGTCGACCACAGCGTGTTGGAGCTTTCGTAGGCCGCCTGCGCGTCCGGGATTTTGGAGCCGCACAAGCCGCCGCCGGAACGGAAGGGCACGCCCATGCGGCGCGCCAACTGGGCCGCGCCGAAGGTGACGAGCGCCGGTTCGGGCGTTCCGAATGTCGGCGCCCCCGACTGCATGGACATGGATGCGGCAAAGGTGCCGAAAACGACCGGAGCCCCTGGCCGGCACAATTGCGTGAAGGCAATGCCAACCGAAGCCTCCGCCAGAATCTGCGTCAATGTTCCAACCGTGGTCACCGGCGACATGGCGCCCGCCACGATGAAGGGCGAGATCACGGTGGCCTGATTGGCCCGGGCATAGACCTTCAGCGCACCAAGCATGACGCCATCCCACACCATGGGTGAGTTGGCGTTGATCAGGCTGGTCATCACGCAATTCTGGTCAACGAATTCCTTGCCGAAAAGAAGTTCCGCCATGGCAACCGAGTCCGCCGCGCGCTCGCCCGAGGTGACCGAACCCATGAACGGCTTATCATTGTACTTGATGTGGGTGTAGACCATGTCGAGGTGGCGCTTGGCCACCGATATGTCAACCGGCTCGCACAGCGTTCCGCCCGCATGATGCAGGCTCGGCAGCATGTAGACGAACTTGGAGAAATTACGGAAATCCTCGATCGTGGCATAGCGCCGGCCCTCATCGAGATTGTGGATGAAGGGCGGGCCATAAACCGGTGCGAACACCGTGTTATTGCCGCCGATGGTGACAGTGTTGGCCGGGTTGCGCGCATATTGCTGGTATTCGCGCGGCGCGGTCTTGATCAGTGAGCGCACCAGGCCCTTGGGAAAGCGCACGCGGTAACGCTTGGCATCGGTTTCCGAATGCTTGACGTCAGCGCCGGCCTCTTTCCACATTTGCACGGCTTCCGGGTCTTCGTAGAAATCAATGCCGGTTTCCTGCAGAACGGTTTCTGCATTGTGCTCGATGAGTTCGAGCTGGTCATCGCTGAACGGCTCATAGGTCTTGATCTTGCGGCGGATGTAGCCCGCGGGCGGGGTGACTTGATTGGTGCGGGCGGCCCGGCGGGCATCGGCCCCGCCAGCGCTTCTGGAGCGGCGTCCGGCGGGAGCGGAATGTACATCGGTCATGGTCTGGCCTGTTGAGAAAGTTTCACGAGGGGTAGCTTTAGGCTCAACAAGGGCCAGGGGGCGGCGGATAAACGTCAGCCAAAGGCGCGGAAACGACCTTGCAGCCCGACCCCGCTTGTCAGGCAAATGCCCTTCATCCAAGGTAGGCGGATGAAGCACCGCGATGCACCACTTCAGGCCTTCTATGACCTGACCGAAACAGCCATTCTGCGGCGTGCCGACACCTGCAAAAGAGCTGGCCCGGCCATAAAACCCGTATTCGACGCGCTGCGGAAGAAGGTAGGCGGACAGGGCAGCTCAGCGCCTGAGCGTTTGCCGGTCTGCGATACATTGGAGTCCGCGTTGCGCATGGCAAGCGCAGGGCCTGCCCCGATCCCGGAACTCGCTGCCGCCTTGAACGGTCTGTCGCCGCGCCTGCAATGGAAGCGCCGCAAGGCTTCGCTGCCAGATGGCACGAGCTTTCATGATGGCCATGCCAATGCACTTGTGGCAGGGCCTGGCGGCATGGAAGAACGCGAAGATCTGTGGGTCGGCATCAGCCTGCTGGCGCCCCACGTGCGCTACCCCGACCACCGGCATCCTCCGGAAGAGGTTTATGTTTCGCTGGCAGGCGGCGCCTGGTGGAACGCGAACATGGACTGGACCACGCCGGGCCCCGGTGGCCTTATCTACAATGATCCCGACGTTCTCCACGCCATGCGCACCGAGGAGCAAGCGCTGCTGGCCATCTGGTGCCTGTGGCTGGGCGGCTGAACCCGGAGAGCAGAGCAGGGACTGCCACCAGGCTTGCGCCGGGCGGCAGCAGGGCAAGGATTGAGGCTATTGCGCCATGGCCGATTTCTTGAAAGCCGGGAATGGCCCGATATAGCCAACATAAGCGCGGGCATCTTCCGGACTTTTCAGTTTATCCTCGTCAGACTCGCCATAGGGATGCTGCACCACTGTTGTCAGATAGGCAAAGCCGTTGATGTCGGGATACCAGTCGAGCGACGTGTTCTCAGCGCCATAGGGCGTGGTGGTAATCCGGCTCATGGCCTTTGTTTCGACGTTTACGGCCCAGCTCGCATCGTTCTGGTGGCCGCTGCCCGTATCCTCGCCAATGAGTAAGGTATTGTAACCCGGAATGAAACTGAGATTGTCGGGGTTGGCAATGCCGTCGATATCGCAGGTTTGGCCGGCATAGGGGCCGTCCTTGTAGTTATTCGGCTTTCCGGCAATGAAGTCTTTTGCAGCAGTCACCGTATATCCGGCATCAAACGGCAGTTCATAGACCGCCCCGCAGCCGTTCTTGGCAAGCTTGATATCATTGCGGCCGCCCTTGTCGTACTTGTTGTCCTTGATGGCATCCTCCATGCCGTTGGAAACTTCCGACATTGCCATGAAGAGGCGCTTGCCGTCGGCGTCGAAGGCAAGGCCTTCCATCTTGCGGAATTCCGTGGTGGCGCCAAGCATGGAGGCATAGCGCCGCGTTTCAAGGCGTGAGGCATAGACCTCCATTCCGGTTTGCACCTTCAGGCATTCCGAGCGGCCCTCGGCGTTGGATGACAAAAAACCTTCCGGGCAAGTGCCGTCTTCTTTGAATTTTGCCGTTTCAAAAATATCGGAGAAGGTGACACCGAACTTCAGCGCCATGGCAATTTCGGCATCATTGCCGTGGCCGAGATCAATCCAGGCAAAGTCGGCAGCGCCCGCCCCGTCAGCGGATGTCTGGTTCCATTTGGCGGCGAACAATTGGCCGGAGGTCAGGTCGCCTTCCTTGTCGGCCACAAAGCGGTAGAATCCGGTGTTTGTGCCGTCGTCGGAAATATAGGCTGTCTTCCGGTCAGGCATGACCAGGGCGAGTTCAACGGCAACCCGGCCCATGGCGTAGTGCTTGGCCACTGCCGTTTCCCCGGCCTGTTTCACCGAGATTTCGACTGGAAAACCGTATTTGTAGGGCTGGAACACGGACTTGAAGGCGGCCAACGGCGCAAGAGCGGTGTTGATGCCAAAATAGAGTGCCATTGACAACATTTCTTCATCGAGGTCGGCATAAGAGTTGGCCGTCTCGACTGAGCGGGCATCGGGTGGATATTCTTCCGAGCCAAGATGGGTGTTCCAAGGCGTGATGGAACCAGCGCAGGGATTCCACAGGCCACCTAGAGCCGAGAAATCGATTGACCGCGTTGAGATGGGCGTAAGTATGCCGTCGGCCGACTGGGTTAGTTCGCTCAAATACATAGCTGCCGGCCGCGACTCGAAATGGGTGATGGAATAGATCTTGCCGCCCACCGAAAGAATCGAAGTGAAGTCCGCGCTGTCTGCAATTGAGGGTGTGCCGTCATCATTGAAGAGTGGCATGCCGCTAGCGTTCGTCAACGCGCCGAACTGACCATCACCGATCTTCTGGCCCGAACGCGCCATGGTATTCCATTTGATGGTGTGGCTGACGCCATCGATCTTGGCCGATTGCGAGACGTTCACCTGCCGTTTGCCAGCATCATCGGTAGGCACCGAGACCGGCGAAAATTCAATTGTGCCTGCGAAAACAGGGGCGGAGACGCCGGCAAGAATTGTGGCCGATAAAAGGAATGAACGAAACTGTGTCATGATAGGACCTCCAAATTTTCAGTTGTGCAGAAATGCGTTCCTTTGGAACTTCAACGCTTTCTATCGCCCAAGAATGACATGTTAGTGACACGCCAAGCATCAATGGCGGCAACAAATTAGTAAGCGACGCGCAATGCTTCCAATCCATGAAAATGATACGAGTCCTTGTAGTGGGGCGTGGCGGCCAACACGAGTCTGGGCAGGCGCTTGAAGAGGGTTTGAAAGGCAATCAGCATTTCAAGCCGTGCCAATGGCGCGCCGATGCAGAAATGGATTCCGGCCCCGAAGCTCACATGCGGGTTGGGCTCGCGCGCCGCGTCAAACTGGTCCGGATTTGCAAAGCGGGCGGGATCGCGGTTGGCGGCACCCAGCAGAAGCCCAACTTCCTCGCCCTTCCTGAATTTGATCCCGGCGTATTCTAAATCTTCCAGCGCATAGCGCGTGAACAGGTGCAGCGGTGCATCAGAGCGCAGGATTTCCTCGATGAGGCTTTCGCTGATGGGCTCCTTCACGCCAAGTTCGAGCAGTGTTTTCACCCCATTGCCGATGGCATGAACCGTGGCCTCGTGGCCGGCGTTCAGGATCAGGATGGCCGTGGTGATGAGCTCGTTTTCCGAAAGCTTCTGCCCCTCGGTTTCGGCCCGGATGAGGGCGGAGAGAAGGTCATCATTCAAATCTTTGCGCCGCTCTTTCACCAGACCGCGCATGTAAGCGCTGAAGGCCACGGTGGCCGCAACTGCGGCGTCCTCCACCGCCCGGTCCCGCCGCGCCATGTACATGGCCACCATGTCATGCGACCAGCTCAAAAGCTGATCTGCCATATTTATAGGCACGCCCAGCAGCTCGCAGATCACGATGATCGGAATGGGCGTGGCATAGGATGGCAACAGGTCAACTTCCCCCTTCGCTTCAAAGCTGTCGATCAACCGGTTGGAAAGACTCTCGATTTTGGGCCGCAAACGCTCCACCTGACGCGACAGGAAGGCCCGGTTCACCAGCCCGCGCAGCCGTGAGTGAACCGGCGGTTCCAGTTCCAGCAGGGAATGCTGCTCGAAATCATAGAAAGACTTGAGGCGCGGTGGAATGTCGGCGAACCCCAGTTCCTCGCGCGTCGCCACATGGAGAATTTGCCGCCCAAAGCGCCGGTCCCGCAGAAGCGCGTTAACGTCCTCATGGCCCGCAAAGCACCAATATCCATATTGCTGCCATTTGAATGCTGGCACTTTCCGGCGCAACTCATGGTAGGTGGGGTAGGGATTTTCATAGAACTGCGCCGCGCGCGGGTCTAGGTCTACGCTTCGTCTGTTGGAATCTATCTTCATGGGAACTAGTTTAGCGGAAATGAAAGTCTATATCAGTGTCGATATTGAAGGCATGGCCGGCATAACCCATTGGGACGAGACCAATAAGGCCCATGCCGATTATCCGGAATTCCGCGAACAGATGACCCGCGAGGCGGTCGCTGCCATCGAGGGCGCCCGCGCCGCAGGCGCCACGGAAATCTGGGTGAAGGACGCCCACGAGACCGGGCGTAACCTGATTACCTCCATGTTACCCGACGACGTGACGCTGATCCGGGCCTGGGCCGGCCACCCCCTGTGCATGCTGCAGGAATTGGACGGGACATTCGCTGCGGTGATGATGGTGGGCTATCACGCGGCTGCCGGATCCGAAGCCAACAGCCTGGCCCATACGCTGTCCAGTGATGCGGTTCTGGTCACGCTCAATGGCAAGCCCGCTTCGGAGTTTCTGGTTCATGCCCTGGCATCTTCGATGCTCGGTGTTCCCACCGTTTTTGTCACAGGTGACAAGGGCCTGATGGACGAGGTGCAGCATACCAACCCCGCCATTGGCCGCTGCGCCGTGAAGGAGGGCCGCGGCCAGTCGACGATTTCCATGGCCCCTGGTGCTGCGATAAAGGCCATTCGCACCGGCGCGGTGAAAGCCCTGAAGGGTGATTTGAAGAAATCGCTTCTGGAAGTGCCCAGACATATCATATTGGAAATTACCTACGGCAATCCAAATCTCGCTTACCGCCACAGCTGGTATCCCGGCTGCAAGCACATCGGCAATCGAACCATCCGTTTTGCAACGGATGATTATTTCGAAGCCCTCCGGATGCTGAACTACGTTACATGACGAACGAACATACCTCCCAAAAGGAATTCATTTTCCTTGTCGCCTTGCTCACGGCTCTGGTGGCCATGTCGATCGACACCATGCTGCCCGCAATAGGCACTATGGCCCGCGAGTTTGGCGTCTCAGATCCAAACAAGCGCCAATACATCATCGGCACATTTTTTGCGGGCATGTCCGTTGGCACGCTGCTCTCCGGGCCCATATCGGACAGCACCGGCCGCAAGCCGGCGATCTTTGCGGGCCTGCTTATCTATGCCGCAGGCTCGCTGCTCTGCCTGTTTTCAATCAGCTTCGAGATGCTGCTGGCCGGCCGCGCCCTGCAGGGCTTTGGCGCATCTGCGCCGCGCATCGTCGGCCTTGCCATGGTGCGCGACGGGCAGGGGGGTGCCGCCATGGCGCGCATCATGTCTTTCGTCATGTCGGTGTTCATGCTGGTGCCCATACTTGCGCCATCTATCGGCCAGCTCGTCCTCTTCGTAGCAAGCTGGCGCATGATCTTCGTGGGCTTCCTGGCCATGGCCATCATTGCCGCCATTTTCCTTCAGGTCCGGCAGAAGGAAACCCTGCCGAAAGAAAAACGGGTGGCCTTCTCCGCCGGAAACCTGTTCCGCTCGGCCATTGAATTTTTCCGCTTCCCCTCGGCCTGGGGCTACACTGTATCCGTGGGCTTCGTCTTTGCGTCCTTCATCTGCTATCTCGGAACTTCCCAGCAGATATTTGCCGAACAATATGCACAAGGCGAATGGTTCGCCGTATGGTTCGGCGCTTTCGCCATAGCCATTGCCTTCGCCATGATCTTCAACGGCCGCATGGTGATGCGCCACGGCATGCGCCTGCTGGCAAAATGGGCGGTGCGCGGCTGCATAGCATTGTCCGCGGTCTTCCTTGCGGTTTCGCTCGCTTACGCCGGCCACCCGCCGCTCTGGAGCCTTGGCTTTTTCCTTTTCTGCACGTTCTTTTGCTGCGGCATTCTCTTTGGCAATTACAACGCCATGGCTATGGAGTCCGTGGGCCACATTGCCGGCATGGCGGCGGCCATTTCCGGTACGCTCTCAACCCTCGTTGCGCTCTCCATCGGCACCTGGTTCGGCCAGCAATATAATGGCACGGTCATGCCCCTGGTTTATGCCTTTCTGTCCATGTCGGTGATGGCCATGCTGGTGAGTGAGGGCGTGGAATGGGCCAAGCGGCGGGGGTGAAAAATCCGCGTCTTGTCGATTGATGTGAAATTCTGGTAGGGGGTCTGTCGTGTTCAAACCTTACTCAGCCCTGGCCCTTGCCCAGCATGCCTTTTCGCCGGAACGGCCCTGGCCGCGGGCCTGGCGCGCGCCTGAACCGAAGAGCTCCTATGACGCTATCATCATCGGCGGCGGCGGCCACGGCCTCGCCACTGCCTATTATCTCGCCAAGAACCACGGCATGCGAAATGTGGCGGTGCTCGAGCGCGCCTATATCGGCTCCGGCAATGTCGGCCGCAACACCACGCTTATCCGCTCCAACTATGTGATCGACGGCAACACCCAGTTTTTCGAGCATTCCCTCAAGCTCTGGGAGGGCCTGTCCCACGAGCTGAATTTCAACTGCATGGTCTCGCACCGCGGCCAGATCGTTCTCGCCACCAGCCCGGTGCAGCTCGATACTTATGTCAGGCGCGGCAACATCATGCGCCTCAACGGCATCGACGCGGAACTGCTGGATCGCGGCCAGGTCATGGCGCTGCTGCCCTATCTTGATTATTCCAGTGAGGCGCGCTGGCCCATCTGGGGCGGCATAATTCAGGGGCGCGCCGGTTCCGTGCGCCACGACGCCGTGGCCTGGGGCTATGCCCGCGCCGCTGACACGCTGGGCGTGGACATCATCGAAAATTGCGAAGTGACAGGATTTGTCATGGACGAGGGCAGGGCGGTGGGCGTTGAAACCTCACGCGGCAAAATCCTCGGCGGCAAGCTCGGCATTGCCGTGGCAGGCCATTCCTCCCATGTGGCGAAAATGGCCGGGCTCAGGCTGCCCATCGAAAGTCATATCCTGCAGGCCTTCGTCACCGAACCGGTGAAGCCAATGGTGCATCACGTGGTGTCCTGGGGCGCCGAACTGTTTTACCTCTCGCAATCCGACAAGGGCGGCATGGTCTTCGGCGGCCATATCGACGGCTTCAATACCTACACCCAGCGTGGGCAATTCCCCCGCATCCAGACCGTGGCGGAGTGCGCCGTGTCGCTCTTGCCCTTCATGTCGAAACTGCGCCTGCTGCGCCACTGGGGCGGCATCATGGACATGACGCCAGACGGCAGTCCCTTCATCTGCCGCACTGATATCAAAAATCTCTATTTCAACGGCGGCTGGTGCTACCAGGGTTTCAAGGCCACGCCCGCCAGCGGTTGGACCTTTGCCCACACCATCGCCCACGACGAAGAACATGAATTGAACCGCTGCTACGCGCTCAACCGCTTCATGAAGGGCAGGGAGCTTGACGACTACGGCATTGGCAACTGGACCTACAAGCAATGAGAATTCCATGCCCCCATTGCGGCGAGAGAGACTTGAGCGAATTCCGCTACGGCGGCGATGCCACGAAGGTGCGCCCCAAGCATGGCGAGGGCGATTTCAAGGCCTGGAATGACTATTACTTCCTCTTCGACAATCCCAAGGGCCTGCACACCGAATACTGGCAGCATGTGCTGGGCTGCCGCCACTGGTTCAAGCTTTCGCGCAACACGGCCACCAATGAAATCGGAGAGGCGTCATGACGGCTTTCCGGAGGCTCGATAAGGGTGGCCGCATTGACCGCAGCAAGCCGGTAACCTTCACCTATGACGGCAAGCCGCTGGGTGGGTTCGCCGGAGACACCTTGGCCTCGGCGCTCTTGGCCAATGGCAAGACCCTGACCTCGCGCAGTTTCAAGTATCACCGGCCGCGCGGAATTGTCTCCGCCGGTGTCGAAGAGCCCAATGGCCTTTTCACCATTGGCAGGAACGAACCCAACATTCCGGCGACGACCGTTGACCTCACCGATGGCCTCGTCGCGCAATCGCAGAATGCCTGGCCTTCGCCCGACTTCGATCTCATGGCGGTGAACTCCCTGCTTAGCCCCATGTTCCAGTCCGGCTTCTACTACAAGACCTTCATGGGGCCGTTCAAGAAATCCTGGATGTTCTACGAGCCCTTCATCCGCCGAGCCGCAGGCCTTGGCAAAGGCTCCTACGAAAAGGATTCGGATCGCTACGATACGGCCCATGAATTCTGCGATGTGCTGGTCGTGGGCTCCGGCCCCGCCGGGCTTGCTGCCGCGCTAACAGCCGGGCGTTCAGGTGCCCGAGTTATCCTGGTGGAGCAGGACTCGGACATCGGCGGGCAATTGCTCTCTGAACGGACGGCCGATTTGGAAGCCTGGCGCAAAGCCCAACTTGTTGAATTGGCATCGCTTTGCAACGTGAAAATCCGCGCACGGACGACAGCGCAAGGGCTCTATGACGATAACTTCGTCGTGCTGCTGCAACGTCACGAAGATTTTGACGCCGCAAAAGGCAAGCCGCGCCAGACGCTCATCTTGTTACGCGCAAAATCAATCATCTTTGCGACTGGTGCGCTTGAAAGGCCACTGGTGTTCTCCAACAATGATCGCCCGGGCGTCATGCTGGCCTCCGCTGTGCGCGCCTATCTCAACCGTTTTGCCGTAGCGCCCCTCAAGCGCGTCTGCATCGTCACCAACAATGACACGGCCTATCTCGCCGCTTTTGATCTCGCCGAAGCAGGCATTGCTGTCACCATGGCCGATCACCGCAAGGTCATTCCCTCTGATCTGCTCTCCAAGGCCGCGATGCTCGGCATGGCCATGTTTCCCGGAACCGGCGTTGCCGATGTGGAAGGTGCCAAGCAGGTAAGCCGCGTGCAACTCGCCGGCGCCCATTCCGCTTCCATCGAATGCGATGTGCTGGCCATGTCCGGGGGCTGGAGCCCGGCGGTGCATCTCACGTCCCACGGCGGCATCAAACCTGTTTACGACGACAAAATTGTGGCCTTTGTCCCGGGTGGTTTTGCGCCAGCGCATTTCGGTGCGGGCGCCGTGATGGGCCGTTTCGGCACGCAGGCCGCGATAAGGGACGGCAGTGAGGCAGGGGCAAAGGCCGTTGCCGATTTCAGCAAAACAGCCAAGCCCGTTGTGCCGCCCGAAGGCAAGGATCGCGCCTATCACATCATGCCCGTATGGCTTCCCGCCGTTGCCAGCAAGGGCAAGGCCTTTGTCGATGTGCAGTCCGATGTCACCGTGAAGGATATCAAGACCGCCCATCAGGAAGGCTATGTCAGTGTCGAACATCTGAAGCGCTACACCACGCTGGGCATGGGCACCGACCAGGGCAAGACCTCAAACATCAACGCGATTGCCATCATGGCCGGCCTGCGCGACATGCCGATCGCCCAAACGGGAACCACAACCTTCCGCCCGCCCTATACGGGCCTCGCCGTCGGCGCCATCGCCGGTCGCACCATTGGTCATCACTTCAGGCCCTACCGCCTGTCGCCCTTGCATGACGCCAACAAGGCCAGCGGCGCCACCTTCATCGAGGCGGGTCTCTGGATGCGCGCCTGGTATTATGCCTGGGCTGGAAACTCGCCGGAGACAGCCTACATCAGGGAAATGGAACTGGTGCGCCAAGGTGTTGGCCTCGCCGATGTTTCAACCCTTGGCAAGATCGATGTGCAGGGCCCCCATGCGGCGGAATTCCTCAACCGTGTTTACGTCAATGGCTTTGCCAAATTGCCCGTGGGCAAGGCGCGCTACGGCGTGATGCTGAATGATGATGGCGTGGTGCTGGACGATGGCACCACCACCCGCATTTCCGACACGCAGTTCTATCTGACAACCACCACGGCCCAGGCCGGCGAAGTCATGTCCTGGCTTGAATACTTGCTGCAGGTCCATTGGACCGATCTGAAAGTCCATGTCACCTCGCTCACCGATGAATGGGCCGGCATGGCCGTATCAGGCCCCAAATCCCGCGAAGCCCTGCAGCTGGCTTTCCCCAAGGCCGATGTCTCCACCGAAAACCTCCCCTACATGGGCTGCCTTGAAGTGAATCTCGATGGCGTGCCCATTCGCCTGCTGCGCCTCTCCTTCTCCGGCGAACTCGCCTATGAAGTCCATTGCCCCGCCGACTATGCCCACGCCCTGTGGGAGCATTTCCTGAAAGTGGCGGCACCCCTCGGCATCAAGCCCTATGGCCTGGAGGCGCTGGCCTCACTGCGCATTGAGAAGGGCCATGTAGCGGGCCTCGAACTCGATCATCGCAACACTCTTGATGATCTCGGCCTCGGCAAAATGGCGGGTAAGGAAAAAGCCTTCATCGGCAAGGAACTCCGCATGCGTGAAAACCTGCAGGCGCCGGATCGCTGGAGCCTCGTCGGCATTGAGTTGATAGAAGCCGACAAGAAACTGCGCGGCGGCTCCATCCTGTTTTCCGCAGGCGACGAGATCAAGGGCCACGGCCGCGGCTACATCACGTCAGTCACCTGGTCGACGGAGCTAAACAAATTCATCGCCCTCGGCCTCTATCAGGGCGGATTGAAACACGAGGGCGAAGACATCATCTGCGCCTTCCCTCTGAAGAACGAACAGGTGAAAGCCCGCATCGTCTCGCCGCACTTCATCGACCGGGAAGGAGCGCGCCTCAATGCTTGACCGCCGCTCAGCCCTGGCCAGCGCGAAACCTTATGCAAGCCCCGTCCTGCAAATCGGCGAAGCCCGCAGCTTTTCTCTTCTGCAAGTCGCAGGTCCCGCAAAGGCCATAAGCCCCATCACCGGCAAGCTGCCAACCCAAGTTGGCGTAGCCCTGCAAAACGATGGCCGCACACTCATGCGCACCGGAGAAAACCAGTTCTGGATCATTGGCCCGGAGAATGACGCCATCGCAGCGAAGCTGGAAGGCGTCGCCGTCCTCACGCCCCTGTCCCACAGCCGCACCCGCATCTTCATCGAAGGCCCGCCCGCCCGCGATGTTCTCAGCAAAGGCATTCCCCTCGATTTCCATCCTGGCGTTTTCAAGCCCGGAATGTTCGCCATGACAGGAATCCACCACACCCCCGTGCTGGTCCACTGCGTGAGTGACAACCGCTTCGAAATCTACGCCCTGCGCACCTTCGCCATAAGCGTCCACGACTGGCTCACCGACGCTGCGCTGGAATATTGTTGATCACTCCCACTCTCCATGGTCGGGCTTGACCCGACCACCCAGACTTTCAATATCGGCTCTGCCTGAAAAACTGGTTGGTCGGGTCAAGCCCGACCATGGAGAGTAGGGGAATGGGGCGGTCCGGGAGAGAAAATATGAATAAATACCCCTTGACATAATATTCGCACTTATATACTTGACACATGCAAAAAGCGAATATAGGAAATGACAGACAGGGCGACGACTCTAACTATTTCGAACGCTGATCTCGACGTAGCCTATCGAGTCTGGCGCGACGAGCTAGTTGATCAAGATGTAGGCGGAATTCCTTGGGTACCATCGAATGCGGATGACTTATGGAAAACTTTGCGGATTTCTTCACGTGCGAAAAAAGGCTGAGCACGTCATGGAAAAACGCTTCACACCATTCGGTATAAAGCGCCAAAGTTTCCAAGTGCAGGGTTTCTGCATTGGCTGGTGTCTTTGATGGCTTGAGAGAGCTAATACTTGCCAGTCTTATTTCTGGGATCATTTCGCTGGGAATTTCGATAGATGAATGGGACAGTTTATTTCTTAGTTGACAGATTTTGCGATCCAGCAATTCCAGCCTTATATCGAGAGCCGATTTTGGTTCTATGAGAGACAGGGGCTTACATAATTCCTGCAATCGTTCAATTTTCACCCTTAAGTCCATCCCCCTGGTTAAGATATGAAACGCCTCAAAGTCTTCATTCTTTGTGAGTAATGCCAAAAGGGTTGTTATTCCCAATTCCACCTTAGAGTATGCGACAATGAAGTATCCAATTCCCGCATGTAGGTTAAGGCTATTAAAGTCTTTGTCTTCAATTTCTTGGTAATCGTCTAGGTCATCATCATCCATGGCAAAATCTCCCGACGATAAGAAACGCGATGAAGTCCTAAAGCGTATGCTTCAGACGCCACACAAGCCGCATGTGCCGATTAAAGCGGCAAAGAAGTCCAAAAAGGCAAAAAAAAATGGAAAGACTACCTAGTTTGTTTGGAATATTCGCGGATCATTTCCTCGATGACGGGAATGGCATGAACGGTAGTGGCCCTTCCCCTGTCGAGATTTTCAAGCGTTCTACTCAAGACGCCGATAGCGTCAGCAGGGGAGAAGAGGTCCTTCTCCACCAAGGTTCTAATCAATTCATCCATGATGGCGAAGGTAGTATATGAGGCTTCATTTAATCCCGGTGGCCGCATGGCTTGTCTCCCCTGTTTTAACAAAGGGACACTAGCGCTTTTTCCTTATCCAGAGGAGTCGATTTACAAGCTGTTTGCGGGTAACAGGTTTAGCCAATTGGCCGATAGGTCAAACGCTTGCCTTCGATGCCCTTCAAGGCTTCTAAAGCGCGCTCAAAATCGTTGATCTTGCGGTTTGAGTAGCGGAACACACTCTCAGCCACGTAACGGCCAAGATGCTGCTCACTCACAACGATATGAGCCTTGATTGAGCGCTTGAACACGCCAAAGATGTTCTCAACATTGTTTGTGGAGAAGCCCTTCTTGTTCACGTCGGCGCCGCTCGCATGATGCACTGTCTGGTGATCGGCGTAAGCCTTGCCAGTGTACTTGTAGAGGTTGCTTTCATCGCTAACCAAGGTGGATTTGCGGTCCACAGTCGTGAACAGGATATTGCGTACCTTCTCTGAGGTAGCGCGTTTGACATGGAATGCCTTTGCACGGCCAGTAGAAGGCTCCACAAGGGCAATTATCTGCTGCTTGTGGCGATGGCCCTTCTTATAGCCCTTGGCGCGCTTGGACGTGTTGCCGTAGTAGGTTTCGTCAACCTGTACAGGGGTGCCACGGCCACCGAGGGGAGCCCTATCAGTGTCCTTCATTGCCTCACGAATGCGATGGCACATGAACCAAGCCGATTTGTAAGTGATTTCAAGCATACGGTGAAGCTGATGGGCAGAAACGCCCGACTTAGACGCCGACATAAGATGAGTAGCCAGAACCCACTTATTCAGGGGAATTTTGGAGCGCTCAAACACGGTTCCGACCGTCACGCTAAACTGCATACGGCAAGCATTGCAGAACATGAGGCCCTTGCGCCCCCCTGCGATCTTGCTGGCATGGTCACGGGTTTTGCAGTGAGGGCATACAGGACCATCGGCCCAAAGAATGGACTCCAGATGGGCGCGGGCCTTGTCTGCATCGTGATAAATGGGGTTAGAGAGGTTCATTTTCCTAATTCCTGTAACTCTATGACCTGAATATAGGAAACCCCATTGCATGTGTCAAGTATATAAGTGCGATTATATTCCTAGAATGACATTTAGGTTCCTTTTTTCCTTTTTAGGAACCATCATTAACTGGGACTTGGCCATCAAACGCAACAGCGACGCGCTGAGGGACATCATCAGGATCCTTTTCGCCCTGTTGGGGCTTGATGGCACGGATACGGCTTCACGGATTCCACGCTCTCTTCACAGTGCGATGCTGGGTGTATTGCGGCCCGGAATGTTGTGGTGAAACTCACTCCCTCGCGGCCGATGCCGGTGGGGAAAGTCATCGGGAAAGACGGGGGAAGTTCACTACCCTCCTTCCAGCTCTTTGATCCGCGCAAGAGAGCAGCACCCCTGCGCGTCAGAAGACTCCCCCGGCTTGTCCCGCGCATCAATGTCTTTGAGCCTGATCCAAGAATTAGCAACCCGACCTGTGGTTGAACCTCCCCCTCCGCCCGACGGCCGGGTTAGTGCAACGCGCCTCCACCGCAGGCTCCAGGCCATCAAGCTCGCCCTCGATGACCTTCTATGTCAGGCCAGGCGTCTTGTCCGCTGGCAGCAGAGGCGGAAAGCCGCGCCATGGCCGAAGTCTACTTTGCCGCTCCGGCCCGGCCATCCACCGGGCTACCGGCGGAAGCCAATCCATGAAGTCGATGAGGTGCTGGTCGAATGTGACGGCCTCGCCTGGGAGGCGATGAAGCCAGACACAAGCTGAGGCGGGAAAAACATCCGCCTAAGGATTAATTGCGAATGGCTCCGAACACTGTCATGCCGGCGAAAGCCGGGACCCAGACTTGTAGCATTCGTGTTGGTTGAAAGCCTGGGTTCCGGCTTTCGCCGGAATGACAAATTTTTGTTAGGATCGCATCCGTTCGCCCTTGGGATCGAACGGCGGATCGACGATGATCGTCGCCTTGCGCTGATCGCCGATGATTTCGATGTCGAAGGCGCCCGTAGCCAGATCGCCCGCCAGTTCCTTCGGCACATAGCCCTGGGCCATGGACTTGTTGACGAAATGCGCAAAGCCGCCTGACGTGACCCAGCCAACAACCTTGCCCTTGTGGCTGATTGGCTCATCGCCCAACACATCCGCATCGCCGGCGTCTACGATCATCGACACGCGGCGCAGCTTGCCGCCGTTGCGCTTTTCTTCCATCGCCGCCTCGCGGCCGATGAAATCATTCTTGCTGAGATCGATGAACCGGTCCATGCCCGCTTCGAAGCCGCCATAGATCGGGCGCAGCTCCCGGTACCAGGTGGGAAAATTCTTTTCCAGCCGCATGCAGAGCAGGGCCCGCATGCCGAAATTGATGATGCCTTCGCTCTTCCCGGCCTTCATGATTTCCTGATAGAGGCGGCGCTGGTAATCCGGCGCCACCCAGATTTCATAGCCCAGATCGCCCGTATAGGTGACGCGGTTGATGAGCGCCGGCACATTGCCGATATCCATGGCGCGGTGATCCATGAACTTGAAGGCGGCGTTCGACACATCGGCGTCCGTGAGCGTTTGCAAAACCGCGCGAGATTTCGGCCCGGCGATGGAAAGCCCGACGAGGCCCATGTCATAGCGGTGAATGCTCACGCTACCGTCCGTTGGCACATGCTGCTCGAACCAGCGCATGTGATATTTCTGCGCCTGGCTCGAACCCCACATATAGAAAGTATCATTTCCCGCATTGGCGATGGTGAAATCGCCGATCAGCTTGCCGGCAGGGTTCAGCATCGGCGTGAGGATCAGGCGGCCCACCTTCGGCATCTTGTTGGTCATCAGCCGCGAAAGAAACGCTTCCGCCCCATGTCCGGTGAAACGATACTTGGCGAAGTTGGCAATCTCGGTAACGCCTACGCCATTGCGCACGCCAAGCACTTCCGCCTTCACAGGGGCAAAATCATTGGAGCGATGGAACGAGAAAATATCTTTCGGCTCGACGCCCTTGGGCGCAAACCACAACGGCGTTTCAAGGCCCCAGGAGTCGCCCATCACGGCTCCTTGCGCAATCATCGTGTCATAAAGCGCCGTGGTCTGTTGCGGACGCGCGCCCGGAAGTTCCTCATTGGGAAACTTGATGGAAAAGCGCCGGGCATAATTCTCGCGCACCTTTTCATTGGTATAGCTCCGCGTCGCCCATTCGCCGAAACGAGAAACATCCATGGCCCAGACATCAAATCCCGGATCGCCATTCACCATCCATTGCGAAAGCGCCAGGCCCACGCCGCCGCCCTGGCTGAAGCCCGCCATCACGGCACAGGCACACCAGAAATTCCGCAGGCCCTGCACCGGCCCCACCAGCGGATTGCCGTCTGGCGAGAAGGTGAACGGCCCGTTGATCACCCGCTTGATGCCCGCCTTGGCCAGCGCCGGAAAATGCCGGTAGCCGATTTCAAGATGATCGGCGATGCGGTCGAGATCCGGCGGAAGAAGTTCCTGGCCGAAATCCCATGGCGTCTGCTTCGGCTGCCATGGCTTGCATTCTTTTTCATAGGTGCCGAGCACGATGCCCGAGCGTTCCTGGCGCATGTAGATTTCCGATTTGAAATCGATGATGTGCGGCAACTCGCGGCCACGCTCCTTGTTGTAGGCGGTGACTTCCGGCATGTCGTCGGTCACCAGATACATGTGCTCCATGGCCAGCACCGGAAGCTCCAGCCCCACCATGCGGCCCACTTCGCGCGCCCAAAGCCCGCCGCAATTCACCACATGCTCGGCGTGGATGTTGCCGTTCATCGTGATCACATCCCAGGTGCCGTCACTGCGCGCCTTCAAATCGGTGACGCGACAATTCTGGTAAATCTCGGCTCCGGCAATGCGCGCCGACTTGGCATAGGCATGCGTCGTGCCTTCGGGATCAAGGTTTCCGTCAGCCGCATCGAGCATGGCGCCGACAAAGTATTTTTCTTCCAGAAGCGGGTTCAGCGCCTTGGCTTCCTTCATCGACATCATCTCGGTTTCAAGGCCGAGATATTTGGCCCGCGCATGGGCCATCTTCAGCCATTCCAGCCGCTCCGGCGTATCCGCCAGGATCAGCCCGCCGGACCGGTGGAGCCCGCAGGCCTGGCCGGAAATCTTCTCTAGCTCATCATAAAGGCCAATGGTATAGCCCTGCAGCTTGGCCACATTGGGATCGCCGTTAAGGGTATGGAACCCGCCTGCCGCATGCCAGGTGGAGCCGGAGGTAAGGCGGTCGCGCTCGACCAGCACCACATCCTTCCAGCCTGCCTTGGTGAGATGATAGAGCACCGAGCAGCCTACCACGCCACCCCCGATGACAACGACGCGCGCCTGCGATTTCATTTGATTTTCCTTGGAAAAAAGAGAAAGCCTCGCGCTTCAATAGCCGATGCGCAAGGCCTTTCGCAATCGCCTGGGCGGTGAGAAGAATTCAACCGGATCCGCTCGTGAGCGGCGATTTTCGCCGAAAGACCTCGAAAGACACAGTTAATCTTCCGTAAATTCTTCCTGATCTTGAAAAACTAATCTTAATCAATGGCTTGATATCATCCCCTTACCGCCGGCCGCACACCCCCGGCACTACCAAATGTTAATGGCTCTGCGATAGGTACGGGGCTCCTCTTTGTGATGGGACAAGCAAGATGACCACGCCAAAAAGACGACGGGATGATGCGCGGCCGCCGCTGCTCTCGGTGGTTGTCCCCATGTATAATGAGGAAGAAGGCACGGAAATCTTCTTTGCCAGGCTCATGCCCGTGCTTGAAAAAATTACGTCGGATTTTGAAATCGTCTGCGTCGATGACGGCAGTTCCGATCTCACCCTGGTCCAACTGATGCGCCATCATGCGCGCGACAGCCGCATCAAGGTTCTGAGTCTCTCACGCAACTTCGGCAAGGATACGGCCCTTTCCGCCGGGCTGGACTATGCCCGCGGTGACGCCGTGGTTCCCATCGATGCCGATCTTCAGGATCCGCCGGAACTCATCGCCGACATGATTGCCAAATGGCGCGAGGGCTACGAAGTCGTTTACGCCCGCCGGTCGCACCGCCAAAGCGACGACGTGTCAAAGCGCGTGACCGCAAGCCTGTTCTACCGCCTGCACAACTGGATCGCCGATGTGCGCATCCCCGACAATACGGGCGATTTCCGGCTGATGGACCGCCGCGTCGTCGAGGCTGTGAAACACCTTCCCGAAAAGACCCGCTTCATGAAGGGCCTCTTTGCCTGGGTCGGCTTCAAGCAAATCGGCATTGACTATGCCCGCGGGGCCCGCGCCGCCGGCACCACCAAGTGGCGCTACTGGAAGCTGTGGAATTTCGCCATTGACGGCATCACCGGTTCATCGACCGTGCCGCTCCGCATCTGGACCTATTTCGGCATGGGGCTCGGCCTGTTGACCTTCGCCTACGCATTCTGGCTCGTCATTCATACCGTGCTCTACGGAAATCCGGTGCCGGGCTATGCCTCGCTCATGGTGGCCGTGCTCTTCCTCGGCTCCCTGAACATTGTGGCCACGGGCATTCTCGGTGAATATGTAGGCCGCATCTATTCTGAAGTCCGCAACCGGCCACTTTATCTCGTTCGAGAAATGCGCGGCCTTGAAGCACAAGAGGATCAGGCAAAAACATGGAACGAGACGTCTGTCACCGCCTTGACCAGCTCGAGGGCCAAGTCTAGCGGTTCTGCGCGCGCCGTCAGATCCTGAAATCGGTCATGATCTTCTCAAATGGCTAAACCATTCACCATTCCCGGCGTGCCGCTTCAGGCGGCGAAGTTCGCCGTGGTCGGCGGCGGGGCGACGCTTGTCCATGTGCTGGCGGCCCTCAGCTACAACAGCCTAGCGGGCGTGGCACCCCTGTGGGCCAATTTTCTTGCCTTCCTTACGGCTGTCATAATGTCTTATACGGGCAACTGGTTCTGGACCTTTAATGGGGAGAGCCGCCACATCCACGCACTGCCGCGCTTTGCCGTTCTGTCGCTCACCTGTTTCGCGCTGAACCAGTCGATTGTGTATTGTGTCGTGGAATGGCTGGGCCAGCCATTGTGGCTAGCCATGGCGCCAGTCGTAATCGTCGTGCCGGCATTTGGCTTCTGGCTGAGCCGTTCGAGGGTGTTCATCGCCAACAAAATCCGGGTCTAGGGGGAGGGACCGCCATGCGCCGCCTCTTGGTCATTGCCGGCATCGTTTCACTTTTCGCCACCCAGGCGATTGTCCGGTTTCAATCCGACATCAATCATGACACCGCCTGGTACCTCTATGTGGCCGAAGGGCTGCTCCATGGAAAACATCTCTATACGGATTTCCTCGAGGTCAATCCGCCGCTCGGCATCTGGTTGACAGTGCCTGTCGTCTGGTTTGCCAATCTGGCGGGCTTGAGTTCCATTGCCGTGAACTATGGCTTGTTGCTGGCCCTCACTGCGCTGTCCCTGGTGCTGGCGAACCGCTATCTGCGGCAGATGGGCGGCGTTCCGGACGCCGTGCGCGCTATCCTTTGCCTCTTCATTGCCGCCGCTTTGCTGTTCCTGCCTGCTGCCGATTTCACCGAGCGCGAACATTTGATGGTCCTACTGTTTTTGCCCTGGCCTTTTCTGCGGCTCGCCCGCAGTCGTGGCGCCGGCATCAATGTCCTCGAGGCGGGCATGGTGGGCTTGCTGGCCGCCATTGCCATTTGCATTAAACCACAAAGCGTGTTCGCGCCCCTAGGGGCCGAACTTGTCCTGCTGCTCCGCTACCGAAACTTTCGCGGTCCGATTGTGCCGGAGAATCTTGCCGCTGCTGCTTTCGCGCTATTGTACGGCATCGCAATAGTCGTCTTCGTCCCGGAATTTTTCCGGACAATCGTGAGCCTCGGCGTCAAGGCCTACGTGCCGCTCTACGGCTATTCGGATGCTGCTATCTGGATCGCCAGCCTGCGCTCCTTCGGGCTTGTCGCGCTTGCCGCATTTCTTTGGCGCAGGACCGAAGAGCCCCTGGCGGATATTACGGCTCTTCTGGCTGCCATTTCCGCCGGATTTATCCTTTCCTATCTGATCCAGTACAAGGGCTTCAGCTACCAGATCCTTCCAGCTCGCGTATTTGCCAGCCTGGCCTGCGTGGCTGCTGTTTCCTCCATTGTGACGCGCCTGCCGTTTGTGGCCTGGCTTTCGACGACCAGATTTCTGGTTGGTGCAAGTCTTCTTCTGGCTGCGATTGATTTTACCTATCTGTCGCAAACATATCCCAATAACGGAAAGTACTTCGATGCGGCAATCGCTCGCTACGCCCCGGGGTCCAGGTCATTCTTCATTGCCTCGACGCAAGTATCCCACGGCTTTCCCTTCGCCCTCAACCGCAAGCTTGTCTGGGCCTCGCGTTTGCCAACGCAGTGGCTGGCACCCTACGTGGCCTCAAAATGGCAGGAAGGACCGCTGCCCAAGGACGAGATCATAGCCCGCACCCTTGATTGGACGGTCACAGATCTGGTGACATTCCATCCGGATATTGTCTTCATCAATGAAAGCAAGGAACAACTCTACCTGCCGGACGGGCAATTCGACTACGTGAAATTCTGGTCACATGACCCGCGCTTCGCCCCGTTCTGGGCCAGCTATGAACGCCGTGACACGAAGTTTGGATTTGCGATCTATACCGCCCGCTGAACAAAAACGGCCCCACAGGTGTGGGGCCGCTGAATGGTGAAACCAGAAAAGCTTAGATGCTTTCCTTGACTTCCTTGGCAGCGCGGAAAGCCAGCTTCTTCGAAGCCTTGATCTTGATCTGCTCGCCAGTTGCCGGATTGCGGCCAAGACGGGCAGGACGCTTCCTGACCTGGAAAATCCCAAGCCCGGTGACGCGAACCTTGTTGCCCTTCTTGAGGTGCTTTACGAGGAGGTCAACAAAGTCAGCCAGCAATTCGCCGGCAAGCTTTTTTGACATCTCGTGTTTTTCGGAAAGCTCTGCTGCCATTTTGGACAGGGGAACCGTCAGTATTTTTTCGTCAGCCATGTTTTCATCTCCGTTTGCCGAATCGGCCGACGAGGAAACTAGCGCTTTAGGCGAGTCGTGAAAACCCTTATTTTCAGGGGCTATTTTCAATTTGAGTCGAAATAACGCTTATAAAACGGCCATTCCCAATTTGTAGATCCATGTTGTTCTTAAAACTATAATGATTACAGACAGTTATGAGAGCGCGAACGCAGGTATTCGGGATGCGGATAGGCAACGGGTTCCTTCGGCGTGAAAAAATATCTGCGGAAAATTTCGCGGTAGCCATGCATCAGGTAGCCGTGGTTTTTTCGCAAAAGTTCTTCACGCTCGGCCTTGTAGTAGGCTGGAAGCTCATACCAGGCCATGCGCGGCTTCAGGTGATGCGGCAGGTGCAGATTGTTGTTGAGGAACATCAGCGACAGCGGCGGCGCTGATTCAACGACGATGGTGCGCTCGCCTAGATCTTTCACCGCCTGATGTTCGCAGAAGGAACGAATAAGAGAAAAAGCAATTCCCGGCCAGACGAACATCACGAGGTAGGCCCACAACGGAATGCCGCAAATGTAATAGGCATAGGCAAGTGCCACGGCGCAGGCCGGAATATGCAAGGCCCAGGCTTTGACAATTGACGTATCACCCTTCGCAAGGGTCCGGATTTCCGCAGACCAGAAACGGATCGTGCCAATGATGGGGCCAAGAATCATGCGGCCCGCCAGCGTATTGTTGATTGTATAAAGCTGCTTCAGCGGCGCGGGCAGCTTCGCCCAATCATCGGGCAGCAGATAATATGATTCTGGATCAAGCGTCGGGTGCGTCAGATTTTCATCATTGTGATGGATAAGATGCAGCTTGCGGTAGCGCCGGTAGGGAAAGTTGAGGCTGAAGTTGATTGCCACCAAAAGTTCATTGAGCGCCGCATTGCGTGTGGGATGCCCGTGCAACACTTCGTGTTGCAGCGAGCCATGGAGGGCAATGAGATAGCCGGCCAGCGGCATGATCACCCAAAAGGGCAGGGCATAGTAAAACCACATGAGCGCGGCCATCGCGCCATAGGTCAGAATGATAAGGATGACGGTAGGCCATTCGATCAGCGCGGGTCGGTCGACGGCGATTTCAGTCGGGTGTTGCATGGGCTCCAATTATTTGGCTTTGTGGCATTGTTCAAGTCTCCAGGAAATTCGCTCTCCCATGATAGCATCTTTACCCATGTATGATTGGCCGGAAGTTAAAGAAGCCACCGACGCTTGGTGGCGCGGGCTTTCCCGGCATCTCGGCGTGGCAGTGGAACTTGATCGGAACGCCGACCATTTCGCCGCCTGGCGTAGCGTTGATCTCGCTTTCAGCCAGACCTGTGGCTATCCTTTTACTCATGAATTCAGGGGCTTGCTCAAATATATTGCGACCCCGCATTATGCCGCACCGGGCTGCAAAGGCGCTGATTACTGCAGCTTCATCTTTGCCCGTTATGACAAGCCCCCGGATTCTTTTCGGGGCGGGATTGCCGCAGTTAATAACCCGGATTCCATGTCCGGCATGCTGGCGCTCAAACTGGTTTTCGCGCCATTTGCCACAGAGGGGAAGTTTTTCGCCCGGGCGCTGCAAAGCGGCGGCCACGTTAAGTCCATGCTTGCCGTGCGCGATGGCGTCGCAGATGTCTGCGCCATTGATGCGGTCTGCGTGGCTATGGCGCGGCGCTACCGCCCGGATTATCTGGAAGGCATGGTCGAGATCGCCCGCTCGCCCTCGGTGCCAGGCCTTCCCTATGTCACGCGCGCTGGTGGCATTGAAGCCATGCGGCAAGGCCTGGTTGCCGCCTTCGCGGATTCGGACTTACAACAGTGCCGTGAGCAGCTCTTTCTGAGTGGCCATTCCGTGCTTCGCCCAAATGCCTATGAGCGTATCACCGATCTCGAAAGTGTGATGCAAATGGCTGGAGGGCTGGAGCTTTATGACAATTGAACTTTATACCTGGAGCACGCCGAACGGCCGGAAAATTTCCATTGGACTTGAGGAGATGGGGCTGAACTACTCAGTTCATCCCGTCAACATCGGCAAGGACGAACAATTTGCCTCAGACTTCCTGAAGATTTCACCCAACAACAAAATCCCCGCCATCGTCGATACTGAAAATGGAATTTCGGTTTTCGAATCCGGCGCCATCCTTATGTATCTCGCCGAAAAGGTGGGAAAGTTTTATCCGCAGGACTTCGCAACGCGCATCAGGGTCAATGAATGGCTGATGTGGCAGATGGGGAATTTCGGCCCCATGCTGGGCCGTGCCCACGCCTACCTGCATTATAATCCCGGCAAGGCGCCCTTCGCCGAGGAATGGTTCGCCAAGGAAGCAGGCAGGCTTTACGGCGTGCTGAATACACTTCTCGGAAAAACTGAATTCATGGCCGGCGAATACTCCATCGCCGACATCGCGACATTCCCTTGGGCCGCACGCCACGAATGGCAGCGCATTGATCTGAACGGCTATCCAAACGTGAAGCGCTGGTATCTCACTATTGCCGCGCGGCCTGCTGTGCCGAAGGGTTTTGCCGTGCCGGGTGGCAGCGTCATTCCCATGCCGAAATAGAATCGGAGCCTATCCGGAAAAACCGCCGACTTGCAGGAACGCAATTTCCGCCGCTGTTGATGTCCGTCCGAGAACCGAATTGCGGTGCGGAAACCTGCCGAAGCGGGCGATGATGTCCAAATGCATTTGCGCATAGTAGACCATGTCGTGCAGTCCCAGAGTTCCAAACAGGGCGACACAGCGGTTTTGCGCGTCGAGATCTTCCGCATGCTCGAACGGCATGAGCAGCCACATGGCAAGCGGTGGCACCAGCTTCTGGTGATATCCGCGGCATACCGATGTATTTGCCAGGGCCAACGCCTTCGCATCTCCGGCAAACGCCAGCGGGCTTCCGCGAAGGATATTGCGTGAAACCTGGTCAAGCAGAATGACAAGGCCCAACGCGCCTTCGGGCGTTTCGTCCCAATGGTCAAAGCCCCCAAGCCGGGCCTGCTTCAGCGCGGCGGCAAAACGCACCGCCAGCGCCCCATCAAAAGTGGCGTCCTTGGTGAACCAGCGTTCCGGCCCCGCCAGCATCCAGAAATCAACAACGGCCTTGGCATCCACGCTATTTTCTCGCTGGCATGACTTCATCGGCGGAGATGCGCGACTTAACGAATTCCTCGCGCATCTCGCAATGAAGCGACAGCGCATGAAGTTTGGGAAATTTCTTGGCAGGAAAGGCTTTCGGCACCCGTAATTTCACATAGCCGATCAGGCAGCCGATGGTGATGTCCGCCTGGCTCATGTGCAAATCGAAATACCATGGCGTACCGCAGTTCTTTTCCAGTTCGGTGAGCCCGGCTTTGAGTTGGTCTAGGCAACGCGCCTCCCATTCTTCACTCAGCATCTTCTTGGGATGGTAATGGCGCTCGTAGGTGACGGCTCCCGCCTTTTCGATGGTGCCCGCCGCAAGAGCCACGGCATGCAATACCTTGCGACGCTCCGGGCCATGGCTCGGCGTCAACGCCCGTGCCGGTCCCGCGAGTTCATCGAGGTAATCAAGGATGGCCCACGAGTCGATAAGGATTTCGCCGGACGCCAGTTCAAGCGAGGGAATGCGGATCAGCGGATTGATTTTCTGCATTTTCTTGGCATTGGAAAACACAGAAAGCGTGTTACGCTCAAACGGCATGTGGTAGTGGTGCAGCGTAACTGAAACGCGACGCACAAAAGGCGAGTCATATTGCCCAACCAGGATCATACCGGCCACTATCGCGCAGTTAGGCGAGGCGGTCCAGAGTTGACTTTTGGAAAATCAGGACGCCGGAACGTCGGAAATCACAATATTAATGGACTTTCCGAGCACGGAAAATGCCTTCTCAAGCTTGGCAATGCTTGTCGCGTGATTGAGGTCGAGCAAGCGGTCAATCTCCTGCCGGTGCAGATCCATCTTGCGCGCCAAGTCGGCCTTGCGCACACCGCTCTTCCACATCTGCTGGTAAAGAAGAACCTTAACCTCGGCCTGTACGGGCAGGGTTACATGGGGCGCAGAGGCTTTGAATCTGGAGGGAGAGGGGACTTTTTCACGGTCCGCAATGCGCGCTTCAATTGCTTCTTCGAACGCACCAATGGCGTGTGACAGCGCATCGTGCCTGTCTTGGCCAAAGGTCACCAATTCCGGAAAGTCTTTGGACGTAACCAGAATAGTGCCATTCGTATCCTTCGCCAGAATTACAGGGTAGGCGATCATTTCAAATTCAAATCCTTTAAAGTCTTTTGAATCAGGCCTTTGCCAAGTTCCTTACCTTTGCCATGGGCAGGTAATTGAGACCTCCGACTGCCACGTCGGACCGTGATATGACCACTGCCACCTTTGTGGGTTTCAAATGAACAGCCTTGTTTTGCTAACCAACGACGGAACTCTGAATAATTCATATTCGCAATACCATAAGGAATAAACTCCATTGACCCTTGCAGCCATCATGTTCGTCACTCCCTAGGTTGGCGAATATTTAATTCTTCGCTCGTTGCGGTGAATTTAGATGTCGGAACGAACAATGTCAACAAAAATGTTGACAACTATCCAAGGCGGTCCATAGCCTTATGGCGGCCGATCAGGGGCAGAAGTGCTGCCAGTTCAGGGCCGTGATCCAAACCTGTAAGTGCCAGGCGCAGCGGCATGAAAAGTGGTTTGCCCTTGCGGCCACTCTCAAGTTTTACGCCATCGGTCCAGATTTTCCAGGTGGTGGAGTCCCACGGTTCAGCGGGGAGCGACTTGGCCGCGTAGCTCACAAAACTGCGATCTTCGGCGGCAACGACCGGAGTGATGCGCCCAGTGATGATTTCATGCCAGGCCTTTGCATCGGAAAGCTTCTGAAGGTTCCCGCGAACCGCCAGCCAGAATGCCTCGCTCCCGTAGTCAAGCCTGTCTTTGACGGCGTCCCACGGCAGCATGTGCAGGAGCTTGGCATTGAGATGATTGAGCTCCGCCTCGTCAAAACGGGCAGGGGCCCGTGACAGCTTGGCGAGATCGAAACCCTCCACCAGTTCCTTGTAATCTGCACAGGGATGAATGGAATCGGAAGTCCCGAGAAGCGCCGCGATGCTCACCACCGCCATCGCCTCCAGGCCACTCTCGCGCATGGCGCCTATGGACAGCGAACCCAATCGTTTCGACAGGCCCGAACCATCAGCCCCAGTCAAGAGACTGTGATGCGCATACGCCGGAACGGCGCCACCCAACGCCCTGGTGATTTCAATTTGCACCGCCGCATTCACCACATGGTCTTCGCCCCGGATAACATGGGTAATGCCAAACTCGATATCATCGACAACCGACGGCAGCGTGTAGAGATAACTGCCATCCTCGCGTATCAGCACCGGATCGGACAAAGTCGCCGTATCGATATGCTGGGGGCCGCGGATAAGATCGGTCCACTCCGCCGTGGCGTGATCGAGCTTAAAGCGCCAATGGGGCTTGCGTCCTTCTGCTTCCAGTTTGGCACGGTCTTCGGCGGTGAGTTTGAGCGCTGCGTGGTCATAGATGGGCGGCTGATGCCGGGCAAGTTGCCGCTTGCGCCTGCGGTCCAGCTCATCGGCCGATTCATAGCAGGCATAAAGATGACCGGAGACCCGCAGTGTTTCTGCCGCCGCATGATACTTGTCGAAACGCTTCGACTGGTATTCAACCCGCGCCGGCTTGATTCCTAGCCAGTCGAGATCGGCGGCAATGGCCTCCGCATGTTCGGTCTTCGAGCGGGCCAAATCTGTATCATCATAGCGCAGGATGAACTGCCCGCCGGTTTTCTGCGCCATGAGCCAGTTGAGAATGGCGGTGCGAGCATTGCCAATATGAATGCGGCCCGTGGGCGAGGGGGCAAAACGGAGAATTGTCATCTAGTGTTTGTCTCGGAACGCATTGGTGATGGGGTAGCGCCGGTCGCGGCCGAAATTGCGCCGGGTAATTTTGACGCCGGGCGCCGCCTGCCGCCGCTTGTATTCAGCGATATAGAGCATGTGCTGGATGCGCTTCACCAGCGCCTCGTCGTGGCCGCGCTTCACGATTGTCGCAATGGGCAATTCCTCTTCCACCAGGCCCTGCAGTATATCATCCAGAACATCGTAGGGCGGCAGCGTATCCTGGTCCATCTGGTTCTCGCGAAGTTCGGCGGTCGGCGGCTTGGTAATTATGCGTTCGGGGATCACGAAACCCTGTGTGTTACGCCACTGTGCCAAACGGAACACCTGCGTCTTGTAAACATCCTTGATCGGGTTGAAGCCGCCGTTCATGTCGCCGTAAAGCGTGGCATAGCCCACAGACATTTCCGACTTGTTGCCCGTGGTCAGAACCATGGATCCGAATTTGTTTGAGATCGCCATGAGAATGACGCCACGCGTCCGCGACTGGATATTCTCTTCAGTGACATCGATATTCTTACCATCGAACATCGGCTTCAGCGTAGACAGAAAACCTTCAACCGGTTCCTTGATCGGTACCACATCGTAGCGCACCCCCAAATGCTTGGCGCAGGCCTCCGCATCCACAAGGCTGTCCTTGCTCGTGTAGGCATAGGGCAGCATCACGCAATGAACCCGTTCCTTGCCCAGCGCATCAACCGCCATGGCGGCGACAACGGCGGAGTCGATTCCGCCGGAAAGGCCGAGCACCACGCCGGGAAAGCGGTTCTTCTCAACATAGTCCTTGAGGCCCAATACGCAGGCCTTCCAGGTTTCTTCCTCGCCTTCAGGAAGCTTGGCGATGACGCCCGGTGTCACGCGCCAGCCATCCGCACCGCGGATCCATTCCGTGAGTGTCAGAGCTTCCTCGAACATCGGCATTTGCACGGCAATCGTCCGATCCGTATTCAGCACAAAGGAAGCGCCGTCAAACACGAGTTCGTCCTGTCCGCACACCTGATTGAGATAGGCCATGGGAAGGCCCGTTTCGGTGACCCGTGCCACCACGAGATTGAGCCGCACATCATCCTTGTTGCCCTCGAACGGAGAGCCGTTGGGAACCAGCAGGATTTCCGCCCCGGTTTCGGCCAGGGTTTCGCAGGTTTCGTCGGTCCAGATATCCTCGCAGATGGGAACCCCAAGGCGCACCCCCTTGAAGGCGATGGGACCGGGGGCGGGGCCAGCCTGAAACACCCGCTTTTCATCAAACACGCCGTAGTTGGGCAAGTCATATTTAAATCGCAGCGTGTCTATCTTGCCGCCGCTGAGAAGCGCTACGGCATTATAAACCTTGCCGCATTCAGCCCAAGGCGTGCCCATGAGGATCGCCGGGCCATTTACTGTATCCTTGGCCAAGTCCTCCAGCGCTGCCTTGCACTGGGCCACGAAACTCGGGCGCAAGACCAGGTCTTCTGGCGGATAGCCACAGATAAACAGCTCCGGAAACAGCACCAGGTCAGCGCCTGCCGCGTCAATGCAGGCAGCCCGGGCCTTGGCCATATTGGCCTGAATGGCACCCAGCGTTGGGTTCAACTGGGCCAGCGCAATAACGAGTCTGTCGGTCATGCCCGCCTCTTAGCGGATTGAACCCCCGTCTTCAATTGCTGGCCGTTGACGGTTTTCAGAAAACCTACCAAAGGTGGGACATGACCATAGTTGATTTCATCACCCGGGCTGATCCCTCAGGCATTGCAATTGCCGCCCCGGAGCGGAACCCCATGACCTATGAAGGGCTGGCCACATTGGTTGAAAAAACCCTGCGGAGTCTGAACGGGGCGGGCCTTGGCCGCATCGACAAGGTGGCCATTGTCCTGCCCAACGGCCCCCTGATGGCCACGGCCTTTCTCGCCGTTTCCGCCGCCTGCGTCGCCGCCCCGCTTAATCCGAACTTCCGCGAGGATGAATTCCGGTTCTACATGAAAGACCTGAACATCAAGGCGTTGATCGTGGAAAGCGACAGTGTCTCGCCCGCCTTGGGCGCAGCCGCTAGCCTTGGCATTCCAATTATTGACCTCGAAGCTCACGACCTTGCCGGTGATTTCTCCTTGCACCCGCTCACCCGCGGCCAAACCCCCGATGGCGGTTTTTTGGGCACCGATGAAACTGCCCTCGTGCTGCACACCTCAGGCACCACTTCGACGCCGAAGATCGTGCCGCTGACGCAAGGCAACTTGACGGCCTCGGCCAACAACATCGCCCGCACGCTGCGCCTGATCAGCGCCGACCGTTGCCTGAATATCATGCCGCTGTTTCATATCCATGGCCTCGTCGCGGCGGTGCTGGCAACGCTCGCTGGTGGCGGTTCGGTTTTCTGCACGCCCGGATTCAACGCCTTGAAATTTTTTGGCTGGCTGGAGGAATCGAAACCCACCTGGTACACGGCGGTGCCGACCATGCACCAGGCCATCCTCTCCCGCGCTGAAAGAAATGTGGTGGTTATCAAGAGCCATCCCCTGCGTTTGATCCGTTCAAGTTCCGCTTCGCTGCCTGTGCCGGTCTTCACTCAGTTGGAAGCAACTTTCGGCTGTCCGGTGATCGAAGCTTATGCCATGACCGAAAATGCCCACCAGATGACCAGCAACCAGTTGCCGCCGGACAAACGCAAGGCAGGCTTCGTGGGCTGTGCGGCGGGACCAAAGGTTGCCATCATGTCGCCCACCGGAAAAATCCTTAAAGCCGGCAAGGAAGGCGAGGTGGTAACCCGCGGGCCTAATGTGACCAAGGGCTATGAAAACAACCCGGAGGCCAATGAAGCAGCCTTCGCCCATGGCTGGTTCCACACGGGCGACCAAGGATACATGGACGAGGACGGCTACCTCAAGATTACCGGCCGCCTGAAGGAAATCATCAACCGTGGCGGTGAAAAAATATCGCCCGCCGAAATCGATGAAGCCCTGCTTGATCACGATGCCATCCAGCAGGCCCTGGCTTTCGCCGTTCCCCATGACAAGCTCGGCGAGGATGTGGCCGCCGTCGTCGTATTGAAGGATGGCGCTTTGATCACCGAAAGGGAGTTGCGGGACTTTGTGAATCAAAAGCTCGCGGCCTTCAAGGTACCCAACCGAATTTATTTCCTGAGCGAAATTCCCAAAGGTGCCACGGGCAAATTGCAGCGCATCGGCTTGGCGCAGAAGCTGGGCCTCACATGACAAAAATCTGTGTCTTCGGCGCGGGCGCTATCGGCAGCTATATTGGCGCGAGGCTGGCGCACAAGGCCGAGGCCGAAGTTTCGCTGGTCGCGCGCGGGCCCCATCTCGCGGCCATGGAAGCAAACGGCCTGATCCTCAAACAGGCCGGCGAGACTTTCACCGTTCATCCCCGCATCTCATCTGATCCAAAAACCCTGGGCCCACAAGATTACGTGATTGTTACCGTAAAGGCCCATGCGCTGACCGGGGTGCTGGACCAGCTCCAGCCCTTGCTCGGCAAGGACACCGCCCTTCTCTTTGCCCAGAATGGTTTGCCCTGGTGGTATTTCTACAAGCACGGCGGGTCCTATGAGGGACGGCGCATCGAAAGTGTCGATCCCGGCGGAAAAATTTGGGAGCGGCTGGGGCCGGAGCGGGCGCTTGGGAGCGTGGTTTGGCAGGCCGCAGAGCTGGAGGCCCCCGGCGTGATCGCGCATGCTTACGGCGACCGCCTGCCGATTGCTGAGCCTTCGGGAGAAAAAACTCCGCGCGCCATGCTGCTCAGCAAGCTGCTGATGAATGCCGGCTTGAAAAGCCCGGTGCGCGGCAACCTGCGTGATGAGATATGGTTGAAGCTCTGGGGCAATCTGAGTTTCAATCCGGTCAGTGTCCTGACCCAGGGAACCCTTCTGCAACTGGCCACCGATCCCGGTACGCGCCGGGTCATCCGCGAAATGATGCTCGAGGCGCGCGCCGTGGGCGAAGCCCTGGGCGTGAAATTTTCTGTCGATGTCGACGAGCGCATCGGCATGGCGGAAAAGGTTGGCAACCACCGCACCTCCATGCTTCAGGATGTGGAAGCGGGGCGACCGACGGAGCTCGATTCGTTGCTGGGCGTTGTCATAGAATTGGCACAGATGGTTGGAATTGCTACACCGGCCCTGAACTTGGTGTATGATCTCGCCCAATTTCGAAGTAGAACCTTATAAAATTTTACCGGAGAAAATTCCATGCGTCTTGACAATGAAAGGCCCAGTGAAAATGTTGAAGACCGCCGTGGGCAGGGTGGCATGGGCGGAGGCTTCGGCTTCCCGCGTGGCGGCAGCGGCCGGGGAATCAATATTCCCATGGGCGGCGGCAGGGGCGGCCTCAGCATCTCAACAATCATCATGCTTGTCATCGCCTATTTCGCCATCAAGCTGCTGTTCGGAATCGACCTTCTCGATATGGTGAATGGCGGCGGCATCCAGGCGCCAAATAGCGGCAGCAATACCGAGATGACCATTCCCAGCGGCAATACGGACGTGGCAGGTGGCGAAGTACAGGGCGGTGCGACCACAACGTCCACCGACGTGACCGGCGATGCCGGCAAGGATTTCGTCGCGCGTGTGCTGGGCTCAACCGAGCGCGTCTGGGACGGCGTCTTCACGCAGATGGGCAAGACTTACCAGAAACCCACTCTTGTTCTCTTCACAGGCTTCGTGCAGTCGGCCTGCGGCATGGCGCAATCGGCCATGGGTCCGTTTTATTGCCCGCGTGACAGCAAGGTCTATATCGATCTGTCGTTCTACCAGGACATGAAGAATAAGCTTGGCGCCCCCGGCGACGCGGCGCAGGGTTATGTGATCGCCCACGAAGTGGGGCATCATCTGCAGAATCTCTTTGGCATTGCCGACAAGGTGACCGCCGAGCGTATGAAGGTATCGGCAGAAGAGGGCAATGTGTTGTCCGTTCGCATGGAACTCCAGGCTGATTGCTTCGCCGGCATTTGGGCGAAGGAATCTAAAGTCTTTGAGGATGGCGACATCGAAGAGGCCCTGAACGCGGCGAATGCGATCGGCGATGACCGTTTGCAGAAGAAAAGCCAGGGCTACGTGGTTCCCGACTCCTTTACCCACGGAACTTCGGCGCAACGCGTGCGCTGGTTCAAAACCGGCTTTCAGGCAACCGATTTGGGACAGTGCGATACTTTCGGCACTGACCAGCTCTGAAGTTACGCGAGCCGGTGCAAGCCAGTTTCGCACGGCATCGACACAAAATTGTTATAGAAGTTGTTTTGCCCGGACGGCCATTCGGGAGCATGATCACGCCTGTGTTCTAATTCAGAGGTGATGCCGATGACTGCCGACAGGGTTCTCCGCGAGAAGGTATATATACACAGGCATTTTGTGCGGGTGTTCCATTGGGTGAATGCCCTGGGCATTACCCTTATGATCATGAGCGGCTGGCGCATCTACAATGCTTCGCCGCTCTTTGATTTCAGGTTTCCGAATGGGGCCACCCTTGGCGGCTGGCTGGGCGGCGCCTTGCAATGGCATTTCGCCGCCATGTGGCTGCTGGTGATCAACCTCCTCGTTTATGTGATCGTTGGATTCGCCGCCGGCCATTTTAGAAAGCGCTTCACGCCGGTTTCGCCAGCATCTGTCGTGGGTGACATGGCCAAAGCGCTTAAGGGAAAACTGCCCCATAGCGCGACCACCTACAATGCCGTGCAGAAGGCTGCCTATATAGGCGTGCTGCTGGCCATCGTCCTCGCCATTGTTTCTGGCAGCGTCGTGTGGAAACCTGTCCAGTTGCAGGGGCTTGCTGGTCTCATGGGCGGCTATGAAGGCGCCCGCCTGGTGCATTTCTTCAGCATGGCGGCAATCTGCGCCTTCATTGTTCTGCACCTGGCCCTGGTGTTGCTAGTGCCGAGCACCCTGATACCGATGATTATAGGTTGGGCCCGTAAAACCAAACTGGAGCAGGAGGCAAGTCATGAACACTAAACTGCTGTTGCAATCATCAAAATCCCTGGTGAATATCGAACGCCGCCTGTTCATGAAACAAGCCTTGAGCCTCGGCGCCTTGACGATGCTGACCGGCTGTGATGCAACTGAACCCTCTGTTACCGACCGCATACTCTCGGCAATGTCGCGCTGGAATGATGAGGTCCAACTCGCGATCTTCAATCCCAACAAGCCCGCGCCAGTGTACACTGAAGCCGATATCACCGATCCGTTCCCTTTCAACGCCTATTATCAGGAAGCAAAAGCCCCTGTCGTGGCTGAAGAGGGCTTCAAGCTTGAACTCTCGGGCCTCATTGGCAGGAAAGAAAGCTGGGCCCTTGAGCAATTGCGCGCCCTTCCGCAGGAATCGCAGATTACCCGTCACATCTGCGTTGAAGGGTGGAGCGCCATCGGCAAATGGGGCGGCGTGCGCTTCAGCGATTTCCTGCGCCTGATAGAGGCGGATACAAGCGCTAAATATGTGGGCTTCAAATGCGCCGACAACTACCATTCCAGCATCGACATGGCCACGGCACTTCATCCGCAAACAATCCTGGCGCTGACCTTCCGCGACCAGGTGCTGCCGACTAAGTATGGTTTCCCGATGAAGCTGCGCGTGCCGACGAAACTGGGTTTCAAGAATCCCAAGCACATCATGGCCATGTATGTGACCAATGACTATCCCGGCGGCTTCTGGGAGGACCAGGGGTACAACTGGTTCAGTGGTTCGTGAGCGCCGTACTCACCGATTCTCACAACTCAGTGAATATCTCGTTCGTGTTTTGCTTGTGATCTGGCCTTTTTGCATTATCCGTCCGAGACAATAAAGTCTCGTCTCTGGAGTAAAAATCACATGCTAAAATATGCAATTGCGGCTGCCGTGGCTGGCCTTTTCACGATCACGCCAGCGCTCGCCGACGAGATGATGAAATGTGACGATGTTAACATGATGAAGATGGACATGATGGTGAAGGAAACCACCGATCCAATGAAAAAGACGCAGATGGAAATGGCTATGGGCGAAATGACCCTGGCCATGGACGCTAAGAAGGCCAGCAAGATGGATGAGTGCGAAATGCACCTGAACAAGGCTGCAATGGAACTCAAGAAGTAACAGCCCCGAAGAAAACGGGCGCTGTCGCCAGCGCCCGTTTTGAATTTGTATTGCAGAACTTACGCCTTTTTCATCGCGCCCTTGATGAGAGCCACGACGATGGTGAGCACTGCACCGCCGATGCCGCCGCCGGCGACATCTTGAATGATTGCGCCGATGTCAAGGCCGCCTGCTGCAGCGTCAGTCGCCATTGCACCACCACCAAGCAATATGTCAAGAATCCGGCCCCCGCCAAATCCGCCAATCGCACCTGCAATCGTATTGCCCAAGGTGCCGAGACTCTTGTCAGGCATTGCCTTGCCGGCAGCGTTACCGCCAACGGCACCGACGATAAGTTGGATAATAAGCGACATGATGTCCATTATGGTTCCCCCTTTGTGGACGAGCACTGGCTCACTGCCAGTGTTCCAACATATCAGAACTCGGATATCAACTCCAAGTTGGAATTCAAGCGGTCATGCCACGTGAGGAGGTAGGAATGTCAGTAGGCGTTTTCGCTTTTGAACAACGCGAAGGGCGTGCGCATAAGGATCTTCGCATCGAACATCAGCGACCAGTGATCGATGTAATCGAGATCATGTTTCACCCGCTGTTCGATTTTTTCGCGCGTGTCGGTTTCGCCGCGCCAGCCGTTGACTTGCGCCCAGCCGGTAATTCCTGGGCGCACCCGGTGGCGGGCAAAATAACCATCGACGACCTGTTCATAGAGCGTATCGGCCGCCTTCGCCTGTGTCGCATGCGGGCGCGGGCCCACAAGAGAAAGTTGACCCGTTAACACGTTGAATAATTGGGGCAATTCGTCTAGCGAAGTTTTGCGAATAAACCGTCCGATGCGCGTCACCCGCGGGTCGCCCTTGCTCACCAGCGTTGTCGCATTTGCGTCACAGCGGTTTGAATACATCGAACGGAATTTGAAAACTTCGATCAATTCATTGTTGAAGCCATAGCGTTTCTGCTTGAACAGCACCGGGCCCTTGCTCTCCAGACGGATGGCGACGGCCACGGCAAGCATCACAGGCGCCAGCACAACAATTGCAGCGCTCGCAATGACGCGATCAAATACATTCTTGAGGAACAGTCCCCAGCCCATCAGGGGCCGGTCAAACATCGCGAGCAGGGGCAGGCGGCCAATATAGGTGTAGGCCTTTGAACTGAATTTCAGGCTCGAGGCCATGCCGCTGATTCGGATGTCGACGGGCAATTCCCACAGCCGCTTCAGGATGTGGAGAAGGCGCGCCTCCGCCGAAAGAGGAATGGCAACGATGATGAGATCAACCCGGTTGTTGCGGGCGTAGGTCGCAAGGTGGGTGATCGTTCCCATCTTCTTGTGTGCGTAAGTGAGTTGCGGGCTGCGCCCCTCATCCCGGTCATCGAACAGTCCGATGACTTCTATTTCGAGATCATGTGACGCTTCAAGGGCGTGCAGCGCATCGTCGGCAACCCGCCCACCGCCGACAATGGCAATGCGCTTGCGAAACCTTCCCTGGACTGCGATGGGCCGGGCCCAGCCCTGTGCCACCAAACGGGTGACGGCAAGATACGCGGTGATCGCCAGCGCCCAGTCGCGGGCGAGGCGCGGTTCCAGTGGAACGAGGAAATAATCGAGCGCCTTGTAGGCCACACTACCGACGATCACGAGCGTCGCCGCCGATTTCAGAAAGGTCCAGCCGCCGTTCACCAGGGCGGATGCCTTGTAAAGGCCGAGATCGCGCAGCAGCAGCAGGCAAAGAAAGGTCAGGGCGAGGGAGAAGAAGGCGATGATTGAAATCCCGTTGGGTGTCTCGAATCGGCCCGCAAAGCTGGTCGTAAAGAACATCGCTGCAGCAAAGAAGACGGTAAAATCCAGGGCCTTCAACAGCCGCTGAACCACTTCGCCGTCAACATATCTTGACGCTGCCTTTGCCGCCACCGCCATCATTGTCCCAACTCTGTACGAGATTTGCTCTTGCCTCTTTGTAATGCAAATTCGAAGCCAATTGGTAAAATTTGCCGAAAATGCTGGCTATTGGCCAGTTCTTGGGCGCCGTTAACCTTTTTTCAGCGGGAAAAGCGGTTCTGCAACCCCTTGTACCCCCGGCTTGAGGGCAAAAAGATCTCCGGACTGCGGCCAGAGCTGCAGGGCATCCGGACTCATCCCGTCCCGCGCCGTTGTCACAAAAAGGGTGGCAAGGTTCTCGCCGCCAAAACCCACCGTTGTAACATGGGGTGCGGGCACCTGGACATGACGAAGCCGGAAACCGGCCTTTGAGAACTGGGTGATCCGCGCGCCGCCCCAATGCGCCACCCAAATATTGCCCTCCGCATCCACCGTCAGCCCGTCAGGCATGCCCTCCTCGTGGGTATAGGAAATAAGCACGCGGCGGTTGCGTGGCATAGGATCATCTGGGGAAATGTCATAGGCAAAGGTCTTCTTGCCTGCGCTGTCGTTGAAATACATGGTCTTACCATCAAGTGAAAAGGCGGGGCCGTTGGACACCGCAAACCCCACGTCGCCGAGAAAGCATTTGCCGTTTGGCAGCACGCACCAGAGGGCGCCGCGCGGATCACTCTCCTTCGCATGGGAACTGCCGACCCACAGCCGCCCGAAAGGATCCACCTTGCAATCGTTGTAGATCACGGCGTCACGGTCTTGTTCCGGCCGCGCGAAAATCTTGGTGGCCCCGGTCTTGATGTTGAGGGTGGACAGGCCCCCGGCATGGCTTACCATGAGGAGCTTGGGATTGGTGGTGGCGACTATCGCCCCGAGTGGAGCCTTCAAGGCAATGTCGCGCACCTCCGTATCGCCTTTGACGGGGTCGTGAATGAACAGTTTGGCCTCGTAAAGATCGATCCACAAAAGCCGCATTGATGCCGCATGCCAGATCGCCGCTTCGCCCAGTTTGTTCGCTGCCTGATAGACATTTCGTAACGCTGCCATGTGTTTCCCCTGAAGCCCTCGGGGCGCAGCATAACTGCAAACTTCGAATCAGGCCATATTCTGGACCAAGGCAAGTGTGGAAATTGTTTCGTGTCTTGACTTGTCACGGGCTCGTCCCGCACTCTACGCTTTTGCAGGGGCAGGACCGGGCGTTTGACTGAAACTCCAAACCGTTGGCGGCGTTATGCGCAGTGGGATGAGCGGCCCCTGCGGCTGGACAAGTTCGCGGTGGAAGACGCGGCCAATGGCTTTTCCGCCTTCACCAGTCCGGCCGACCCGAAACCCGGGGTATTCATAAAGGCGGGGCAGATCGCCAGCATGGACGGCGTGCTCGTCCACGACTTCGACATGATCGACGAATTCATCGCCCGTCACCACCTTGATCCCGAGATTGCCCCGGAAGCCATGGCGATGGATTCGGGCGAAGTGGCGCGCATGCTGGTCGACATGAATGTGCCGCGCGAGCAACTAGTGCGCCTCGCCCATGGCATGACGCCGGCAAAACTGGCCGATGTCGTCTCCCGCCTCAATGCGCTGGAAATTGCTTTCGCCTATTCCAAGATGCGGGCCCGCAAGACTCCCGGCAACCAGGCCCATGTGACCAATGCCAAGGATGACCCCCTGCAACTCGCCGCCGACGCGGCAACCGCCGTAGCCTTCGGCTTTGACGAAATCGAAACCACCATGCGGGTCTCGCGCAATGCCTGGTCCAATGCGGTGGCCTGCGCCGTGGGCTCAGCCGTTGGCCGCTGGGGCACGCTGTTCCAGTGTTCCAGCGAAGAGGCCGAAGAACTCCGCATCGGCATGGCGGGCTTCACCTCCTATGCTGAAACTGTGTCCGTCTACGGCACCGAAAAAAGCTTCATCGATGGCGATGACACGCCATGGTCGAAAGCGTTCCTCGCCGCGGCCTATGCCTCGCGCGGCATCAAGATGCGCTGCACTTCGGGAGCGGGTTCCGAATTGCTCATGGGCTTTCATGAATCGAAATCGCTGCTCTACCTCGAAGCCCGTTGCCTGTGCCTGCAGCGTGGCATGGGCGCGCAAGGTACCCAGAACGGCGGCATTGATGGCGCACCGCTGACCGCAACCATTCCCGGCGGCATCCGCGAATTGATGGCTGAGAATCTTCTGGCCGTCTGGCTCGATCTGGAATGTGCTTCCGGCAATGACGCGCGATCGACTGAATCCGAAATTCGTGTCGGCGCAAAAATTCTCCCTTTCCTGATCTCCGGTTCCGATCTCATCTGCTCCGGCTTTGGCTCTATCCTCGCCTACGACAATTCCTTCAACCCTTCGCTGATCAATGGCGAAGAGATGGAAGACTTCCTCGTCTTGCAGCGTGACTTCGAGGCCGATGGCGGCCTGACGCCGTTGCCGGAAGAACAGGCCCTTGATTTGCGCAGTCGCGCCGTTGAAGCCATTGCCGCCGTGTTCGAGGAATTGGGCCTGAGCACCCCAACACAAGATATGAAACAAAGCGTGGTGGTCGCCTCCGGCTCCGATGAAACCCGAAGCTACACCCCGCGCGATGTGGCCGGTATCAGCGAGGCCATCAAGGAGCGCGAGATCACCGTGATCGAGGTGATCAAGGCGCTGGTGAAGCGCGGCTTTGCCGACGAAGCGCAGAACCTGCTGAACCTCGTCAAGTTGCGCGTCTCCGGCGATTACCTGCAAACCTCCGCCATGGTGCGGAAGGGCAAAGTTGTCAGCGCCGTGAATGATCCCAACACCTATCTCGGCCCCGGTACCGGCTACCGCGTTTCCGAAGAGCGCCGCCTTGAACTCAATTCCATCCGCGACGTGCTGGATCAGAAGGAAGTGCTGCGCCAGGAAGCGTTGCATGAAAAGGATGAAGCCAAACGCATTCAGTACCGCGTCAAGGGCCCGGCCGGGCAGGGGACGGACAATAAGGATGTGGTGATCGGCATCAGCCCGGCTTTTGGCCTGAACCTGTTTCAGACCACCGCGGGTCATCGCCTGTCAGATGTTCTCAAAGGCATGATCGAGGCGATTGAGAATCGCGGCCTCAGGGCACGGATCGTGCGCTTCAAGCATACGGCCGACACGTCTTTCCTCGGCATCTCGGCGGCAACCCTTTCCGGCTCGGGCATTGGCATCGGCATTCAGGCCAAGGGAACGGCGGTCATTCACAGCCGTGACCGCTTGCCCCACAACAATCTCGAACTCTTTTCCAACGCGCCCATTACCAAGCTCGAACACTACAGGGGCTTTGGCGCCAATGCGGCCGCCTATGCCTTGGGCGAAATGCCCCAACCGGTTGTGGTGCCGACGCGTGGTGAGGCCATGGGCTCGCGCTATCATGCGCGTGTGGCCTTGATCTATGCCATCGAAACCGGGCTGACGGCGGAAGGTGCGGTCCCTGAAGACATTGAAGTGAAATTTATCGGGGCAAAATCATGACCGCAAAACTGACCATCGCCGACTATCCTCTGGCCGAAACCAGAAGCGACAAGATCCGCGGCCAGCGCGGCAAGTCCCTCGACGACATTACTTTGGACGCGGTCATGGCGGGCAAGGTGACCATGGAAGATCTGCGTATCACGCCGCAGGCGCTGGCCGACCAAGCCGAAATTTCCCGCGCCGCCAAGCGTCCAACCCTCGCGCTCAATTTCGAGCGCGCCGCCGAACTGGTGGGGGTGCCCCAGGATTTTATCATGAGCTCTTACGAGATGCTGCGCCCCGGCCGGGCGAAATCCAAGGAACAGCTTTTGGAAGTCGCGAAAACATTTCACCAAACCTATAAGGCCGAGCGCATTGCAAAATTCATCGAGGAGGCGGCCGAAGTTTACGAGCGCCGCGGCCTCTTCACCCACCGCTTTTAGGAACGCCTGATGTCGTGGAAGACCAGCTATCGTTCGATCTACTACCAAGGCGCACCGGAGCCTGACGATCTTGTCCTGCCCGTCAAGGAAACAGCCCTTCTCGTCATCGATGTACAGAACACCTACCTTGAGCGGCCAGCCCGCGCCAAGCTTTCAAAAGCCGAGCAGGACCGCTTTGATGCCTGGACTCCTTTTCACGAGCGCATGCACAGCCAGGTCGTCCCCCACACGGCGGAGCTGCTGAAACTCTGCCGTGCCAAGGGCATTGAGTGCCTCTTCGCCCGCATTGCAACCCACACGCTAAATGGCCGCGACCGCTCGCTTTCCCAGAAAATGCCGGGCTGGAACAATCTGCTGCTGCCGAAGAACGAAATGCCCTCGCAACTGGTGGCCGAACTTGCCCCCCAGGGCGACGAAATTGTTGTGACCAAGACCACCGATTCGGCGCTGACCGGCACCAACCTGCGCCTTATCCTGCATAATCTCGGCATCAAAAACGTGATCTGCGCCGGCATTTTCACCGACCAGTGCATCTCATCGACGGTGCGCAGCCTGGCCGATGAAAGCTACAATGTGGTGGTAGTGGAGGATTGCTGCGCTGCCGGGTCGGACGAACTGCACCACCGGGAGCTGGAAATCATCAACATGATCTATTGCCATGTTGTTTCAAGCGCGGAACTCAAAGCCATGCTCAGTCTGGGGTAGCAGTCTTGCGGCGATTGGCTATTTACTCACAGGAAAAAATTGTGCACAATTTCCTTCAGAGGCGGATTGAAGGAATTTGATAGAAGAACAATAAGACAGGGAGAAGAATATGGCGAATAGCAACAAGGTTTCGCGTCGCAATTTTATGCAGCAATCAGCCCTGTGGGCCGCGGCGTATGCCGGCGGCGGGTCATTGATGCCTGGCATGGCTTCGGCGGCGCGCGAGAAAGAGCTGAACATCCTCTGTTGGGAAGGTTACAATTCCGCTCAGGTTCTCGATCCATTCCGGTCCTCCAAAGGGGCCACGGTGAAGGCTGAGTCCCTCACCAACGATCCGACCATGATCAACCGGCTGCGCGCCGGCGAAACAAATGTCTGGGATTTGATCAACGTCAACAATCCCTGGGCCCGCAAGGTGATGTTTCCGGAGAAGCTGATTAAGCCGCTCGACCGGGCGCGGATGGAACCCTATTTCGAGAAAATGATGCCGGCCTTCAAGCCGCCCTATAAATGGGCGATGGATGATGCCGGCAAGGAGCTGCTTGGCATGTGCCAGCGTTTTGGGCCCTACAGCTTCGTGGTCAACACCAACAAGGTCAGCCGCGCCACTGCCGAAGACCAGGGCTGGAACCTGTGGAACGACCCCGCCAACGCCAAGAAGTACGGTATCCTCGAGTCCGACGACTGGAACGTCTTCTGCATTTGCTGCATTGCCGGTTTTGACCCCTTCAAGATGCACAATGACGAGGAAGTCACGAAGTTTACCGAGACGGCCAAGCGCGTGTTCAAGGGCGCCAAACTCGTCGGCGACATCGCTACCATGAACCAGTCGCTGGTGGCAGGAGAAATCGACTTCCACCTGACTGGCGGAACCTATTCGGCTTCGCCGGCACGCTCTGACGGCCATCCCGAGATCCGCGGCGTCACGCCCAAGTCTGGACCGATGGCGGGTGGCAAGGGCGGAATTTCCTGGATCGAGGTGACCTCGACGGTCAACAATCCGAACTTATCGCCGCTTGCCGTCGAATTCCTCGAATATGTGCAGGCGCCGGCAGTGGCCCATACCGTGGCCTTCGCCGAAGGCACCTTCAATCCCGTCGCCCAGATGGCCAATCCCGAGTGCTTTAATCTTTTCAAGAAGGAAGAGCTCGACGCGATTCAGTGGGACAGCCTGGAAGAAGAAATGGCAGGCTCGATCGAGTACGACATCGTGCCCGACTATGACAAGCTGCTCGATATCATGACGGCTGCCAAGCGCGAAGCCTCTGGCGGCTAGAACAAGGGTCCGCCTATACTAACGGCAGCCCCTCAAGGGGGCTGCCGCATGATTTTGTAAGGGGCAACTTTTTAGCATGGCCGAACGACCGACAATCCTGTCGCTGAAATCCGTCCGCAAGGTTTTTGGCACGCTCGCTGCAGTGGACGGCATAGACCTCGACATTGCCGAGGGCGAGTTCATCACCATCGTCGGCCCTTCGGGTTCCGGCAAGACGACACTGCTGCGCATGCTCGCCGGGATGGAGCAGCCCACGAGCGGCGACATCCTGCTGCGCGGGGAACGGATCAATGAACTTCCCGCCAACAAGCGGCCAACCTGCATGGTGTTCCAGTCGTTGGCGCTCTTTCCGCATCGCACTGTGGGTGAGAACATCGAGTTTCCCCTGAAAATCAGGGGCGAAGCAAAAGAGCAGCGAAAGGCGCGCGCCCTGGAATTGATGGGGCTGTTGCGGCTGCCAATCTCCTACTACGGCAAGAACGTGATGAAGTGTTCCGGCGGCGAACGCCAGCGCGTGGCTCTGGCCCGGGCGCTGGCCTACGACCCGCAGATTCTGTTCTTTGACGAGCCGCTTTCGGCCATCGACTACAAGCTCCGCAAGACGCTGGAAAAGGAGCTGAAGGACATTCACCGCGAGACAAAAAAGACTTTCGTTTACATCACCCATTCGCTGGAAGAAGCGATGGTGATGAGCGACCGGATCGGCGTCATGCGTGAAGGCAAGCTGGTGCAGGTGGGCAGCCCGCACGAAATCTACAGCTCGCCTGGCACCCGCTTCGTTTCCGAGTTCATGGGCGACGTGAATGTCATTCCGGTCGATCTTGTCGAAAAGGGCCAGCTCAAATCCTCGGCCATCAAGGGCAGCTTGAAATCACCTCTGCCGCCGCAAGGATTCACCTCCGGCCATCTCGTCATCCGCCCCGAATTCCTGCGCTTCATCGGCAAGGCTTCCGAGGCGGACAACTCGGTGACCGGCCGACTTTATAATGAATATGCCCTAGGATCGCGCATTCAGTATCAAGTGCGTGTCGGAGAATGCGTTTTTCTGGTGGAAAAGCTTCGCCAGCAGATGTTCACAGGCAAGCTTGATGATGACGTCCGCATCGGTTGGGATGCCAAAGACAGCATTCTGGTAGCTGACTGATGCGCTGGTATTCGCAGCTTGGACCGGGTCAGAAGTCCGCGATTCCCCTGTTGGCGCTCCTGCTTCTGGGCTTTGTCGCGCCGCTGCTCGCTGTTATCTGGTTCAGTTTCATGCCGGCCCGCACATTTTCCCTATTCGCGACCCCGAGCGCGGAGAATTACATCACGATCTTCGAAAGCACGAGCTACATTTCCTTCCTCTGGTCGCTCGCCCTTGCGGCTGTCACCGTCATACTACTCGCTCTCATTTGCTATCCCGTCGCCTATGGCCTCGTGCGTGTTTTCGGCAAATGGTCGATGCTGCTCACGCTAGTGTTCACCATTCCGCTGTTTGTCTCAGAGAATATCCGGCTTTATGGCTGGGTTCTGTTCTTGATCAAGAATGGCGTGCTGCTCGGCTCGCTCAAATCGATGTTCGGATTGGAATTTGAAAGCATCTTGTTCACCCGCACCGCAATCCTGCTTGGCATGGTCTATGTCTATCTGCCCTTCATGCTGTTTCCCATGACACTTGGGATCAGTATGGTTCCAAATGAAACGCGCGATGCTGCATTTGATCTTGGCGCCTCACGCTGGCAAGTGTTCAAGGAGATCGAGCTGCCGCTCTCCATGCCGGGCATCGTCATCGGTTTCCTCCTTACTTTTGTTCTTGCAATTGGCGCCATTGCCGAGGCCAAGGTCATGGGCGGCCAGCGGATCATTCCGATTACCCACGACATCGAAATTGCCTTCACCTATGCCCAGAACTGGCCGCTGGGGGCGGCACTCGCGGTGCTGCTCATGCTTGTCGTCGGTGTCCTCATAGTCATCGCGCTTAGGCGTTTCGACCTCGATCGATTCCTGGGGCGGAAATAGGCCATGGAAACAAAGAGCCAGCGCGTCCGCCACTCCCTCATCACCGTCTGGACATTGGCGGTAATTGTCTTCCTCTATTTGCCGACGGTTTGCATTACGCTCGCTTCGCTTACTGCCAGCCGCTATTTCCAGTTTCCGATAGCCAAATTCGGCATTGAATGGTGGCAGAAAACCTTCAACTCGATCGAGATCAGGCAATTGCTCTCGACCTCCATCAGCATCGCCCTATGCGTGACCGTCATCGCGGTAACGCTTGCGTTCTTCGGGGCGCTCGCTTTTGCGCGTTACGACTGGAAGGGGCGTCCGTTCTACCAGAAACTCATCCTCCTGCCGATCTTCTTTCCGCAGTCTGTTCTTGGGCTTGCCTTGTTGCTGTGGTTCAATACGCTGGGACTGCAACTTTCCTGGATGACGGCGGTCTTCGCCCATCTCGTCTGGATTGTGCCGGTGGTGACACTCGTCATCGCCATCCAGGTCTACAGTTTTGATCCGGCCCTCGAAGAGGCGGCTTTCGATCTCGGCGCCTCGCGCTGGCAGGTGCTGAAGGAGGTGACCTTGCCGGTGCTGTTTCCCGGGCTTTTCTCCGGCGCACTCTTTGCCTTTCTCTTGTCCTGGGGAAATTTTCCGCTTTCCCTCTACACCACGGGCGCCGATACCACGGTGCCTGAATTCCTCTATGCCAAGATGGTTGCAGGCTACACGCCGGGCGTACCGGTGCTTGGGACGGTGTCCACCATCGGAGCCGCCTTTCTGCTGATCGGTGGCTATGGCATTATCCTCGCCATGCGCCGCGCGCGCCAGACCGCTTCAGAATAAAAGGGAGAAGTTACCATGTCAGTGTCGCTCAAAGGCCGTTCCGTCCTGGTCACCGGAGGTTCCAAAGGCATCGGCAAGGGCATTGCCCGGGTGTTTGCCGGGGCCGGTGCAAAGGTTGGAATTCTGGCGCGCCACGCCGACGAGGCTGAGGCGGCGGCAAAGGAATTGGGTCACGGAGCCTTTGGCCTCGCCGGTGACGTGACATCGTTTGCGAGCATGGAGGCGGCGATGAAATCCGTGGCGGAAAGGAATGGCGGCATCGACGTGCTCTGCGCCAATGCCGGGATATTCCCGCCGGCACGCCTCGAAGAGATGACCAGCGAACAGTGGGACGAAGTGATCGACACCAATCTCAAGGGCACTTTCCATTCGGTCAAGGCCGCCATTCCCTATCTCAAGAAATCCGATCAGGGGCGGATCGTGATTACCTCGTCGATTACCGGGCCTATTACCGGCTTTCCCGGCTGGACCCATTACGGCGCATCCAAGGCGGGCCAGCTCGGCTTCATGCGCACCGCCTGCATAGAGCTCGCCAAATACGGGATCACCGTGAATGCTGTGATGCCCGGCAACATCGTGACCGAGGGCCTTGCCGGCATGGGCGAGGAGTACCAGAAATCCATGGCCGCCTCGGTGCCGTTGAAACGCCTGGGCAGCGTCGAGGACATCGGCCACGCGGCACTTTATTTCGCCTCGAAGGAAGCGGGCTACGTGACCGGCCAGACGATCATCGTCGATGGCGGCCAGATCTTGCCTGAAAGCCTTGATGCTTTGGCGCAGGCCTAGTCACTTTTCCCTCCCCCTTGTGGGGCGGGAAATGGAAGGTTACCCAAACTTCTTCAAGTAGTCCTCACACAATCCCATCGTTCCCTCGGTGTAGGGAAGGCCCATGGACTTGGCGAGATCGGTTTCAGAATGGGAGCCAATCCAGGCCACCAGTAGCAGCCTCCGCAACATGACGAAGGTTGGAATCTCCGCTTCATCGGCGGCGGGCAAATCGATTACCCTGCGGTAGCCCGTCTTCCAGGACTCGATGAGGGCTGGCACCTGCGGCTCATGCTCGTAGAAGGAAACCGGCGTGGCCGCATCATACATGTACCAGCCAAAGCCGCAGTCGTCGAAATCGATGACCTTCACTTGCCCATTGTCGATCAGGAGATTGGCGAGCCGCAAGTCGCAATGGATCAAGCCGAAGCGCTCGCTATCCTGGCCATAGGCTTTCAGCCGCTTGCCGATGAGCTCAACTGTGCAGCCAAAGAGTTTTGCCTTTGCGGCGTCAACCCCCACGCCATCGCGCCAGCGCCCCCAATGGGGCTTGTCCTCGCCGAGGCTCGTTTCAAAATTCCAGGTATGCCGCTGAAACCACGCAGGGCGTGTCCATTGCCGTGCGTGGAGATGCATGCGGGCGGTGACTTCGCCTAGTACTTCGAAGGGCTTTGACAGATCTTCGCCGATGCCGGGCTCGGAGCCGGTTTCCCAATCGGAGAGGACCACATGGCGCGGCCGCTGCATCGCCGGATGGGAGACCAGTTGGATGATTTCCCCGTCGCGACCCTTTAGCGGGCGCGGCGTGACCACGATGCCGGTATCGTGCAGGTCCATCAGCCAGGCAAGCTCGGAGGCTATGGCGGTCTTCGAATGGTAACCATCCCGGTGAATGCGCAGGGCCCAGCGGCGACCGCCGGGGACTTCAATCCTGTAGGTGGCGTTCTCCGAAAGGTTGATCATTGCAACCTCCAGGCGGTCGGGCAGCGCATAGTTCCTGGTTGCCGCTTGCGCCAGTTCCAGGAGAGCCTTCAATTGCTCTTCGTGGGGCAAATGATCAAAATCCGTCACGTCAGAAATTCCCTAGCCGTCCCGTCCTTCGATTGATGCCAGAACCTGTTCGATCCTTGCAAGGCCCCGCTGGACGTTTTCCGTGGTGCCGGACATGTAAAGGCGCCCGGCCGCGCCGATCATCTGCACATCCACCAGGGTAAGCCCCGGTGCTGCCTTTTCCGCCTCGTTGGCCGCAATGGCGGCGTAGAGGGCAGGGACCATTTCGCAGATCAGCAGGGTTTCACCCGGCAGGATCATCGAGGCCTGGCGGTTGCGGTTGATGATGACGGCGTGCTGGTCCGCCACGTCCTCGATCACATCCGTGTACAGGATCTTGGGCTTCAGCTGCTCGCCCGCGCTGAGGCCGAGGCTCTTCAGCATTGTCTCGCCCGCCAGCAGTAGCTTCGCCTTGTCGCTGCCGTGGATTTCAAGGATGCCGAATTGCCGCTCGACGAACAGGATGCCCGGTTCCAGATCGGGATCGGCCTTGAGCACCAGGTCAATCACCCGCTCGATCATCAGGCCGGGAGCAACCTCGATGATCAGCGCATGCTGGCCCGCATAGGGCGGGTAGCCGCGTGCCCTCGTGGGCGTGCCGAGATAGGCGGCAAACTGCGGCTGCAGGCTTTCAAGCGTCAGAAAGACCCGCAAGTCGCCCTTGGCGGGCTTGCGCTCAGGAACCACGTTTCAGGCCTGTCTTTACTTGACGTTACCGGAGGTGAAGTGCTTGGAAACGTCGGCGTGCGGACGCGGGATCACATGGACCGAAACCAGCGTGCCAACCTGGCCCGCCACTTCGGCTCCGGCTTCGGTGGCCGCCTTCACCGCACCGACGTCGCCGTTGATGATGACGGCAACCAGGCCATCGCCCACTTCCTCGCGGCCGATGATCGTGACGTTCGCGGCCTTCACCATCGCGTCGGCGGCGGCAAGGGCAGCGACATAGCCTTTGGTCTCGACCATTCCAATTGCATTGCTCGACATGTTCTTCTCCTGTGGTTGTCCTGTGGTTGGGTTTCGTTACTTCTTCTTTTCCGAGGCTTCATCGATGGAGCCGATGATCAGCGCGTCGATGGGCGGTGCCTTGCCTGGAAACCATGCGGCGGCAACGGAGCCCGTTGCCACCATGACCCGTTCGCCGTCCCCGCATCCCAGCGGATCGAAGGCGAGGAGCCGTGTTGACGAGTCGTCGACCTGAACCTCAAGAATGGATCCGGTTGGAACATCGCCAAGTTTCTTTGTGGACCAGATGCGGCCCGTGACCGTTGCCTTGAGCATCAGCGTCTCCTTTCAATTTTCAAACCGAGTTTGCGGGCCCTGTCGCGCGCCAGGGGCGTGAGCACGGCGGTGGGACCCAGAACCAGGGTGCCCTTCGCCGTCAGGGCCGAAATCTTCTGTTCACTGACCACGCCTTCGAGAACGGTGCTGGTGGCCATCGGTGCCTGCGCAACCTGCCCGAGGGTGAAACGCAATTTCCCGCTGCGTACTGATTCAATGACGCCGGGCCTGGCAAGGCGGGAGACGAAGGCCTGCAGCTCCGCTTCGCAGGCGATCCGCACAGTCTCCGTGCCTTGCGCGGGCTGGGGCGCCGCCCGGTTGGCCATGGCTTCCTTGAGCACTTCGCGCACCAGGCCGCGCAGTTCATGGGAGGTTTCGGGTTTCATAACTCCAAGGCCTGCTCTGCAGCGCCGGCGGCGGCTTTCACTTCCGATTCCGAGCCGGACAGATAGAGCCTGCCGGTCGCCCCGATCATACGGTAATCCACGATTTTAATATTGGCAGCCTTTTCCGCCGCATTGGAGGCCAGAATTGCATAGGCGGCGGGCTCCGTTTCCAGCACGAAGAGCGTTTCGCCCGCCAGGATCATGGAACCGCCCTTGTTGCGGTTGATCAGGAAGGCATGGTTCGGATCGATCCGCGTGATGATTTTCGCGGCCAGGATCTTGGGCGGCATGGCATCGGAAGCGGTCTTGCCAAGTGCCGCAAGCACTGCTTCGGCGGAAGCCTTCACCGCGGCAATGTCGCGCGAATGGATTTCGAGATAGCCGAACTGCCGCTCCACCACTAGGATGCCGCCCTGCACATCGGCTGCCTTCAGCGCGATGTCGGTGAGGGCCTCGATATCCAGCCCCGGGGCGACCTCGATGATTTGCGCCGCCATGTTGCGGCGGGGCAGGGAGCCTTTTATCCACGAGCCGAGATAGCACATGGTCTGCGGCTGCAGCTGGTCAAGGAAGATGAAGGAGCGGAGTGTTGCCATGGCTTATGCCGCGAGAACCGCGTTCAACTCCTCGAGAATGATCTTGCGAAGTTCGCGGCGCAGCTCATCGGTGTCCGGATTGCTCACCACCAGGGATGGCGCGGGCTTTGCAGCCTTCGGCAGGTTCAGCGGATCAAGTCCGGTGAATTGGCCGAAGGCTTCGCCGGCCTCCTTGTTGTAGGCAATGCGCGTGTACTGCATGAGTTGGTGCGGGGTGAGATTTTCATTGAGCGAGGAGCCTCCGGCAAATCCCGTGCCGATGGTCATCGAGGGTCCGAGATTGGTCTCATAGCCCGAAGCGCCAAGCGAGCAGCCGGCATTGACCGCCACGCGAAGCGCTGGAAGGGCCGCCGCGAAGGCCAGGATGTTCGTCTCGTTCTTTGAATGGATGGCGGCGGAATGGCCCCGGCCGGAAAGGCGCATCATCGAGCGGGCCGCAGCGATGGCCTGGTCGATGTTGCCGACCCTGGCGAAGGCCAGCACCGGGCAGAGCTTTTCGCGCACCAGTTTTTCTTCCGGCTGCACCAGCTCAACCGGGGTGACCAGGATCCTGGCATTGGCGGCCGAGAAGCCCGCCTCCTTGGCGATGAGGCTGGCATCCTTGCCGATCATGGCTATGTTGAAGCCGTGCTCGGCAAAGAGCAGGCGGCGCAGCTTCTGCGTTTCTTCCGCTGAACAGATGTGCGCGCCCTCGGCTTTCATGGCGGCGAGAAGCGAATCGGCAATGGTGCTGAAGGCCAGCACCGCGGACTCATTGGTGCAGAGGATCGAATTGTCGAAGGCCTTGGAGGTCACGATGCGTTTGGCGGCCAGCTTCATGTCGGCCGTGTCATCCACCAGCACCGGCGCATTACCTGGCCCCACGCCATAGGCGGGGTTGCCGGAGCGGTAGGCCGCCTTCACCACTGTGGGACCGCCCGTTGCAATGACAAGGTCGACGCGTTCATCGGCGATGAGCTGTTCGATATGCGGAATATTGGGGTCTTCCAGCACCTGAATGATGCCGTCGGGTGCGCCTGCCGCCTTGGCCGCCTCCGCCATCACGCGGGCCGCATCGGCGCAGCATTCCCTGGCCCCGGGGTGCGGGCTCAGGATGATGGCATTGCGGGTCATCAGCGCCAGAAGCGTCTTGAAAAACACCGTGGCCACCGGATTGGTGACAGGGATCAGCGCGAAGATAACACCCGCGGGGCGTGGCAGTTCGACGATCTTCCTGGCCGCATCAATGCGCGGGGCGACGAAATTCTCTCCGCCATAGGTCTCGACCAGGCCCTTGGAGCAGGCCTCGTTCTTCAGGCGCTTGTGCGCCACGACACCCATGCCGGTTTCGCGCACCGCCCATTCGGCATAGTGCTGCGCCTTGCCATGGGCCGCGGCAGCCACCGCAGTGACGATGCGCTGGGTTGCAGCGCGATCAAGTTTCTGGAACCCCGCGACACCCCAGCGGGCCCGGTCCAGCATCATCCGCGCCTGCTCGAGGGCGGCATCGGGGATTTTCAGCAGGGCTTCAGCCATATCACGCTCCTCAATTCACTTTGCCGTCACCGCGCAGCAGTTCGCGCGCCCGCGGCATCGCCGCGTCAAACCGGTCGAGAATTTCCTGGCACATGCCGGCACTCAGCAGGGCGCCGGGCTTCCATTGCAGTACCCGCTTGTCGAGGGAGGAGAAGATCGCCCAGACGCCGTGTTCATAGAGCGCCCGCGACACCGACACCGCGCCTTCCGGGTGATTGAATTCAAGCCCGAGGACCACACCTTTCTGGCGCACCCCGGTAAAGATATCGCCATGGCGTTCCATCATGTCCTTCATGCCTTCGTGGAAAAATCCGGTGACCGCGTGGACATTGGCGATGGTCTCAGGCCGCAGCAGCATTTCGATGACCTTGTGGGCCACGATGCAGCCGAGCTCGGCCCCGCCCGAGGTGCTGATGTGGGCGGCGCCATCTTCGTTCAGCCATTCACCGGTTCTCTCGTTCACCAGGCAGGCGCTGATCGGATAGAGTCCGCCGGAGAGTCCCTTCGCCGTCACCATGATGTCAGGCTGGACCCCATAGGCCTGCCAGCCCCACATGGAGCCGGTGCGCATCAGGCCGGTCTGCACTTCGTCGGCGATATACATGGCGCCGTATTTTTCGCACAACGCCTTGCAGGCATTGAGATAACCCTCGTTCGGCATGGGGAAGCCATAGGTCGCCGGTATGGTTTCCATGATCAGGGCGGCAACATCATTGCCCCTGAGGGCCGTCTCCATGGCGGCGATGTTGTTGAAGGGGACGTGGATAAAGGTTTCCGGCTGGTCGCTGAGGAAGATCTTGGTGAAGCGTTCGTCGCCTGTCGCCACCGCCAGGCCCGAGTGCCCGTGATAGCCCTTGATGATGGAAACGATCTTGCGCCGCTTGGTGGCATAGCGGGCGCTCTTGATGGCGATATCAACCGCCTCGGCGCCGCCGGGGGCAAACACCGCATATTTCATGCCGGGAGAGACCTTGATCAGCGACTCCGCGAGTGCTGCGCGCGCCACTGAGGGGAACCAGTGGTTGCCGATGTCGAAGTAATCCAGGGCGCCTTTCAGCGTTTCCACCAGTTCCGGGTGGCGGTGGCCGAGATTGTAGGTGCCGCCATTGAGATGCAGGTCGATCAGCCGCCGCCCGCTCATGTCGTAGAGGCAATAGCCCTCGCGCCGGTCGATGACCAGATCGATGCCCGCCTTCTGCCAGAACTTGGTTTTGTCCGGGTTCCAATAGGCGATGGCCTTGTCGAAGAGCTCCTGTTTTGAGTCAAACCGGAAATGGCCGTAGTCAAACATTCATGACTCCTTCGGGCACTAATTGCCCGACATAATGCATAATATGATGCAAGCACAGCAAATAATTGTTGTCAAGCGGTCATTTTATGACTAGACTGGCTGGGAATTGTAGGAAGCCGCTAACCTGTCATAGAAGAGTGATGCCCAAGCCCGATTCCCGACTGAACAAGAGCGACCGCCAGGCCCGGATCGTTGCCGAGCTGCGCTCGACCCCCACCCTGCGGGTGAATGAGCTGGCCGGGCTGCTGGCGGTCTCGACCGAAACCGCGCGACGCGATCTCGCCGAACTTGCCGAGCGCGGCCTGATCAACCGCACCTATGGCGGGGCCATGCGGCCCGTCAGTTTCGAGCCCGCCCTGGCCGAGCGTGAAGGCCTGATGGTGGCCGAGCGAGAACGCATCGCCGCGGCAGCAATGAAACTCATTTCGGCAGGCGACATCCTGATGATCGGCGGCGGCGCCACCACCCTGCAATTTGCCAGGCGCGTGGCGGTGGAATGCAACCACCTCACCATCATCACCCATTCCTTCAGCATCGCCATGGTGCTGGCCTCCAACCCAACCCACAAGATCCTGATGCTGCCCGGCCAGTATGACGGCCGCGAAGGCCTGATCCATGGAGCCGAAACCATCGATGCCCTGCAGCGCTTCCGCGCCAGCAAGGCCTTTCTCGGCGCCAGCGGCATCACCGCCGAGGGCCCCAATGATGCGGGCGTGGGGCCGGGTCTGATCTATGGCGCCATGATGCGCCGGGCCTCCGAGACCATCATACTTGCCGACCATACGAAATTCGGCCGGCCCTCATTGTCCGTCTACGGAGAATGGTCGGAGAACATGACGCTGGTGTCCGACGAGATGCCGGAGGGCGCCGTAGCAGCAGCTCTCAAGCAGGCGCAGGTCAAGGTGCTCACTGCTTAGGATTCAAAATATCCCAGATCTCATCAAAGTGGGCCACGAGGTGATCAGGCCCGAATTCTGAAACGGGTTTGGCTGTGTAGCCAAACGTAACTGCAATGACAGGCACTGCTGCTGCATGCGCTGTAAGAATATCCGTTTCGCTGTCACCTACCATGATGGAGTCCTCTGCCATCACACCAAGCCGTCTCACCGTTTCGAGATAGGTCGCCGGATGGGGCTTGGCGACATTGATGGTGTCAGGTCCAACAATGGCTCCAAAATACTTTTCCATGCCGAGCGCTTGCAAAAGCCGGACGGAAAGCCCTTCCAATTTGTTGGTGCACACGCCCATCTTGATTCCGCTTTCGGCGCATTGCTCAAGCAGGGCAACCACGCCGGGAAACGCCGCGCTGTTCACCGCGATGTTCTTCTCGTAGTAGCGCAGGAATTCCGCATGATAGAAGCTGAGGGTGCTGTCGTCGATTGCCGCACCTGTTGCGGCACAACCCCGCGCAATCAGGGCCTTTGCCCCATGGCCCACGAAGCTGCGCACTTCCGCCATGGTAATGGGCCGGCGCTCCAGCCGCGCCAGAACATGGTTGGTGGCCAGCATGAGGTCGGGGGCCGAATCCACCAGGGTTCCATCGAGGTCGAAGACCACCGCCTTAACTGTCATGTTTTTCCCACAAATCTGGCATGTTTGAGTAGTCCGAAACCTTGTGCTATCACGCCGCCAACTTGAATTGGAGAGTGTCATGGATATTCGCAAAACGCAGGCCCTGAGCGACATACTGAAAGACAAGTCGCTGCTCAAGGACAAATGCTATGTCGACGGCAAATGGCTGGGCGCTGCCAAATCCATCGATGTCACCAATCCGGTCAATGAGAGCGTGATCGGCTCGGTTCCCAGCATGGGCAAAGCCGAGACCAGGCAGGCCATTGAAGCCGCCGAACGGGCCCAGAAGAACTGGGCGAGGAAGACCGCCAAGGAGCGCTCCGCCATCCTGCGCAAATGGTTCACCCTGATGATGGAGAACCAAGAGGATCTGGCGCAGATCATGACGGCGGAACAGGGCAAGCCCCTGGCCGAGTCGCGCGGCGAAGTGGCCTATGGCGCCTCCTTCATCGAATTCTTTGCCGAGGAAGCCCGCCGCATTTATGGCGAAACCATTCCCTCTCCATTTCCCAATGGTCGCATGGTTGTCATCAAGCAGCCCGTTGGCGTTGTCGCCGCGATCACTCCATGGAACTTCCCCAACGCGATGATTACCCGCAAGGCTGGACCCGCCCTGGCGGCAGGTTGCGCCTTCGTCTGCAAGCCCGCGTCGGAAACGCCGCTGTCGGCCCTCGCCATTGCCGAGTTGGCGCACCGCGCTGGCATTCCTCCCGGCGTGTTTTCCGTGATCACCGGTTCCGCCCGCGAGATCGGCGCGGAAATGACCGGTAATCCAATTGTGCGGGCCCTGACCTTCACTGGATCGACCGAAATCGGCCGGCTGCTCATGGCGCAGTGCGCTCCGACCATCAAGAAGGTGGGCCTCGAACTTGGCGGCAACGCCCCCTTCATCGTCTTCGATGATGCGGATCTGGACGCTGCCGTTGCCGGCGCAATGATCTCGAAATACCGCAACGCCGGCCAGACCTGCGTTTGCGCCAACCGGCTTCTCGTACAGGAAGGCGTTTATGACAAGTTCGCCGAGAAGCTTGCCGTCGCGGTGAAGAACCTGAAGGTGGGTGACGGCGTTGAGACAGGTGTCACCACCGGTCCATTGATCAACAAGGCAGCCGTCGCCAAGGTCCAGGAACATATCGCCGATGCGGTGGGCAAGGGTGCCAAGGTTCTGGTTGGCGGCAAGTCCATGGGCGGCAATTTCTTCGAACCCACCTTGCTGCGCGATGTGACCTCCGACATGGCCGTGGCGCGCGAGGAAACTTTCGGCCCGGTGGCGCCGCTGTTCAAATTCAAGACGGAAGAAGACGCCATTGCCATGGCCAACAACACCGAGTTCGGCCTCGCCTGCTATTTCTACACCCGCGACATAGGCCGCGTCTGGCGCGTGGGCGAGGCGCTGGATTACGGCATGGTCGGCATAAACGAAGGCATTATCTCCACCGCCGAAGCGCCTTTCGGCGGGATGAAGCAGTCAGGCATCGGCCGCGAAGGCTCGCACCATGGCGTGGAAGAATATCTTGAGATGAAATACCTGCTCATGGGAGGCCTAGGTAAGTGACACCTGATCAAATGAAGAAGGCGGCCGCAATAGAGGCGCTCAAATTCGTCAAGCCCGGCATGAATATCGGTTTGGGTACCGGATCCACCGCCAATCACTTCATCGAGGCGCTCGCCTCCAGGGTAAAGGAGGGTCTCGACATAAAAGGAGTGGCAACCTCCCGGGCCAGTGAGGAGCTGGCGGAAAGGCTCGGCATTTCGCTGACCAAGTTGCATAACCATCCTCATCTCGATCTTACCGTCGACGGCGCCGACGAATTCGATCCCGAGTTCCGCCTCATAAAAGGGGGCGGGGGAGCGCTTTTGCGCGAGAAGATCGTGGCGTCATCGTCGCGCTTCATGGTGGTGGTTGCCGATGAATCAAAGCAGGTCAAGAAACTTGGCAAATTTCCCTTGCCCGTCGAAATCCTGGTGTTTGGCGGCAAGGCCACGATCTGGAAAGTCGAACGGGCTTTCAAGATTCTCAAGCTTGATGCCACGATAGATGTGCGCAGGACGAAGGACGGAGAACTCTTTCTGACTGAAAACGGCAACTTCATACTGGATTGTTCCATTGGTGCCATTCCCGAACCGGAAAAGCTCGAGGCGCTGCTGAACAGCATTCCCGGTGTCGTTGAAACCGGATTGTTCATCGGCATTTGCGGCATTATTCTCATGGGCACGCCCAAGGGCGTGACAGAGTTCAAGCGCGGATGACCGCCTTCGATTATGATCTCTTTGTCATCGGCGCAGGCTCCGGTGGCGTCCGCGCCGCGCGCGTTGCCGCAAAGCATGGCGCGAAAGTTGCCGTGGCGGAGGAATACCGCGTCGGCGGCACCTGCGTTATCCGTGGCTGTGTGCCCAAGAAGCTTCTGGTCTACGCCTCAAAGTTCGCCGATCAATTCGAAGATGCCATCGGCTTTGGCTGGACGAGTGAGAAGGTTTCTTTCGACTGGGCAACCCTGATCGAGAACAAGGACAAGGAAATTGACCGGCTCAATAAGGCCTATATCCGCAACCTCGAAGGGGCAGGGGCCGAGCTCATCATGGAGCGCGCCGAGATAGTGGACCGCAACACGGTTCTTCTTGCATCGGGCAGGAAGATAACAGCCAAATATGTTCTGATCGCCACCGGCGCCGCGCCCTTTATCCCGCGCCATCTGCCGGGCCATGAATTGGCGATTTCCTCCAACGAAGCCTTCCACCTGGAAAATTTGCCGCGTCGCATCTGCATTGTGGGTGGCGGTTATATCGCCGTCGAGTTCGCCGGAATCTTCCAGGGCCTCGGCGTTGAAACTATTTTGATCTATCGCGGCGAGCAAATCCTGCGCGGCTTTGATGAAGACATGCAGGCCCATCTCAGCGCTGAAATGCAGAAGAAGGGCATTGAAATCCGCACCCGCTCCGATGTTTCAAAAATCGAGAAAAGCGGCGACGGGGTTCGCATAACGCTTGAAGATGGTGCGGTATTCGGCGCCGGCCAAGTCATGTTTGCCACCGGGCGTTTGCCCAACGTTGTGAACCTTGGTCTGGAAAATGCCGGCGTCGATCTCACGCCGCACTACGCCGTGAAGGTCAATGACTACTCACGCACCACGGCAGACAATATCTATGCGGTGGGTGACGTGACCAACCGCGTGAACCTCACGCCTGTTGCCATCCGCGAAGGCCAGACCTTTGCCGACAATGTTTTCGGCGGCAAGGATGTAAAGACCGATCACACACTTATTCCAACCGCAGTTTTCTCCCAGCCTGAAATCGGCACCATCGGCCTCACCGAGGCTCAGGCCCGCAAGGACCACGCCAGAGTTGATATCTACAAAACCAGCTTCCGTCCCATGAAGCACACGCTCTCGGGCCGCGACGAGCGCATGCTGATGAAGCTGGTGGTGGATGGCGAAACCGACCGCGTGCTGGGCTGCCACATCTGCGGCCCCGATGCCGGCGAAATGGCGCAGTTGCTTGGCATTTCCATCCGGCTCGGCGCCAAAAAATCAGACTTCGACGCCACTATGGCGGTGCACCCCACCTCGTCCGAAGAACTGGTCACCCTGCGCGACAAATGGGTGGCGAAAAGCTAGGTGGAACCCATCCGGTTCCAGGCGTCCAACCCGGCAATCTTGTAGGCCTCGGCGAGGGTGGGATAGTTGAAGGTGTTGTCGACGAAATAATCCACCGTGCCCTTCAGGTTGATCACTGCCTGGCCGATGTGGATGAGTTCAGTTGCCCCTTCGCCGACGATATGGGCGCCGAAGAGACGCCGTGTGCCAAGCGCGAAGATCAGTTTCAGGAAGCCGGAATTGACCCCCATGATGTGGCCGCGCGAGGTTTCGCGGAAACGCGCCACGCCGCATTCATAGGCAACGCCGCTGGTTTTGACCTCCTCTTCTGATTGCCCGACGGTGGAAATTTCTTGCACGGCATAGATGCCATAGGGGAATGTTTCCGGCGGCGGCGCCAGCGCAACGCCAAAGGCATGGCAGGCGGCAACCCGGCCCTGTTCCATGGAGGTGGAGGCAAGGCTCGGAAAACCGATCACGTCGCCAGCCGCATAGATATTGGAAACACAGGTTTGAAAGATGAAGGGGTCAACCTTGATCCGGCCGCGGCTGTCGGCTTCCAGGCCAGCCGTCTCAAGGCCAAGGCCGGCAACATTGCCGCTGCGCCCCGCCGCATAGTGTAGGATGTCGGAGCGCACGGTGCGGCCATCGGCAAAGCTCACGTCCATGCCATTGGCCCTGACCGCGATTTCCTTAACCTCGCAACCGAGGCGGATTGTCATGCCACGCTCGCGCAGTTGGTGGATAAAATCATCCACCAGCTCCCGGTCAACGAAATCGAGAATGGTTCCGCGGGGCTCAATGAGCGTCACAGGCACATCGAGGGCTGAAAAGATCGTGGCATATTCAACCCCGATCACGCCGCCGCCGATAACTGTAAGGCTGCGCGGCAAGGTCTTGATGTCGAGGATGTCATCGCTGTCGAAAACCCGGGCCGTTTCGAAGGCAATGGAATCCGGCCGGTGGGGGCGGGTGCCCACGGAAATCAGGGCATTTGAAAACCCGACTTCACTCACCTCGCCATCTTCAGTCGTCAGCGAGGCGCGGTTTGGCCCGGCCAATTTGGCTGTGGCGTGGACATACTTCACCCCGTTGCGCATGAACTGGTGCTGCAGGACTTCCACTTCATGGTCGAGTGTCTTGTGCAAACGCGATATCAGGTCCTGGGCGGAAATATCCTGTTTGACCCTGTAGCCACGCCCGTAAAAACCGCGCTCCCGGAAGCCCGAAAGATTGAGCACGGTTTCGCGAAGCGTCTTGGAAGGAATGGTTCCGGTATGAACCGAGACGCCGCCCAGCCTGCGGCCCTTGTCCACCACCAGCACGGATTTGCCGAGCTTGGCTGATTGCACGGCGGCGCGCCTGCCCGCAGGCCCACTGCCGATCACCAGCATATCATAGTCGGTCATAGTGCCAGAACTTCGCTTGCCCAACCCGGCAAGATAGGCTGCGAGCCTTGCCCGGGGTGGGAGTTAGTCCAAAATCTCGAAAGTCGCTTCCACCGTCTTTCCGTCATTGATAGGCAGGATATCCTGCGGGCAGCAGGACATGGCCACGATGCAATCCAGTTCGGCCCGGAAGATCACGTATTCATTTTTCTTGGCCAGAGAGACGCCCCATTCCAGCGCCCCGTCCTGACGCCAGGGAATGTTCATGAAGGTGTTAAGTGACGCTGGTGTGTAGGGAAGGTAAATGCCCAACTCGGCAAGCCCCGCATGCATGTTGTCCTTGCAGTTGTCGTGGTAGCTCGTGCAGCCCAGAAGCCCGTAGCGCTCATTGTCGCAAGGGGCAATCAGCGTGTCGTGCCGGCCCGGCGAGGTATCAGCCTCAAGCGTCAGAATCGGCCGCCGGCGGTTGGTGATCATCTTGTCGCCAACGATGGGATAGAGCCGTTGCCAAAAGGCGCGGCATTGCTCCATGCCCATGTATTCCAGCGTCGATCCCGCCACGAAGGCCCAGGTATCGACAACCTGTTTGCCATGGGGGTTCATGATTTTAATGGCCTGGCCCTTATTCAGCCGTGCTGCCTTGCCCCGGCGCGCCGGTATCGTGTAAACGGTGCCCAACTCTTTAACTCCTTGATTTTGGAAGCCTGTTGATAGCATGACCGATAAACCCGCAGGAATCGACTACCGCGAGACCGTTTTCCTGCCAAAAACCGACTTCGCCATGAAAGCTGGCCTGCCAGAGCGCGAGCCCGCGCTTTTGAAGCGCTGGGAAGACATGGGGCTCTACGGGAAGTTGCGCGAGCAGAGCAGGGGAAAGCCCAAATACGTTCTCCATGACGGCCCGCCCTATGCCAACGGCAACCTCCACATCGGCCATGCGCTGAACAAGATCCTCAAGGATATCGTCACCCGCTCGCGCCAGATGGCGGGTTTTGATTCCAACTATGTGCCGGGCTGGGATTGCCACGGCCTGCCCATCGAATGGAAAATCGAAGAGGAATACCGTGCCGCCGGCAAGAACAAGGACGCGGTGCCGATCAATGAATTCCGTGCCGAATGCCGGACCTTCGCAGCGAAATGGGTGGGCATTCAACGCGATGAATTCCAGCGCTTGGGGGTAACCGGCGACTGGCAGCACCCCTATTTGACGATGGACTTCAAGGCTGAAGCAATCATCGCCAAGGAACTTTTGAAGTTTGCCGACAGCGGCCAGCTCTATCGCGGGTCTAAGCCGGTGATGTGGTCCGTGGTTGAAAAAACTGCGCTCGCCGAAGCCGAGGTTGAGTATGCGGATATCGAAGTCGATACGATCTATGTAAAGTTTCCAGTGGCCCATGCCGGAACGAAAGGAAACGAGAGTCTCAAAGAGCTTATGGGTGCCTATGTAGTAATCTGGACAACCACTCCGTGGACAATCCCCGGAAACAGAGCAATCAGTTACTCATCAAAAATTTCTTATGGACTATATGAAGTAGCGAAAGCGCCACCAGATAACTGGCTCAAAGTTGGAGAGAAGTTAATTCTAGCTGACAAACTCGCAGCGGAAGTCTTAGCTAACGCGAGAATCGAAAGTGATGATTATCTACGTGTGCGAACGGTAGAGCCAAAGTCAGATTTGAATGCCTGCCTGCACCCATTGAATGGAAAAAATTACAACTTTTACGTACCACTACTCGATGGCGATCACGTTACCGATGATGCAGGTACAGGTTTTGTGCATACAGCCCCCGGCCATGGCGCAGATGATTACAATATTTGGACAGGAAGTGAATTCAGACTCCAGAAAATGGGGATCCCCGTCGCGATTCCTTCCACCGTCAATGCCGATGGCTATTACACCAAGGATGCGCCCGGATTTGAAGGTGCGCGCGTTATTGATCAATACGGCAAATGGGGTGACGCGAACCGGCGCGTGATGGATGCTTTGAAAGAAGCGGGCATGTTGCTGTCGGCCAAGCGCAAGACCATCAGCTATCCCCATTCCTGGCGCTCCAAGAAGCCCATCATTTTCCGCAATACGCCGCAATGGTTCATCTCCATGTCTTCGCACGGCCTGCGCGACAAGGCGTTGAAGGCGATCGAGGACACCAAGTTCTTTCCCCCCGCCGGCCAGAACCGCCTGCGCGGCATGATCGCCGACCGGCCCGATTGGGTGATCTCGCGCCAGCGCGCCTGGGGCGTTCCTATCGCCGTGTTCGTGAACAAGAAAACCGGAAAAATACTCAATGATTCCAAGGTGAACCAGCGCATAGCGGATTCATTCTCTAAGGAAGGCGCCGATGCCTGGTTTGCCGATGGCGCGGCAAGCCGCTTCCTTGGTGACTCCTATAATTCCCAGGAATGGGAACAGGTGTGCGATATCTTGGACGTGTGGTTTGATTCCGGCTGCACCCATGCCTTCTGCCTGGAACAGCGCTCCGACTTGAAATGGCCCGCCGACATCTATCTCGAAGGCTCGGACCAGCACCGTGGCTGGTTCCACTCATCGCTTCTCGAATCCTGCGGCACTCGCGGCCGTGCTCCCTATGACGCTGTTCTGACCCATGGCTTCGTCGTGGGCGAAGACGGCCGCAAGATGTCAAAATCCCTCGGCAACATCGTGACACCGCAGGACGTGATCAAGCAATCGGGTGCTGACATCTTGCGCCTCTGGGTGGCGTCAGCCGATTACGCGGAAGATCTGCGGCTCGGTAAGGAAATCCTCAAGACCAATGTGGAAGCCTACCGCAAGCTCCGCAACACCATGCGCTATATCCTCGGCGCGCTCGAGGGCCTGCAGGATTGGGAACAGGTGCACCACCTCGATATGACCGAACTTGAGCGCTACATCCTGCACCGCCTCCATGAGATCGACGCGCAGGTGCAGGCGGCTTATCTCGTGTTCGACTACAAACGCATCTTCGCGCTGCTCAGCAATTTCATGACCCAGGATCTGAGCGCCTTCTATTTCGACATCCGCAAGGACGCGCTTTATTGCGATGCGTGGTCGAGCCTGAAGCGCCGCTCCTGCCGCAGCGTGCTGGATCAGCTCTTTCATTGCCTGACAACATGGTGGGCGCCTATCCTCACTTTTACCATGGAAGAAGTCTGGCTGTCGCGCTTTGCCGGCGAAGGCAGTTCCGTGCATCTCATGCAGTTCGCCAAGCCCCCTGCCGAATGGCATCAGCCGGAAATTGCGATGAAATGGGACATGATTCGCGAAGTCCGCCGCGTTGTAACCGGAGCACTTGAGCTTGAACGCGCCGAAAAACGCATCGGCTCATCGCTGGAAGCGGCACCCACGGTCTATGTTGATCTGGATGCCGCCGACATCGCCACACTTCGCGCCAGCGACTTCGCCGAGGTCTGCATCACGTCTGACATCACCATTGTCGAAGGGGCAGGGCCCAAGGATGTCTTCCGCCTTGATGACGTGAAGAACGTGGCCGTAGTGCCCGCCAAGGCCGAAGGGCAGAAATGCGCCCGCTCCTGGAAAATCTCCAAGGATATCGGCAAGGACAAGGATTTCCCCGATATCACGCCCCGGGACGCCGAAGCGGTGCGCGAATGGCAGACGCGCTTCGGGAAAACCCTGGCATGAAATCTTATATCTGGGGGCCGCTCGCGCCGCTGGGCCTTGCCCTGACGCTGCTGGTTTTCGTGGTTGACCAGGCCCACAAGTGGTGGATGTTGTATATCTATGACATCGGCGCGCGGGGCCGGTGGCTTTCACGCCCTTCCTCGATCTTCTCCTGGTATGGAACAAGGGGGTTTCCTATGGCCTGTTTGATACCAATGCCCAGGGCATTCTGGTTGGCCTAAGCCTGTTTGTCAGCGCCATGCTGTGGATCTGGCTGTGCCGCTCCCACCGGCCGGTGACCGTTGCGGCCATTGGCCTTGTCATCGGCGGGGCCCTGGCCAATGCCCTGGACCGCCTGACGCGGGGGGCGGTTGCCGACTTCTTCCAGCTCCACTGGAATGGCTGGACCTGGTACGTCTTTAACCTTGCCGACGTGGCCATCGTTGCGGGGGTGGGCCTTTTACTCTATGAATCCTTCCGGGAACGGAACGGGGTGACAGGTCTTGGAAATGCCTGATTCTGATCGCAAACCGCGCCCAGACGGACGGCAGGTGGGAGTATCGGGCATGAAAACAATCTGGAAAATATCCGGGGTTTTGGCCATGAGTTTGGTTCTGGCTGGCTGCGGCGCCAGCCGTTTGCTTGGCGGCATGGGGCTTGGCAGCTCCGATCCCGCCCCGCAGGCTCCCGTCGTGCGGACCGGCAACAATCTGGCCCTCCCGCCCGACCTGCAACTGCGCCCGCCTGGCACCGTGACCGAAACCTACGAGCCAAATCCGGCACCACCCGCGCCCGTCCAAACCGCCAGCGCCGAGGAGGGGCTCTACGCACCAGTCGCCCCCGCGCCTGCGGTCAAGAAGGATATTTACGCCGAGTATGGCATTTCGAGAACCAAGCCCGATGGCACGCCAAAACTTGAAGCTGACCTGAAAACCGAACTGAAGCAGGCGATCCTCAAGCGCAAGCGCGAGACGAACCCGGGCTACGGCACCGTCCGCAATATCGGCAACATCTTCAGCGACGGCTGATTCATATATTACAAAAATCTCATTGGACGGGCATGGCGTTCTCCTCCATCTTCCGCTCCGGAACAAATGACCGGGAAAGTTGATTCATGCGCGCCGTCAAGATAGCAGCCCTGCAACTCGTCATATTCTTCCTTGTTATTCTCCCCGCCCATGCACTGAATGTGGAAGTTGCCAACTTCAAGCTTGCCAACGGCATGGAAGTGGTCGTCATTCCCAATAACCGGGCACCGGTTGTGACCCACATGGTGTGGTACCGCGTTGGCTCCGCCGACGAGGTTTCGGGCAAATCGGGCCTGGCGCATTTTCTCGAGCACCTGATGTTCAAGGGCACCACCAAGCACCCGCCGGGCGAGTTTGACCGCTTCATCGACATCAATGGCGGCGAGGGCAATGCCTTCACGACCCGCGACTACACTGCATACTTCCAGCGCATCGCCAGCGACCGGTTGGCCCTCATGATGGAACTGGAGGCCGACCGCATGCAGAACCTGGTTCTCACCGACGAGAATGTCCTGCCCGAACTTGATGTGGTGCGTGAAGAGCGCCGCGAACGCACCGACAACGATCCGTCATCGCTTCTCAGCGAACAGGTCGATGCCGCCATGTATACGGCCCACCCCTATGGCAAGCCGGTCGTCGGCTGGATGTCGGAAGTGGCCAAGCTTACCAGGGAGGATGCGATGGCCTTCTACAGGGCCCATTATACGCCGGCCAATGCCGTCCTTGTGGTGGCGGGCGATGTAACGCCTGAACAGGTGAAGGTTCTGGCCGAGAAATATTATGGCGTTCTGAAAAACACTTTCACGCCGGAAACGCGGGTGCGCACCGCCGAGCCCGACCCCATCGCCTCCCGGCGCGTCACCCTGGTTGATGCGCGCGCCGCGTCGCCGGTGGTGCAGCGAAGCTATCTCACCCCGTCTTATGCGACAGCCAATGGCCGCGAGGCCCTGGCGCTGGATTTGCTGGCTGATATCCTGGGCAACGGCACGCAAAGCAGGCTTTACAAAAACCTGGTGGTTGACCAGAAAATCGCCGCCCATGCGGCTGCCTGGTTCTCCGGGGATCAATTGGACAGTGGCACATTTGGCGTTTACGGCGCGCCCAACCCGGGAGCCGATGTGGCCAAGGTGGAAGCAGCCATTGATGTGATCCTCGTCGATATCCTGAAGAATGGCGTGACCCAGAAGGAACTGGACCGCGTACGCAACCAGGCCACGGCCGAGAGGGTGTACACCCTTGACAACCAGGCGGCTCTGGCGCGCATGGCAGGCGTTGCCCTCACCACCGGGCTTTCGGCCCGCAGCATCTTCGACCGTGACATTGACATCGAAAAAGTGACGCTCGACGACATCAAGCAGGCGGCGGAAAAATTTATCGTGCTGAAGCGCTCCGTCACCGGAATCCAGCTGCCTGAAACACAAACACTAAACTGATGCAAGGCTCACCCATGCGCGCTGTTCTGTTCCGGATTATTTTCGCTGTCTTTGCCCTTGCCATCTCCTTTGGCTATGCCAATGCCATTGAAATCAAGGAAGTCACCAGCCCCGGCGGCATCAAGGCCTGGCTGGTGGAAAGCAAGTCCATTCCCCTCATCGCCATGGATTTTTCATTTGAAGGCGGCTCGACCTCTGACCCGGTTGAGAAAGAGGGCACAGCGCATTTCATCACCGGCATGATGGATGAAGGCGCAGGCGACCTCGACAGCGCCGCGTTCCAGGCCCTGCGTGACGAACTCGCGGTGCGGATCAGTTTCGACAGCGGCATGGACCAGTTTGAAGGCTCCCTGCAGACGCTGTCCAAGAACCGCGTGCAGGCCTTCGGCCTTCTCAAGAAGGTGCTCACCGCGCCGCATTTCGAAGCGCAAGCCATGGAGCGAGTGCGCCAGCAATTCCTGCTGTCCGCCAGGAATGATGAACAGGACCCGGAAACAATTGCTTCGCGGGCCTGGATGAAACTGGCCTTTGGCGATCAGCTTTATGCCCGCCAATCCAATGGCACACCGGCCTCCATTGCCGCCATCACGCCTGACGATCTGCGGGCCATGCACAAGCTCCTGTTCAGCCGCAAGAGCCTGAAGGTGGCCGTGGTGGGCGACATTGATGCGGCAACCCTCGGCCCGGCACTCGATGAAATTTTTGGCGGCCTTCCCGACACGGACCCGCCCAAGACCGTTTCCAGCGTAACTGTAGCCAAGGGCCCTGTAGTAAAGATCGTTGACCGCGATATTCCCCAAAGCATAATTATTTTTGGCACCGAGGGCATCCTGCGCAAGGATCCGGATTTCATTCCGGCCTTCGTCATGAGCCAAATTCTGGGCGGCAGCGGCTTTGCCTCGCGCCTCATGACGGAAGTGCGTGAAAAGCGCGGCCTCACCTATGGCGTTGGCTTCGGCCTTTCGCCAATGGACCATGCGGGCCTCTATGTAGGCTCGCTCGGCACCCGCAACGAGAAGGCAGGCGAGGCGCTAGCGGTGGTGAAGGAAACCCTGAAGAAATTGGCCGACGAGGGCCCCACCCAGGCCGAACTCGATGACGTGAAAACCTTTCTCACCGGCTCCTATGCCCTGCGGTTTGACACCAATGACAAGATTGCCGGCCAGCTTCTGGGAATCCAGCAGGAGGACCTGGGGATTGACTACATCAACAAGCGCAATGCCATGGTGGAGGCGATAACCCTTGACCAGGTGAAGGCGCAAGCCAAGCGCCTGCTTCACAGCGAGGGTTTGATCGTGACGGTGGTGGGCAAGCCCGAAGGCCTGAAGTCCACTGGCACGGGCGGATAAAGGGCAAATCTACGATCCCTTACAACGTCATTCGGCCTGTGCTACAGTAAGTTATTGCTGCGGGGAGGGTTCGATGAGTGAACTGGTCTGCCTTGAACTGAGTGTGTTGTTGTGGCTCGCGCATGTGCTCTGCCGGGTGCTGACTGCGAGGGAGGAATTCGGCGATACCTATTTGTTCGGTCCCCGCGACAAGGAACGAGCCCCAAAAGGTGTGGCTTGTGGCCGCGCGGAACGTGCGCTCGCAAATTATGTGGAGAATCTTGTGCCCTTCGTCGCCCTTGACCTGGCGCTTATTGCGACGGGAAATACCGGCGGGCTTGGCGCCACGGTCTGGCTCCTCGGGCGTATCGCCTATCTCCCAGTTTATCTCGCAGGCATTGCATACGTAAGAACGGCGGCTTGGGCCGTTTCAGTCGTGGGGTTGCTGATGATGCTGGCGCGGCTCGCTGGTTACTGAGCGTTGTTGATCTGCTAGACTGCAGACCATGCGAATCCATAGGCTTTCTGAAGGCACCATCAACCGTATTGCGGCGGGCGAAGTCATTGAGCGCCCGGCCAGCGTGGTGAAAGAACTTGTCGAAAACGCCCTTGATGCAGGCGCCACGCAAATTGATGTGGCCTTCCGGGGCGGCGGCAAATCTTTTATCCGCGTGACCGACAATGGCTCAGGGATGGCGCCCGATGATTTGGCCCTGAGCATCGAACGCCACGCCACCTCCAAACTCAGCGACGACAATCTCATTGATATCCGTACTCTTGGCTTCCGCGGCGAAGCGCTGCCGTCCATTGCTTCCGTCAGCCGCATGAGCCTTTCGTCCCGTCTGCAGGGCGCAGGCGAGGCCAATATCCTGCGAATCGAAAGCGGCCAGCGCCAGGATGTGAAACCGGCGTCACTGGCGGAAGGCACGGAAATTGAAGTCCGCGACCTGTTCTATGCCACGCCCGCCCGCCTGAAATTCCTGAAAACCGACCGCACCGAAACGGCGGAAGCAGCCGATGTGGTGCGCAAACTCGCCTTGGCCCATCCCGACACGGGCTTTACCTTCGTCACTGAAGAGCGCCGCATGATTGATGCGCCGGCCAGTGAAACCCGCGAAGCCCGCGTCGCCCGCATCATGGGAAGTGAGTTCAGGGAAAACGCCGTGGCGTTTTTGGGCGAGCGGGAGAATGTGAGCGTACAGGGTTTTGCGGGATTGCCTATCTACAGCAGGGCTCAGGGCAATATGCAGTTTGCCTTTGTGAACGGCCGGCCGGTGCGCGACAAGCTCATCGCTGGAGCCATTCGCGGCGCCTATGCGGATTTGATGTCACGCGCCCGCTTCCCCGCCCTTGTTCTGTTCCTGACCTGTCCGCCGGACCGCGTGGATGTGAACGTGCATCCCGCCAAATCCGAAGTGCGTTTCCGGGACAGCGCCTTTGTACGTGGCCTCATCGTTTCAACCATCCGCGCCGCTTTGGCCTCCAAGGGCATGGCTTCCAACACGGACATGGGCCGGGCCACGGTTTCAAGCTTCCGGCCCATGACAACACCCCGCTACGGCGGCTTTGCAGAACGTCAGGCCGCCTTCGAAATGGATATGCCGCTAGCTGCCCCCGTGGCCGAAACGCCGTTCTCCGAGGATTTTCCGCTGGGCGCCGCCCGGGCGCAATTTCACGACAACTATATCGTCGCCCAAACCAAATCCGGTATCGTTCTGGTTGACCAGCACGCGGCCCACGAGCGCCTCGTCTATGAACGCCTGAAGCGCGAGCGCGCTGAGGATGGCATTGCAACCCAACCCTTGCTGGTTCCACAAGTTGTCGAGCTTGATCCCAGTGATGTGGAACGCCTGAGTGGTGCTGCGGATTTATTGGCGCAGTCCGGACTCGTGCTCGAAGCCTTCGGCGACGGGGCCGTGCTACTGCGCGAAATTCCGACGGCACTGGGCAGCGGCGATATCGCCGGAATCGTCAAGGACATCGCCGATGAATTGGCGGAACTGGGTGAAACCACTGCCGTTGATGAACGCATCAACCACGTACTCGCGACCATGGCCTGCCACAACTCCGTGCGCTCCGGCCGCAAGCTCAAGCCCGATGAAATGAACGCACTCCTCCGTGAAATGGAAGCCACGCCCAATTCCGGCCAATGCAATCACGGCAGGCCGACCTTTGTGGAACTGAAACTGGCGGATATCGAAAGGCTATTCGGACGGCGCTGACAATCTCCCTCCCCCTTGTGGGGAGGGATTAAGTGTGGGGGTCGCTCCGCTGTTAGACCACCAGACCCCTGCCCCTAACCCTGACCTGAGCCCCGCAAACTGATCTGACCTGACCTGCTTTTTCTGAACCAGACGATATGAGAGTATTGAACTGGAAAGGAGAAAGAAGATGGGAAGGAAGAGACTTGCGGCGGAGCAGATTGTGACGAAGCTGCGCCAGATTGAGGTGCTGCAGGGACAGGGCAAGACGATTGCCG
>JBBSBQ010000006.1:0-116566 GCA_038251095.1 Hyphomicrobiales bacterium
CGAACGATCTCCTTGATCGGGCGGTGTTGCTCAAAATAGGCACGTCGTATCTGGCCAATCAAATCCACGCCAATCATCCCCTGGTGCCTTTCCCGGCCACCAAAGGCCAAAAGAAAAGGACACTGCCACACGATCAATAAAGGGGGGCAGATTTGGAAGCGAAAACCACCCCTCAGGGGGTCATTATTGCAGGCGAATTTACACTTCGGGAGCAGAAATCAAGATCAATTGGGGATCCGCCTTGATCACAAGTGAAGATCGCTTGGAACGGCGATTTACCAATTGTCGCTCACCAATGATTGCGCGACCGCATCATCCCGTAAGTAACTTTTGCAAACCCAGTTCTAAGAACCTCACGCGATATCCCTATTTTTCCAATTGCACAAAGAGTCGACCGAGACGATTCTGATCGGTAACATCTACTACTTCGGAATCTCGTGTGTGACCGACGACCAACATTTGCATCTTGACGAACTCATGACTTTGGAGTCAGCTGCTCGACGCTGGCCTCAATTATTCACGGCGATTGAGTTGCGTCGCGCTGCACGAGCGGGCCATATCCGGCACATTCACAAAGGACGAAAACGCCTCATTTCGGAACGCGATTTGATGGATTGGCTTCACCAGAAGGAGACTGGGCCATTAGGTCAACGCGCAAGCTTTTCGAAATGGGCGGACAATGGATTGGCCGCGTCGCCGGTAGTTCCCTCTATTACCGTTTCTGGTATGACGCCCGAAATGGAGAAGTTAGGCGCAGAAGCCTTAAGACAGCGGATATCGAAGAGGCCAAGCGGCTCTTAGCTGTTCTTGTCACGAAGAATGCAGTGTCGGACCCACGCGATCCAGACGTTGTTATGCTTGTACTCGTGCTCACTCATTATTTTGAAAACCATTCAGACAAGCTTCCCTCGGGACACGCAGCACGGCGAGCGGGTGAACTGGTCATGGCTTTTTTGGAAGAGGAATGTGGTTTTGGTCCGGAAGCAAAGGTTGGACAATTCACCAAATCCTTCCAGGCCCGCTTCGCCCTGTGGTCGGTGGAGAAGCATAACCATACGCCGTCTTATATCGCGCGGAACCTCTCTGTAATTGCGGCCGCTTGTCGGTTTGCGACAAAGACAGCTATTCAAAAATTACCCGACGGGCAGCTTCAGGAGGCACGACTTTTGAAGTTCATGCCTGAAGTTTGTTTCGACACCAAATGGATCGCTGAGATCACTGAGCGTCCTGAGCCGAAACCCCGCGACTATGTTCCAACTTTTGAGGATCTGGCATCTTTGCTCGATATGGAAGCGAGCGAGTCGTTACGCAGATATGACATCATCGCATTGAATACTTGGGCGCGTCCAGAAGCAATCCTTGATCTGTCCGTGCGCGCGCAGGTGGACTTTGAACATAGTCTGCTTGACCTCAATCCCCCAACTCGCAAGCAAACCAAAAAGCGTCGTCCAATTATCCGGCTAACTGAGAACCTTCGAGGATGGCTGGAACTGTGGGGTGAAGATAGGCCACTTTCATATCAAGCGCGGAATCATGTCGATGATGAGAATGATAAACCTGTTAGGCGATCCGTTACCTACATTAAATCTCAATTCAACCGACGTTCTGTCAAGTGGATGCTTACCCATCACGGGTTAACCAAAACCCAAATCGATGACCTGTTTAGGTTCGCACGGGACAAAAATACGACGCCTCTTCGCGAAGCGATCGCCGCGGCTGAGAAATCTGGAATAAACCGCATCACGCGATACACATTCCGCCATTTTATGGCGACGCGCGTTCGCGGACTTGCAGAAGTTCGTGTAGACCGGGAGCAACGCAGCCTTTGGCTCGGTCATAGTAAACGTGACGCCACGTCATGGTACGAGACCCATGATCCAGAGTATTTGCGGGAATGCGCCAGGGCAACGAGCCTCATTCTTGAGAAGCTGGACCAACTTACAGACCGTCCACTTGTTCCCATGAGCGTGAAACAACGAAGGGCTCTTGGCGGTCTGACAGTCCTCGACAACACTCGGTCAATAAACCCAGGTTCAGCGTCTGCCAGGTCCAGCCACTAAAATCAGGACTGATGATTAGCCGACAATCAAATCAGCAAATCACCAGCCCGGAATGTAGTCAATGTCAGCGACCCAAATTCGAACATTTGTTCTGCGTTCATTCGCATTCTTCCGCCAAGTTTCCGCCAAGTCCGGCAAAAAAGCAGCAGCGCCCAGACAGCTCGTTTGTCGTATCTATCTGGATTTATTGGGGAAAATGGTGGGCGGTACAGGGTTCGAACCTGTGGCCCCTACCATGTCAAGGTAGTGCTCTACCGCTGAGCTAACCGCCCACTGCGTGCGCGGATATAATCGGAAGCGTGGCCTCTGGCAAGCGATTACGCCGCCATCATCCGGTCGACCTCGGCCACGAGATCGCGCAGGTGGAACGGCTTGGACAGCACCTTGGCGTCTTTCGGCGCCTTGGAATCCGGGTGCAGCGCCACCGCCGCAAAGCCAGTGATGAACATGATCTTCAGATGCGGGTCGAGGTCCGCCGCGCGCCGCGCCAGCTCGATGCCGTCCATTTCCGGCATCACGATATCGGTGAGCAGCAAATCGAAGGTCGCCTGCTTGATTTCCTCGAAGGCGCTGGCCCCTTCGCCAAAGGCCGTCACATGGTGGCCAGCCTTTTCCAGCGCTTTCACAAGGAAGCGCCGCATGTCGTCATCGTCTTCTGCCAGAATGATCTTTGCCATGGTGCCGGTTTGCATCTTTATCGCAGTCTGCCTGTTTGTGAACCATCATTCTCGGTGAGCCACGGGCTTAACAGGGGTTGGGTAAACAGAAGATGAAGTGTGGACAGTTTGTCTTCTCTAGTCAATAATGATTGAAATTATGGCAGATAACGGATCCGTTTCATACTTTGAGATCCTGGCGCCCCGCGCGTGGACGGCGCCTGCTGTTTTCAATTCACCCCATAGCGGCAAGCAATATCCTGCCGACCTGCTGCGCATGACCAGGCTTTCGCCGGCAGCCTTGCGCAAATCGGAAGACTGCTACATCGACGAAATGTTCATGAGCTGTGTCGATCACGGCGCGCCCCTGCTGCGCGCCTTGGTGCCGCGCGCCTATATCGATCTGAACCGCGAAGCCTATGAGTTTGATCCCCGCATGTTTGCCTGCGAGCTACCGGGCTACATGAATACCAGTTCGCCCCGCGTGGCGGGCGGCCTTGGCACCATTCCCCGGCTCGTGGCCGAGGGCGAGGAAATCTACCGCGAGCGCCTCATCCTCAGCGATGCCCTGGCCCGGGTTGAAACGATCTACCGTCCCTACCACCGCACGTTGAACGCGCTGCTGGATGAGGTGCTCCATAACATCGGCACTGTACTGCTGCTCGACTGCCATTCCATGCCATCTAACGCTACCAGCTTTATCTCCCCGCCTCACCAGACGTCGGTGGATGTGGTGATCGGTGATCGTTACGAGGCCTCCTGCCCGGCTGAAATCACCGGCTTCGTGGAAGACCTGCTGCGCGCGCAAGGGTTGCGCGTGGTGCGCAACAAACCCTATGCGGGCGGTTTTATCACCCAGAATTATGGCTCGCCCATCCTTGGCCGCAACGCCCTGCAGATCGAAATCAACCGCGGCCTCTACATGAATGAGCAGCGCTTCGAAAAGACCGCGGACTTCCTGCCCTTGCAGGCAGCCCTCGCAGGCACCATTAAGACCCTATTGGAAACTCTGGTGGAATTCGCCAACCCGCAGAAACAGGCGGCCGAATAAAAAAAGGGCCGATACACTAAAGTGACCGGCCCAAGTCTAGGGAGGAAACGCCCAAGAAGGGCTGCAAGAGAAGGCAAATGCCTTGGTCTTGCCTCTGCGATATGGCACCGCAACATTTTCAATTCAAGACCATTGCTTAAATAACTTTCCAAGTGATCAAATTTGCAACACTTTGCAGTGGCTGCTGAAATATATAGATTTTATTGAAAATACAATGACTTATCCTGCTTTTGTCGGGCGGGCCATGCACCATTTGCATGACAAATTGTGTAATTGTGCAGTGCGGTAATACTGAGTTTCGAGCCCACCTTGAGCCAAACCCGGCTCTCCTATAGGACATAGTCAAAAGGAAATGGGGTTTATGGACTGGACCGAGCTGACAAATTTTGCCGTAAGCCTTGCGCGGGCTTCGGAATCTGAAATTCTCCCCTATTTCCGGCGCAATACCGCCATCGAAGTGAAGCCCCACCATTCCTGGGACCCGGTTACCGAAGGTGACCGGGCCGGCGAGCGCATCATTCGCAAGCTGATCGAGGAGCGTTTTCCGGACCATGGCATCAATGGCGAGGAATATGGCATCAAGGAAGGTAAATCCGGCTTCACCTGGGTGCTGGACCCCATTGATGGCACCCGGTCATTCGTCTGCGGCATGCCGACCTGGGCCACGCTCATTGCCCTCTACGCCGATGGAAAACCGGTTGTGGGCGTCATGAACCAGCCCTTTGTCGGCGAGCTTTTCTACGGCAATCCCCACGGTGCCTGGAACAATTACCGCGGCACCATTGAACCCATCCGTACCCGAACCGGCGTGGGCCTAGCCGAAGCCGCCGTTGGCACTACAACCCCAGAACTCTACCGCAGCGCCAAAGACCTGCGGGCTTTCCAGAACCTGCAGAAGGCCGTCAAACTTGTCCGCTATGGCGGCGACGCCTACTTCTTTTCTGTGCTGGCAGCTGGCCACCTGGATATCGCCCTTGATGCGGGCCTGGAGGCCTATGACATCGGCGCCCTTATCCCCATCATCGAAGGGGCTGGCGGGGTGGTGGGCAGTTGGGATGGTAGTGTGCCCGCCGAAGGCGGCAATATCATTTGTGCAGGCACCCCGACCCTGCTTGAGGCTGCCATTGCAGTGATGCGCTCATGAAGCCCTGGCCGGATGTTGCCCTCACACTGATCAACATCGCCGCTGGCCGCGCCCCCGCTGATTTGGTGATCACCAATGGCCGCTGGGTGAATGTCCATTCCGGCGAAATTATCCCCGGCACCGATGTCGCCATCGCAGCCCAGCGCTTCGCCTATGTAGGCCCCAATGCCAAGCCGATGATCGGCAGGAATACCAAGGTCATTGATGCCGCCGGACGCTACCTCGTGCCCGGGCTCTGCGATGGCCACATGCATGTCGAAAGCGGCATGGTGACAGTCATCGAATTTGCCCGTGCCGTCATTCCCCACGGCACCACCTCCATGTTTATTGACCCCCACGAGATCGCCAATGTGCTAGGCGTGGCCGGAGTAAGGCTGATGCACGACGAGGCCGCAGGCCTTCCCATCAATGTCTTCGTGCAGATGCCGAGCTGCGTGCCCAGCGCCCCCGGCCTGGAAAATGCCGGCGCCACCATCACGCCCGAAGACGTGGCGGACGCCATGACCTGGCCCAACATCATCGGGCTCGGCGAGATGATGAACTTCCCCGGCGTCATCAATGGCGATCCCAAAATGCTGGCCGAAATTGCCGCAACCCAGAAAGCCGGAAAGACCGTGGGCGGCCACTATGCCTCGCCCGATCTCGGCCATCCCTTCCATGCCTACGCGGCCGGTGGCCCCGCCGATGACCATGAGGGCACTAACATCGATGATTGCATGGCCCGGGTACGCCAGGGCATGCGCGCCATGCTGCGCCTGGGCTCGGCCTGGTATGATGTGGCAGCCCAGATCAAGGCCGTGACCGAGCGCGGCATTGACTCCCACAATATCATTCTGTGTACAGATGACAGCCATACCGGAACGCTGATTTACGAAGGCCACATGAACCGCGTGGTGCGCCACGCCATTGCCGAGGGCTTAAATCCCGTCACCGCCATTCAAATGGCAACGCTGAATACCGCCCAACATTTCGGTCTTGAACGCGAGCTTGGTTCCATCACGCCGGGGCGCCGCGCCGATCTCATCCTGTCGTCTGATCTCACAGCACTGCCGATTGAACTCGTTATCGCCCATGGCCAGGTAATGGCCGAGAACGGCAAGCTCGTGGTAGAACTTCCGAAATTTGCCTATCCCAAAGCCGCCAAAAACACCGTGCACGTCGGCCGCAAGCTAAGCGCAAAGGATTTTGAGATCGCCGCGCCGAAAGGCGCCAACAACGTCGAAGCCCGCGTCATCGGCGTGATTGAAAACCAAGCCCCGACCAAGGCGCTGCAGCGCCCGCTCAATGTAAAATCCGGCCTAGTTGAAATGGATCGTGGCAGCGATGTCTGCCAGATCGCCGTCGTCGAGCGCCATCGCGGGCTTGGAACCGTGGTCAACGCCTTCGTCTCCGGCTTTGGCTACACCGTCGATTGTGCCGTGGCCTCAACTGTGGCCCATGACAGCCACCACATCATTGTTGTCGGCACCAACCACCAGGACATGGCCCAGGCGGCAAATACCCTGAGCGAAATCGGTGGCGGCGTGGTGGTCGTGAGCAACGGCAAGGAACTGGCGCGCGTCGAACTGGTGATCGCGGGCCTCATGTCCGATGAACCGGCTGAAATCGTTGCGGCAAAAGCTGAGAAGATGGTGGCCGCCATGAAAGCCTGCGGCTGCGACCTGAACAACGCCTTCATGCAGCATTCCCTGCTGGCCCTTGTCGTCATCCCCGAACTGCGCATTTCCGATATGGGCCTGATCGACGTCAGAACCTTTGAAAAGGTCGACCTCTTCCTTTAGTCGCCGGTATCTCATGGAGCGGCTATTGATGTGGATTAATGCCGGTTGCCAGCATCCAGTGATGCTGCTGGTGGTGCATGCCGCGCGCCATCACGCCTATAAAGCCAAGCGCGCGGAGTTTAACCATAGACGCCTGATCGGGCGGAGAAACAATCAGGGTTGCACCTGTATCAGAACTTTCAGCCACAAATTTCCAGCCATCAACACCAGTCATGGTGGCCGCATGAGCCATGATCATGCGACGGATCGACTCACGAACTGGTCCCTCACCGGATACTGAAAACCGAATACCCCCCTCCACCTCGGCGGCTTCTACCGCTGCGCCGAGGGTCACATTGTTCATGTCGATCAGGTGCTGGCGAAGAGCCTCAATGTGAACTTTCGCCCAATCGGTGTCAGGGTCAGCGTCCAGGATGGCAACAATTTCTTGAATAGCGGCGAAGGCCGCCTGGCCGGTTTCCCCCGGCAAGCCACTCCCCATCATCATGGCCCCATGGTCATGGGCTTTCTCGGCGGCAAGCGCCGCACCAAGCGTGAGCAAGGCGAAAACAAGGGCAAGCGAAACAGCTTTCAAGATGCAAACTCCTTCCGGCTCAAAGAACTTAATCTTTCATCTTGCCACCATGGGGGAAACCCCCACATGATAGAGATCATGTTGAGCCAAATTCGGACGCTGCCACACGCACAGCAGGTTTTCAGGAGGGGCCAATATCTCTTCCATCAGGGCGACACCGTTGTATCGATGTTCCTGATTGAGGCTGGTGAAGCATGGCTCCTCAGGCGGCAACGCGATGGCGGCGTGATCGTGCTGCAGCGGGCCTTACCGGGATCATTCCTTGCCGAAGCCTCGCTCTTCACCGCCCGTTATCATTGCGATGCAACAGCAATAACGCGAGTTTCGGTGCGTCAGATTTCCAGACTCGCGATGCGAAAATTATTTGAAAATGACCCGGCGTTTGCCGCAGCCTGGGCCAGCCATCTTGCCGATGAAGTGCGCAGCGCCCGCCTGCGGGCCGAGATTCTGGCGTTCAAAACCGTTGCTGAGCGCCTTAGTGCTTGGATCGTCGCGAAGGGCGAATTCCCGCCGAAAGGCACATGGAAAACCGTGGCGCAGGAAATCGGCACCAGCCCCGAATCACTCTACCGCGAAATCGCCCAGCGAAGGTTGGGAAATGACCCCAGTCAGTCGTCGCGGTAGACCCGCTCACGCCGTTCGTGGCGCTCCTGGGCCTCGATAGAGAGCGTCGCAATGGGCCGCGCATCAAGGCGCTTCAGGCTGATGGGATCGCCCGTTTCTTCGCAATAGCCATAGGTGCCATTGTCGATGCGCTGCAGGGCAGCATCAATCTTGGAAATCAGCTTGCGCTGCCGGTCACGCGCCCGAAGCTCAAGCGAGCGGTCGGTTTCCGAGGAAGCCCGGTCCGCTAAATCCGGCAGAACATGATTCTCGTCCTGCAGATGGGTGATGGTTTCCCGGCTTTCACGCAGGATGTCTTCCTTCCACGTATTCAGCTTTTGCCGGAAATACGCCGCCTGCCGCTCATTCATGAAGGGCTCGTCGTCACTGAGTTTGTAGTTGATATCGACAAGTACATTCATCAAGCGTCTCTCCGGTGTCCGTGGCGCGGGCTTATAGCGGCCTTGTCCTGCTTCGACAATAGCTGTCAATTCAGGTTCAAAACCTTGCAAAAACAATGCCGGTTTAACTGGCTCGCGCCTCGTCAATCCGGTCGCGGAGCTGCATCCACCAGTAGGACGCCTGCACCCCTGCGCGCCCGAGCTGGCCGCCCGCCCAAAGCGGCGCAAAAGGCGCAAACCGGCGGTATTCATCGTCGCCATCGGCAATGGCGCGGGCCAGCAATTGCCCGGCCATGGCAGTAGTATTCATGCCATGGCCGCCGAAGGCGGTGGCAAACCACTGCCCCTCCGTGTCCCGCCCGATGAGCGGCATCTTGTGCAGGGCATAGCCCATGAGTCCCGCCCAGGAATAATCGATGCGTGGATTTCCCAATTGCGGATAAGTCGCAAGCATGTCGATTTTCATTTCCTCGGCAAGGCGCGCGGGCTCGGACATCTGCGTGGTAATGCGCCCGCCCCACAGCAGCCTTGCCCCGTCAATGAGCCGGTAATAATTGCCGGCCCGGCGCGTATCAGCCACCGCAGCGCTGGTTCGCACGCCGTCCTGGATCAAGGGCTCGGTCACCGCCACATAGGTGGCCACCGGCAGAACCGCCCGACCGCTGGCCTTGTGAATGGTACGGTCCAGCGACGAGACGCAATGCACCACATGCTGGGCGGCAACTTCGCCATCGGCACACCGCACCCGCCATTCACTGCCATTCTTTTGCACCAATTGGGCCCGCGAGTTTTCATGCAGGCTGGCACCGGCTTCCGCCGCTGCGCGGGCAAGCATCAGGGCGTATTTCAAGGGATGGAAATGAAGCGCCCGGGGATTAGAAATGCTTTCAAAGTAACGGACCGAATTCAGTTTTTCCCGGGTCTGCTCAATTGAGAGAAACTGGAAATCCTCGTCATAGTCGCGCGCCAACTTATCCCGGTAGGATTTGAGGCTTCCATGATCGCGATGGCGAAGCGCAACAATCCAGGCCTCGCCCATCTTGACGGCCGGGTCACCGGCTTCAATTTCCCGGCGCACATATTCGCTACCATGCCGTGAGAGCGAATACAGCGCCCGCGCCGCCTCAAGCCCCACCCGCTTCTGGATATTTTCAATGCCCTCGGAAAAACCATTGGACACAAACCCGCCGTTGCGCCCCGAAGCACCCCACGCCAGCTGCTTGGCTTCCAGCAAAACCACTTTCTTCCCACGGCGCGAAAGTTCAAGCGCCGTGGTGAGCCCCGCAAGCCCGCCGCCGATCACGCAGACATCGGCTGTCACCGCCCCACGCAAAGCTGCGCGAGGGCTGCCGCGCTCTGTCGTGGCCTCATACCAGGTTGGCAAAGTGTTAACGGCCTGTTTCATTTTGAGCTCTCAAGATTCGATCATGCTTAACCTAAAATTAGCGGAACCCGTGCAATTTTATCGATGAATAATTTGGGTTGTGGGAAATATCATGCGTACTGGCTCAATATCAGCTTTGGTTTTAGCGGCATTCGCTTTGGCAGCCTGTGAAGGAACACCCACCACGGGATCCTCGGCAAGCAATGCGTCGCTGGATCTCTGTGGCCTGGCCTGCCCGGACCCCACAGATGGTGATAGTGGCGGGAGCGGCAGCGACGGTAGCAGTGGTGGTTCCGGAGGGGGAGGAAGTTCGGGTGGCGGGAATACAACTAACCTGAGCCCTGCCACTGCAGACGTTACGATTGCTTTGGAAAAATCCGTCTACCAGAAGCCAAATAGTGGAACTTCGCTGTCTTCGCTTACGGCAGGAACATCGCCTACGACAACTACCGCCCAAATTCTTAGCGGAACAAAGCCAACCGCTTTGACAATTCAGGTCGACACCAACACTGGCACCAATGGATCTTGGCCAACTCCGATTCAGATGACGGAATATCTCCCCGGAACAAATAAACCTGATCCAACGGGAAACAATAACGGCGGAACCAATTGTGCGCCAAATTGTGGTTACCGCGAATACCGCGCTTTGAGTTCGACGCGTGATGAAGAACTGCAAGTCTGGGCGTGGAACGAGAGCTACGCCACGCAATATCGCAATGCCTCCGGCGGCGGAGAAGCGATCCAGCAGGCATGGTCATTCGGCGGCAACAAGACTGCACTCGCCGATATGCCAGGCGGCGGCTCCGCCACATATAACGGCCGTTTTGTTGGAACAGCAAAGTCTTCGAACTGGTTGAAACCCAGCGCCTCCGACATAGACCCGAACGCCCTTTGGCGCGTTCAAGGGGCATCCACCCTGAGCGCTGATTTCAATGCTGCAACCGTCACCGGTACGCTTACACCAGAAACCTGGGAGAGTTTCCAGGTAGGCGTAAACGGCTGGTATACATGGAATGTCGGAACGGCCGGTACGACGGCAGAACCTGATTTTAGCATCTACAACGTGAAAGTCGATTTGGCGGGTACCATCACCGGCAACACTTATGCTGGCACTTCGAAACTCAGCACTACAGTGCCCGGCGAAGGTTTCGTGAGCGGCGACAACCCGATGTATGGTGGTTTCTTCGGCACGGGCGCCACAGAGACCACGGGTATCTTCAATGTCTATGGCGTTGATCCCGACCCAATCGGCGGGAGCGCCGGCATCAACGATGATCGCCGCGGTTTCCTCACCGTAAATGGCGCATTCCACGGCAACTAAAAAAGGAAGAAATGCGCAGCGAAAAAACTATGGGAATGCAGGCAAGCATGCGCACAACTCTCTGTGCGCTTTCTTGTTTGATGATAATGTCCACCGCTGCATTTCCAAAAGCAACCGTTGAACCGTCTCCGAAGCAAATTTCTGAATATGAAGCGTCGGCAGAATCTACCAGGGTAAAGCTGCTCATCAATCTGGCGAAATCCGGCCAGCAGGATTTGGCCGAGGCGTTGCTCAAACGCTATCCCCTGAACGGTGAACTCGCAAAAAACCGGCAGCTCTTTATCGAGGGGCTGATCCTCTCGGCGCGCGGCAACCTGACTGGCGCCGCCAAGAACTACCGCGCTGCGCTGGCCGATGACCCGAGCCTGACGCTGGTCCGCGCTGAACTCGCCCAAACGCTTTTTCAACTCGACGAAGACGAAAGCGCCAAGCACCACCTCAATCTCCTCATGGCCGAGGCTCCGAACGAATATGAGGCTCAGGGCATTCGCTCCTTCATTGATACCATCGACGCACGCCGCCCATTCAAGTTTAACGCCTATGTTTCGGTCGCGCCCAGCACCAATGTAAACAATGGTAGCTCCAACAAAAAAATCTATGCGCCATTGTGGGGCGTGGAAATGGATATTGATGACGAGTCCCGCGAGAAGAGCGGGATCGGGCTTTCCACCGGCTTTAGCGCCGGCTATGCGCACCGTGTCGGTAATGATTTCTCCGTTGTGTTGGGTGGCGGCGTCAATGCGAGCCTCTACACCGACAGCAATTTCAATATGTACAATGCAAGCCAATCGGCGGAACTCCGCTATCTCCTGACTGGTGGCTTCCTGGGCGCTGGGGTTGTCACCAGCGAAAACTTAAAGAACGACGAGATCGGGCTGAGCTATTACAGTTACGGTCCCCGCGTCAGCCTGCAGAAAGCACTTTCACCGCAGGACCGCATCAACCTGAGTTCCATCTATGAGTGGCGCGCCTATCCCGACACATCGACCAGCGATGGCACGGCCCTCTTGATCGATGGCTCTTGGAATCATGCCTTCGATTCAAGTCTGACCGCTTCCATGGGTGCGGGTTACGACCGCATCAAGACAGAACTCGACTTCACTTCCTACGAAACCTATTCCGGCAGTGCGGGCATTTACAAGGAGTTGCCCAAGGGCGTCACCTTGGATGTCAACGGTGAAGTGCGTTTCTCCGAGTTCGACGCCATGCACCCCATCGCCGGCGTAACACGCAAGGATACGCGCCTGACCGGTACCGTGGCGCTCACCAAGCGGGACCTCAACTTCTGGGGCTATGCACCTTCCCTCGAATACACCTATGTCAACAACGACAGCAACATCTCGCTCTATGAATTCGACTCCCACTCCGTGGATTTCCGCCTCTCAAAAGACTTCTAAATCAACGTGGTTGCCCACCACCCCCGGCTTCGGCTAATCAACCCCAATGCGCTTTAAATCGGCCCAGGAATTCAGGATCCAGCCCGCCCACGCCATAACCATCATGGGCATGTCGGGCGTTGGCAAGACCACGCTTGCCGTGATGCTGCAGAAAAGCGGCTGGTTTCAGTATTCCGTCGATTACCGCATCGGCACGCGCTACATGGACGAGCCCATTGTCGACAATTTCAAGCGCGAGGCCATGAAGGTTCCCTTCCTGGCCGAGCTTCTGAAATCCGATTCAATCTACATCCGCTCGAACATCACCTTTGATAATCTGAGCCCCCTTTCCACTTATCTGGGAAAGCCAGGAAACCCGGCGCTGGGCGGCATTTCCTTTGCCGAGTATAAGCGCCGCCAAAGCCAGCACCGGAGCGCGGAAATCCGCTCTCTTCTCGATGTGCCGGGTTTTATTGAGCGCGCCCACCGGATTTATGGTTATCGGCATTTTATCTGCGATTCAGGCGGCAGCCTGTGCGAGGTCGTCGATCCCGATGATCCTGATGATGCAGTGCTGAAATCCTTAAGTGAAAGCGCCCTGCTTCTTTACATTGAGGGAAATCCACAGCACACCAAGACCCTGGTGGAACGCTTCCGCAAATACCCGAAACCCATGTATTACCAGCCGGCGTTCCTCGAAAAGATCTGGGCAGAATACAAAAACCTCAAAAAAATCCGCAATGACGATGATGTGGTGCCCGATGATTTCGCTGTCTGGGGCTTTGAGCAGTTGCTGCACCACCGCATTCCCATCTATCAAAAGATAGCGAAAAACTATGGCTATCAAATTCCCATGGAAGACGTGCCTAAAATAAAGTCGGAAACGGACTTTCTGAATTTGCTCGGCGCCGTGATCGACAGGCATTAATCCCATGCCCATAAAAATTCCCAATGACCTTCCGGCCCGCATCACCCTTGAGAACGAGGGTGTCATGCTGATGACCGAGGACACCGCCCACCGCCAGGACATCCGCGCCCTGCGCATCGGGCTTCTCAACCTGATGCCAAACAAGATCAAGACTGAGACGCAGTTTGCGCGCCTCATCGGCGCAACCCCGCTGCAGGTCGAGTTGAACCTGATCAAGATCACCAATCACAAATCCAAGAACACCCCCAACGATCACATGATCACGTTTTACCGTGACTGGGAGAAGGTGCGGAATGAAAAGTTCGACGGCCTGATAATCACGGGCGCGCCCATCGAACTGCTCGAATTCGAGGACGTGACCTATTGGGATGAGTTGCAGAGAATTTATGATTGGACGCAAACCCATGTTCAGTCGACCTTCAACATATGCTGGGGCGCCCAGGCGGCACTCTATCATTTCCATCACGTGCCCAAACATACATTGCCCCAGAAGGCCTTCGGGATTTACCGCCACAAGAACCTGAGCCCCGCCTCACCCTATCTCCGCGGCTTCTCCGATGATTTTTCCATGCCTGTGTCGCGCTGGACGGAAAACCTGAAATCCGAACTTCCCAAGGACAAGGGCCTTGAAGTTCTCATGGAGTCGGAAGAGGCAGGCCTTTGCTTCGTGGCCGACAATCCCCATCGCCAGCTCTATATGTTCAATCATATTGAATACGATACGAGTTCCTTGGGTGACGAGTACCGTCGGGATGTGGAAGCCGGCAAAGCCATCAATCCGCCCGCCAACTATTTCCCGGGCGGAAACCCCTCCGCCACCCCTGAAAACCGCTGGCGCAGCCACGCCCACCTGCTCTTCGGCAACTGGATTAACGAAGTCTACCAATCCACGCCGTTCAGGCTGGAAGACATTGGTAAACCATAAGTTTTTCTTGTTATTCCTCGCATCGCGCACCAATTATGGATGCCCGGAGGGCAACAAAGAGTGAGATTCCAGAACGTCATAGATGCAACCCGGATAGCCGCCGGCGGGCTGGCAGATTTGGCAACTGGACTGGTCAGTCCCACGTTGCGCCTGGGCGTCACTGGCCTTTCGAGATCGGGCAAGACTGTTTTCATTACCGCCCTGGTTCATGCGCTGACCAAGGGAAGCCGCCTGCCCGTGTTCGAAGCCTTTGCCCAAGGCCGCATCACAAGAGCCTACCTCGAACCCCAGCCAGACGATGACCTGCCCCGCTTTGCCTATGAAGGCCATCTCGCGCGCCTCACCGCCGATGACCGGTCCTGGCCCGAAGGCACACGCCGCATCAGCCAGCTCCGCCTAACCCTGGAATATGAACCACATGGAATCATCGCGCGGAATTTCGGCAGCGGAAAACTCCACATCGATATCGTCGATTATCCCGGCGAATGGCTGCTCGATCTGCCGCTGATGAACCTGTCCTATCGGCAATGGTCCGAGGCTACCATTGCTGCCAGCCGCATTGAGCCCCGCGCTGGTTTGGCCAAGGCCTGGCATGCCCACCTCGCAACTTTAGTCGCCGGAAGCGCTGCCATCGAACTCAATGCCGTGAAAGCGGCCGAACATTTTACCACCTACCTCGCCAAATGCCGTGAGGATGATGTAGCCTTGTCCAGTCTGTTGCCGGGACGATTTCTCATGCCGGGCGATTTTGCCGGTTCCCCTCTTCTCACCTTCGCGCCTCTTACCGCCAAGACCTACGATGACTTCCCGAAAGGCTCCCTCGGTGATCTCATGGAGCGCCGCTATGACTCCTATGTGTCGAAAATCGTGCGGCCGTTTTTCTTCAGCCACTTTGCCAGGCTGGACCGCCAGATTGTTTTGGTCGATACCCTCTCGGCCCTCAACGCCGGCCCGGCCGCCGTGCAGGACTTGAAGAACGCCTTGACCCAGGTACTGGCCTGTTTCCGTCTTGGCGCCAATTCAATATTCTCCAATATCCTGGGCCGCCGCATTGACCGCATTCTTTTCGCCGCCACCAAGGCCGATCTCCTGCACCAGACGAGCCATGACCGTCTTGAAAATATCTTGCGGCTGATCATCGAGGATGCCAGCGCCAAGGCCGAATTTTCTGGCGCCACCATCGACGTTGCCGCTCTTGCCGCCATTCGCGCTACGCGCGAGGCAAAAGTGAAGCAGAAAAACGAAGAGCTTCCCTGCATCGCCGGCATCCCGCAAAAGGGCGAGAAGATTGGCGGCACCACTTTTGACGGCGAAAGCGAAGTCGCAATTTTCCCCGGTGATCTGCCGGCCAATTCCCTTGACGCCCTAGACGGCACCTTGCAGGGCAAGCTGAAGTTCGTGCGCTTTCGGCCACCGGCCTTGAAGGATGGTGCCTTCCCTCACATCCGCCTGGACCGCAGCCTTGAGTTTCTTCTGGGGGACCGTTTCGTATGACCGGAAACCATCGCAAGCCCGCAGCCTTCGTCCTGGATGACGAGGAAAAACCAAAGTCCCGCCACAAAATCGAATTCGAAACGCAGGAGCCCCTTGGCGAACTCGTCTCGCTACCGCAGGTTCCCCGCCGAACCTCCAGAGGATTTCGCTGGGGCTTCCTGCTTGTTTCAGCCCTCGCCACGCTCCTGAGCCTGTGGGCTGGCCTCACCATAATCACGCTCATAGAAAATTTCTTTGCCCGCTCAGTAACGCTGGGCTGGGTGGCCTTCGGAGTTGCGGGCCTAGCGGGCCTCGCCGCCATTGCCATCATAATCCGGGAAATCTGGGGGCTTTCGCGCCTCAGGCGTATTGAGCACATCCAGGAACTGTCGGCCCGCGCCATTAACCTTGATGAGGTCGCCGCCGCGACCGAAACCATCGCTTCACTTGAAGGCATCTATGGCAGCCGGCCCGACACGGCCTGGAGCATGAAAATGTTTCGCGACCACAAAGACGATATCATGGACCCCCGTGATCGCATCAGGCTTCTTGACCGCCTCGTCATCAGCCCGCTTGACGAAGAATCCCATCGCATCATTGCCCAACGGGCGAGGCGCGTAACCCTGCTCACCACGGTGACGCCGGCAGCGGCCCTCGACCTGGTCTTTGTAGCGGCCCAGAATCTCCGCATGCTGCGCGAACTTGCCGAACTTTACGGCGGCAGGCCATCTACCCTTTCAACCCTAAAACTGGCCCGCATGGTTGTGTCCCATCTTGCGGTGACAGGCGGACTGGCACTCTCGGATAATCTCATTCAGCATGTCGTTGGCCGGGGTCTGCTCGGAAGGCTGTCCGCCCGCTTTGGCGAGGGCGCTGTAAATGGCATTCTCACCTCCCGCATCGGCCTCGCCGCGCGCGACGTCTGCCGCCCGGTTCCCCAGTCGGAATCAACCAAGGAAACCCTGGGCAGTCTTTTGCGCGAACTGGTCACACTGGGTGACTCCAGCGAGCCGAAGACGCCCTAACATTAACAATATTTTAAGCCATACAGCGCCGGAATGGCTGGCCGAATGCCGTCCTAGGTCCATGCAGATGGAAATTTAAGGAGAAACCCATGCAGAAATCCACGAAAATTATTCTTGTTGCAGTTGCCGGCCTCGCTTTGATCGGCGGCGCGGCCTTCGCCCAGAAGGGCTGGAAGCATGGCTTCCGTGGCCATGGCGGCATGGGCTTTGAGCAGATGTCCGAGCGCTATGACACAAACAAGGATGGCAAGATTTCCCAAGAGGAAATCGACGCCAACCGCACCAGTTGGCTCGGCGAATTCGATGCCGACAAGTCCGGCGCCTTGGCGCTCAGCGAATTCCAGAATCTCTGGCTGAAGGCCCGCAACCAGCAAATGGTGCGCGAGTTCCAGCAATTTGACCGTGATGGTAACGGTCAGGTCACCCTGGAAGAATACAAGCTCCCCCTTTCCAAATTCGTGGCCGAAATGGACCGCGACAATGACAAGGCAGTTTCCGGTGACGAGCTTTCACCACACCGCCAATGGGGCAAGAAGCACCATGAGAGAATGGGCGGTGACGATGACCAGGACGGGCAAGACGCTCAGTAGACCATCAACTCCGGCCGCCTGCACAGGTGGCCGGACTGTTCCCCACCAAACAAATTCAAGAATTGGCGCATCCTAAACGCGGCCATATTTCTTCATAAGCGCCATCATCTGGTCGAGCGGCAGGGCATGGGAGGTGTTTCCATCCCGGCCCACCATGGTCTGGTTGCACACCATCGAATCAATGACCGACTCTTCGGTAGCTTCAACAACCGCATTGAAAATCGCATCGAGGGCATCATTGCGCAGGAAGGCGGCGTTGCGGAGCTTTGCCCCGCCGCTTTCGTAAGCCTCTTCATTCGCCGTAGAGAAGGCCAGGAAAATGTCGCCGGAACTGTTGGTGCCGAAGGTGCCGGTGCGCGCCAGTCCCATGGGAACCCGCCGCGCCAGGCGCTTCAATTGATGAGGCTGCAACGGCGCATCTGTCGCCACGATGGCAATCACAGAACCCTGGTCCTTGTAGCGCAACTTGTCGGCCTTAATGTGCGGGCCAACCGGAACACCCAGAACCATCATCTGTTCCCGCCCCCCGAAATTGGCTTGAACAAAAACACCAACCATATAATCCTGTCCGCCAATACTGATCGCCCGCGACGACGAGCCATTCCCCGCCTTGAAATCATAGCAGATCATTCCCGTGCCGCCGCCGACACTGCCCATTTCAACGGCCCCGCCGCGTGCCGAATCCAGCGCCGCGGTGGCGTGTTCGGCGGTCACATGAAAACCATTGATATCATTCAGGTCGCCGTCATAGGTCTCCGCCGCGACCGGCAATCCCCAATCCTGTCCTGTGCCGATCTCATTGGTCACCATCCAGCGCAGCGTCGCATCACGCGTCACGCCGCAGGAATTCGTATTGGTAATCGTAATGGGAGTCTGTAACTCGCCGGATTCTTCGATCCACACAACGCCCGTCATCTCGCCATTGCCATTGAGCGAATAATACCCAGCAGCACAGGGGATTTGGGCCTTGGCGCGGCCGCGCGGTAAAATCGCCGTAACGCCCGTACGCACTGGCCCCTTGCCCTGCACCAGCGGCCCGCCACCGCTGATAAGTGTCGTCGTGCCGACTTCAACACCGGCCACGTCAGTGATTGCATTGAACGGCCCAGGCACTCCAGCAAACGGCAGTCCCCAGTCCCGTCCACGCTTCATTTCAGCCATGAAGGTCTTCCCCTCCGCATTTGTGACTTTTTGCTTTGCAAATCTGATCTCTTGCAACACTATGGCGAAAGCGGTGCATGGGGTCCATGGAAACAGCAGGCATAGGGCAATACCGGGAATTCCTGATCATACTCGGCGCGGCCGGATTGGTCATACCCCTGTTTGTGCGCCTGGGCATCAGCTCCATATTAGGATTTCTGCTGGTCGGGTTTCTTCTCAGCCGCGATGTGCTGGGCTCTCTTACCTCCGAATTTCCATTTCTCAAGGCCCTTGTCATAACGGATGAGGAGGCGGTTTCCTCGCTTGGCGAATTGGGCGTCGTGTTCCTGCTTTTCCTGATCGGCCTCGAACTCTCCTTCGAACGCTTGGTCACCATGAAGCGCCTTGTGTTCGGCCTCGGCAGCCTGCAGGTGGTGTTTACCACGGCGCTTGTCTCGCTTGCGGCGTATGCATTGGACTTCACCTCCGCGCAATCGCTCGTCATCGGCGCGGCTCTTTCTCTGTCATCCACCGCGATCGTCATTCAGCTCTATTCAAATGAAAAGCGCCTCGGCTCCCAATCCGGCCGCACCAGTTTTGCCATCCTGCTTTTTCAGGACCTGGCCGTAATCCCCATTCTGTTGATGGTTGGTATCTTGGGCCATGAAACCTCCGGCCCTGTTCTGCAGGGGATTGCGATAGCCTTTGCTCAAACCCTGCTGGCGATTGCCCTGATCGTCGGTGTCGGCCGCTTCGCGCTGCGGCCCTTGCTGCGGCTGGTGGCGGGCATAAACAGTTCGGATCTTTTCATGGCGGCTGTCCTTCTTATTGCCGTCGGTACCGGCGTGCTTGCAAATTATGCCGGCCTCTCCATGGCGCTTGGCGCCTTTATCGCCGGCCTCACACTGGCTGAAACCGAATACCGCCGGGCGATTGAAGCCGTCTTGGAGCCCTTCAAGGGTCTCCTGCTGGGCGCTTTCTTCCTCCTCGTAGGCCTCGGAATTGACCTTGATGGCGTCATTAAGTCACCGATTCAGATCATTGCCATCGCAGTTGTCCTGATCGTTTCGAAAACAGCGACGACCTATCTCTTTGCCCGCACTATGAAGGTCAACCACGCCGCGGCGCTGGAAACTGCCTTGCTGCTCGGCCCCTGTGGCGAATTCGCCTTTGTCATCTTGAGTTCGGCCGCCGCCGCTGGAATTCTCGACAAAGCCATGTTCAGCAAGCTGTTGTTGATAGTTTCCCTCACTATGGCAGCCATCCCGTTTCTGGCAATTCTGGGCAAGCAACTCGTCAAAAGGTCAAAACGGCTCCAGGCAAACCCGTCGGAAACGCTGGAGGCGCCGCCGGAAGATAACCAACCCCGCATCATCGTTGCGGGCTTCGGACGCGTTGGCCATCTCATCGGCTCCATGCTCGACGAACATAAAATTCCCTATATCGCCGTGGACGCGGATGCTGCCCTAGTGACCCGTGAGCGCCGGGCGGGATTTCCGGTTTATTATGGCGATGCCGCCAACGTCGAATTCCTTAAAAAATGCGGATTGGCCGATGCCAAGGCCATTGCCATCACCATGGACAATCCGACGCGCGTCGATGATGTGGCCAGAGCCGCACGCGCCGAAAGTGCCGATCTCAAAATTATTGCCCGCGCCAGGGACGAGCGCCATGCCATGCGGCTTTACACGGCAGGAGTGACTGAAGCCGTGCCCGAAACCATCGAATCAAGTCTGCAGCTCGGCGAGTCCCTGCTGGTGGAAGCCGGCATTGCCATGGGGCTGGTCATCGCCTCGGTTCACGAACGCCGCGACACATTCCGGAAACTGCTCGGCCGCCCCAACCGCAAGAAGGAATTGGATCTGGAACGCAAGCGATTGCGCCGCGACAAGGCTTTGCCCTGAGCTATGCGACGCCGAGCTTCTTCTGCAGGTTCGTGCTCGATGTCGTGTACTGAAACAACAACCTCTGGCCCGGATTGATATAGCGGAAAGCCTGTTGTGCCAGCAGCGCCGCTTCATGGAAACCCGAGAGAATGAGTTTTAGTTTGCCGGGATAGTGGTTGATGTCGCCAATCGCGAAAATGCCGGGGGTCGAAGACTCGAATTTTTCCGTATCCACCGGAATAAGGTTCTCTTCGAGATTGAGGCCCCAATTGGCCACCGGGCCAAGCTTCATGGTGAGGCCAAAGAAGGGCAACAGCGTATTCGCCTGAATCTCGAACGCCGCAGCATCATTGCCCTTGACCTGAACCGAGGACAAAATGCCACCAGCCCCTGTCAGGCCCGTCACCTGACCCAACTTCAACTGCAACTTGCCGGCAGCCACCAGTTCGCGCATTTTTTTCACACTGTCAGGCGCCGCGCGGAATTCGTCGCGTCGGTGCAGCAGCGTCATGCTCTTGGCGATGGGCGCCAGGTTGTTGGTCCAGTCCAAGGCTGAATCACCGCCGCCGACAATGAGAATGTCCTTGCCACGGAAGGTCTCCATCTTCTTGACGGAATAAAACACCGAGGTGCCCTCATAGCCATCAATGCCCGGAATCGGCGGCTTCTTCGGCTGGAATGAACCGCCGCCCGCGGCGATCACCACGATCTTGCTGCGGAAGACAAGGCCGCCGTCGGTCCGCAATTCAAAATCATTGTCGCCATGCCTGACCAGTTCGGTGACCATCTGGTTGAAATGAAACTGCGGATGGAACGGCTTCGCCTGGTCCAGCAGGCGCTGCGTGAGTTCGGCTCCCGTGACAATCGGCAGGGCTGGAATGTCGTAGATCGGCTTTTCCGGATAAAGCTCGGCGCATTGCCCGCCAGCACGGTCCAGAATATCGACGACATGGCACTTGATATCCAGCAGGCCCAGTTCAAAAATCGCAAACAAACCGCAAGGGCCCGCGCCAATGATCACGGCATCGGTGGAAATTGCTTCGGACATCTCAAACTCCAGTGGGCTCAGAATTGCTTTTCGGGAACACGCACACGCAGGCCGTCGATCGCGTCGCTGATCTTAATCTGGCAGGAAAGCCGGCTGGAATCCTTCACGTCGAAGGCAAAGTCCAGCATGTCCTCTTCCATGGCGGCGCGCTTGCCCACCTTGTCCAGCCATTCGGCCTCCACATAGACATGGCAGGTGGCGCAGGCGCAGGCCCCGCCGCAATCCGCGTCAATACCGGGCACCATGTTCTTGATCGCCGCCTCCATCACAGTCATGCCCGGAATTCCGTCAACGGTCTGTTCCGTGCCATTGTGCTGAATAAAGGTGATTTTCGCCATGTCGCGCCCATAAATTCGTGTTCGTTTTACCGAACGCTACATAGGATATAAAGAATTGAAAGGCAAGCAGGCCAGCGTTTGAACTAGGGGTAGAGTTGTCGCGCCATTTCATCAAACTCATCCACGGCGCGTGCCAGTCCGGACAAGAGTTTCTTGCGTTTGGCATCCTGTTCCGGGCTGTTGACCGGCTCCAGCTTTCTGGCCAGTTCTCCGATCTTGCAAGCCCCTACGGCAAGCGCCGATCCCTTAAGCGTATGTGTTGCAATGCGCCAATCGGCATTCGAACCGCCATTCCTCAGCCGATCCAGGATCGCCGGTAGTTGCGCCAAAAACAGGCCGATGATCTCACGCTCGAGGTCGGGGCTGTCCATGGTATATTGGGCAAGAAAGGCCCGGTCGAAAATGACGGCGGAGGTCTTGTTGCGCCCCGATTTGCTTATTGCCACTTGCGCCACGACGTCTGTCCCTGCTTTATTTTGGAACACCTGAAACCGCCCCAAACTCGTGGAAAGTTATAGGGAGCGAGCGTAAATGGGCAGTTTTCTGAATCTTTTCAATTCGATCAATAATTTTAACCAAATCTTTAATTATACTTGCGGATAGCCGCAGAACGGGTTCTATCATGGTTACCAATAGGTTAAGGTGAGAGTCTTGGCGGGAGTGATGGAAGGGGCCGATCTGCATCGGAAACGCAGGTTCTTTCATCAAATCAAGCGTTTTCCGGCAGTCCGAAAGGCTGCTGGAACTTTAAGTTAAGAATGTGGGTAAATCGTATGGCAAGTAACACGGTGGAAACGCGTCGCAGGGACAAGCGTTCGGCAGAACGTCAGGCAGAGTTAAGACGCAGTCCATCCCTGGAGGGAGCCCCTTTACGCGGCCGCCCTGCCAACGAAAATGACCCAGGCACCAGCATGATGATGGCCAGGTTGCATCGCCAGCCATCTAATATGGCATATTACGTTGCTGTACCCGCTATCCTCGCCTGGGTATTCGTCTGGTTCATGGCCTATTCTCCCGTGATTGCCGGGCAGGCCCTGCCGCAACTCGTGGCGTCCGTGGCTCTGCTGGTTTTTCCAGTCATCATCATGGGAATCATGGCGTATTTCTATTCGCGCGCCCAGCAATTGCGCCATGTCTCAGAAGTGCTAATGCAATCGGCCATGCGCCTGATCCGGCCCCAGGACATTGCAACTGAAGGCCTCACCTCAATCGCCCAGGCGGTCCGCTCGGAAGTCGATCTTCTCGTGGGCGGGGTAGAGCATGCCGTGCAACGCGCCACGGTTCTCGAAGAAATAGTTCACAAGGAAATATCCGCGATCGAGCGCGCCTTCGGCGGCAATGAAGATCGCATCCGCACGCTCGTGACCGGCCTGGAAAACCAGCGCTCGGCCCTGCATCAGGCATCGCTCGTAGTGGGCAATGAGTCGGCCCCCCTGCTGGCGCGTCTTGAAATCAACACGCAGAATCTTGATAGCGTCGTCAACAGCGCCCAATCCACCCTGGTCAGGTTTGAACAAGGCCTGAAGAATTCCACCACTGAACTCGCCCGCACCATTGATGAGGTGTCCGCCCGCGCCACCGTTGCCGGCAATGAAATCGGTGGACAGACTACGCAAATGGAGCGCATGTCCGGCATGCTGGTCGGCGAGTTGCGCACCTTCTCGCAGCATCTGCAGGACCAGATACAAACCCTGTCCTCCGCCGCCGGCCATCTCAATGCGGAAACCACGAACTTCGGCCGGAACGTGCAGGGCATGGAAACCAATGTCACGCATCTGCTCGTGCAAAGCATGGACCAGATCAAGGCCCTCACCGCCGAGATGTCCGACGTCGTGCAGAGCTCCAGCGGAAACATCACCTATCACCTGAAGGCAACCTCAAGCGAAGTGGCCTCCCTCATCGAGCGCTCCGGCATCGACGCCGCCCAGCAGATCGAGCTGAGCCGCGGGCGCGTCGATCAGGGGCTGCAGAATGTCGCCAAAGATTACATGGATAAGGTGGCCCGCACCCATGGCGACCTCAAGGGTTATCTCGATCAGGCCGCAGCGCAAATTGTCGTCGGCGTGGAAGATGCAACCCATAAATTGTCGGACCGCCTGTCAACGACCAATGACCAGCTCCTGACCGGCCTGGACCGGACGGCGAACCAGCTCTTCACCCAGTTGAATGCCGCAGGCTCGGGCCTCGCCGGCAAGGTGGAAGAGACCACCAACCGCCTCTTCAGTGAAATCGGCCAGAAGGCCACGCAGATCAATTTGAAACTGGACGAAACCTCGACCGGCGTGTTTGACCGGCTCGACTTGCAGGCAAACTACGTCAACAGCCACATCGAGGAAACCGCTTCGAAGCTTTATGGCAATCTCGACAGCCGCGCCAACGCTCTTAGCACGACCATTGAGAACAATGCCCTGCGCGTCTTCGATGCCATCGACGCGCAAAGCCAGCACGTCACAAACAAGCTTGAGGAAACCGCTTCTTCCGTCGCAGGCAAAATCGAGGAAGCGACCACGTACGTCTATTCCCGCATTGAGCTCGCAGGCACCGGCGTTGTTGGCCAACTGCAGTCAACCGGGTCAAGCATCAATGACCTGCTGGTGACAACCAGCGGCACCATTTCATCCCATCTCAAGGAAACCTCCGACATCGTCTCCCGGCAGATGCAGGATTCAGGCATCGCCCTGGCCCAGAACATCGAGGTTTCAAGCGGCCTGGTGACCGACAAAATGATTGGCGTATCCGGGGAGTTCATCCAGAAGATGGGCGGCGCCCGCGACGACATGTTCAACTTCCTCTCCGAAACCTCCAGCCAGATCACCTCGAAAATGGATGATACAGCCGGCCAGCTCTTTGCCCGCCTTGATAATACGTCCCTGTCGATCACCGGCAAGGTCACCAGCGTTACCGAAAATCTCACCCGAAAACTCGACACGTCATCGACCCAGCTCAACGCACTTCTGGAAACCACCGAGGAGCGGATCGGCGCGCAGCTTGACCAGACTTCAACCGAGCTGACCGCCCTGTTCACCGCAAATACCAAGATGATGAGCGACCAGTTGGATCAGACATCGACCGAGGTGACTAACACCTTCGCCGACACGGCTGTTCGCGTAGCCCGTCAGGTGCAGGACGCAAACGTCATCATGTCCCAGCGCCTGGAAAAAACCTCCACCGAGGTTGCCGAGCAGTTGGCCAGCGCCGGCAACTCCATGTTCACCCGCATTGACTCAACCGCCCGCGAACTCGGCACGCGCTTCGACATCGCCACCGAAATCCTCGAAAAAGTCACCAGCGATGTTTCCGGCCGCATTTCCGGCACCGGCGCCAAGTTTGCGGAAATCCTCGATACGGCCAGCAGCCAGATGTTCTCCGATCTCGGCAAGGCCAGTGAAGCCTTCTCCGAGGGCCTGGGCCAGACCACGCTGCAGATCAGCGGCCGCTTCGAGCAGGAAACCGGCCTGCTTGTCGATCGCATCGACAAGGCGGTCAAGGAATTCGACAGCGCCACCTCGGCAACCAACAGCCAGCTTTCGGAAGCCCACCGCAAGTTCTCCAAGCATGTTGAGACGGCCAACACCTATCTCGCCGACCAGCTTTCAACCGCCGCGTCATCCATCGACGACCGCTTGGAAAGCATCTCAATGCAGCTCACCGGCAAGCTGGAAATGACCGGCAGCCGCATTTCCGACCGCCTTGAGGATGTGTCGGTTCTGGTTGAAAAATCCATCGACAAGTTTAACGGCGAAATGGAGAATGTCCTTCTCAGCCGCAAGGTTGCCCTCGACAGCCTGATCGACGATGCCTCCAAACGCGCCCAGGAAATTGACGCGGTGATGACCAGCTACATGAAACTCATCGAGGATTCCTTGGTGACAGCCGAGGCCCGCGCCAAGGACATCAGCCGGATCATCGCCGACCAGACCAACGTCGCCGTCGGAAATCTCGAGCAGGAAATCCGCAAGATGGAAGCAAGCTCTGGCGGGCAGATTACCCAGGCCTCACGCGTGCTGCGTGAACAGCATGAGCGCGCCATGGCCTCGATGAATGAAATGCTCTCGTCCACCGCCAGCGACTTCCAGCAGACGGCACAGGACATGCGCATGACAGCCCAGCAGGTGGTCAAGGATATCGACAGTGCGCGCAGTGATCTCAAGCGCGCCATCGTTGACTTGCCGGAGGAAACCCGCACCAACGCTGATGCCATGCGTAAAGTGGTGGCCGACCAGATTGCCGCCTTGAATACGCTGGCCGATGTCGTCAAGCGCCAGACGGGCATGACCGATCTGTCCGGCCCAGGCACTGGCTACGCACCGCAGCGAAGTACAAGAGATCCCAGCCCGGGAAAATCTGAGGGCGCTACGTTCCTTGCTCCACAATCCGGAACGTCAGGCGCCCTGAAAAAAGCCATGGAGCGGCTGGAAAACAGGGGGACCTCGACCTCGTGGCGCGATGCGGCAATAGAGAGCCCGGGCAAGTCCCAGGCCAAGAAAGCGGCGGAAAGCAAAGGCGTCTCGCGCGAAGTCGAAAGCCTGACACTGGAGCTGAACAGCGTCGCGCGCGATATCGTTGATGTGCTTGAAGATGGCCTGCCGGCCGAGCTTGAAAAGCGTTACAACAAGAATGAGCGGCATGTTTATACTCAGCGTCTCTATGAGGGCCGCGGCAAGCGCCTGCAAAAAAGCATTGCCATGCGCTATGAAAATGACAGGCCCACCCGCAACCAGGTGGACAACTACGTCAAGCTCTTCGAGCGCCTTCTGGATACCGTGGCCGAAGCGCCGCAGGGCAATCAGATGGTCGAGGCCTGCCTCATGTCGGAGTCCGGCAAGATCTATGTGATGCTGGCGGAAGCCTGCGGCCGCATTTCGCCAAGCTGACGCGGCAGATGCCTGCTCTTTCAATCGCTCAGGAGAGCTGGCCAATTGCCGGAAGTTTTACCATCTCGCGCGGCAGCAAGACGGCAGCGGAGGTGGTTGTCGTCACCCTTGAGGAAGAGGGCCACCGGGGCCGTGGCGAATGCGTGCCCTATCAGCGCTACAACGAAACCGTTGAAGGTGTGGTGGCCAGCCTCGAAGTGGCCCGCGCCGGGATTGAAGCCGGTTTCTCCCACGCCGATGTCCCAAGTCTTGTGAAACCGAGAGCCGCGCAAAACGCCCTGGATTGCGCCCTGTGGGATATTGAAGCCAAGCGCGCCGGAAGGCCAGTCTGGCAACTTGCGCTTTTACAACAACCACGTCCGATGACGACGGCATATACTTTGAGTCTTGATACACCCGAAGCCATGGCCAAGGCCGCAGCAGAGGCAAGCCACCGCCCCATCCTCAAGCTCAAGCTCGACGGCGAAGGCGACGTTGAACGCCTGCGCCTCATCCGTGCAGCCGCACCCACCAGCCGCCTCATCATCGACGCCAATGAAGGCTGGACCCCGGGCGAACTTCCACTACTTCTCAAAACCTGCGCCGCTGTGGGCGTTGAACTCGTTGAGCAGCCGCTGCCCGTGGCCGATGACGAAGCCCTGCTCCGCATCACTCACGATGTTCCGATTTGCGCCGATGAGTCGGCCCATGACCGTCGCAACTTGCATAAGCTCGTCGGCAAGTATGATGCCATCAATATCAAGCTCGACAAGACTGGCGGGCTGACCGAAGCGCTTGCCTTGGCCCAAGCCGCCAAGGAATTGAATTTCAGGATCATGGTGGGCTGCATGGTTGCAACTTCCCTTGCCATGGCGCCCGCCATGCTCGTGGCCCAACTGGCCCAGGTCATTGATCTCGATGGCCCCCTGCTTCTGGCCCGTGACCGCAACCCCGGGATCAGCTTTGACGGCAGCCTTATGTACCCGCCCGAGCCAGAGCTGTGGGGCTGACCCGCGGGTTCAGGGCAAAATAAACCAAAACTTCACCACTTTCCACGATACTTGGCGCTGGTAAGACCTGCGCCGTTTGCGGGGTGCATGCGAGTTTGTGGAGTTTGGGTATGTCAGCGCAAAATGAGGGTTATCGGAACGAAAGTTTCGAAAGTCTGGAAGCAGCCGTCCTGGAAACCCAACGGGGACGCTGGTTTCTTGAGGAATATGCCCGGCGCCAGCGCTCGGCCGAAACCCTGGCCATTCTCGAAATTCTTAAAAAACTCGAAAATTCCATCACAAATCCAAGCGTTCTGCCGCCTCCCAAAGGCAGTGAGCAAGCCCCGGCCCTGAAAACCGAGCAGCTTAAATTCTTCAAACAGGATGAAGAAATCTTCGTAGAACCCACCATCGCGGCACCTGCCCTTTCAGTGGTGAGCAGCCCGCCCAAAGTTGACATTGTCCCGCCACCAGAACCCAAGGGCGCGAAACTCAAGATTCAGCGCGTGCCGGCTGCGGCAATGCAGGATGAAGAATTCATGGTCTCGGAGCCTGAAAAACCAGGACCCATTGCGCCTATGCAAGAACCCAAAGCCAGTTTCGCGCCACCGCCGCCAGCCGAACCCAAACAGCGGGTTGTCATCATTCGCCGCCCCGCAAGCGAAGCAGCGGAAATTCCTCTAATGGAAGAAAAATCGTCGGAAGCGGTCGCCTAAGTCTCAGTCAGGATATCGGCGAACAACCCCGGATCGACATTGCCCCCGGACAGGATAATGCCCATGTTCCTGCCCTTAGTCACAATCTTTCCACTGAGCACCGCCGCAAGTCCCGCAACCCCTCCCGGTTCAACCACCAGCTTGAGCGTTTCAAAAGCAAAGCGCACGGCGCGGCGAACCTCCGCTTCCGAAACTGCATAGCCATCCGCCAAGCGCCCCTTGTTCATCGCAAAGGTCATTTCACCGGGTTGCAGTGAAAGAAGCGCATCACAAATTGATCCTGAAGAACGCGGGTTCTTCTCACGCACACCGGAGCGCAATGACCGCGCATAATCATCAAAGCCCTCAGGCTCCACCGAATGCACCTTCGTCTTCGGTGATTTTTCTGCAAAGGCCAGCGCAATGCCAGCCGTCAACCCGCCACCGCTGCAATTCACAAGCATGTCATCGAGCACGGCGCCACGGCTCTGAAGTTCGGCAATGATCTCAAGGCCGCTGGTTCCCTGTCCGGCAATAATGTCTGCGTGTTCAAACGGCGGCACCAGAACCGCCCCGCGCTTTGCCACATAGCGGTCAGCGATCTCTTCACGGTTCTCCGTGGCGCGGTCATAGGTCACCACCTCCGCACCATAGGATTTGGTGTTGGCTTTTTTTATCGCAGGCGTGTCTTCCGGCATGACGATAAGTGCCGGTATACCGCGAAGCTGTGCCGCAGCCGCAACGCCTTGCGCGTGGTTTCCCGATGAAAAGGCCACAACACCACCCCTGTTTTTGGCCGGATCAAGTTTTGAAATACAGTTCCAGGCGCCACGGAATTTGAACGATCCCGTCCGTTGCAGGCATTCCGCCTTGATGAACACGCGCCCACCCGCGAAGGCGTTCAATTTCATATTTTCGAGAAGCGGCGTGAGAACCGCTTCACCTTGGATTCTAGTGGCGGCCAGCTCTATGTCTGCAAATACCGGAAGTTCCTGGGCCGCCAAAACAACACCTGCCTTATCTGTCGCAAAACCGGGGCAATCCGCCGCCTGTATTGGTTCTTATGCCCAAAGGCTGTTAGAAATCAAAGGTCTGTTGAAAGGAAGCCCAATGGCCCGAGACGCCCGTTACGACATCCTGTTTGAACCCGTGAAAATCGGCCCCGTTACGGCGCGCAATCGCTTCTATCAGGTTCCCCATTGCAACGGCATGGGCTGGCGCGACCCTTCCGCCCTTGCTGCCATGCGCGGCATAAAGGCTGAAGGCGGCTGGGCCGTGGTCTGCACCGAAATGACCGAGATTCATCAAACCGCCGATGTGACTCCCTATGTGGAACTGCGCATATGGAGTGACCACGACATTCCCATGCACGCCCGCATCGCGGAGAAAATCCATGAACATGGCTCGCTAGCTGGCCTTGAGCTGTGCCACTCCGGCTATACCTCTTCAAACCTCTGGTCACGTGAAATTCCCATAGCCCCCACAGCCATGCCAACCTCCAGTTCCTTCAACAGCCCGATCCAGGCCCGTGCCATGGACAAGGAGGATATCAGAAACCTGCGCCGCGCCCACCGCGCCGCTGCCCTGCGCTCCCGCGCCGCCGGCTATGATCTCGTCTATGTCTATGCTGGGCACGGCCTTGGCATTTTCCAGCAGTTTCTCTCGCGCGCCACCAATATGCGCAGCGATGAATATGGCGGCTCCCTTGAAAACCGCGCCCGCTTGCTCCGCGAAGTGATCGAAGATACCAAGGAGGCAGTGGGCGACCACTGCGCCGTTCCCGTCCGTATCGCTATGAATGAATTTCTCGGGGCCCATGGCCTAGAGCCAGCCGAGGTTGAAGACGCCATTGGTCTAATGGCGGAACTGCCGGATCTCTGGGACCTGTCGCTCTCCAGTTGGGAAAAGGATTCGCAAACTTCGCGCTTCTCCGAGGAAGGCTTCCAGGAGCCCTACATCAAGGGCGTGAAAAAGCTCACCACCAAGCCGGTCGTGGGCGTAGGCCGCTACACCTCGCCCGACACGATGGTGCGCGTGATCAAACAAGGCATCATGGACATGATCGGTGCCGCCCGCCCCTCCATTGCCGATCCATTCCTGCCCAAGAAGATTGAAGAAGGCCGCCTCGACGACATTCGTGAATGCATTGGCTGCAATATCTGCGTGACCGGCGACTTTACCATGTCGCCCATCCGCTGCACCCAGAACCCAACCATGGGCGAAGAATGGCGGCGCGGTTGGCACCCCGAACGTATCCGCCCTGCCGGAAGCGTAAAGAACATCCTCATTGTCGGCGCAGGACCTGCGGGCCTCGAAGTGGCCCGCGCACTTGGGACCCGTGGCCACAAAGTGACGCTGGCCGATGCCCGAAGCGAAGCGGGCGGTCGCGTGGAACGCGAATGTCGGCTTCCCGGCCTTGCCGCCTGGGGCCGGGTGCGCGATTGGCGCCTGCTTCAGATCAACAAACTGCCCAATGTGGAACTCTATCTCGAAAGCGAAATGACGTCGGATAGCATGGCGGAATTTGGTGCCGACCATATTGTCATGGCCACCGGATCAAGCTGGCGGCGCGATGGCGTGGCCCGCCACCATACACGGCCCATCCCAATTGACGGGGACGCCGATGTCCTGACGCCCGATGATATCCTGGATGGCAAAAGGCCCAAGGGTAAGAACCTCGTTATCTATGATGATGACCACTATTATATGGGCGGCGTGATCGCCGAACTCCTGCGCAAGGAAGACTACGCGGTAATGCTGGTCACCCCCTCCTCCCTTGTGTCCTATTTCACCAAGACCTCCCTGGAGCAGCACGCCATCCAGGCCAAACTGCTTGAGCTCAATGTGAAAATTGAAGCAAATTTGGCAGTCCAGGCCATCACTGCAGGCCATGTCACGCTCGGCTGTGTTTTCACCGGCCGCACCCGCGACGTGGAGGCAAGCTCCGTGGTGCTGGTTACCGCCAGGAACGTCAGGGACCAGCTCTATCAATCTTCTCTGGAAAAAATAAATAATGTGGCGCGTATTGGCGATTGTTTTAGCCCAGGAACCATAGCCGCCGCCGTCCATGCGGGCCGCAAATTTGCTGAGGAATTCGGTTCGCCCTCACCCGACTTCCTGGACCTGCCTTATCGCAGAGAAGTGATCGGGCTATCTTAATCAAGCCACAACTTTTTAATAGCGTCTTTACCCAGATCAGTGATTCTCTGTGTGTAGCTTCTCAGGTCTAGGGGTTTTAGGGTGTTTTCTCAGCAATTTACGCGGCGTAGCTTTATCGGTGCTGTCTCCCTGGTAGCCGCCGCCTCCGTGGCGCACGCCCAAACCGCCGAAATCACCGGCTCCATCACCTCAATCGCCCCCAAACTGGCCATAGCCGGAAAGCTTGCCACGAAAACCGAATTTCTGGCTGATCGCCAGGAAGCCGCCATGGTGACCGCTGGTTCGATCCGGGCTCTTGAAGGCGCAATTCAGCTCTACGAGGAATTCGTGGCCGGCGGTGGCTGGCCGAGCATCGGCAAGGGCAAGCTCGAAAAAGATGTAAAGAGTGATCGGGTCATAACCTTGCGCCAGCGCCTGGTATCCGAAGGCTACCTGCCCCTTGAAGACATGTTCGTGGATGCATCCGACGTCTTTGACGACAATATGGTCGAGGCGGTCAAATTCTTCCAGGCGAGCCATGGCATTGCGCCTTTGGGCAAGGTCGATGACCGCACCCGCGCCGAGTTGAACATCACGGCGCGCGCCAGGCTCCAGACCTTGCGTGAAAACTATCCTCGCGTCGGCGAATACGCACTAGATTTGCACGAGCGCAACATACTGGTGAACATCCCCTCCGCCCAGCTTGAAACCGTGGAGTTCGGCAATGTCCGTTCACGCCACAATGTGGTCGTCGGAAAACGCGACAGGCCTACGCCGGCACTTAAGAGCATCGTCAGCGACATCAATTTCAATCCCTATTGGAACGCCCCGGCCTCGATCGTGCAAAAAGACCTCGTGCCGAAATTCCTCAAGGACCCCACGATTTTCGAGCAGATGAACATCCGGATTTTTGACGGCGTCGGCGGCCCCGAGATTGATCCCTACACGGTTGACTGGGTCAACACCGATCCGGAGCGCTACCACTTCCGCCAGGAACCCGGCGAGAGCAATGCCTTGGCCACCATGAAAATCAACTTCGCCAATAAATACATGGTCTATCTGCACGACACGCCGCACCGCGAAATGTTCGGCAGCAATGCCCGTTTTGAGAGTTCCGGCTGTGTCCGTGTTGATCAGGTCAGCGACGTCGTGAACTGGATCCTGAGCGGCCAGGATGGAATCGACGCCGCCGAAATCGAGACGATTACCGCCAGCCGGGAACGTTACGATGTGAAGGTGCTGAATCCGCCCGACGTGCGCTTCATGTATCTCACCGCCTGGGCCACGGAAGACGGCAGGATCAATTTCCGCCCTGATATCTACTCCCTCGACGGCAAGGGCTTCGTGCTGGGCCAGCCACGCGCCTCCCGCGGTATATAACTTGTAACTGAGTTCTAAGAATGATTGCTTGTACCCTCCCCATGGGGTGAGTATCTGGCAATCATGACCCAGGATCTTTCATTTATTCATCGTTTTGAGCCCGGCACCTCAACCGCCGCCCCTCTCCTCCTGCTCCATGGAACCGGCGGAGACGAAGCTGACCTGCTGCCACTGGGTAAAGCCCTGGCGCCTGATCGCCCGCTGCTTTCGCCCCGGGGTAAGGTGCTTGAAAACGGCATGCCCCGCTTTTTCCGGCGATTGGCTGAAGGCGTGTTCGACGAGCAGGACGTCATCAAGCGCGCCCATGAACTGGCCGATTTCATTGTCGAAGCGGGTGAGGCATACAAGCTAGAAAAGCCCGTTGCCGTTGGTTTTTCCAACGGAGCCAACATAGCCGCGGCCATTCTTCTGCTCAGGCCTGAAGCCTTGAGCGGAGCCATTTTGCTCCGTGCCATGGTGCCGCTCAAAAAGCCGCCGCAAGCCGAGCTGGCGGAAACGCCGGTGCTTATTGTGTCCGGCGCCAGCGACCCCATCATCCCGGCCAGCAACGCAAACCCGCTGGTCACCATTCTGAAGAATGCCCATGCCGATGTGGAGCATGTAACGTTGCCCACCGGACATAACCTGACCCAGAACGACGTAACCTTCGCCACCAAGTGGCTGAACCGATAGGACACAAAATGCAACTCAATGGCCTGCACCACCTCACCGCCGTCACCGCCGATGCCCCCAGCAACCACAATTTCTATACGAAGACGCTGGGCCTCCGCATGGTCAAGAAAACCGTGAACCAGGACGATACCTCGGCCTATCACCTGTTCTATGCCGATGGCCTTGGCTCGCCCGGCACCGACATAACCTTCTTTGATTGGCCCGTGGGCCGCGAGAAGCGCGGCACCCATTCCATCGTGCGCACCGGCCTGCGCATCAAGGGCGAAGCCACCTTCAAATGGTGGGCCGATCATTTCAAGGCTCGTGGCGTATCAGCCGAAAAGGTCGTTGAACGCGACGGCCGCCTCACCCTCGACTTTGAGGATTTCGAAGGCCAGCGCCTGAGCCTTGTCGATGATGAAGGCACCGGCGAAACCCACGCCTGGAACGAAAGCCCCATCGCCACCGAGAACCAGATCAGGGGTCTCGGTCCTATAACCCTGAGCGTGCCAGACTTGCGTCCCACCGAGGTGGTGCTCACCAGCGTCATGAACATGACGAAGGCGCGTGAATTTGGAAACACCAGCGTGTTCAAGATGAACGGTTCCGGCCCGGTGGCCGAGCTCCATGTCCGCGTTGACAACGGCCTTCCGCCCGCCCAGCATGGCGGCGGCTCTGTCCATCATGTGGCCTTCAACATTCCATCCGCCGATTACAAGGCCTGGGCCGACCGCCTGAAGGAACTGCGCATTCCCAACAGCGGACCGGTGGATCGCTTCTGGTTCAAGAGCCTTTACTTCCGCGAACCTAACGGTGTCCTCTTCGAGCTCGCCACCGACGGTCCGGGATTCGCCACCGACGAGTCCCTGGAAAATCTGGGCAAGACTCTGTCCCTGCCGCCCTTCCTTGAAGGCCGCAGAGCCCAAATCGAAGCCGCGTTGAAGCCGCTTTAAGGCAGGTTATCCCGCATGAAAATGTCGATGCGGATGCGTTCCTGCGATTCGATCAACGGCATCTTGTCAGCATTGGCCATGAGTACGCGCACCGCGCTGCGCACCTCGTGGCCTGCGTCCTGATTGATGATCGCGTCGATCGAGCCGCGGATCAGCGCCCGGCGCGACAGGTCGGTCACCTCATGGGCAATGAACACGATGTCCTTGGCGCGGCCCGCCGCCTCGAGGCCTGAAACAATCCCGCGCGTACCGCCCCCCACATTATAAATCCCGATGAGATCGGGATGCTCGGCCAGCAATTGCCGCGTCATCTCCTCAATGCGGGCCCAGTCATCGCGCGATTCCCGCACCGGCAACACGGCGAGGTGGGAATATTCGTGCGCCATCACCTGCTCGAAGCCAAACTGCCGTTCGATATGATCGCGCAAAGCCAGCGAACCCGCAAACACGCCGACCGTGCCCGTCATGCCACGCAAAAACCGCCCCATGAGATTGGCCGCCGTGCGCCCGGCGGAAGAGTTGTCGATGCCGGCATAGTGCTGGCGCTTCGACCCCGGCACGTCCGACACCAGAGTCACCACGGTAATTCCACGCGAGACCAGCGCATTGATCGCCTCGCGCACCGCCGGATGATCGAGTGCCACCACCGCAACCCCATCCATCGCCTTGTCGATGGAATCAAGCGTCTGCGCCAGCAGCTCACCGTCAAACACGTCAACACGCTTGACGATGATCGAAACCCGTTCCGCTTCCATCCGCTCCGTGGCCAAGCGCACTTCGTCGGCGATGCGCATGAAAAACTCGCCGGTGCTCACCGGCAGGACAAAGCAGAAACGGTATTCCCGCGACCGCGCCAATCGCGCCGCAATTCGGTCCGGCTGGTAATTCAGTTCCCGAATGGCCGCTTCGACCTTTGCAATGGTGGGGGCGCGCACGCCCTGCCTGCGATTGAGCACCCGGTCGATGGTTGCAACGCTCACCCCAGCAAGCCGCGCCACATCCTGAATCGTAAATTTCGCCATGGGGCTATCAAGCGCAGGGTCGGCGACTTGTCAAACTTCTAGGTCACGGCTTTCTTGGCCAGAAACTCCGGCCTGTTCCACAGTTTCTCATCAAGGATGCGCGTGAGAATGGCCGCCGCATCCCAGATATCGGCAAAGCTCGTATAGAGCGGCGTAATGCCAAAGCGGACTACATCGGGCATGCGGAAATCCCCGATCACCCCATGCGCTATCAGCGCCTGCATCACCGCGTAGCCTTCTGGGCATTGAAACGACACATGCGAACCGCGATTTTCCATGTCGCGCGAGCCAAATAGTGTCAGGCCATGGCGGGAATTTTTCTCCTCAACCAGTGTGATAACAAGCTGGCACAAAGCCTTTGATTTTGCGTGTAAATCCTTAACATCGACATCGTCCCAGACATCAAGTGCCGCATCCAATGCCACCATCGAAACGATGGGCTGGGTGCCGCATTGCTGGCGGATGATGCCGGGAGCCGGAACAAAGTTGAGATCAAAGGCAAACGGCCTGGCATGGCCCCACCAGCCAACGAGCGCTGGCTGCACCAAGTTCTGCAATTTCGGCCGCACGTAAAGAAAGGCCGGGGCACCCGGGCCGCCATTGAGATACTTGTAGGTGCAGCCCACGGCGAAATCCGCCCCGCTTCCCTTGAGGTCAACCGGCACCGCCCCGGCGCTATGGGCCAAATCCCAGATCATCAGCGCCCCCGCGTCATGAGCGAGGCTGGAAATGGCTTTCATGTCATGGCGCCGCGCCGTGCGGTAATCCACCTCGGTGATCATAACCACCGCCACCTCTGGTGTAATCGAAGCGGCAACATCTTCCGGAGTCACGATCCGCACCTCATGCCCATCGGCCATGAATTGGGTGAGGTCTTGAGCCACATACAAGTCAGAGGGAAAATTGCCGGAATCAGAGAGGATAACCTTGCGTTTCCGCCTCTGCCCCAGGGCGGATGTCAGGATTTTGAAGAGATTGACCGAGATCGTATCGCCCATAATGACGCTACCCGGCTCAGCCCCGATCAGCCGTTCCAGCCGCCCCCCGATCTTCTGCGGCAAGTGAAACCAGCCATGCTCGTTCCACGATTTGATGAGCGATTCGCCCCATTCCCGTTCAACCGTCGCTTGGACCCTTGCCGGCACGTTCCGTGGCAAAACCTCCAAGGAATTGCCATCTAGATAGATCACCCCATCAGGCAGCAGAAACGCCCCGCGCTTTCCCGCCAGCACGTCGGACCGGTCCAGCGCTTCGCAATCAGCCCGCGTCGTCGTCATATCCTGCTCCTCGTCCTGACCAAATTCGCAACATTGTACTTGACTAGACACAGTCACAAGGCTTCCATAAGAAAAAAAATACTTTCATAGAGTTGGGAACCCCATGAAGTCACGTGCCGCCATTGCCTTCGAAGCAGGCAAACCCCTTGAAATTGTTGAAGTTGATTTGGCGGGCCCCCAGGAGGGTGAGGTTCTAGTTGAAATCAAGGCCACCGGCATTTGCCATACTGATGAATTCACCATTTCCGGCGCCGATCCCGAAGGCCTGTTCCCCGCCATTATGGGCCACGAAGGTGCAGGCATCGTAGTTGAAGTTGGCAAGGGTGTGAAATCGCTTGCCAAGGGTGACCATGTCATTCCACTTTACACCCCGGAATGCCGCGAATGCGAATATTGCCTCAATCCCAAAACCAACCTGTGCCAGAAAATCCGCTTGACCCAGGGCAAGGGCCTGATGCCCGATGGCACCTCGCGCTTTTCCTACAAGGGCAAGATGGTGCACCACTACATGGGCTGCTCCACCTTCTCGAATTATACCGTGCTTCCCGAAATCGCCCTCGCCAGGGTGCGCAAAGACGCGCCCTTCGAAAAGATCTGCTACATCGGCTGCGGCGTCACGACAGGCGTGGGCGCCGTCATCAACACGGCCAAGGTGGAGATCGGCTCAACCGCCATCGTCTTCGGCCTCGGCGGCATCGGCCTCAATGTGATCCAGGGCCTGCGCATTGCGGGCGCCAGCCAGATCGTTGGTGTTGATCTCAACGAGGCGCGCGCCACTTGGGGCAAGCGCTTCGGCATGACGCATTTCGTCAACCCGTCAAAGGTTGATGGCGATCTCGTGGCCCATCTCGTGGGCCTTACCAATGGCGGGGCGGACTACACCTTTGAATGCATTGGCGATGTAAAGGTCATGCGCGTCGCCCTCGAAGCCGCCCACAAGGGCTGGGGCCAGTCCATCATCATCGGCGTGGCGGGCGCCGGCCAGGAAATTTCCACCCGCCCCTTCCAGCTTGTCACCGGCAGGTCGTGGCGCGGCACTGCTTTTGGCGGCGCCCGTGGCCGCACCGATGTGCCCAAGATCGTTGACTGGTACATGAACGGCAAGATCGAGATTGATCCCATGATCACCCACATCCTGCCGCTGGAGAAAATCAATTCCGCTTTCGATCTCATGCATGATGGCAAATCGATTCGTAGCGTTGTCGTGTTTTAAAAATAGAACCTGAGGGAGGACCACCATGGCCAAGAAAACCAAAACCAAAAAGACTGCCGCCAAGAAGTCGAAAACGATTTCCCTTCACCCCTTGATCGACAAGGGCGTGTTGGGCAAGGCCAAGGCGAAGTTTGCCGGCGGCACACTGACCTGCAAATGCACAACCGATCCGGTCATCTTGAGCGTCGGTGCGCAAACCGCCCACAACCACGCCTGCGGCTGTACCAAGTGCTGGAAGCCCGCCGGAGCCATCTTTTCCGTCGTGGCCGTTGTCGGCCGCGACAATGTGAAGGTCACGGCGAATGAAAATAAGCTGAAGATCATCGACGCCAACGCGCTTATCCAGCGCCATGCCTGCACCGGCTGCGGCGTTCACATGTATGGCCGCGTCGAGCGCACATCGCACGGCTTCTATGGCCTGGATTTCATCCACACCGAACTGTCCAAGGAAAAGGGCTGGTCACCGCCTGAATTCGCGGCCTTCGTCTCCTCCGTGATTGAAAGCGGCACCAAGCCCGAGGACATGCCGGCCATCCGCAAGCGCCTGAAACAGGTTGGCCTGCAGCCGTATGACTGCCTGTCACCGGCCCTCATGGATTACCTTGCCGCCCATGCTGCCAAGGCGTCCGGCGTCCTGAAATAAGATTAGGCTGCGCAGGGCTTCTTATTTTGGACGTTAATTCCTGTTGAGGTTTTTGTCCGAAGGAAAGGAACTTTGCGTGGCCAGGCTAATCTTCTGTTTTCTAATGGCCCTATCGTCCGCCTGCTCCGTATCCAGCGCAGCAGAACTCCCCGTCTTGACCGCGCCGGCGGTTGCAAGACTCATCACCGCCGCCGAGAAAAACGTCAAGGATCCACAGGGCTGGGCCGATGATCTTCTCGATGTGCTGAAGCTCCACGATCTGCCTGCCAGCAAGGAGAACATTTGCGCCGCTATCGCCATCATTGACCAGGAATCAAGCTTCGTGGCCAATCCCGCCGTCGCCGGCCTTGGCAGGATTTCGGAAAAGGCCTTGCGTGCCAAGGTGGACACGGTGCCCGTTCTCGGGCGCGTCGCCCTGCAATTTCTGGAGGTGACACCCAGCCCTGACGACAACTATCTGGCACGCATCCGCGCCGCCCGCACTGAGCGCGATCTTGATCTCGTCTACCGCGCCATGGTGGCGGATGCCGGCAAGCAAACCGGCCTTGGGCTGGTGATCAACAGCGGTCTCCTCAACAAGCAGATCGACGGGCGCAACGAGATCAACACCATCGGCTCCATGCAGGTGTCTGTTGATTTCGCCCTGGAGACTGCCAAAAGGCTGCGCTGGCTGCCCATGTCGCTGGAAGATGTCTACGCCCTGCGCGACGAGCTCTACACCCGCCATGGCGGCATGTATTATGGCGTTCTCCTGCTGCTGGGCTATGAAACGGGTTACGACCGGAAGCTCTACCGCTTCGCAGATTTCAACGCCGGCCGCTATTCCAGCCGCAATGCGGCATTTCAAAGCCAGACCGCCGAATTGAGCGGCAGCGCCCTCGCAGCCGACGGCGACCTGCTGCTCTACGACAAGTCAGGAAAAGTGGGTGGTGGCGTCAGCAACACGGAAAAGGCTTTGCGCGCTGTTCTCAAGAATTCCAGTTTTGAATTGACCGACAAGGATATCCGCAGGGATCTCCTGCGCGAGAAGGATAATGACTTCGCGCAAACCCTGACCTATGGCGCCCTGCGGGCAACTTACGAGCAGGCCACCAAGAAGCGGCCAGCCTTTGCCATGGTCCCCATTATCGCGTTATCGAGCCCCAAGATCAGAAGCAAGATGACGACCCGCATTTTCTCCGAAAGCGTGGACCGGCGCTACCAGTCCTGCATGGCACGGAAGTAAGAGGTGCTAGCCCTTCTTCACCGCCGCCACATGTTTCCCGAAAGTTTCCGTGGCCATCAGTTTTTTGCAGCGCTCGAAGCGGTTGATGGAATAGGCCCAGAAGTCATCCACCGGATTCTTGTTGGCATGCTGGATGAGGCCCCAAAGCGTCCACAGCAAATCGCACATCGCCTTGTAGATCACGAAGCGCCCCCGCTCAGCTGCCGTAGGTTCGCCCCCGAAATAGGCCACAATCATCTCTTCTTCTTGCGCCGTGCCGAACTGCCCCTCAACCGCCAGATCGCCCAAATCCCACAGGGGGTCATTCATACCCGAATATTCCCAATCGACAATCCACATGCGCTTACCCGTATCGAGAAAATTCTCGCACAGCGGATCGCAATGGCACGCCACCAGCGGCAGCGGATGGGCGGTCAGTGCCTTCCGCACCGACTCAGCTTCCTTCACCACTTCCGCATAGCCGTCAGGCAGGGATATGTCCTTCGTCGTCAGGATTTTGAGATAGTCATCAATCATCGCAAAAAGCTCAAAGCGGAAATTGAACTTGGCGCCCGAGGAATGAAGCATCTTGAACGCTTCGCCCGCCCGTTTGGGCGAGCCTTCGCGGGTTTTGAAATGCTCTGGCGACATGGTGACACCATGATCGACAAAGCGGGTCACCATCACGCCTGTCTTTTCATCAAAATGGACCACATCGGGACTCACCTTGGCCTTCGCTGCTTCCCGCGCCGCATGGGCCTCGTTCTTGCGGTTGATGTATTCCTCTGTGCCCTTGCCCGGAATGCGCAGCACATACTGTTCGCCATTGAGGCTCACAAAGAAAACCAGATTGGTCAGCCCGCCCAGCCGCCGCACTTCGATATCCGTATCATCAAGGCACCAGAAGAGCTGTATCTGTTTCAGCGCCTCCCGCGCCAGGCCTATGCCCTCGTCATCCATTTAATGGCTCTCCTGATGCGGCTTTGGTTTCCAAGGATTGCGACAATCGCAGGAGATAGCCATTCGGGTCCAGCACAATAAACTGCCGCACCCCGAGCAGCAGCGCATCACGCCGGTACCACTTCTCTTCCATGGGCAGAAAAATCCGCGCCCCGTAGCGAAGGCAGGAGGCATGCAGCGCCTGCACATCCTCAACCTCGATTTCCAGATTCATTCCGCCACCAAAGGGTTACACCAGTTCGCCAGCGATCCACAAGCGTCCGTCCTCCGCTTCATGCTGCACAATCATGATCTGCGCCCCATTCAGGTCAATATACGCCAATGCTTCTTCCGGACGATCGTAAAGCTGTTTGAAAACAAGCACTTCCGTATAAAACTTAAGACTCTGAACAAAGTCCGAAACAAGCAGCTCTACCACCAGCTTCGCCATGTCTTCCATATTCCTGCGGCTCACGCCTTCAGCCTTTCCATCTTTGCGTCGTAAAGGCAGCGTGGCCCCCGCGTCGCCTTATGGACCTTGCCAAAGGCTTCGACGACGAAGTCTTTTTGATCGGTAATTTCGATGGGAATATAGCCGAAAGCGATCGTCTTGACCGAAGTGTGGCCATAACCAACGCTCGTGGTCGACCCTACAACTTTCCCGCCGTGGAAAATGGCTTCTCCACCATGCAGCGGGGCAAAGCCATTTATGGTGAAGGAACAGAGCTTGCGCGTGAGGCCCGCCGCCTTAATTTTCACCAGCGCCTCACGGCCGATAAAGTCGCCCTTGTCCAATGCCACACAGAAACCCAGTCCCGCTTCGTAAGGGTTATAGTCCGGTGAAATATCGCCGGACCAGTAGAGATAGCCCTTCTCCATGCGGCAGCTGTCGATTGCCCGGTAGCCCGCATTGGCAATTTCATGGGCCGTGCCAGCCGCCCAAAGCGTGTCATAGACATGGCCACCGAATTCCTGGGGAATGTAAAGCTCGTAGCCAAGCTCGCCCACATAGCCAACCCGCACTGCCAGAACAGTAGCGTGGCCCACATCAATTCGCCGCGCGCTGAAAAACGGAAATGCCGCATTGGAAATATCCGAGTCGGTCACAGATTGCAGGATGTCCCGCGAAAGCGGCCCGCAGATATTGATAACTGCCAGCGCGTTCGTGACGTCGCGGATCTGCACCGAGGACGGCAGATGCTTTGCAACCCAGCCGCTGTCGCGCACCCCGAAGCCCGAGCCCGTAATCAGATAGAAATGGTCGGGGCCCACATGAACCAGCGTCACGTCCGCCTCGATGCCGCCCTTCTCATTGCAAAGCTGGGTGTAAACCGCTTTCCCCGGCGGGCCTGACAGGTCATTGGCCGCAATGCGCTGCAACGCTGCCTCGGTTCCAGCGCCCGTAATCTCAAACTTAGCAAACGAGGTCTGGTCGATGAGCACTGCCCGCTCACGGATGGCGCGGCATTCTTCGCCCACGTGAGGAAACCAGTTTGGCTTGTCCTCAAATGAAGGAATGTCTTCGGGGGTAATGCCGTTGGGCGCAAACCAGTTCGGCCGCTCCCACCCGGCGCGAGAGCCGAAAACGGCCCCGGCCCGCTTCAATGTCTCATGCAGTGGAGAAAGCCGCAGGTTCCTTCCCGCATGGCTTTCCTCAAGCGGCCAATGAACCTTGTAATAGGCCGCATAGGCTTCTATGGCCCGTGTTTCCAGATAGCGCGGCTGCGCATGAACCCCGCTGAACCTCCTGACATCGAAGAGCCAGAGATCCATACCTGCGTCGCCATGCAGAATCATGTTGGCCATGGCAAGGCCCGCCCCGCCCGAAGCCGCAATGCCGGCGGTGAAGCCGCAGGCCACGTAGAAATTATCAAGTTCCGGCGCCAGCCCCATGATCGGCTCGCCATCCGCCGAAACCGGAATGGGGCCGTTGATCACGGTCTGAATGCCTGTCTCATTGAGCACCGGCAGTCGCTCAGATGCCGGCAACGCAAAAAGCTCCAGCCGTTCCATGTTGGGCGCAAAAAGCTCCCGGCCAAAGTCGAACGGCGGAAGCCCGCGGTGGAAGCCGCGAGAGCCCTCTTCCCATCCGCCAATGGCAAAGGAGCCCGTATCGGGCTTCAGGTAGAAATTTTTGTCCGGGTCGCGCAGAGTGGTGAGATTGGCCTCCAGCTTCAGAGTTTTTTCCGTGAGAAAATACTGGTGCTCCACAATGCCCGCCGCAAGTGCAACGCCCGCCATATTGCCTACCCGCTTGGCCCAGAGTCCGGCACAGTTCACTAGGATATCGCAGGCGATGTTGCCCTTGTTGGTGACTACCCCGAGCGCCCGCCGGCCCTGCAGCACGATTTCCTCGACACAAACCAGTTCCTCGATCTTAACCCCATTCGCCCGCGCCCCCTTGGCATAGACCATGGTCAGCGAATAGGGATCTATATAGCCATCACCCGGAATATAGGCTGCCCCTTCGATTCCCTCGGTAGTGATATAGGGAAAGAGCTTCTTGGCTTCTGCCGCCGACAACGACTGGCACTCCACGCCAAAACTTTTGGCCTGCCCCATGGACCGCTGGATTTCGCTCCACCTAGCAGCACTCGAGGCAAGGCGCAGCGATCCCACTTTCTTCCATGAAATCGCCTGCTCCGTTTCCGCTTCCAGCCGGTCGAAAACCGCCACGGAATTCTGCATCAATCGCGTCAGGTTTTTTTTGCCGCGAAGCTGCCCCACAAGCCCCGCCGCGTGCCAAGTGCAGCCCTCGGTGAGCCGGGCTTTTTCGACCAGCAGAACATCCTTCGCCCCGTCCCGCCCCAGGTGGTAGGCCAGCGACGTGCCGATGGCCCCGCCGCCAATAATCAGTATACGGACTTTACGGTCCCAGTTCATGACTTCACGCGTTGATTCAAGTTATCATAAATCGGCTGCAAGTGTATGTTTGCCTTGACGATTTCCTTGGCCACCACAAGCTCGTAGCGGCCCGCCTCAAGATAGGCTTCATCCACCCCGCCGGCATTGCGTACATAGCCAAAACCCACTGGTTTACCGATCGTGTAGCCATAGCCGCCGCTGGTAAGATAGCCCGCGAAGGCGCCATTGCGCAGGATCGTTTCCCGGCCCGAAATCACGATGTCCTCGCGCTCTGTCGTGAAGCCCGCCAGCATTTTTGTGAGCGGCGCTTGCGCAATCTTTTCAATCGCCTCGCGGCCCATAAATGCCTGGTTGCTTTTCATCTTCACCGCCCAGCCCAGCCCCGCATGCAGCGGCGTGTCGTTGGGCGTAATGTCGGAGCTCCAGGCCCGGTAGCCCTTCTCCAGCCGCAGCGATTCCAAGGCGCGGTAACCCACAGGCGCAATGCCGTGCGGCTTACCCGCCGCCATCAAAGCGTCGAACACCTCGCCCGTAGCGGCAATGGGCATGTGCAGTTCCCAGCCCAACTCGCCCACATAGGTCACGCGCAGCGCCCGCACTTTGTGTCCCGCGATCTCAATCTCCCGCACCTCGCCAAATTTGAACGCCGCGTTTGACATATCAGCTTTCGTCACCGCCTGAATCACCGCCCGCGATTTCGGCCCCATGACCGAAAGCGTCCCGTATTGTTCGGTAATATCGGTCAGCTTCACCGCAAGCCCCGGCTTGAGGTGATCAACGATCCAGGCAAAGTCATGGGTCCGGAAGCCCGTTCCCGTCACGATATAGAAAAAGTCCTCCGCCAGCCGCGCCACCGTGAGGTCACATTCAATGCCGCCGCGTGAATTCAGCATCTGCGTATAGGTGAGCTTGCCAACTGGCCGGGCCACGTTGTTGGCGCATATCCAGCCCAGCGCTTCTTCCGCGTCTTTCCCGCGCAACTCGTATTTGGCGAAGGACGATTGATCAAAAATGCCCACCCGCTCACGCACGCAACGATGCTCCTCGCCAACCGCCCTAAACCAGTTCTGCCGCCCCATGGTATAGATATCGCGCGCTTCCGCACCCTCAGGCGCAAACCAGTTGGGCCGTTCCCAGCCAAGCTTTGAGCCAAAGCAGGCATTGAGCTTCTTCAGCCGGTCATAAAGCGGCGAGACGATGCGCGGCCGCCCCGACTGGTATTCCTCATGGGGAAAACCAATGGTGTAGTGTTTGCCATAGGCTTCGAGCGTGCGCTCGGAAGTCCAGGTGCGGTCTTTTTGCAAATCCGAGAAACGCCGGATATCAACCACCCACAAATCCATCGGCGCTTCGTCCCGCGCAACCCAGTCCGCCAGTACCCAGCCCGCACCGCCGCCGGAGGCGATGCCAAAGGCATTGAATCCCGCACCCACATAAAAGTTTTTGAGCTCACGCGCCGCACCCAGAATGAAATTTCCATCGGGCGTAAAGCTCTCAGGCCCATGGATCATCTTCTTGACGCCGGTGTGATCAAGGGCTGGCACCCTGTAGAGCGCTTGAGTCATGTGCTGCTCGAAATGGTCCCAGTCATCCTCAAACAATTGGAACTCGAAATTGTCAGGCACATCCCCTTGCGTCCAGGCAATGGGGTCAGGCTCATAGCCGCCAAACACCAGCCCGCCCACCTCTTCCTTGAAATACGTGCGCCGGTCCGGATCGCGGATGGTCGCCGCATCCGCCGCAAGGCCTTCCACTTTTTCTGTGATCACATATTGATGCTTCACCGGCTGCAACGGAACGCTCACCCCGGCCATCGCCCCGATTTGCCGCGCCCATTGCCCGCCGCAGTTCACCACCTTTTCGCAGACAATTTTGCCCTGATTGGTATTCACCGCTGTCACACGGCCATCCGTGATGTCAAAAGACGTCACCCGCGCTCCTTCGATGAGCTTCGCACCATGCATGCGCGCGCCCTTGGCCAGCGACTGCGCAATGTCGGACGGGGAAGCCTGCCCGTCAGTGGGCAGGAATGAGGCGCCGACGAGGTCATCAATGTTGAGCAGCGGCCACATCTTCTTGACCTCGGCAGGCGACAGCAGATGCATCTCCATGCCGAAGCTCTGCGCCGTGGTGGCCAGCCGCTTGTATTCAATCCAGCGGTTTTCATTGTTGGCCAGCCGCAGACAGCCCGTCATTTTCCAGCCCGTCTCAAGGCCAGTTTCCGCATCGAGCTTCTTGTAAAGCTCCACCGAATATTTCAGCACCTGCGTAATAGACGCTGAAGAACGCAGTTGCCCCACCAGTCCTGCCGCATGCCAGGTGGAGCCCGAGGTGAGTTTGTTCTGCTCAAGCAGCACCACATTCAACTTGTGGTCCTTCGCCAGATGATACGCCGTCGAACAGCCGATAATGCCGCCGCCGATCACGACGACATCTGCTTGCGTGGAAAAATTCTGGGTCATGTCTTTCCAAACTTTGTATTAAAATCAGCTAGCACATTTTCATAGCGCCCGAGATACTCGCGTGCGTAAGCCACGTAATCCACGCCCGGTGCGTTGAGATGAATTTCCGAAACCATGCCCCACACCGCTTCACGCAAAGCACTTGCGGTTTTCATGGCGTAGAAGGCACGCAGCAGTGCCTGGTCAGGCGCACGCTCAAAATAACGCGCCAGCAAATCCTTCTCTGCTTGCTCCGTGAATTGGTTGTTGGACGCGATATTGGCAAGGTCGAACATCGCCGTGCCGAAGCCGCCATACTCCCAATCAATCAGCCAGAGCCGTTTTCCGTCATCCATGAAATTTGTCGGCAGTAAATCGTGATGGCCGAAAACAATCGGCAGCGGCACCTGCGCATTTTCAAGCCGCTCAACTTCCGCCATCCAGCGCGGAATGTCGGGAACATGGCGATGCTTGGCAGCGGTGATGGTGTGGGCATAGTCGCGCAGCACATGGAACACCCAGAAAATATTGGCGCGGCCCGAAATGCGCTTGCCCATCTCCACGTGGCAGCGCTTCACGATATCGACGCAGGCCCCGGCATTGCCCCGCACATCGGCCTCCGCATAGGTCCGCGCCTCGATAAAGCGCACCACCATGATGCCGGGCTCGGTATAGACGACCTCAGGCGACAGCCCCGCTTCAAAGGCAGCCTGGCTGGCAACAACTTCCGCCTCGCGGAAAACCTGATGGAAGGGATAATCCTCGCCCACCCGGGCCACATATTTGCCCGCGCCGTCCTGAACTGTGAAACTGGCGTTGCTTACCCCGCCTTTGAGTGGAGTCACAGCGATGGCTCCCGACCAGCATGGCAGTCTCCGAACCCTGTCTTCCGCTGCCATATGGCCTTCTCCTTTCTGCGAAATGAAGCCTTTTGGCACCAGAAGTTCAACTGCAATGTTGTTTTCTGTGGCTATTCTTCACATTTTATGTGGTTTCATGCCCGAAATCTGACAATGATTGCCAAAAGCCACAAAATCTGGTCAATGAAGATCCATGGCAACGGGACTAAGCAAGCGCCAAACCCAGATTCTCGGTCTCGTCCGCGAGCAAGGAAGCTGTTCTGTGGCTGATTTGGCCAAGGCTTTGGACGTTTCCTTTGAAACCGTCCGTCGCGATATCAAGCCTCTCGCCGACTCCCGCGAAGTCTCAAGGCATCACGGCTCCATCGCGCTCCCCCATGAATTGGGCGAAGCGCCCTTCGAGCGCCGCCTGCGTGAACATTTTGCCGCCAAGCGCGCCATTGCGCGCCGCGCTGCACGGCTGATTGAGGATGGCGACAGCCTGATGCTCGACACCGGTACCACCACCAGTATTTTCGCCCGCGAACTCCTGAAAAAACGCAATCTCACCGTCGTCACCAACTCATCCGATATTGCCCGCACCCTAGCCACCGTGAACGGCAACCGGGTTTATATGGCGGGCGGCGAGTTGAACGGCTCCAATGGCGCGGCATTTGGTCCCTCGGCCATCGCCTTTGCCGCAAGCTTTCACGTCCGTCACGCCATCATCTCGATTGGCGCGCTGGATGCGGACTTCGGCCCCTCCGACAGCTATCTCGCGGAAGCCGAATTTGCCCGCATGGTGCTGTCGCGCGGCGAAACGCGCGTCATGCTGTCCGATGCCTCGAAATTCGGCCGCATCGCGCTGATCAAGGTCTGCGACTTCAAGGACATCAATCGCCTCATTACCGATGGCATTCCCGATGCTAAGCTAGCCGCCGTGCTGCAGGAGGCAGGAGTGAGCGTAAACGTTGTTGCACACTGACAAATGCCGCACGGCAGCCATGAATTATGTATAGAAAGAAATATGCCGGTTGACCAAAACGCATGGAACAGGCCAAACTGGCGCGGGAACTCAAAAACAGGTGAAGAATGCGATACGAAGCACCGGAAACACTTAAATCGGCGGTAACGCTGCTGGCCAAGGAAAAGGGCCTGGCCTTTGTTCTGGCGGGAGGAACGGACCTGCTGGTCAAAATGAAAGGCGGCTTTCTGGAGCCCGACCTTGTCGTCGATATCAAACGCATCAAGGGTGTCTATGATATCACCAAATCCGCCACCGGATTCAGGATCGGCGCCGCCGTTCCGGGCGTGCAACTGGGTGAAAACGCAGCCCTCGTAAAAGCCTGGCCCGGGGTTGTCGAAGGGGCAAACCTCATCGGCTCCAAGCAGGTGCAGGGTCGCTGCACCATGGTCGGCAATCTCTGCAACGGTTCGCCCGCTGCCGATGGCGTGCCGGCCCTCATCGCCGCCAATGCAAAGGTTGTGATTTCCGGTCCCAAGGGCAAACGCACCATTCCGGTTGAGCAGGTGCCAGTTTCGCCTGGCCGCATCTCGCTCAAGAAGGGCGAGATCATCGAATCCATCCTGCTGCCCAAGCGCCCGGCTAATTCCAGCGATGCCTATCTGCGCTTCATTCCGCGCACTGAAATGGATATCGCCGTGGTCAGCGCCGCCGTCAATCTCACGCTCGATGGCAAAGGCACGATCAAGGATGCCCGCGTTGTGCTGGGCGCCGTGGCACCCACCATCATCGTCGTCCCCGCCGCCGCAAAAGCCCTGATCGGCTCGAAGCTTGATGCTGCGGCTCTGGAAAAACTCGCTGCCGCCTGCTCCGCCGCCTGCAAGCCCATCGATGACAAGCGCGGCACAATCGAATTCAGAACCAAGGTGGCAGGCGTTCTTGCCCGCCGCGCCGCAGAAATCGCGTACAAGCGCGCAGGAGGAAAATAATGTCTGGCGTTCACGTATCAACCACCATTAACGGGGATGCCGTTGAATTCGTCTGCAATGCCGATGAGCCCCTGCTCGACGTGCTGCGCAACCGATTGGGCATGACCGGCGCCAAGGAAGGCTGCGGCACCGGCGATTGCGGCGCCTGCAGCGTCACTGTCAATGGCCGCCTGGTCTGCTCCTGCCTCGTGCTTGGCGCCGAAGTCCAGGACGCCAAGGTCGGAACCATCGAAGGCATGGCCAAGGGCGACCAACTCCATCCCCTGCAGAAGAATTTCATCTCCCATGCCGCGCTTCAGTGCGGCATCTGCACGCCGGGCTTCCTGATTGCGGCCAAGGCGCTGCTCGACAAGAACCCCAATCCTTCAGAAGAGGAAATCCGCTTTGGCCTTGCCGGCAATCTTTGCCGCTGCACCGGCTATGACAAGATTGTTCGCGCCGTTCAGGCCACCGCAAAAGAAATGAGAGGAGCTTAACATGCCACTCGACACAAACTTCACCAACCAGAAATTCAAGCAGGTTGGCACCCGGCCTCTGCGCCCCGATGGCGTCGACAAGGTCACGGGCCGCGCAAAGTATGGCGCTGACTACAATGCCCCGGGCCAGCTCATCGCTCTCGTCCTGCGGTCGCCCCATGCCCACGCGAAAATCAAGAAGATCGACACGTCGAAAGCCGAGAAGCTTCCCGGTGTGAAGGCCATCATCACCAGCGCTGATCTTCCCGATCTCACCGCCGGTGACCGCGGCATGCGCGACATGCTGGAAAACTGCATGGCCCGCAAGAAGGTTCTCTATGATGGCCACGCTGTTGCAGCCGTTGCAGCAATCGATCAAACCACCGCCCGGAAAGCCCTCAAGCTCATTCAGGTCGACTACGAGATTCTCCCTCACGTCACCGATGTTGATGAAGCCCTAAAGCCCTCGGCTCCGGTCATTCACAACGACATCTTCACCGAGGGCGTGGAGCCAAAGCCAACCAAGCCCTCCAACAACAACAAGCGCGCCAGCTTCGGCCATGGCGACATTGAGCAGGGTTTCAAGGACGCCGACATTATCGTCGAGCACACCTATAAAACCGAGCAGACACACCAGGGCTATATCGAGCCCCATGCCTGCGTGGCCAATGTCAGCCCCGATGGCCAGGGCGAGCTTTGGGTCTGCACCCAGGGCCACTTCGTGTATCGCAACCAGTGCGCCGCACTCTTGGGCATGGATATTTCCAAGCTGCGAGTAACCGCCTCTGAAATCGGCGGCGGCTTTGGCGGCAAAACCCACATCTGGACCGAGCCCCTGGCACTTGCGCTTTCGCGCAAAGCCAACCGCCCGGTGAAGCTCACCATGAGCCGCGAGGAAGTGTTCCGCTGCTCGGGCCCCACAAGCTCCACCTCCATCGACATGAAAATCGGCGCCAAGCGCGATGGCACCATCACCGCCGCCCATGGCGTGCTCCGCTATCACGGCGGCGCCTTCCCCGCCACCTGGGCCGAATTCGGCGCAATGACGGCCTTCGCCTGCTACGATCTCAAGAACGTGAAGAGCGAAAGCATCGAAGTCATCGTCAACCGCCCGAAGACGGCGGCCTACCGGGCCCCGTCAGCTCCCATGGCCGCCTTCGCCGTTGAAAGCGCCATTGATGAGCTGGCCAAGAAGATCGGCATGGATGCGGTTGAACTCCGCATCAAGAATGCCGCCAAGCAGGGCACCCAAAGCTCCTATGGCCCGGTCTATGGCCCCATCGGCATCGGCGCCACGCTCGAGGCTGCAAAGAACCATGCGCACATGAAGGCGCCCCTGGGCAAGAACCAGGGACGCGGCATGGCCTGCGGCTTCTGGTTCAACTTCGGCGGCCAGACCTGCTGCGACATCAACGTGACACCCGATGGCACGGTCACCGTTGCCGTGGGAACCATCGACGTGGGCGGCTCGCGCGCCTCCATCGGCCTGATGGCCGCGGAAGAGCTAGGCATTTCCTACGACAATGTCCGCGTGGTGATCGCCGATACCTCCTCGCTCGGCCACAACGACATGACCGACGGCAGCCGCGGCACCTTCTCAACCGGCCTTGCCACCATTGCCGCCGCGCGCAACGCCATCAAGGTGCTGTGTGCCCGCGCCGCGAAGATGTGGGACATTCCGGAAGACGCCGTGATCTGGGAAGATGGCCACGCCAAGCCCGCTGGAACCAACGCCGGCAATTTCCCGCCGCTCTCCATCAAGGAAATCGCGGCCGCTGCGGGCAACACCGGCGGACCCATCGCCGGCCATAATGAACTGGTGGCCGATGGCGCCGGCGTTTCCTTCGCCACGCATATCTGCGATATCGAGGTCGACCCGGAAACGGGCCGCTCCACCGTCAAGCGATACACGGTGATCCAAGATGCCGGCAAAGCCATTCATCCCAGCTACGTGGAAGGACAGTACCAGGGCGGCGCCGCCCAGGGCATCGGCTGGGCGCTCAACGAGGAATATATCTACGGCAAAGACGGCCGCCTGCAGAACGCGGGCTTCCTCGATTATCGCATTCCGGTCTGCTCGGACCTGCCTTTCATCGATACGATGATCCTGGAAATTCCCAACCCCAACCACCCCTATGGCGTGCGCGGCGTTGGCGAAACCTCCATTGTGCCGCCGCTTGCCGCGGTGGCCAACGCCATGTCGAACGCCGTCGGTATCCGCTTGACGCATATTCCGATGTCGCCGCCCCGCGTGCTCAAGGCGATCAGCGCCCGCAAGCACTAGTCCCGTGGCGGAAGTCCACCTCTGGGGAGCGCTCCGGCCAATCGTTGGCGGAGCGCTTTCCGTTTCGGTCGAGGCGAAAAACATCCGCGAGCTTTTCAAGATCCTGGCCGAACAATACCCCGCCTTCGAACCCCACCTGCAACGCGGCATCGCCGTCTCCATCAACGGCAAAATCTACCGCGACACCTGGGACCAGGCGCTTCCGTCCGACGCCGAAATCTATCTCCTGCCCCGCATTCCGGGTGGCTGACGTCTAAGTATCGTTTGAATTTTTTCTGGAACCAAACCTCTGGGCATAGAGCCACGTAAATTCGGTGCCCAACAGAAAAATCTGCGCCGAGTAGTAAACCCACAAGACCATGGCGATCACGGTTCCTGCCGCTCCAAACCCGGACACCACGCCGGTCTTGCCAATGTAAAGGCCGATCACAAACTTTCCCAAATTGAAAAGCAACGCGGTGAATACGGCGCCGATGGCCACATCGCTCCAAGCCACAGAAACGCGGGGAAGCCATTTGAACAAAACCGCGAAAAGGCCGGTGATTATAATAAAACTGACGGCAAAGTTAATCGCCTGCCAGGCCATTTCTAGTTCATCGGAGCGCGTAATCCACAAGGATTGCAGGGCGGAAATGAAAGCGCTGATGGTGAGTGAGACCAAAAGAAGAAATGCCACCGCTAGAAGCATTCCAAAGGTGAGAATGCGGCGGCGCAGCAAGTACCAGATTCCCGATTGATAGTCTTTCACGGGTGTTTGCCAGATGCGGTCCATCGCACCCTGTAATTCGGCAAAAACCCCCGATGCCCCGAAAATCATAAAGATCAGGCCGAGAACTGTTGCCAGAACTCCTTCCGCAGGCCGGCTCGCGCTTTGGACAAGGCCCTGCAAGGCAGTGGCGCCTTCATCTCCCAGCAGACTTCTGGCTTCAGAATAGACCTGCCCCTGTGCGGCATCGGCCCCAAAGAAAAATCCGGCTATCGCCATGGTGATAATCAGCAAAGGCGCAATGGAGAAAATTGTGTAGAAGGCGATAGCCGCGCCCATGCTTGCAGCACCGTCAGAGTTCCAGTTGATACCTGCATCTTTTACCAAATACAGGAACTCCCTCGGGCCGATTTCTATAAATTTCGATCCGCAAGAAACGTACTGGAGACCTTTTTCTTTGGGCACTTCAACCATCGTATCTAATCCCGAAGGAGCTAAAAGCTCCCCGCGAACACGAGTTGAGATCCACGGGGCGTCTGCGAAAATACGACAAGCGGGTCTAAACCACGCGTCGCGCGGCCTGCTCTACTTCAATACCCTCGGGCACGAAGTCTGACGCAGCCGGATCAAACTGTTTCCAACCCGATTCTCGGTATTCGCGGCCCCGATGCACCGGGTCAATGGCAGTGTGCCGGTCAAGGATTGAGCGCGCCAAAACAACGTCATTGTCTTCGACACGCACCGAAAGCAGAGTTCCGCCACGACGGACAGCTTCGGAATAGACATGGGCGTGATCCTCGGGAACTCCCGCATCAATGAGGGCTCCGACCATGCCGCCTGCGACCCCGCCAGCCACTGCCCCCATGACGGTCGAGGCAAGCCACCCTGCGGCCACAACAGGGCCAGCACCGGGAATTGCAAGTACGCCAAGACCCGCGAGAAGTCCCGCTGCACCGCCAACAGTTGCACCCACTCCGGCTCCCGTGCCCGCCTCGGATGCTTCGATAACATCGGCATTTTGATCGCTGATATCTCTATTGGCCAAAACGCTGATTGACGAAGAGGAAAAACCCGCCGTTTCAAGCTCATTTACCACTTGGCGGGCTACATCGTGCCGCTCATAAACCTTTGTGAGGGTTTTCATGTCTTTTCCTTTCGTTGATCAAGTAGAGACTGATCTACAATGCTCGCCGGTCCCGAAAGTTCCCCCCAAGCTTGTTGGGTAGTCGGATTGAATTCCAGTCACCTAAAACGGCTGCCGCGCACCACCAATAGGTTTAAGAGCCAATTGAGATTGAGGTCCCGATGCTCTAGGGGCCTTTCAGGCAGCTGGCGCAAACCGCAGAAGCGTCACGCCCTGTGTCAGGCTGTCGGTGCCAAGCGGCTTCAGCGCCAGCGACAAGCCAGACTGGAAATAGGGCTTGCCGCCGCCCAGCACGACGGGGTGCATGTAGAGCCGGTACTCATCGATAAGATTTGCCCGTGCGAGATGCGCGGCAAGATCGGCGCCGGCGACGCTGATATAGCCGTCCTTCTCCAGCGTGAGGGCACTTGCCACGTTCTCCACAACGCCGTTCATCAGCCAGGCATTGGGCCCGACCTCCCGAAGCGTCGTCGAAAACACCATTTTCGGGGTCTTTTGCCAGGTGCCGGCAAAATCCCGCTCGACCTCCGAAGCGCTGGTCTCCCGCTCCGGGCTGTCCCAGAAGCGTATCACCTCATACATCCGGCGTCCGCAGAGTTCCATCGAGGTCTGTTCCATCATGTCGTTGAAATGCCGGTGCAACGCGTCTTCGGGCACCAGCAGGCCGATGTCTCCGTTAGGCCTCGCGATGTAGCCATCCAGCGACACCATCATGGAATAGACGGTTCTGGCCACTTAGCTTCCCGTCGCCATCATCGTCTCGATCTCGCCGCGCATCGGCATCGAGGGCGCGGTTCCGGCCTTGGTCACAGAGAGCGCCGCACAAGCGCAGGCAAAGCGCATGGCGTCCACGGCCGCGCGCCCCTCGCCGATGGCCACCGCAAAGGCCCCGTTGAAGGCATCGCCCGCCCCCGTGGTTTCAACCACCTTCACCTTGTAGCCGGGCACATGAACCGATTGCGTGGCATTGTGCAGCATTGCGCCATTGGAGCCGAGCGTGATGAGCGCGTTCTTGGCGCCCAGCTTCAGCAAGCCGTCGCCAGCCCGCCGCGCATCGTCAAACGTGTTGACCGGAACCCCGGTGATCTCCGCCACCTCGGTTTCATTGGGCGTGACGTAATCGCAGAGCCCATAGATGGCCGTATCGATTTTCGCCGCGGGCGCCGGATTGAAAACCGTGGTCACGCCATGTTTCCGTGCCAGTTCCAGCCCGCGTCGGCTGGCGGGCACTGCCGTTTCAAGCTGGGTGACAAAAACCTTTGCGCCCGAGATCGCCTTCTCGGCGAGGTTCACGTCATCGGCGGTGAGCGTGCCCGCAGCACCCGCTTCCACAATGATGGCGTTGTCGCCCGTCTCGCTCGACACGAATATGAACGCCGCGCCCGTCGGCACCGTGTCCGAAATCAGCACCTGCGAGGTGTCGATGCCATCAGCAGCCCAGGTCTTGAGCGCAATATCGCCAAAGGAGTCGCGGCCCAGCTTGGCGATGAAGCTCACGTCGCCGCCTGCCCGCGCCGCCGCCACCGACTGGTTCGAGCCCTTGCCGCCCGGCCCCATGGCAAAGCCCTGGCCCAGCAGCGTTTCCCCCATCACCGGCAGGCGCTTGGCCCGGAAGGCCAAGTCCGCCACGAAGATTCCGAGAATGGCGATCCGTGGGCGGCTCATGGCGCGTCCGGAGGAATGACGCCTTTCTTGAACACGAAGCAGCCGTAAAAGCGCCGCTCCCCCGTCTGGATTACGCAATAGGCCTTCTTGGCTTTCTCATAGAAAGCAAAGCGTTCGATGGACCCCATGGGCCAGGATTTTCCTTCAGCGTTGTCGATCTCCACCTGCACTTCCGCCTGCACCGGCGGAACTTCCTTGGGCTTGCCGACAATTTCCATGCGCTCCGCCGGCTTGTCCACAAAGCTATCTAGCGGCATTACCGACAATACCGCTTTGGCGACGCGCGCCGCGCTCGCGTCAATGCGCAGCAATTGGCCAAGTACCGTTTCCTGCGCCACCGAATCCGCCGGAAAATTCGTGTCGCAAATGATGAGCTCATCGCCATGCCCCATGGCGCGCAGCGCATAGAGAACATCGGCATTGAGAAGCGGATCAATTGATTTCAGCAAGATGTTCTCCCATGTTTATTTTTGTGCATTTGAACCATAAATTTACGGCGGGTCCAACCTTATTTCATCAATCGAAACTTCCTCCAGATTGGCTCCCGGCCCTTTCCGATCCGCAACCAGAAAGCGGCTTTCCGCCTCCAGCACCAGAAGCGGATGATGCCAGACGTTGCGGGCATAATTGATGCCCTGCGAGCCCGTGGCCGCAAAAGCACGGAAGCTTGTGGCATCTTTCGGATCGCCACACACCAGAACCAGCCACGGCCTGTCCTGCAGCGGAAAGAAAATCTGGCTGCCCAGAGGGTGCCGTTCCATCAGCGTAATCGCGATGGGTTTGGGCCGCGGATTTGCTACGACGATGCTGATATTTACCGCCTCGGCATCAACCGCCGCCAGATCATTGAAGCGCTCCGCAAAGCCCTGATTGATCGGATAATGCTGCGCACCGTCCATTTCAATGACCTCGCCGAAAGGCGCGAAGCCCGCCTTTGTCAGCGGCTCGATTTTCATTTGCTGCCGAGCTTCATGTGGCGGTTCACGTCCTTGTAGAGCAGATAGCGGAACGGCCCCGGCCCGCCCGCGTAACAGGCCTGCGGACAAAATGCGCGCAGCCACATGTAATCTCCTGCCTCCACCTCCACCCAATCCTGGTTGAGGCGGTACGCCGCCTTGCCCTCCAGCACATAAAGCCCATGTTCCATGACATGGGTCTCGGCAAAGGGAATGACCCCGCCCGGCTGGAAGGTGACAATGGTCACATGCATGTCGTGCCGCATGTCGTCCGGGCTGACAAACCGCGTCGTCGCCCAAACACCATTGGTGTCCGGCATCAGAATGGGCGCGATATCCTTTTCATTCACCACGAAAGCTTCCGGAACATCAAGCCCTACAACAAAGTCATAAGCCTTGCGAATCCAATGAAATTTGACTGGCGCAGTGCTTTTGTTTTTCACGCTCCATTTCGCCCCCGGCGGAACATAAGCATAGCCGCCGGGCTGCATAACATTGCTCTTGCCGGAAAGCGTGAGATTCAATTCACCTTCCACCACGAACAACACGCATTCTGCATTTGCATCTGGTTCCGGCCTGTCGCTTCCGCCGTCTGGTTTCAGTTCCATGATGTATTGCGAAAACGTTTCCGCAAATCCCGACAGGGGCCGCGACAACACCCATGCTCGTGCCTTCTCCCAGAAGGGAAAATAGCTCACCGTAATATCGCGCAGCACCCCCTTGGGAATGACCGCATAAGATTCGGTGAACACGGCGCGGTCGGTCAGCAACGCGGTTTGCGGCGGCAATCCGCCCTGGGGTGCATGATAGGTGCGGCTAGTCATGTCTGGTCCTATCCTATGTAAACGGCGCGAAAATCATTGACGTTGGTCAGCGTCGGCCCAGTGATGATCTGGTCGCCCAGCTTTTGAAAAAATCCATGCCCGTCATTATTGGCAAGCGAAGCCCAGGGATCAATCCCCATGGCGCGGGCGCGCGAAAGCGTGTCCGGCGTGACAAAGGCCCCCGCCACTTCGCGCGCGCCATCAACCCCATCCGTGTCCGCCGCAAGCGCCATGATCTTTTCTGCCCCGTCAAGTTTCAGGGCCAAGGCGAGAAGAAACTCAACATTGCGCCCGCCAGCGCCTGAGCCCCGCACCGTCACCGTCGTCTCGCCGCCCGAGATGAGGACGCAAGGAGCAGGCAGCGGCTGCCCGAAACGCCGGGATTGCAAGGCAATACCCGCCATGACAAAACCAACCTCGCGCGCCTCGCCTTCGATGGAATCGCCCAGAATGAGCGCCGTGGTGCCTGCCTTGCGTGCAATCGCCGCCGCCGCCTCCAGCGATTTCTGCGGCGAGGCGATGAGCTTTGTTTCAACGCCTGCAAGCCGCGGATCACCAAGCTTCGGCGTTTCATCAGCCGCTTGCTCCAAATGGCGGATGACAGCGGCAGGCGCATCAATTTTATATTTTTCAATAATGGCGCGGGCCTGCGCAAAGGTCGTGGGATCAGCCACCGTGGGGCCGGAGCCAACGGCGGCGAGATCATCGCCGGGCACATCGGAAATCACCAGGCTCACAACCCGCGCCGGATGCGCCGCCGCCGCAAGCCGCCCTCCCTTGATGGCCGAGAGATGCTTGCGCACGCAATTCATTTGCGAGATCGGCGCTCCGCTGTTAAGCAGCGCCCGGTTGACAGCGCGTTTTTCTCCCACCGAAATCCCCTCTGCCGGAAGGCTGAGCAGCGCCGATCCGCCGCCGGAAATCAGCGCAATGACGAGGTCATCCTTGGTAAGTCCCTGCACCATGGCCAGCATCCGACGCGCCCCGTTGGTGCCCGCATCATCGGGAATCGGATGCGCCGCTTCAACGATTTCAATCTGCTTGCAGGGGACCGCGTGCCCATAACGTGTAACGATCAGGCCGGAGAGCGGGCCATCCCACGATGTCTCAAGAACCTGCGCCATGGCTGCCGAAGCCTTGCCCGTGCCGACAACTATTGTCCGGCCCTTTGGTTTCGCCGGCAGATTCTGCGGCACGCATTGATCCGGCATTGCCGCTGCCACCGCTGCATCAAACATGGAGCGCAGGACTTTACGCGTGGCATCCGGTGGCATCACGAATTCATCAACTTCATCCAGCCCAGGCCTTCGACCGTCGTGCCCTTCGGCTTGTATTCGCAGCCAACCCAGCCGCCATAGCCCAGTGAATCAATAAGCTTGAAGATATAGGGATAGTTGATCTCGCCGGTGCCCGGTTCATGCCGTCCCGGATTGTCGGCAATCTGGATATGCCCGATGCGCGGCATGAGCTTTTTCAGCGTCGCCCCAAGCTCGCCCTCCATGCGCTGCATGTGATAAACATCATACTGGAACTTGAGATTGTCGGAGCCCACGTCATTCATGATTTCAATGCCCTCTTTCGAGCGGTTCAGGAAAAATCCCGAAATGTCATAGAAGTTGATGGCCTCGGCAATGAGCAGGATGTTTTCCTGCTTGCAGGCCTTGGCCGCGAAGGCGAGATTGGAAACCAGCGTCGTGTAACCGGTGCGCCGCGACACATCGTTGGGCAGAATGCCCGCCAGGCAATTCACCGTGGGACAGTTCAGCGCCTTGGCATAATCAATGGCCTTGCCAACACTGTCCTGAAATTCGCCGACCCTGTCCGGCAGGCAGCCAATGCCGCGCTCGCCCGCTTCCCAGTTTCCCGCCGGAAGATTGAATAGAACCTGTTTCAAATTGTTCTTCTCGAGGATCTCCGCCACCTGTTCCTTGGGATACGCATAAGGCCCCACATATTCCACCGCGGCAAAACCAGCCCTTGCTGCCGCCGGGAAGCGCGCGAGGAAAGCATGCTCGGGGAACAGCATGGAAAGATTGGCGCTGAATTTTGGCATCAGGAAATCTCCGTGGTCGTATGCTGCAGGTGCGCCCGCAAATGCCCTGACATCATGGATATAGCTTCCAGGGCACCACCTGTCGATTCCCCTAAACCGGGAAGGTGCTATGCCAGTGCCGGGCAATATCAACCCGCCGCGCGAGCCAGACCTTGTCATGGGATTGCACATGATCGAGGAATTTCGCCAATCCCTGTGCGCGTCCCGGCCGTCCGGCAATGCGGCAATGCAGCCCTACCGACATCATCTTGGGCGAGCCACTTTTGCCCTCCTCATACAGGCAATCAAAAGAGTCCTTCAGGTACTGGTAAAATTGTTCGCCGGTATTGAAGCCCTGTGGCATGGCAAAGCGCATGTCATTGGCATCCAGCGTGTAGGGAATGACCAGATGCTTTTCCACCCAATAGGGTAGCTCATCCGCATAGGAATCGGACGAATAAAGAAAGCCGCCTTCCTGACGAATGAGGCGCTGGGTATTCATCGAGCAGCGCCCCGTGTACCAGCCCAGCGGGCGCTCGTCGGTTACCTCCTGATGTATGCGGATCGCATCCTGGATATACCGCCATTCCTCATCTTCAGGCATGTCCTTGTAGTCAATCCACTTGAGGCCATGGCTGGCAATTTCCCAGCCCGCCTCGATCATGGCGCGAGTCTGTTCCGGCGAACGCTGCAGGGCCGTGGCCACACCATAAATTGTCAGTGGAATCTTGCGGCCCGTGAACAGGCGCCACAGCCGCCAAAAACCGGCACGTGCGCCATATTCGTAAACCGATTCCATGTTCCAGTTGCGCTGCCCGGGCCAGGCGGACGCCCCAACCGTTTCCGACAGGAAAGCTTCCGAAGCCGCATCGCCATGCAGAATATTGTTCTCGCCGCCCTCTTCGTAGTTCAGCACGAACTGCACGGCTATGCGCGCTCCGTCCGGCCATTTCGGATCCGGAATGGCCCTGCCGTATCCCTTCAGGTCACGTGGATAGTCGGTCATGAATTCTTTCTCCCGCCACATAAGTAGCACGAATAGCCCTGTCATCGCCCAATATCATCAGGGCGAACAGCATGTCTTCAAGCGACTGCGAAAGCTCCTGCCGCGCCGCCAGAACCGGTGTTGCCCGCTGGTCAAGCACCACGATATCCGCAAACTTGCCCGACTCGAGCGCCCCGATCTCATGGTCAAGCCGCAGGCGCTCCGCATTGCCGCGCGTGGCCATCCAGAAGAGTTCCAGCGCCGTCGGCTTGTAGCCCGTGAGCATCTGAACCTTGTAGGCTTCGCCAAGCGTCGCCAGCATGGAATAGGTCGTGCCGCCGCCCACGTCGGTTGCCAGCGCAACAGGGACAGGCCGCTCCTTCTTGCCAAGATGTTTCATCGGCATCAATCCGGAACCCAGAAAATTGTTTGATGTCGGACAATGAGCGATGGTGGCTCCCGCCTCATGCAAACGCTGGCATTCGCTCTCCGACAAATGAACCCCGTGAGCAAAAACGCCGTGGTCATTCACTAGCCCGAAGCGCTCGTACACCGCCGTGTAATCCCGGTCATTGGGAAACAAAGATTTGATCCAGGCAATCTCGCCCGGGCTTTCCGAAAGATGAGTCTGCATCAGCGCGTCGGGATAGGATTTCAAGAGTTCGCCGGATACCTTCAACTGCGCTTCGGTCGAGGTAATAGCAAAGCGTGGGCTAATCGCATAGCGTAAGCGCCCCCTGCCATGCCACGTCTGGTAAAGCGCCTCGGAATCTCTTCCCCCAGTCGTGGCATCATCAAGCACGGCCGGCAGCGCATTGCGGTCCATCATCGTCTTGCCGGTCACCAGCGCCATTCCACGCGACTGCGCTTCGCCGAACAGCGCATCGGCACAGGCCTTGTGCACCGAACAAAAGGCCATGGCCGCCGTCGTGCCATTTGCAAACAGGTTTTGCAGGAAGGACTTGGCATTCGCCTTGGCATAATCAAAATCCGAATAGCGCGCCTCCTCCGGAAAGGTAAAGCGGGTCAACCAATCCAGCAAATCCTTCCCCGGCGCAGCGAGCATGCGAAGTTGCGGAAAATGAATATGGGCGTCGATGAAGCCCGCCATCACAATGTTGTCGCCATAGTCATCCGTTGCAAGGCCCTGGAAATTTCGCGGCAACAGCGCCAGCGGCCCGCTCCACAAAATCGTGCCGTCATCGCCAATGACAACCCCGCCCTTGCTTTCATGGGTCACCTCACGATGCGTCCTTCCGAAACTCAGGGTTTGCCCGCGGATAAGTTTGGTCATGGCGAGACCCGGTCCTCGATCCGGAAACGAAAGATACGGCATACCTGGTCCAGCGCTATGGTGAACTCATCCTCCTTGGAATTGTTCACCCGCTCGGCAAAGCCCTCCAGAATTTGCTTCTTGGTGGCTCCCTTCACCGCAAATATGAAGGGAAAATCAAACCTGGACTTGTAAAGCTCGTTGAGATGGGTGAAGCGCGCAAATTCCTCGGCGGTCAGCGCTGCCAGCCCTGCCTGTGCCTGTTCATGGGCAGAATCAACGGTAAGCGTTGCCTTGCCCGCCAAATCCGGATGGGCCCGGATCATGGCCAACTGCGCCGTCTCCGAGGCGGAATGAACTGCCTCATGAAAAGCCCGGATCATGGATTCCCGCGACACGAAGGGCCTGTCGCCCGCCGCGTTGCGCGCCACCCAAGGCGAATGCTCAGCCACATCGGCAAAGGTCTTCTCAAATTCCGCAGGTTCCATCGCGTTGATGTCTTCAATTGTTTTCATTTTGTGTGTTTATCCAACTTCCCAGTTTGGCTCGTTCTTCGGCGACCATGCCAGTCTTGTTGCCGAGCGGCATGGCCTTGTTCTTCACTGCCTGCGTTTCAATCTGCTGCGCATAGCGCTTCAATTCGTCCAGTGTTTCCAGCGTAATTCCCTTGGGCGCCATCTTAATGGTTGCATCGGTTGGGGCTTGCCCATGGCAGGAACTGCAGCGCGTTCTGACGATTGTCAACGCCTCTTCATCCGTTACGGTGCCGGAATAGGCCACCGTTGCCTCCGGTTCCGTGAACCACAGGGCCGCGACCAGCGCGCCGCTGATGATGGGAATAGTCCAGGCAATCTGCGCAACCGGGTCTCCTACTTCAATGCGAACCAGAAAGTGGCGCAGCGCCGCACCGCCGATAACGATCAGACCAACCACGATCCATGCATGCATATGCTCAGTGATCATCGGATAGTGGTTGCTGATCATCATCAGCAGAACCGGCAACGTCAGATAGGTATTGTGCAACGAGCGCTGCTTGCCCGTCGCGCCAAACTTCTGGTCGGGAACTTCGCCGCGCAGCAGCGCCTCGGTGGATTTCCGCTGGTTTGGAATGATGACCATGAAAACATTGGCCGCCATGATGGTTCCGATGAAGGAACCCACATGGATCAGCGCCCCACGCCCCGAAAACACCTGGGTAAAGCCATAGGCTGCAAGGAGAATAAGTAAAGCCACACAGAGGGCGAGAAGCTCCGGCCTTCGCACAAGGGGCGAGCGGCACAGGAGGTCATAGATAATCCAGCCCGCAACAAGGCTTGCCACGGACATGCCAATAGCCTGCGATGGCGCAAGCGTCAGCACGTCCTGGGAAATCAGATAGGTGCTGGCATTGAGATAATACTGCACGATAAGGAGGAGAAAACCCGTAACCCAGGTAAGGTAGGCCTCCCATTTGAACCAGATGAGATCGCTGGGCAGCTTAGATGGAGCAACCAGATATTTCTGCACATTGTAAAAGCCGCCCCCATGGACTTCCCAGGCTTCTCCCGAAACACCCGCCGGCAAGCCATCGCGCTTGCGCAGGGAGAAATCGAGCGCCACGAAATAAAAGCTCGTGCCGATCCAGGCGATGCCGGCAATCATGTGGCCCCAGCGCAACAGCAGGTTCCACCAGTCTTCGTTGAGCGGACCAGCGCCCGTCAGCCAGAAGGCAAGGCCTAGAGCTGCAAAAATGATCGGCAGGGTCCAGGCGATCTTGCTCAGCGGATCGCCGACCTCATGGCGCACGAGGAAATGACGCAGTGCCACGCCGCCGACAATGATGAGGCCTGCAAGAATCCAAGCCTGTGGATGATCCGTGAGCATGGCGTAATGGTTTGAAACCATCATCGCCAGTACCGGCAGCGTCAGATAGGTATTGTGCAAAGAACGTTGCTTGCCAGTGGCACCAAAGGCGGGATCGGGAATCTCGCCCCGGATCAGCACCGCGATAATCTTCCGCTGGTTGGGAATGATCACAGCGAAGACATTGGCCGCCATTAACGTGCCAATGAATATGCCGATGTGAATGAAAGCCCCGCGTCCGGAATAGACATGGGTGTAGCCATAGGAGGCTCCCATGATCAGCACGAAAACCAATCCGGCCAGAAGCTGAGGTCGGGATACGGCGAACTGTCGGCACAGGAAATCATAAATGATCCAGCTCGCCGCAAGGCTGCCCAGGGAGATTACGACCGCCTGCCACGGCAGAAGTGATAACACAGCCGGATCAATAAGATAGGAACCGGCATTAATGTAATACTGCAAGCAGAGAAGCAGAAATCCCGTAACCCAGGTGAGGTAAGCTTCCCACTTGAACCAGATCAGATGTTCCGGAAGCTTGGCTGGCGCGCTCAGGTATTTGCGGACGTTGTAAAAGCCGCCGCCGTGAACCTCCCACGCCTCGCCCGAAACGCCTTCCGGTAGGCCCGCCAGTTTCTTCAGGGAAAAATCCAGCGCCACAAAATAGAACGACGTGCCGATCCATGCGATGCCGGCAATCATGTGGCCCCAGCGGGCAAGCAGATTCAGCCATTCGATTGCAAACGGATCCATCATGGCTCCAGTTATCGGGCACCGGGCATCAGATATCAGGTTTCAGAAAATTGCCGGATATCATTTGCTGATACCCGGCGTCTGATTTCTGATCCTTGTTATTGCGGCAACTTGTCGTCAACGCCCTTCACGTACCAGTTCATTCCCAGAATATCGCCATCGGGAAGCGGCTTGCCGGCTTCGCCGACAACCGTGCCATCCTGCTTGGTGATGGGTCCGGTGAATGGATTGAGCGTGCCGGCCGTAATAGCGGCCTGCGTGTCGGCCGCCATTTTGGCCACATCATCGGGCATGTTGGCATAAGGCGCCATCGTCACGGCACCTTCGGCCATGCCTTCCCAGGATTGCGTGCTGGCCCATGTTCCGTCCATGGCCGCCTTCACGCGCTTCACATAGTAGGGCCCCCAGCTGTCAACAATCGCCGTAAGCTGTGCCTTGGGGGCAAAGGCCATCATGTCTGAACTCTGGCCAAAACCAAACTTGCCCTGTTCCTGGGCAATCTGCAGCGGCGCGGTGGAGTCCGTGTGCTGGACCATGATATCCGCACCCTGGCTCAACAGAACCTTGGCAGCATCGGCTTCCTTGCCCGGATCAAACCAGGAGTTCACCCAAACGATCTTCACCTTGAAATCCGGATTGACCGATTGCGCCCCCAGCATGAAGGCGTTGATGCCGGAAACTACTTCAGGAATGGGGAAGGACACGATGTAGCCCGCTGTTCCGGTTTTTGACATTTTTGCGGCAATCTGGCCGATCACGTAGCGGCCCTCATGGAATTTAGCATTATAGGTCGCAACATTGGGGGCGGTCTTATAGCCCGTTGCATGCTCAAACTTCACGTCCGGGAATTTGGCGGCAACCTTGATGGTGGGATCCATGAAGCCGAAGGACGTCGTGAAAATGATCTTGCAGCCGTCGCGCGCCAGGCGTTCGATCGAACGGTCGGCATCGGCCTCGGCGACATTTTCAACGAACACAGTCTCCACCTTGTCGCCCAGCTCCTTATCGACCATCTTGCGGCCAACATCATGCTGGAACGTGTAGCCGCCATCGCCCACCGGACCTACATAAACCCAGCAGGCCTTGTATTTTTCGGCCAGCGAGGCCGTTGTCCCCAGTCCTAGCGCAATGGCCGCCATGGCGGCTGTCATCAACAATTTCTTCATTTTCTGTCTCCCTGTCATTCCATTCGTTCTGCGGCTTTGTTCGATGTGGCCCCGTCCGCCGCGCTGGCTGGGCCGGTTGCTAACTATCTATCAGGCACAAAAGATTGGCCAAGGCAAGCTGGTGTATTGGCCTGTGTCAGCCGCTTGTTTCCGGAAATGATCACCAGTGCGATGACCGTTACAATATAGGGCAGCGCTGAAAGAAACTGGGAAGGAATCCCTAGCCCCATGGACTGGACGACAAAGCCCAAAATAGAAACAGCGCCGAAAAGATAGGCGCCTACCAGCGTGCGCAGCGGCCGCCATGATGCAAAGACCACAAGCGCCAAGGCAATCCAGCCGCGCCCCGCCGTCATGTTCTCGATCCATTGTGGCGTATAGGCAAGCGACAGGTAGCCTCCGGCAAGGCCCGCGCAGGCCCCACCGAACATCACGCTAAGATAGCGTAGCGCAATGACCCGGTAACCCAGCGCATGCGCCGAATTATGGCTGTTGCCAACCGCTCTTACAGTCAACCCAATCTTGGTCTTAAACAGCACATAAGCCACGCCCGCGGTGAGAATGAAGGAAAACGGCACAAGCGCGTCTATGCCCAAAAGCGTCGGCATCTTGATGCCGGGGTGGCCGACAAAAGCTTCGCCGATCAAGCCGGAAAGCCCAAGCCCCAGAAGGGTAAGCGCAAGCCCCGCCGCCACCTGATTGGCCACCAGCGTGAGCGTGAGAAACCCAAACAGCGCTGACATGGCGATGCCCGCGAGGATGGCGGCACCAGCCCCCAGCAGGGTCGATCCCGTGAGAAATGCCACCGCAAAACCCGCCACGGCCCCCATCACCATCATGCCCTCAACACCCAAGTTTAGAACACCGGAGCGCTCCACCACCAGTTCGCCCATGGCGGCAATCAGCAGCGGCGTCGCTGCGGTAATGATGGTGAGTAAAACTGCAAGGCTTTGGTCCATCCCCTACTCCGCCGCCTTGAGCGCGCCGACGCGTCCAGACTCAAACTTGATCCGATAAAGGATGAGCGTATCGCAGGACAGGATAAAGAACAGCAGGATGCCCTGAAACACCTTGGCGATCTTGTCGGAAATTCCCAGCGTTACCTGCGCGGCTTCGCCGCCGATATAGCTCAGCGCCAGCAGCAACCCCGCAAACAAAACCCCAAGCGGATTGAGGCGGCCAAGGAAAGCCACGATGATGGCCGCAAAACCATAACCGGGAGAAATCTGCGGCTGCAGCTTGCCGATCACGCTGGCGACTTCGCAAATGCCGGCAAGGCCCGCAAGCCCGCCCGACAGCAGGAAGCAGAGCATCACCATCCTGTCCCGCGAAAAGCCGGCAAAGCGCCCGGCGCGCGGCGCATTGCCGGTGACCTTGATCTCAAAACCGATGAGCGTCTTGCCCATGACAAACGCAAGGGCGGCACAGGCAACCAGCGCGAACAGCGCCCCGAGATGTATGGTTCCGCCAAAGGTAGGAAGCAGTTGCCAGCCCGCGAAGGTTTTCGTGACCGGAAAATTATACCCCTGCGGATCGCGCCATGGTCCGCGCACCAGCCAGTCAAGAAACAGCCCCGCCACATAAACCAGCATGAGCGACGTGAGAATTTCATTGGCATTGAAGCGGGTTTTGAGAAGGCCCGGAATGGCCCCGTAGAGTGCACCGCCAAGAGTTCCCATGATCAGCATGACAACCAGGATCGAGGGATCCTGCCACTCCGGGAACATCACCGGTGCAATGCTGCCGGCAATGGCCCCCATGGTCAGTTGCCCCTCGGCCCCGATGTTCCAGACATTGGCCATGTAGCAGACCGCAAGCCCAACGCCGATAAGCACCAGCGGTGCCGCCTTGATGACGAGCTGTTCGACCGACCACAACTGCGTGAGCGGTTCCACGAAATAAACGTAAAGCCCTTCCAGCGGATTGATGCCGCGCATGGCGAAGATCAGCCCGCCCGCGATGAGCGTCAGCACCAGCGCCAAAAAGGGTGACGCAATGGCAAAGAATGGCGAGCGGTCGGCCCGCTTCTCAAGAATGAGCCGCATGGGGCGTCTCCTTCTCATGCGAACCGGCCATCATCAGGCCAATTTTTTCTGCCGTCATTTCATGGGCGGGATGCGCCTCGGAAAGCTGCCCGCGTGAAATCACCGCAATGCGGTCCGCCAGTTCAAAAATCTCGTCCAGGTCCTGGCTGATCACGATAACCGCCGAGCCCGAACGCGCAAGATTGATAAGCGCCTGCCGGATTGTTGCCGCCGCACCGGCATCAACGCCCCAGGTCGGCTGATTGACCACCAGCACCTTCGGTTGGCGGTCCAGCTCGCGTCCCACCACGAATTTCTGCAGGTTGCCGCCCGACAGCGAACGGGCCTCCGGGTCAGTCTTGCCCATACGCACATCGTAGGTTTTGATGACCCGGTCCGCAATGGAACTCGCCTTGCCGCGATTCAAAAGTCCGTTTTCCGCCAGTGACGCATCATCCGAATGGCGGGTCAGCACCACATTTTCGGACAATGGGAAAACCGGAACGGCTCCATGGCCGAGGCGCTCCTCCGGCACAAAGGCGGCCCCCATCCTGCGCCGTGCGATCACCCCGGTGGCGCCGCAGGAGGCACCATCAATTGAAATCGCATTGCCATTGGACAGCGGACGTTCCCCGGATATAGCATCAAAGAGTTCCGATTGGCCATTGCCCGCAACCCCGGCAATGGCGATGACTTCTCCGCCTCGTACGTCGAGATTGATGTTCTTCAGTTCAACCGCGAAAGACCCGTCAGCTTCGAGGCTGGCATTCTTCAGCGAAAAACGCACCGCACCATCCCGCGGCGCTTTGGCGGCACGCACCGTGTGGATGTCGCCGCCCACCATGAGCTTGGCGAGGCTGGCCGCCGTCTCCTCGCGTGGGTCACAGGAGGCGACCACCTTGCCATGGCGCAGGATCGTGGCCCAATGGCAGAGGCGCTTCACCTCTTCCAGCCGGTGCGAAATATAAAGCACCGAGCAGCCTTCGCTTGCCAAAAGCCTCAAGGTTAAGAAAAGAAGGTCAGCCTCCTGCGGCGTCAACACCGCCGTCGGCTCGTCAAGGATCAGCAGCTTGGGTTTTTGCATCAGGCAGCGCAGGATTTCAATGCGCTGGCGCTCGCCCACCGACAGATCCGCCACCGTCGCCTTGGGGTTCAGCGGCAAGCCATATTCCCCGGAATAGAATTCCACTTTCTTGGAAAGCGCCTCGAGATCAAATTTTCCGGGCATGGCCAGGGAAATGTTTTCGACAACGGTCAGGGCTTCAAACAGCGAGAAATGCTGGAACACCATGCCGATGCCGAGCTTGCGCGCCGCATTGGGGTTGGGAATGACGACTTCCTCGCCCATCCACTTGATCGTTCCCGAGGTAGGTTGCAAGGAACCATAAAGCATTTTCACGAGGGTGGACTTGCCGGCCCCGTTTTCCCCCAGAAGGGCATGGATCTGGCCAGGCGCCACGCGCAGAGTAACACCGTCATTGGCCCGCAATGCGCCGAACACCTTGACGATGTCGATGGCCTCAAGCAGGTATTCCGGTGCCGTCATGACGCGCCTCTCCCCGCGCCGACCATAGCCGAATCCAGCGCGGCGGCGAGTGGGGCTGCGGCACTTCTCAACAGTTCATCGCATTCCAGAAGCTCGACCGCCGTTGCCGCCGCAATTGCGGCAGGGTGTTTGGATTTTATGCCGGGAATGCCAATAGGGCAGACCAGTTCTTCAATCCGGCTTTCCGCAACGCCCGCCCCGCGCAACCGCTTGTTGAACCGCGCCCGCTTGGTGGCGCTGCCAATCAGGCCCGCATAGGTAAAACGGGGGCTGCGCAGGACTGCATCAATGATTTCGAGATCAAGGGCATGGCTATGGGTCATCACCAACGCAAAACTGCCAGCCGGCGCGTCCGCAATCTCGGCAGCGGGATTTTCACTTTGGATGGTCACCACATTGGAAGGCACAGCCGCAGGATATGCACCCTCACGGGGATCAATCCAGATAACGTCAAACGGCAATGGCGCAAGGGCCAGCACAAGGGCGCGGCCCACATGCCCTGCCCCAAAGAGATAGAGCTTGCGGCTGCTGTCGCCAAACTGCTCACTGAAGTCCGGCGCCAGAATGCGCCCCGTGACCGCAAACACGCCGGTCTCTTCCCGCGCCGCGAAGTCCCTGGCTGCGGCCAAGTTGCCGCGCGAAAACACTTCCGTCACCAATTGCACCCGCCCGCCACAGCATTGCCCGAGGTCAGGCCCGAGCGAATGAACGCTCAGCTTGGACTGCATCGGCTTGCCGAGCAATGCCTGCGCTTTGGCTATGGCCTGCCATTCCAGCGTGCCGCCGCCGATGGTGCCGTGGAAACCCAATGGCGTCACCACAATGCGGGCACCCGCTTCCCGGGGCGTGGACCCCTCAACCTTCACGACCGAAATCATCGCGCAGGTGCCATGCGCTTCCAGTGTATTGGCGATGCGGGCCCAGACCTTCATGCCTGCATCCCCTGCACCGCCCGCAAAATGGCTTCCGGCGTCGCTGGCACGGCCAATTTTGGAATGGCCCCAGGTTTCAGGCTCCCGACTGCATCGGCAATGGCGCACCACACGGAAATCGGCAGCATCAGCGGTGGCTCGCCCACCGCTTTGGACCGGTAAATGGAATCCGCAGGGTTGCCGCCACTTTCATAAAGCTTCACGCGGAAATCGGCGGGCACATCTGACGCACAAGGAATTTTGTAAGTGGAAGGCGCGTGGGTGCGCAAGCGGCCCTTGTCGTCAAACACCAACTCTTCCGTCGTAAGCCAGCCCATACCCTGCACAAACCCGCCTTCAATTTGCCCTATGTCAATGGCGGGATTGAGCGAGCGCCCGACATCATGGAGAATATCAACCCGGTCCACCCGCATTTCCCCGGTCATCGTATCAATGGTGACTTCCGAGCAGGATGCACCATAGGCGAAATAGAAAAACGGATTGCCGTGGCCCTTGGGCCGGTCCCAGGTAATCTTTGGCGTCGAATAGAAACCGGTAGATGACAGCGACACCCGCCCGCTATGCACCTTCTTGGCCAGTTCGCCAAAACTGATACGCTGGTTGCCGATGAGCACCTGGCCCTTTTCAAACTTGATGCGCGACTTGGCAACCTTCCATTCCTTCGCCGCGAAATCGATCATGCGGACTTTGATGGCCGTTGCTGCGGTCTTTGCCGCCATGCCGTTCAGGTCAGTGCCCGATGACGCCGCCGTTGGCGAGGTATTGGGAACCTTGCCGGTTGTCGTGGCCGTGATGCGCACCCGGTCCGCCGAGATGCCAAACACTTCCGCCACGACCTGCGCGATCTTGACGTAGAGCCCTTGCCCCATCTCTGTGCCGCCGTGATTGAGATGCACCGAGCCATCCGTATAGACATGGACCAAGGCGCCTGCTTGGTTGAGATGGGTAAGCGTAAACGAAATGCCGAACTTGACGGGCGTAAGCGCAATGCCTTTTTTCAGAACCGCATTTCGCCTGTTGAAAGCGGCGATCTTTTTCCGCCGTGCACGGTAGCTGCTCGATTTTTCCAGCGCCTCGATGACCTCCAGGGTGATGTTATCCTCGATCTTCTGCCGGTAGGGCGTCACATCGCGCCCGCGCCCATAAAGGTTACGCTTGCGCACATCAAGCGGATCAAGGCCCGTTTCAACGGCAATCGCATCCATTACCCGCTCGGCAAACACCATGCCCTGCGGCCCGCCAAAGCCCCGGAAGGCCGTATTGGAAACCGTATTGGTGCGGAGCCGCCGCGACCTGATGTGGTAGGCCGGATAGAAATAGGCATTGTCCGCATGGAACATGGTGCGGTCGCACACGCCTTGGCTGAGGTCCGCCGAGTAGCCGCAGCGCGCCAGAAAATCCACATCGACGGCGGTGAGGCGGGCCGTGTTGTCATAGCCGATCTTATAGTCGATACGCAGGTCATGGCGCTTGCCCGTCATGATCATGTCCTGGTCGCGGTCCAGCCGGCATTTGGCCGGACGGCCTGTGACATGGGCCGCCAGTGCCGCCAGCGCCGCCCACTGCGCTGCCTGGCTTTCCTTGCCGCCAAAGGCCCCGCCCATGCGTCGGCATTCGCACGTTACCATGGCGTCGGGGACCTTGAGCATCTTGGCGATGCAGTGCTGCACTTCGGTTGGATGCTGCGTGGAAGAATAGACGGTCATGCCGCCTTTTTCTTCCGGCATGGCCAGGGCAACTTGCCCTTCGATATAGAAATGCTCCTGCCCGCCCACATGGAAGCTTTCGGAAACCACGTGCGGCGCTGCCTTGAGCGCTTTTCCCATGTCGCCATGGGTGAAGGCGTATTCCGGCACCACATCCTTGGTGCCCATGGCCAGCGCGTCTTCAACTGTAATCGCAGGCGTCGTGGCAGCCACTTCGATCTTCGCCAGCCGCGCCGCGCGCCGAGCAATTTCCCGTGTTTCAGCAACGACAGCGAAAATAACCTGACCATGAAATTCAATCATGCTTTCGGCAAAGATGGGATCATCGCCAGGACCGGGGCTGCAATCATTGACACCGGGAATGTCCTTCGCCGTCATCACCGCAACAACGCCGAGAAAAGTCCGAACCGCATCAAGATCAAGGCCGGTAATCTTCCCGTGCGCATCATTGGGCGCATAGCCCGGTTCCACATGCAGCGTGCCGTCGGGTTCGCGCATATCGTCGATATAAACAGCCGTGCCTTGAACATGCAGCGCGGCGCTGTCATGGGCGAGTGCCAAGCCAACCGTTTCTGTTTCAAGGATGCGCGCCCGCATGTTCATCTCAGGCGGCCTCCCCGCGAAGTCCGGAAAGGCGCGTTGCCGCCGAATGGCCCGAAGCAACTTCCATCAGGGCCTTGCGAAGCAGGGCTTGAGCCGCAGCCAGCCGGTATTCCGCCGAGGCCCGCATATCACCAATGGGCTGATAATCTTCCGTCATTGCCAAGATCGTCCGCTCCCACTTCTGGGGCACATCCAGCGAAACACCGCGCAGCGCCGCTTCGGTTTTCAGCGCCCGCTTCGGCGTGGCCGCCATGCCGCCAAAGGCGATACGGGCAGATAGGATCACGCGGCCATCAAACGTGAACTTGAAGGCACCCATAACAGCCGAAATATCCTGGTCAAAACGCTTGGTGAGCTTGAAAGCCCGGAAAGCTTCATTGCTCTTGAGCTTTGGAACATCAATGCGCCAGACCAATTCACCGGCGGCGCGGTCCTGCTTGCCATGGGCCACAAAAAAATCTTCAAGCGGCAGAAACCGCTTGTTTCTACCCTGGCGGAGATGAAGCGTTGCTCCAAGGGCGATCAGCATGGGTGGTGAGTCACCAATGGGCGAGCCATTTGCGATATTGCCGCCGACCGTGCCCGACGCCCGCACTTGCTTGGCCCCGATCCGGCGAATCACTTCGCCGATATCGGGATCGATGGAGGCGAGAAACGCTTCAGCGCTGGAATAGGTAGCTGTTGCGCCGATGGAAATATGCGGGCCTTCATCGATGATTTTATCCAGCCCCTTGGTTCGGCCAATATGGATAATCTTCGGCAGGGTTCGAAGTTGCTTGGTAACCCACAACCCCACGTCCGTGGCGCCCGCAACAATTGTGGCATCGGGATGTTCTGCGTAAAGCCTGGTGAGTGCCTCCTCATGGTAAGGTGCTGCAAAGAAAGTCCTGGTATCACCCATAAAAACATCTGCAGCTTCATTAAGCGCTGCCAATTGAACCGCGGTAGCCTTGGCCGCTGCCACCCAGGCATCGGCAGGCTTTCCCGTACAGAATTTCACCGCCGCATCCACAATCGGGCGGTAGCCCGTGCAGCGGCAGAGATTGCCCGCGATATAATCAACGATTTCCTGCCGCGTCGGCTTCTTGCCCGCGTGATAAAGCGTGAACAGGGACATCACAAAACCCGGCGTGCAAAAGCCGCATTGCGACGCATGTTTGTCGACAAAAGCCTTCTGCACGGGATGCAATTTTCCGCCGATGGCCAGATCGTCAACGGTGACAAGCTCCTTGCCGTCAATCTGGCCGAGCAGAAGAATGCAGGCATTGACCGGTTCATAGACCACACGGTCATTTTCAAGTGAGCCCAGCGCCACGGTGCAGGCGCCGCAATCGCCTTCGTTGCACCCTTCCTTGGTGCCCTTGGATTTTTCCTCAAGACGCAGATAATCCAACAGCGTGCGCGTGGGTGACATGGAAAAAATTTCCACCACCTGTCCCCGGCGCAAGAAGCGGATAGTCTGGCGCGTCATATTGCTAACTTCCCCGGTAAGTTGAGTAGCCATAAGGCGAGAGCAGCAGAGGCACGTGATAGTGCTGCGATGAATTAGCAATGCCGAAGCGAATCGGGATCACATCAAGGAAAGCAGGCTCATCGAGTTTTACGCCAGACGCCCGGAGATAGGCTCCTGCATGAAATCTGAGCTCATAGGTCCCGGTCTTGAAACTGTCGCCTTCAACAATGGCGCCATCAATGCGCCCATCCCGGTTGGTGCTGACCGTTTTGATAAGCTCCGGCTTGGCGGCAAGCGCCCACAATTCTATCGTCAGCCCGGCGGCAGGCTTGCCTGAACTCGTATCGAGTACGTGCGTCGTAAGGCGACCCATCCGTTTCCCCGTGAAATATCTTTGAAATCCGCTCTTTGTGGCGGATTTAGTTTTTTTAACAGATTCTCAGTGTTCTAAAAGGGATAAAAAAAGCACACCAACAATCTCTATTTTCGCACATTGAAAATTCTTGGAAGCCTCTGCTTGGCAAGCTCAAGAAAGGCCCCCGCCGCGGTTTTCCGGTCAAGCCCCGGACGGTGGACAAGGGTGACGCGGCTGGGGGCGAGCTTTCGGTCAGAAAGGGGAATAAAAACCAGGCTCTTCTCTGCAATGTCCCGTTCGATGCCGAAAAGCGTTTGAAACGCGATGCAGCCGCCATCCCGCGCCAGGGCGGCCATCACCCGCAATGAATTGCATTCAAACAGGCGGTCCTGCCCCACAGTTCGCGCCCCCAGCGCCCTATCAAGAATGAGGCGGATGCTGAGTTCGCGCGCCGGCCAGGCAACCGGGTATTCCAGACACTGCGCTAAGGTCAGGGACTTTGCCCTGGCGAGCGGATGGGTAGGCGCCATGGCCGCCCCCAGGGAAATGACGCGTTCGAACTCGACGGTCAGGCCGTCAAGGGCCGATGGATTGAAGGCCACCCCCACATCGGCTTCACGCGTGCGCACCAGCTCCGTTACCGTGTCGGAACCGGCAACGGTAATGGACGCCTGCACGCCAGGAAATTTCCGCGAGAAGGCGATCAGCAAATCCGGGAGGAATGTGATTGAAAGGCTCTCGACTACCGCGATGTTGACATGACCGCGTGTAATGCCCTTCAAACGGGCCAGTAAATCAAGGGTGCCTTCATGGGTCTGGTTCGCCGCCTGCAACCCCCGCAGCAACTCAACTCCCGCTTCCGTCAGGGCAAGGCTGCGCGTATGGCGCTCAAACAAGGCAATTCCCAATTGCGCTTCAAGCAACCCCACTTGCCGACTGATGGCCGAAGCCGCCACATTGAGCTGGCGCGACGCGGCCCGCACCGAACCAAGTGTCGCCACCGCGATAAAGTGGCGGTAACTCGTGGCAAGAAGTGAATCCGATAAGAGCACAGCAGAGAACATTGCGGCCACTGTTCTTACCCTGTCAACCCAGCCATGTCCGAAGCCCCTAGGCTTTACCCGCGCGCAATAGTAGGTATCTCCGCCATGAACAAATCCATCAAACTCGCGGCCGATATTGGCGGCACTTTCACCGATATTGTCCTTGAAGCCGGAGCCAGGCGCTGGAGCGGCAAGGTTCTGACCACCACAAAGGCCCCGGAACTAGGTGTCATCGAAGGCATCGGTCTTGTCCTGGAACAGTCAGGAATAAAACCCGCCGATATCGGCGTATTCATTCACGGTACGACGCTTGCCACCAATGCCCTGATCGAACGAAAGGGCGCAAAAACCGCCTTTATCACCACCAAGGGCTTCCGCGATATTCTCGAACAGGGTTACGAAAAACGCTTCGATCACTATGACCTGATGATCGACCGTTCCGTGCCCCTCGTGCCACGCACCCTGCGCTTCACGGTTGAGGAACGCCTGTCCGCCGATGGCGATGTACTGGTGCCGCTGGATGAATCCGCCTTGCAAGGCCTGGCGCAGCAGTTGCGCGACGAGAATGTGAAGGCCGTCGCAATAGGTTTCCTCCATGCCTATGCCCATGATGGCCATGAGCGCCGCGTGCGCGAAATCCTTTCCGCTGCCTTGCCCAAGGATGTGACCATCTGCATCTCCAGCGAAGTGGCCCCGGAAATCCGCGAGTTCGAACGCTTCTCCACAGTTGTTGCCAACGCCTATGTACGCCCGCTGATGGCCGGTTACCTGCACCGCCTGCGCGACCAGTTGCGCGGCATGAAGATGGATTGCCCTCTGTTCCTCATGATGTCCGGCGGCGGCCTCACCACCTTGGAAACAGCGGCGCGCTTTCCCATTCGCCTGGTTGAATCGGGTCCGGCCGGCGGCGCCATCCTGGCCAGCGAGATTGCGGCGGAATGCTCCCTCCCTGAAGTCGTCTCCTTCGACATGGGCGGCACCACGGCCAAGATCTGCCTGCTCACCCATGGCAAGCCCGAACGGGCCCGCAAATTTGAAATCGCCCGTGCCTATCGCGACATGAAGGGCTCCGGTATTCCCGTGCGCATCCCGGTCATTGAAATGGTGGAAATCGGCGCCGGCGGCGGTTCCATCGCCCGCGTCGATAAATTGAACCGCATTACCGTGGGTCCCGACAGTGCCGGCTCCACCCCCGGCCCCGTGTGCTATGGCCGCGGCGGCACCGAACCCGCCGTCACCGATGCCAATCTGGCATTGGGCAAAATCGATCCCGCCTATTTCGCCGGCGGCAAGATCAAACTTGATGAAGCCGGCGCCAGGGCGGCCTTGCAGAAAGCCATAGGTAATCCGCTGGACCTCAAGGATTTTTGGCCGGCGGCGGGCGTCACCGAAATCGTCGAGGAAAACATGGCCAACGCGGCGCGCGTCCACGCCATTGAGCGCGGTCGCGATATTGCCGCCTGCACCATGATTGCCTTTGGCGGTGGCGCCCCGCTGCATGCCTGCCGGCTTGCGGAAAAGGTAGGTGTAAAAACCATCATCGTGCCCCTGGGTGCGGGCGTTGGCTCGGCCATCGGTTTCCTCCGTGCCGCCATTGCCTATGAAGTGACGCGCAGCGCCGCGATTTCGCTCGATGACTTCAATTCGAAAACCGTGAACGCCCTGTTGCAACACATGGCAAAAGATGCCCGCGCCGTGGTGGAACCTGCACTCGGCAAAACCAAGGATACGGTGCAGATCATCGCCGATTGCCGCTACATCGGCCAGGGCCATGAAATCCGCGTGACGGTTCCCGTCAAAACCCTGAAAGATGCCGACGGCAAGAAACTCAAGGTAGCCTTCGAGGCCCAGTATGAACAAGTTTACGGGCTCCGCATTCCCAATCAGGAAGCGGAAGCCATCACCTGGTCGGTCACCGTCTCATCACCGGCGAACAAACCAAAACGGGCCGCTAAAATTTCCACCAAATCCACGCCGAAACCAAAAAGCAAGCGGCTGATCTATGATCCTGCGCTTGGCAAACAAGTCACAGTACCCGTCTATTGGCGCTTCGACATGAAGCCCGGCGCAACTTTCAACGGCCCCGCAATCATTGCCGAGGATGAAACCTCGACAATTGTCGGAGCCAATTTCAGGGCGAAGATCAACAGCCTGGGCTACATCATTCTGGAGCAAACAAAATGAGCAAGTCAGCCCTCGATGCGATCCGCACCCAGGTCATGTGGAACCGCCTGATCGCCGTTGTGGAAGAGCAGGCCCAATCACTGTTGCGCACCGCTTTCGGCACCATCACCCGTGAGGCGGGCGACCTTTCGGCAGGCGTCTATAGCGCCGAAGGCCACATGATCGCCCAGGCGATGACTGGAACCCCAGGCCATGTGAACACCATGGCCACCGCCGTGAGCCATTTCTTCAAGCATTACCCGCAATCCACCATGAAGCCCGGCGACGTCTACGTTACCAACGACCCCTGGCTCGGCACCGGCCATCTGTTTGATTACGTGATGATGACGCCGGTGTTTCTCGGCAAAAAGCTTATCGCGTTTTTTGCCAGCACCTGCCACGTGATTGACGTGGGCGGCGTCGGCATGTCGGCCAAGGCCAATTCTTCCTTCGAGGAAGGTACCCTCATTCCGCATTTGAAAATGCGCAAGGAGGGCAAGATCAATGAGGAGCTGCTCGCGGTGATCCTCGCCAATTCGCGCAACCCCGTGGAAGTGCGCGGCGACCTGCTCTCGCTGGTGAGCGCCAATGATACGGGCACCCGCCGCCTCATCGAGATGATGACGGAATTCAGGCTCACGAGTTTGGAACCGCTTGCAAAACACATTCTCACCACCTCGGAAAAAGGTGCGCGCGAAGCCATAAAGGCGATGCCGGAAGGCGAATGGTCCTACGAAATGCCGCTCGATGGCTATGAAGGGCCGATCACCATCAAGTCGAAACTCACCATCAGGAACGGAAAGATTACCATTGATTTCACGGGCTCTTCAGCCGCGTCCATTTTCGGCATCAATAGCCCGCGCACCTACACCCACGCCTATTCCGTCTTTGGCCTCAAGGCGGTGATCGCACCCCATGTGCCCAACAACATCGGCTCGCTCTCCTGCTTCGATCTCATCACCGAAGCGGGAACCTGTGTTGATCCCATAAGGCCCTCGCCCGTCACCGCGCGCCATGTCACCGGCCAGATGCTGGCGGATGCCGTGTTCGGCTGCCTCGCGCAAGCGCTGCCGGGAAAGGTGCAGGCGGAAAGCGCCGGCTCCATCTGGATTCTCGGCTTGAACAGCGCCCATGGCCGCGTGCCCGCACAAGAAACGGCGAAAGCAAAAGAGTTCGGCGTGATCAGCATTGCGCTTGGCGGCATCGGCGGCAGGCCCGGAAAGGATGGCCTCGCCACCACCGCCTTCCCCTCAGGCATCGGCGCCATCCCAATCGAAGTCACCGAAAACCAGTGCCCGCTCTATTTCAAGCGCAAGGAATACCTGACGGATAGCGCCGGGGCCGGCGAATGGCGCGGCGGCCTTTCGCAGACAATCGAAATCGCCAACCGCGAACAGGCACCCTTTACCATTTCCGCCGCAACCTTCGACCGCATCAAAAATCCGGCCAAGGGCCGTGATGGCGGCGGTCCGGGCGTGAAAGGCGTGGCGCGTTTAGGAAGCGGCAAGGCAATCCCCGACAAGGGCATTCATGTCATCCCGACCGGCGATAGCCTCGTTGTCGAACTCCCCGGCGGCGGCGGCTTCGGCGATCCCAAATCGCGAGCGCGGGCCCTGGTCGAGGCCGATGTAAAAGCCCAAGTGGTGAGCCCTCAATCTGCGAAAAAGGATTACTTTCTGGACGCCTGAGCAATCACCTTCACATACTCTTAACGCGCTTTGGGCAGACTTGCCGCATGACCCCTCCACCCAAAAAATCCTGGCACGATGATCTGCCTTTTCCCAAACACTGGCTGGCCTATCCCGCCCTGAAAATCATCGTGTTGGCGCTGGCGATTTACCTGGTGCTCCGTCTCAGTGGAGCGCTCTAGGGGCCCTGCAACGTTTCGAGAAAATCGATCAGGGCCGTGATGCGCCGTTTCACGGTGCCCTCATCGCCTTCGGCGCCGCCCAGGTCTTCTTCCGCTTCCATCTTGAACCACTTGCCCCATACCGGCATTTCGCGGCTTCCATGGTTCTTCACAATCTCGCGGCCATCAATGATCGCCCGCAATCTCTCTCGTGGAAATACTCCGCCATTGCGTTCAGAAAGCCTGGTGAGATCGGGAGCCGGGCCACTGAGGCCAAACGTTTTCAGGCCGTCTCCCCGTCCGTTCTCGCCATGGCAGGTTGAACAGTAAAGTCGAAAGTCGCGTTCGGCACTGCCAACCCCGCCCCCATCACCGTCCGTGTCCTGGCCAAAGCCTTGCGACGGCATGGCGCCAATCAGAAAAACCACAAGTGCGGTCGCACCGACGATGGAAAAAATAGAACGTAGGCGTGCCATGAATCTGCCCGTCAATGTTGCTGGATGCTTTCGAGATAGTCCACGAGCGCGGCAATCCGTTCGCGGACGACCTTTTCGGTTTTCGTGCCTGCGCCGTCCGAATCTGCCTCGAACTTGAACCAGTCGCCCCAGACCGGCATGTCCCGTTCACCATGAACGCTCACCTGAGCGCGGCCGTCAATCACCTCAATGGCGCGCTGGCGCGGGAAGATTCCGCCATTCCTCAAGCTCATCCGGGTGAGGTCCGCAGCTTCGATGGTGAGAAATTCCGCGACGGTGCCATCGCCCTTGGCTCCCACCCCATGGCAGGCGGCGCAATAGTTCATGAAGTCCCCCCGCCCAAGGTCCGTCGGCACTGTGGAATCAGCACGAGCCACAGGCAGGCCAGCCAGCACCAAGAGGGCAACAGCACCGACCAAAGTCCGTTTCAACATCATGAATCACTCCATCAAAACCAATGGCTCGCATGTCTGAATGGACATGTCATTGATCTCGATCAACTGGGTTCCGCGTGTCCCCGCCAAGGAACCTTGCCTCAAGTCCCACCGTAACCCCCTGCGTCATCCGGCATTTTTTCGATGGCTGGCAATTCCTCTCCCCGCAGTGTTGCTTCAAAGGCCCGAAGGCGCTTATAGATCGACAGGAGCTCGACAATGACCGTCCATGAATTGACGAGATACTGAAATGAGGATCGGACTTGTGCAAAGGCGTTCAGGATCTGGTTCATCGCCCCCAGGGTAATCTTTCCCGCGACGATCGTAGGCGTCAGAACAATATAGGGAAAAATGTTGTCGGTCTGCAGGTAGAGAATCCGTCCGACATTGAAATACATGTAGTTGAAATAAAGCCGAAAGTAATTCGCGCGTACCGCGGCGAAGAGCTCGGCCATGGTTTGCGGCTGGGCTCGACTCTCGTCATCTTCCGCATAGACTAGCTCCTTGCGATAGGCTGCCTCGACACGCTGGTTGCGAAACTCCAGCCCCGGCAGCCTGATGCCGATCAGCGCCAGAAAGACAGTGCCAAAGAGCGACCATACAATGGCGATGACCACGAGGGCATTTGGAATGTGACCGATCAGCGGAAGCTCTGTGACACTGACCGAGAGACGCATAAGCACCGGAAGGAAGGCGATGAGCGTCATCACGGAATCAATGAGATTGACCCCCAACCCCTCCATCGTTGTTGAAAAGCGCATTGTATCTTCTTGCACGCGCTGCGACGCTCCTTCGATGGAACGGAGCCGCGGCCAATTGGCCATGTAGTAATCATTCATCGCGGTGCGCCAGCGGAAGATATAGTGGCTGACAAAAAACCGTGTGAGTACCCCAACAAAAACCGCAACCATGGCAATTCCGGCAAAGGTGGCAAGCTGGGCGTAGAACTCGGCCAGCGTGACCTGCCCCGGTGTCGCGAGAGCTTTCTGGATCATGTCATAGAACGGGCCATACCAGGAATTGATGGCAACGCTCACCTGCACTTGAAAATAGGTCGTGAAGATTATCAACGCGGAGCCCAGGATGGACCAGCGCGCCCATTTGTGCGGCGCATACCACTCCCAGAAACCGGCAAAGAGCGCCACCGCCACCGCAAAATAGATGTAAAACCAGAGGAAGGAACGAGAGACGAAAACAAACACGCTCGCCCCATTGGTTGGATCCTCGGGTGCCGCCAACAGGCCAAGGGCTGTTCCCATGCTGTCACCTACATAATACCACAGCAGGACCGTGATGATTGTCCACAGCGCCGTTGACCAGAAAAACAACTTTGGAGCGGGGAAAAAGGAAACGAACATGGGCTTGGCCTTTCTGCGCTGGGTAAACACCGGCAGAGTTACCGCAATTCAGGAAATCCTGCGACTGAACAATCTTTGTTGCGTAACCATCTGTAGAAGAACCTCCAAAAGCTATCTTCCCGGCGAACGCCGTGCGTGACAGCCATTGGAAGGGCCTCCGCAAACCCCCAATTTCCCATCTTGCAACGCCCGGATTTACCGTTACAGTGAGGAACAATAGTTTCCGTTCGTGAATAATTTGGGGAGAGGGCAGATGGCTCTGAGTTGGAGATTTTCGGTTCTAGGCGACCGCCACCGCGCTTTGGGTTCAAAGTTGGAAGACTGGTCCGGCATGGGAACGGCTTGGACCTATGACAAGGACATTTACGACGAGCACATCGCGGTGCGCACCAAGGCGGGGCTCATGGATGTCTCTGGCCTCAAGAAGGTGCATCTCGTGGGGCCGCATGCCATCAACGTGCTGGAATACATCACTACCCGCGACATGACCAAGATCTATCCCGGTCGCTCGGTCTATGCCTGCATGTTGAATGACCGCGGGCATTTCACCGATGACTGCATCGTCTACCGCACCGGCCCCAACTCCTGGATGCTGGTCCATGGCTCGGGCTCGGGCCACGAAGAAGTGGTGAAGCAGTCATTGGGCCGCAATGCGGCGGTGCTGTTTGACGATGACCTCCATGATCTTTCTCTGCAGGGGCCGCTGGCCGTGGATTTCCTCGCCAAGCATGTGCCCGGCATCCGCGACCTGAAGTATTTCCACCACATGCAGACCACGCTTTTCGGTGCGCCCGCCATGATCTCGCGCACCGGCTATACCGGCGAGCGCGGCTATGAGCTTTTCGTGCGTGGGCAAGACGCGCCGAAAATCTGGGATAGGATCCTCGCGGAAGGAAAGTCCACGGGTATTATCCCTGTCTGCTTCAGCGTGCTCGATATGCTGCGGGTGGAAAGCTACCTGTTGTTCTACCCCTACGACAATTCGCAGATGTATCCCTTCGCCAATGAACAGCCCGGCGATTCCTTGTGGGAACTCGGCCTCGACTTCACCGTGAGCCCCGGCAAGACCGGTTTCCGCGGCGCCGAGGAACACGCCCGGCTCAAGGGTAAGGAACGCTTCAAGATATTTGGCCTGTTGATCGAAGCCGATGGCCCGGCGGACCTTGGCGATGAGGTTTATGCCGATGGCAAGAAGGTGGGTGTCATCACCTGCCCCTGCTATTCAATGCTTACCAAGAAATCCATGGCGATCATGCGCGTTGACGTGGCCTGCGCCAAGCAGGGCACCAAGCTGGAAGTGCGCGGAAAAAATCTGAAAGCCAAGGCCATAGCCCATACCATCAGCTTCGATGACCCGGAAAAGAAGAAGCGGAACGCGGTTGGCTGATGCTTGTCGTTGGAATTAAGAGTCGCCCGGTTTACAAAGGGCTGGTGATTGATATTCACAGTGCGCGCCATCTCTTTGCCCTTGAAGGCGAAGGGGCCGAAGCCTTGATCGATCAGATCAATTCGGTGGGCAGCGGCTTTCTCGAAAAGACGGAGATTCTTTTTGTCGGCCCCGATGATCAGGCGGGCAAACTGCGGAATTTGAAGTCCTTTGATTTTTGGACAGCTCCCACCATTCCGGTTCTGCTCAATCGACTCAAGGCCTCATTGCAGGCCGCGCGCATGGGAACCCGGCTTTACCTTTCCGGCACCGAAGGCTTCATCGGCCAGGCCATGCAGGTGGCCCTCGACCTCGGCATTGATTTCAATTCCATCCGCACCGAACACCGGGGCTCCACCGCCCGTCGCGTGCAATGCGTCCATTGCAAAGGCATTACCGATAAAGTGACAACCTCGCCCTTCACCTGCTCGCACTGCGGGCTTCCGCTGCTGGTGCGCGATCACTATTCCAGACGTATCGGCGCCTTCCAGGGCGTGAACATTGACGCGGAAGGTCCGGGCTCCGCGCCCAAGCCCGAGGTCCTGTTTCCATGAGCATCAATACCGACATGACCGTGCGGGTAGCAGCCATCACGCAAGTGGCCGAGAAGGTGAAGCGCTTCCGCCTTGAACGCGTCGATGGCGGCGAGATGCCGATTTTTTCCGGTGGCTCCCACGTTGTCGTGGCCATGCACGATGGTGACATTCTCAGGCGCAACACCTATTCGCTCATGTCATCACCCAGGGATACCAGCGCCTATGAGCTATCGATTCTGCGTGTGGAAAATTCCCGCGGCGGCTCCGCCTTCCTCCACGAGAAATTGAAAGTTGGCGATACCCTGGTGATCTCCCAGCCCGTCAATCTTTTCCCTTATGACGTGCGCGGCCGCAAGCACCTGTTCATGGCGGGCGGCATCGGCATTACACCCTTTATGGCCATGATGGACCAGATGACCCGCGAAGACCGCGCATTTGAACTGCATTACGCCGTGCGCAACCGGAAACATGGGGCCTATTGGAAGGAACTCTCGGAGCGCTACGGCGCTCACCGAGTGAAAATCTATTGTGACGAGGAGAAGCTATTCATTCCGGTCGAGAGCGTGTTGAAGGCCCAGTCCCTTGGCACCCATCTCTATGTCTGCGGCCCCGAAGGCATGATCAACGGCGTATTGACCAAGGCGCGGCAACTGGGTTGGCCCGAACAGAACCTCCATTCCGAACGCTTCCTGGCACCTCCGCCCGGCAAGCCGTTCCGCGCCGTGCTGAAGAAATCAAAAAAAACCATCGAGGTGCATTCCCATCAGAGTATTCTCGAAGCGGTAGAAGCGGCGGGCATAGATGCGCCGTTCCTCTGTCGGGGGGGCGCATGCGGCCAATGCGAAACCAATGTCATCTCCTGCGATGGCACGCTGGAGCATAATGACCACTACCTCGAGCCTGAAGACAAGGCCTCGGGCCGCAAGATCATGATTTGTGTATCACGGCTGAAAGGCCAGGAAATTGTGCTGGATCTCTAGGAGAACGCCATGAACATCGAATTCAGACAGGAAACCTTCCGCGACGACTTCACCTTCAGGAACAGCCCGGCGGCGGTCCGGCGCTTCCCCTTCCCCTTCCATGAAGACAGCTACATGTACTCCGTGAACATGGAGCCTCATGTGAAAGGTGCGCCCGGTTCCGCCTTTGAAAGCCTCATTGATGTGGATGAGCACTATATCTCCGAGATGAATGACCGAGCGAAGGTTCTGAAGGAAGATCCGCTGCGCTGCCAGGCGCTGCCCCATATGATGACCTCCCAGTGGGACACGCTGGAACTCCTTATGGAGCAGCAGGCGGCGGGTTATCCCGAGCATTTCTCGCTCACCAAAGACGGCGACAACTGGCACTGGATCAACAAGCCGCTGGGAATTGACCAGACGTTTGTTTTCGGTGATGTCTCGACCCTTCCCTGTGAGCCCATGGAATATATCACCCGCCAGGCGCAAGGCGATTTCTGCATCGTCGACCAGCGCGACAATAACCTGTGGATGGATGCCGGCATTGCCACGACCCAGGCCGATTGGTCTCTGGATTTTGATATCGGCATGAATTTTATGGAATGGCACGGGCCTGTGCCGTTAGCCCACCAAATCGGCGTCTTCGAACGCGCCCTCAAATTCCTGCTCAACCTGCAGCAAGGAAAGCCGGTACGCCGCCTGAACTGGACCATGACCATCAACCCACGCCTCGACACCAGCCCGGAAAACTACCCGAAATGGGGGCCGGACCGCACCTCAGTGACGCCGGAGAATGTCGGCAACAAGGTGCATCTGCGCTGCGAACTGCAAAGCCTGTGGCGCCTGCCGCGCTCCAACGCCATCCTCTTTGTGATCCGCTGTTATCTCATCAAGATGGAAGAAGTGACAACCGTGCCGAAATGGGCCCGGCGACTGCCCCGCGTACTGAGCTCGCTCCCACCGGAGCTTGTCGACTACAAGGGCCTCACCCGCTACCGCCAGACCACTATTGACTGGCTTTCCAAATTTGATGATGGGGCGCCCACAAGCCCCGGCATCTTCCCCGATTGATAACAAGAGGAACATCCATGACACGTGTTGCAGTTATCGGCGCCGGCCCCTCAGGCCTTGCAGCGCTCCGCGCCTTCCAGTCCGCTGCAAAGAAGAAGGCGAAAATTCCGGAAATCGTCTGCTTTGAAAAGCAGGATGACTGGGGCGGCCTCTGGAACTACACTTGGCGCACCGGTCTCGATGAACACGGCGAACCCGTGCATGGCTCCATGTACCGCTATCTCTGGTCCAACGGGCCGAAGGAATGCCTGGAATTCGCCGACTATACTTTCGAAGAACATTTCGGGAAGCCCATTGCTTCCTATCCGCCCCGCGCTGTACTGTGGGATTACATCAAGGGCCGTGTCGAAAAGGCCAAGGTGAGGAAATGGGTGCGCTTCAATTCGCCGGTGCGCATGGTCGAATGGGACAAGAAGAAAAAGAAATTCCATGTCACCGTCCATGATCGGGTGAAGGACAGGATGTACACCGAGGACTTCGACCATGTGATTTGCTCCTCCGGCCACTTCTCCACCCCGCAGGTGCCTTTCTTCGAAGGCATCGCCACCTTCAATGGCCGCGTCATGCATGCTCATGATTTCCGCGATGCGCTGGAATTCAAGGGCAAGGACGTGCTCATCGTCGGCCGCAGCTACTCGGCCGAGGACATCGGCTCTCAATGCTGGAAATACGGGGCGCGCTCGGTCACCGCCACCTACCGCAGCAAGCCCATGGGCTTCAAATGGCCCGCGAATTTTGAGGAACGCCCGCTGCTGCAGAAGCTGGTGAACAAGACGGCTCATTTCAAGGATGGCTCCACCAAGGAGGTTGATGCCATCATTCTCTGCACCGGTTACCAGCACCACTTCCCCTTCATGGCGGAAGATCTGCGCCTGAAGACCACCAACCGCCTGTGGCCGCTTGGCCTCTACAAGGGTGTGGTCTGGGAGGAGAATCCGCGGCTCCATTACATCGGCATGCAGGACCAGTTCTACACCTTCAACATGTTCGACGCGCAGGCCTGGTACGCCCGCGACGTGATCCTCGGCCGCATCAAGCTGCCGAAACTTGATGCCATGAAGAAAAATTCCAAGGCCTGGCGCAAGCGCGAGGAGAAGCTCGAAAACGCCGAGCAGATGATCTGGTTCCAGGGCGACTATGTGAAGGAACTGATCGACGCCACCGACTATCCGAGCTTCGATGTGGAAAGCGTCAACAAGACCTTCCTCGAATGGGAGCACGACAAGATGTATGACATCATGGCCTATCGCAACAAGTCCTACCGCTCGCTGATGACCGGCACCATGTCGCCCGCCCACCACACACCGTGGAGGGATGAGCTCGATGATTCTATGGAAGCCTATTTGAAGGGCATGTAACAATCATGGCCCAAAGCTTTGTCAGCAAGCTTACCGGTTCCTTCTCGGAAGGAGCAGCGGAAAATCCCACCGTCGCCATGGTCGAGGCAGCCTACAGGCATCATGGCCTTGATTACCGCTACATCAATTGCGAGGTTCCGCCGGAAAAACTTGGTGACGCCGTGAAAGGTGCGCGCGCCATGGGCTGGGCCGGGTTCAACCTGTCCATTCCCCATAAGGTGACTGTCATTCCCCATCTCGACGGACTGGGCGAATCCGCAGCCGTCATGGGCGCCGTGAACTGCGCCGTGGCGCGCAACGGAAAACTGATCGGTGAAAACACCGACGGTAAAGGCTTTCTTCAATCCCTGCGTGAGCTCATCGGTCCTGCCGGGAAAACCATCGTGATGTTCGGGGCCGGAGGCGCCGCCCGCGCCATCGGCGTGGAACTGGCGCTTGCCGGGGCAAAACACATCACGATAGTAAACCGTGATCCCAAGCGCGGGCAAACCCTGGTTGATCTCCTCAACGGCAAGACAAAGGTGAAGGCCGAACTCGCCGTCTGGAAAGGCACCTATGCAATTCCGGCAGGCGTTGATATCGTGGTCAACGCCACCTCAATCGGCCTCACGCCCGATTTGAACGCGCGACTCGATGTCGCGCCGGATAGCCTGCGCAAGGGACTGGTGGTGGCCGATGTCATCCCCAATCCACCCCGCACCAACCTGGTCAAGGACGCGGAAGCGCGTGGCTGCAAGACTCTCGACGGCCTCGGCATGCTGGTAAACCAGGGCGTCATCGGCGTCAAATACTGGACCGGCGTCGACGTGGATCCAGCCGTAATGAAGCGTAAGCTCGAAGAAATATTCTCGGCCTAGCTTCGCGGCCGCAGCTTTTCCGGATCATAGTGCGCGAACTCAACGATATGGCCGGGAAGGCGCTTCTGCATGCCGTCGAGCTTGCCGATCTCGATTCCGGTTCCAATCTCGCTGTGCAACATGTCGACACGCGCCAGCGCGATGTTCTTCCTCAAGACTGGCGAGCGCGTCGAACTCGTGACCACGCCAATCTTTGAGCGGCCCACATAAATGCTATCGCCATGCCCCACGGCCTCATTGGACTCAATATCAAGCCCCACCAGCTTGTGCCGCGGATGTTCCTTGCGCTGGGTGAGCGCCTGCTTGCCGATGAAATCATCGGTCTTGGTTTTAAGCGGCACGGTGAACCCAATGCCCGCTTCAAAGGGATCGGTCTCAGACGTGAACTCATAATTGGCAAAAATCAGGCCCGCCTCAATGCGTACCATGTCCAGCGCCTCCAGGCCCATGGGCTTCAGGCCATATTTCTGGCCCGCTTCCCACACCGCATCAAACACTGCCAGCGCAACCTTCGGATGGCAGAAAATTTCATAGCCAAGCTCACCCGTATAGCCCGTGCGCGAGACAACAATGGGGGGCCCTTCAAAATGCCCGATGCGCGCCACCGCAAAACGGAACCACTCCAGTTCGCCGATGGCGGGCTGGGCCGGCGAAGTCCAGATGATCTCCTTCAGCAGGTCGCGGCTCTTCGGCCCCTGCACCGCAATATTATGAAGCTGGTCCGTGGACGAGCGCACCCAGGCCTTATAGCCCATCTTCTCCGCCTGCTGCCGGAGCCACTGGCCGCTGAATTCATCCCCGCCAATCCAACGGAAGTTGTTCTGGCCAAGGCGGAACACCGTGCCGTCATCGATTATGCCGCCGTTTTCGTAGCACATGGCCGTATAAACCACCTGCCCCACCGAGAGCCTGCGAATGTCGCGCGTTACGCAATATTGCAGCAGCGCTTCCGCATCAGGCCCCGTCACTTCAAACTTGCGGAGCGGCGACAGGTCCGTGACTGCCACGTTTTCGCGGCAGGCCCAATATTCCTCAACCGGCCCGTCATTGTTGAACCGCTGCGGCAGCCAGTATCCACGGTATTCCGTGGTGTTGCGGGTCAGGGCCGAGAATCGCGGATGGAACGCGGTTTCTTTGGTAAGGTAGGCGTCTGCGTCGGGAGTCATGCGGGTTACCACTGCTCTTGAAAATTTCTGTTTGGCGGCATAGGTGCGGATATGAATGTCGGTGGGATCCCAGCCATTGGCGGCGTCGATGTCGTCGGGGCATGATGACGACACGCATACGAGATCGGTGAGTGCCCGCATCAGCACATAGTCGCCGGGCCGCGACCATGGCTCGTCGAGATAAAGCTGGTTCTGGTGATCGATATTGGTGTTGTAGAAATAGTTCAGCGCTTCCCAGCCCTTGCGGGGCGCCACGCCATAGGGCGCCAGCGCATGATTGAAATTCTCGCTGCAGTTCACATGGCCGGGATAGCCCATATCGTCGTAGTAGCGTGAGGTGCAGGCCAGCGCAAAGGCGTCATGGCGGCCCACCGTGTCCTGCACTATTTCCACCAGCGGCTCAAACTCGCGGTCAAAGGATTTGGAGGGAAGCCCTGGTGCCGGATAGCTGCGGCCTAAAAGCGTACGGGTGACGGTGGCGTCAAGTGCCAGGTCAAGCCCTTTGTCCACCTTGCGCGCCGACAGGGCCTGAAAATCCGTACACTGACGGCCGGATACGTCGATCACCTGAATATATTCGCCGGCCTTCACCACATAGGCCGAAGCGGTAGCAGCCCTGATGCAGAAATCCTGCAAGGGATCGGCAAGGGGCTCCGGCAAAACACTGCCGCGCTCCGGCGCTTTGTAGCTGCGGGTGATGCGCAATTCAATATCGGTGGCCGTATCCTGGTTCCCCGGCGCCATGGCGGCGCCTGGTGCTGCAACGATCAGAACCCCATCACGTGAGACTATGAACTCGGCACTCGCCCCTGCCCGCGAGCCTTCCCCAAAGAGGCGGACCGTCTCGACCGTGCCAAGATCAATGGTGCGGCGCTGGAGGGCGGATTTCGTGCGCTGCGTGTTTTCATTGTCTTCTGCAAGCAGGGCCTTCAGCCCTTCGCCGCGGCTAGTGGGCCGCGCACCAATTGCCGACGCATCAAAACGCCCCGCATCGTCACAAAAGGCGATTTCGCAGGCCTGGCCGCCTTCAATGTCAGTCAGAACAATAGTATCGCCCGCCTTGGCCACAATAACCGTCGAGCCTGCCCCGCTCACAATGTAGCGTTCAACCCCAGGAGCCAACGTCCTGATGCCGGGGCGATAGATGAGGCTGGGCTGCGGCGCGGTTGAAAGCATGGAGGAAAACGTCACCATCCGGAGGGAATTGAACCGTCAATATCGCACAGTTCCCCCGGATGGTCGATATACCGTCACGCAAGTCCAAAGCCGCGGAATTGCTATTCCTTGCTCAACTTGGACCAAATCCGCTTGAGCTCGGCCTCGACATTCGCCGCCATCGGCGGCTGCACCGCAAGCCGCTTCAACACGCTTTTCGGCGGATAAAGCCCCGGATCGCCCAGCAGCTTCGGCTCGATATAAGGGGCCGATGTGAGGATCGGATTGGCATATTGCAGGAAATTGGTGTTTGCGGCAGCAACCTCCGGCTTAAGCATGTAGTTGAGCAACTCGTAGGCCCCTTCCTTGTTCTGTGATTTGTTGGGGATGACAAACAGGTCAAACCAGAGCTGGCTGCCTTCCTTGGGAACATTGTAGACAATTGTCCCCTTGCCATTCGCCTTGGCTAGATCGCGCGCATAGAATATGGCGCCCGAATAGCCCCAGACCACGCAGTATTTCCCCTCGGACAGGCTGTTGATGTAACTGTCGACCGAAACGACCTTGATGTAATCGGAAACCCGTGCCAGTGCGACTTCAACTGCTTCAAGGTCGGTAATGCCGATGTTCTTCATGTCGCCGCCCAGATAGGCGACAAAGGCCGGAATCACATCGATCGGTTCATCGATCAATGCAATGCCGCATTTCGAAACGTCTGCCGCAATTGCCGGGTCGAGAATAAGACTCAAGCTGTTGAGCGGAGCATCAGGCCTGATCGCACGCACTTTCTCCTTATTAACCCCAAGGCCAACCGTGCCCCACAAGTAAGGCACCGAATGGGAATTACTGGGATCGAGTACAGCGGTGTAGGTAAGGGCTGCCGGATCAAGAAATTCCGCATTGGGAATTTTCGCCCGGTCAAGTGTTTCGACCGCGCTCTGCTGTTCAAGTACCTGGCGCATCTGCGCCCCTGCCTGGATCATCACGTCATATTTGTTTGAACCCTGATGCAGGAGGTCTTTGGTTTCGGTCGAATTGGTAAATACCTCATGTACGATCCGGATATTGGTTTCCTTTTCGAAATTATCGAGCGACGCCGGGTTGATGTAGTCGGCCCAGTTGAGCATGTGCACCGTGCTCACCGGCTTCTTGTCGACGAAGTTCAGGGCCCGGATGACATTTTGAAACGTATTGCGGGTAAGCAGGCCCGTAACATTCATGCCATTGTCTTCCTGGAAAATCTCGATGGCCGAAAGCGTTGCGGGCCCGAACACCCCGTCCGACGGACCCGGTGCATAGTTCAGCTTCTTCAGCGCGTCCTGCGCCTGGCGCACTTCGGCAGGCTCCACGACCAGGCTCTGACCATTGGCACTTCCCGTGGCCCAACCCTCCTTGATCCACGCGGCGGTAAACAGCGAACGCATGATTTTTTCAGACGTCATGCCGTCAGCCGGAGTATTCGTCGCCTGAAGATGGGTAACAAGCGCCGCCGTCGTGGCGGCATCCATCTGACGCGTCATGTTTTCCGGCTTGAGATAGCCAAGCCGCCGCAGCAGGCGCTGGATCGTTGACACTTCCTGGGGGTTGAGATTTGCAAGGCCATCAAGGCCCGCGTCCGCCAGGTCAGTTTCCGTTGAGGGCGCGGAGATCATGCCTTGGGCATATAGCGGCGCTGCCCCTGCAATAGACAGGGCAACAGCGCAGGCTAGAGACAGAGATATGGCAAAGCGTTTCTTCACGGTGACGGACTCCCCTTTTATGTCGGATTATTTTACTTCACGGCTGCGATCTGGCCACACGGAACCCTATGGAATTACGGGCCTTGACCGAGGTTTCCCAGCCCCTGACGGCGGCACGGTAGGCAACCGCATCACCTACCCAAACGCCATCCGGCAGGAAGCGGAATTCGCTCGCCCAGGAACCGCCCCGCAAGACATGGTACTTGCAGCTCTCGGCGTTGGTTGCCACTTCGGTGTCATAGGTGGCGCGCCAGCAATCAGACACCCACTCCCAGACGTTGCCATGCATATCAAAAATGCCGAGTGAGTTGGGCTTCAGCGATCCCACTGGCGCAGTATAGAGAAAACCGTCATTGCAGCCAACGCCCGCCCAAATGGTTTCCCGCATCTTGGCCGCCACGTCGGAAGAATTTCCGTAAGAGCAGGCAAGCTGCACACTGCTGCCAACCTCAGTAATTCCGCCGCGGCTCGACTTGTTGCCGCCCTGCGATGCAAGTTCCCACTCCGCTTCCGTCGGCAGCCGATAGATAAGGCCTGTGATCCTTGAAAGCCATGGCAGATATTGCTGGGTCACATCATTATAGGACACATGGATGACCGGCCGGCGCCCGCGGCCCCAGCCATCATCGTCAGGCAAAGTCTTGCAGCCACCCCCGTCGACACAATGCTGCCAGTCATCAAAAGTGATTTCATAACGCCCGATGGCAAAGGGCTTGTCGACAACAACCTTCTTTGCATCAACAGGGTTTAGCGCCTGTTGCGCGGTGCTGCGGCCCTCGGGCCCCACCAGGAATTCCCCCGGCGCGATCGAAACAAGCTCGGGGCAGGTTTCGCAGTCCCGGAAAATCATCCCTTCCTTCTGCTGCGAATCAGCGAGTCCTGGCTGTGCAATCACCGAGGGAGCGTTTTTCAGAGTCGTGAGATCGGGAACGGGAACAGCCGCCACTACCACTTGCTGTGCCACGGGTATGGGATCGGGAGCTGCGACTTCCACGTTGGTTGAGGTCTCTGGTTCGGGTTCAGGAACTGCCCCCACTTCTGCCTGGGGTGCGGGTTCTGGTTCAACATCAGCGGGTGCGGCTTGCACCTCCTGCTGGAATTCAGGCTCAGGCTCAGCGGCGGGAGATGTGATCTGCTCATCCAGTTGCTCCACGGGCTCAGGCGATGAAGATACAAGCGCAGTTTGAGTTTCGACGGGCGCAGGTGCTGCGGGTTCAGATTCTGCCAGAGCCTGTTGAACCGCCGCGGTTTCTTCATTGGCAACCACATCAAGCGCAGGCGGAGGCTGGACCGCAATCTCCACATCCGGCTCGGACTTGTTTTCCGGGGCCGCATTTGCAACCTGCTTCCAGAGGTCTGCAAGTGCGTGCCTTGTATAACCATCCGACATGTAATCGCGCACGCCAACAAAGGCCACGCCGGCAATCACCAGCTGCGCTACGACGAACGTGAAAAGGTTTCGCCTGAATTTCCGCCGCCGCAAACGCTCGGCGCGTGCCGCCTGAGCGTTTCTTAACCGCTGCGAACGCGGCGCCAAAGGCATATCCGTTTGTGGAGCAGACAAATCATCAACCGCATTGTTGAACCGAGGTGCCACTCCCGGTTATTTCTGTCGCTCGTCCCGTAGAAAAATATTGGGCTTCAATGCGGCGTAATTGTGACCCGCCCGCCTCAGTTGCCGTTAACCATTTCTTAAAAAAGAAATTAATCCGTACACGTATTAATATTGTGGACAGGGCGAGGGCCGGATTCCGCCGGACGGCGGCAAAATTCTCGTCATTTGCCCTCGCCGAATTCTTCGGTTAGGCTTTGCCCAACGATCACAAACGCAACAATGGGAGGACTGAATGGATCGTCGTGGATTTATAAGAAAAGCAGGCGTGGTGGCTGCCGCGGTGCCAGCTTTGGCGTCGCCCGCCATTGCCCAATCCCAGCCGGAACTGAAGTGGCGCATGACCTCGAGCTTTCCCAAGAGCCTTGATACGATCTACGGTGCGGCAGAGACTTTTTCAAAGTTCGTGGCCGAAGCGACCGACAACAAGTTCCAGATTCAGGTCTTCCCGGGTGGCGAAATTGCCCCTGCCCTTGAAGCTGCCAATGAAGTTGGAAAAGGCAATATCGAGATGTGCCACACCGCTTCATACTACTATTGGGGAAAAGACCCCACCTATGCCTTCGGCACCGCCGTACCATTTGGCCTGAATTCCAGGCAGCAGAACGCCTGGATGTACCATGGCGACGGCATGGACCTGATGAACGAGTTCTACGGCACTCAAAACCTGATCGCTTTCCCGTGCGGCAATACCGGCGCGCAAATGGGCGGCTGGTTCCGCAAGGAAATCAAGTCCCTGGCCGATCTGCAGGGCGTTAAAATGCGCATCGGCGGGTTCGGCGGCAAGGTTATTGCCAAGGTTGGCGTGGTGCCCCAGCAGTTGCCCGGCGCGCAAATCTATGAAAGTCTTGAAAAAGGTGTAATCGACGCTGCCGAATGGGTCGGTCCCTATGACGACGAAAAACTCGGCTTCTACAAGGTGGCCCCTTATTATTGCTATCCCGGCTGGTGGGAAGGCGGCGCCATGCTCCACACCATGATCAACACGGCGAAATGGGCTGAGCTTTCGCCCACCTACCAATCCATCGTGAAGACCGCCTGCCAGGCGGCCAACGTGGACATGCAGGCAAAGTATGACGCCAAAAATCCTGAGGCCCTGAAAAGACTTGTGGGCTCCGGTGCTTTGCTCCGGCCTTTCCCGCAGGATGTGATGGAAGCCTGTTTCAATGCGGCAAAGGAAACCTACGCGGAAATTGGCGGAACGAACGCGGCCTTCAAGAAGATCCACGACGCCATGATGGCCGTCCGCGCCGATGAGTATCTCTGGTTCCAGATTTCGGAATTCACCTTTGACCGCTTCATGATGGGTCAGCAGCAGAAGAAGATGCTGTAGTCCGCCAAGCCGTATGTCTGCGAGGGGGCCGCATGGCCCCCTTTCCTTTCGTTCAATCCAGTGACGGCAGATTAATCTCGATCTTGTCCGTATCCACCTTTACCTCCCCTTCGCCAATCGAGAGCCACGGGAAAATCACGACAATTGCCACCATGATAAGCTGCAGGATGATGAAGGCAATGCCGCCACGATAGATTTGTGCGGTCGTGACGCCGGCAATCGTCCGGCCACTGGGCTTGTCCACCCATGGGCCATTGGGCGCCACGGAGCGCATGTAGAACAGTGCAAAGCCAAAGGGCGGCGTCAAAAAGCTGGTCTGCATGTTCATGCCAATGATGATGCCGAACCAGACCAGATCGATGCCCAATTTTTGTGCGACGGGCGCCAGCAGCGGAATGACAATGAAGGCAATTTCAAAGAAATCGATGAAACAGCCGAGCACAAACACCAGCGCGTTGACGGCAATCAGAAATCCCCAGGTCCCGCCGGGAATGCCCGTCATCAGTTCCTCAACCCAGATATGGCCGTTGACGCCATAGAAGGTGAGCGAGAAAACCCGCGAGCCGATGAGGATGAACATGACAAAACAGGCAAGCCGCGTTGCGCCGTCAAGCGCATCGCTCAACACCCTGTAGGGCAAGCGGCCCTTGAACCAGGCCATCAACAGCGCGCCTGTGGCTCCCATGGCCCCGCCCTCGGTGGCGGTGGCAATTCCCAAAAAGATTGTCCCCAACACCAGGAAGATTAGCGCCAGCGGCGGGATGAGAACGCTAACAACCTGCTGGGCCAAGTGTGAGAGATACCCAGTTTTGAAATGCTTGTCAGCCAATGCCACTCCATAGGCACTCATTGCCGCAATGGCCGCCCCCCATATGCCGGCGCCCCTGGCGATGTGGTCCTGAAGCAGCCACCACCCGAGAATGCCTGCAACTCCGCTCGCCAGAAGCACGGCCAACAGCGAGGCAAAGCCACTGCCCAGGGTACGGGCATCAATGGGAAGCGCCGGGGCGTATGCAGGACGCACGATTGTCACGGCGAAAACATAGAGGCAGAAAAGCCCCACTGTCATAAGGCCCGGCAGAACGGCTCCGGCGTACATGGGCCCCACCGAAACGCCCAGTTGATCGGCAAGCACGATCAGCACCAGCGACGGCGGAATGATCTGCGCCAGGGTTCCCGATGCGGTAATGACGCCTGAAGCCAGTGAGCGGTCATAGCCATAGCGCAGCATGATCGGCATGGAGATAAGCCCCATTGCGATAACTGAAGCGGCCACCACGCCGGTGGTCGCCGCCAGCAGCGCCCCCACCAGGATGACGGCATAGGCGAGCCCGCCACGGATTGGTCCGAAAAGCTGGCCCGCCGTATCAAGCAGGTCCTCCGCCATGCCGGATTTTTCCAGCACGATGCCCATCAGCGTAAAGAATGGAATGGCCAGCAGCGTGTCGTTGCGCATGACGTCAAGAATGCGCCCGATTGTGAGCCCAAGAAGCGGCCAGTCCAGCGTGATTGACTGTGAGTAAGGCGCAAGCTCAACCCCCACGACGAAGAATATCAGGCCGTTTGCCGCGAGCGAAAAGGCTACCGGGTAACCCAGCAGCAAGAACACCACCAGCGATACAAACATAATGGGTGCGAGATTGTGGGCGATAAGTTCAATCATCACGGACGCCCTTGATCACCGCCCAGCGCTTGATAATTTCGGATATCGCTTGCGCCAACAGCAGGGCGAAGCCGCCAAGGATGAAAAACTTGACCGGCCAGACCACCAGCCCCCCCGCATTGCTCGAATTTTCCCCGTCCCTGAGCGATTCCCAGAAATAGGGAACGCCGAGCCAAACCATGAGAAAACAGAATGGCAGGAGAAAAAACACATGGCCAAACAAGTCAACCCAGTTTCGGGTTCGTTTGGAAAAATGGCTGGAAAGGGCGTCAATGCGGACATGCCCGTTTTTCTGCAGAACATAAGCGGCTGCAAACATGAACACGGCGCCAAAGAGGGCGCCCTGCAATTCCAGCCAGGCATTGGAGCTGGTGTCGAATGTCTTGCGGATGATGGCGTTGACCGCGCTGACTAGGACTGCCGCCAGGATGAGCCAGCGCACCTGCCGGCCAATGAATAGTGTCAAACGGTCGATGCTGCCGCTGACCCGTAAAAGTCCTTCCACAATTTCTCCCCTTCACAAGCCTCCCGTTAGCCGGGATGGTTTTGTCGGGAACCCTAGATGAGTTTACAAATCACAGCAATTGGTCAAACAGGTGGCAACGCAAGCAGCTTGCGCGCTTCCGTAACGCTGGCGGGATGACGGCCGTAAGTGCGGCACAGCTCGGCCACCCGCCCAACCAGCGCCGCGTTTGAGGACGCGAGTTCTGTGCCGTTCCACCTGATATTGTCTTCGAGCCCCGTGCGGCAATGGCCCCCACGCTCAAGGCACCAGTGATTCACTTCAAGCTGGTGCCTGCCAATTCCCGCCGCAGTCCAGGTTGCTTCCGGCGCAAGCCTCGCGATTTCGTCCACCATGAAATCAAAGGCGGCGCGGATGGCGGGCATGGCATTCTTCACCCCGAAGACGAATTGCACATGCAGCGGTTTTTTGAGCAACCCTTCGTCCGCCAGCCGCAGCGCCTGATAGAGCATCGACAGGTCAAATATTTCGATTTCCGGCTTCACCTTGTGTTCCAGCATTTTCGTGGCCAGTTCACGGATAAGGTCCGGAGAATTCTCGTAAATGATCGTAGGGAAATTGCACGAGCCCGTGGCCAGCGAGGCCATGTCGCAGCCCAGATGCAGCATGCCGCCGCGCTCGGAACCCTTGCCGGAGCGGCCGCCCGTGGAAAACTGGACGATTATGCTCGGACAGGCTTTCCGCACTCCCGCGAGAAGCGCTGCAAAGCGATCCGGATCAGAGGTTGGCGTCTGGTCGTCATTGCGCACATGCACATGGGCGATGGTGGCGCCCGCTTCAAAGGCGGCGCGGGTGGAGTCCACCTGCTCGCTGATGGTGATCGGAACCGCCGGATTATGCTCCTTGCGCGGCACCGACCCGGTGATCGCAACAGTAATGATGCACGGTGTCGTCATCTTCACTGCAATGGCACGCAACGGCCCTTCTTGTCTGGCGCCATACCCTTGGGGCAGCGCTTCTGCGGATTCTGCTGATTCAGAAGGTTGTTGTTGAGGTCGATCTTCGGCAAGCGCAGTTGCGGTTCGCCATTACCGCCCTCAGGCGTAAAATTCGGCTCCTGTTGATTGAAGATCGGCACGCAGCGCTGGCGCTTGCGGCTGAACTCGGTTCCTTCCGGACAGGCCTTCGGGATGTTCAGGCTTATCGGTTCACAGTCGCCCGTGTTCCGATTGAGAATGAAGTTCCGCGGGCAGGACTGCTCTTCGGGAGGTTGCTCAACAATGCGCTGGCACTTGCCGTTCTTCAGCTTGGTGAAGCCCTTCGGGCAGGTGGTTTCCACCCGTGGCGGCGGCTCGCACTGCTTGGTCCTCGGATTGTATTCAAGACCCTGCTTGCACTTGACCGTCGGTGGCGGCGGAACGCGCTCACACTCATTCGTTTGCGGGTTCAGCGTGGAGCCGTCCGGGCAGTCCGGTTTTTCATCCGGAATGCGCTCGCACTGTTCGGGATTGTTGGGGTTGCGGATAAGGCCTTGCGGGCACGGTGCGTGGCATTTTCCGCGGATGACTTCATAGCCTTCCGGGCATGAGGGCGGGCTGCAAACCCCACGCAGGTTCGGATAGCTGCCATCCTCGCAGCGCGGCGGCAGGCAATAACCGTAGGCATTACGCGTCGTGCCCTGCTCGCAAACCGGCACGCATTGCTGGCGGAAATTCTCAAACCCGAAGGGGCAAGTTTCTGGTGGCGGCAGGCAGCGCGTAGGGTGGTAAATGTCGCGAGTGAAGCCTTGCGGGCACGTTGGCAAGCAAATCCACCTGTAATCATCCGGCCAATCGCCGCCGGGAACGCAGGCGCCGGTGCGCTGGTTGCGCTGGTAGCCGTCCGGGCAGGCCCGGTCATAATAGCTGCGGCACAGGCCATTTTCAGCCAGATAAGTTCCCTCTGGGCAATCCGGCGAACACCTTCCGGTTTCATCGGAATAGCTCAGGCCTTCCGGGCAATTGTCGGGAACCTGCGTCCTTCTGTCAGGCAGGCACTCATCCGGATTGCGCAGGTCACGATGATAGCCTTGCGGGCAACCGGGCAGCGGCACCTGTTCATAGCCTTCCGGACAGCCGTGATGGCACGGCGGCATGCACAGGCCCGGATAGCCGGGATAGCGTAAATAGCCTGTAGGGCATTCGGGCAGGCAATAATCATCATAGATCGTGTAGCCAGCCGGGCAGCTCGGGCCAGAATCGCAGCTTCCACAAGAGTTGCAGCAGGAATTCGTTTGCACTTCACAGGTTTGCGGCACCGAGGATTGCTGGGCTTGCGCTGACGAAGGCTGCAGTACGCCCAAGAGAATGGCAAAGCAGGCAATCAGGAAGGAACGATAGATTGCGGATTGCAAGCAGAGCTTCGCGTGTGTCATGGCGCACCATCCCCATTTTTTCCGCCCTGGGAGATGTCACGCATCCGCCAGTTCGCTTGCCCCTTGCGCCGGAGAATACGGCCATTGGAACTGCCTTGGCAAGGCAGTAAGCAGGGCAGTGCAAAATGCTGCACAACTTTCAGGCCAATAAAAATTGCCGCGAAGTGCGCCTCCGCTGTTCGGCCAAAAATTATGCACTATTTATTTTTCGACTAAATTATAATCATATCCGACGCTGCGGCGCGGCTTGCACATCCCTCTCCAGACTCACCGATACGTACACAATCATATGATAAAGCTGGACTATTTGCGGAGGTAAGTCATCGTTAACGAACTGGCATAGGCTTTGCAAAGCTCCCTCCCGTTGCATCAAGCGAAAATAAATGCAGGAGGGATTGGACATGAGAATCAAGGACAAATTATTGAAGGCACTGGCGACCGCTGCCTTAGGGGCAGCAATGCTCTGGGCCTCGCCGGTTATGGCGGCAGACGACACTATCAAGGTCGGCGTATTGCATTCGCTTTCGGGCACCATGGCGATTTCGGAAACCACCCTGAAGGACGCCATGCTGATGCTCATCGAGGAGCAGAACAAGAAGGGCGGCCTACTGGGCAAGAAGCTGGAAGCTGTTGTGGTTGACCCCGCTTCCGATTGGCCGCTTTTTGCTGAAAAGGCTCGCGAGCTCATTGAAAAGGACAAGGTCTCGGCTGTGTTCGGCTGCTGGACCTCCGTGTCGCGCAAATCGGTTCTGCCGGTTTTCGAAGAATTGAACAGCCTGCTGTTCTACCCCGTTCAATATGAGGGCGAGGAGAGCCAGCGCAATATTTTCTACACCGGTGCCGCACCCAACCAGCAGGCCATTCCCGCCGTTGATTACCTGATGGCCAACGACAAGGTCGAACGCTGGGTTCTGGCCGGCACCGACTATGTTTACCCGCGCACCACCAACAAGATTCTTGAAGCCTATCTGCTCGCCAAAGGCGTCAAGACCGAAGACATTATGATCAATTATACGCCATTCGGCCATTCCGACTGGCAGACGATTGTTTCCGACATCAAGAAGTTCGGCTCGGCCGGCAAGAAGACCGCCGTTGTCTCGACCATCAACGGCGATGCCAACGTGCCGTTCTACAAGGAGCTCGGCAACCAGGGCATCAAGGCCGAAGACATTCCCGTCGTCGCCTTCTCGGTTGGCGAGGAAGAACTTGCCGGCATCGATACGGCCCCGCTGGTTGGCCATCTTGCCGCCTGGAACTATTTCCAGTCCCAGGACAATCCAGTCAACGAAGCTTTCATCAAGACCTGGAAGGCTTTCATCAAGAACGACAAGCGCGTGACCAACGACCCGATGGAAGCCGCCTATATCGGCTTCAACATGTGGGTCAAGGCGGTTGAGGCGGCTGGCACCACCGATGCCGATGCCGTGATCGACTCGATCGTCGGCGTATCGGTTCCAAACCTGACCGGCGGCTATTCGGCGATGCTGCCGAACCACCACATCACCAAGCCGGTGCTCATTGGAGAAATCCAGGCTGACGGCCAGTTTGAAACGGTCTGGCAAACACCGGGCCTTGTTGCCGGCGATGAATGGTCCGACTACTTGCCGGATTCAAAGGATCTCATCTCCGATTGGCGCAAACCCATGTCGTGCGGCAACTTCAACGTCGCCACCGGCAAATGCGGCGGCAAAGGCTGACGAAACAAGCAGGCGTTTCATCCGGACGGGGATTTTCCCGTCCGGATGAATGTGCTTTCAAGTCATGATTGCGGGAGCCATGCGCGCACTGAAGATCATAATATTTGTGCTGCTCTCCTGTTTCGCTTCTGCATCCCAGGCGTGGTCGGGCGAAGCGGAAATCCGGACCTCTATCGCCCAACTGGCGACGGCCAAGGGCTTTCCGGAAATTGAAAAAATCGTAAAGGACTTGGCTGCCCTCGGCGATCCTTTGGTCAATCCGGCGCTTACCGCCCTGGCCGATGGAAACCTGCAGGTCCGTAAATCAGACAACGCGATTTTCATTACCAGGGATGGCGGTGTGGGCGTTCTTCTGATCGACCCGGTCACCGGCAAGAACGCGGGCGAAGCGGCAAAAACCGATGTCGCGAAAATCAAGGTCAACAACGGCCTGCGCCGCATTATCCGCGATTCGTTAGGAAATCTGACGCTGCAATCACCAGATTCCGCCACGCGACTGCAAGCCGCGCAAACGATCTTCAAGAATTCCGACGCCTCGCAACTCACAGCCCTTGATGCGGCCATTGCCGGTGAAGCCGATACAGGTGTCAAGGCGCAGATGGAACTGGCCCGCGCCTCGGCCATCCTCAACTCGGACCGCGGCGACGACGAAAAGGTTGAGGCCATCAAACTGATCAAGGAGCGCGGAGGCCGCGATGCACTGTCCCTGCTTACCGCAACCGAAGCCAAGACCACTGGCCTTGTAAAAGATCAGGCTGCAGTGGCGGTTGCCGGCATTGAGCGCTCTCTGGCCATTTGGGCGACCGGCCAGAATGTCTGGTACGGGATATCGCTTGGCTCCGTCCTGCTGCTTGCAGCCATTGGCCTCGCCATCACCTTCGGTGTGATGGGAGTCATCAACATGGCGCATGGCGAAATGGTGATGCTCGGCGCCTACACGACATTCGTCACCCAGGATATCATCCGCGACAGTTTTCCGGGTCTCTTTGACTGGTCCCTGCTCATTGCCTTGCCGCTGGCCTTTCTTGTCGCTGCCATCATTGGCGTCATCATTGAGCGCGGCATAATCCGCCATCTCTACGGCCGCCCCCTGGAAACCCTGCTCGCCACCTGGGGCGTTTCGCTCATCCTGCAACAAGGGGTGCGCTCAATTTTCGGGCCGACCAATCAGGAAGTCGGCAATCCCTCATGGATGTCAGGCTCCTTCCAGATCGGCGAACTGGACATCACCTGGAACCGCCTGTGGATTATTGTGTTCTCGCTGATCGTATTCTTCGTTCTTCTGGTCGCCCTCAACAAGACGCCGCTTGGCTTGCAGATGCGCGCTGTCACCCAGAACCGCCGCATGGCCTCCGCCATGGGCATCCGCACACCATTTGTGGATTCAATGACCTTTGCCCTGGGCTCAGGCATTGCTGGCATTGCCGGCGTCGCGCTCTCGCAAATTGACAATGTCTCGCCCAACCTTGGGCAAAGCTACATCATCGACAGTTTCATGGTCGTGGTGTTTGGCGGCGTAGGCAATCTCTGGGGCACCTTGGTAGGTGCCCTGTCGCTCGGTATTCTGAACAAGTTTTTGGAACCATTTGCCGGCGCCGTGCTGGGCAAAATTCTCGTTCTCATCCTGATCATCCTCTTCATCCAGAAGCGCCCGCGCGGCTTGTTCGCGCTCAAGGGCCGGGCGGTGGAAGCATGATCCTTACGCGCTTTTTCTTAGGGGGGTTCGACAGGCGCATCACCATTCTGATTATGCTGCTTCTGCTGCTGGCACTGCTCGTTCCCATCCTGCATCTGATGGTGCCGCCAACCAGCTTTTTTCATGTGCCGACTTTCATGGTGGCCCTGCTCGGAAAATATCTCACCTACGCCCTGCTAGCCCTGTCGCTGGATCTCGTCTGGGGCTACTGCGGAATCCTTTCGCTCGGCCATGGCGCATTTTTTGCACTCGGCGGTTACGCCATGGGCATGTATCTCATGCGCCAGATCGGTTCGCGCGGCAGCTATGGCAATGCAGAGCTGCCGGACTTCATGGTGTTCCTGAACTGGAACGAACTCCCCTGGTTCTGGTACGGCTTCGGTAATTTCGGCTTTGCCATGCTGATGGTGATGCTGGTTCCGGGACTGCTGGCCTTTGTCTTCGGCTGGTTTGCCTTCCGCGCCCGCGTCACCGGCGTCTATCTCTCCATCATCACCCAGGCGCTGACCTATGCGCTGATGCTGGCCTTCTTCCGCAACAACATGGGCTTTGGCGGCAACAATGGCCTCACCGATTTCAAGGATATTTTGGGCTTCAACGTGCAGGCCCCGGAAACCCGCATGGCGCTTTTTGCTGCCAGTGCTGTAGCACTTTGCCTGGGCATTCTGATTACCTCCGCTCTGGTCAATTCAAAATACGGAAAGCTGATGATCGGGGTGCGCGATGGCGAAAGCCGCCTGCGCTTTCTCGGTTACCGCCCGGAATCCATCAAGCTGGTGGCCTTCACCGTATCCGCCGTGATGGCGGGGGTGGCCGGCGCCCTTTACGTGCCGCAGGTCGGCATCATCAATCCTGGCGAATTCGACCCCGGCAATTCCATTGAAGTGGTGATCTGGACCGCCGTGGGCGGGCGCGGCACTATTGTCGGCCCGGTCATTGGCGCACTGCTGGTGAATGCTGGAAAAAGCTGGTTCACTGGGGCCTTGCCGGAATTCTGGCTTTTCGCCCTGGGCGGCCTCTTTGTCTGCGTCACCCTTTTCATGCCCAAGGGTGTCGTCGGGCTGTGGGCATCCCTGAAAACAAGGTGGCGCGCTAAGTCTCCCGCCGAAATATCACAACCGGCGGAGGCGCAGACATGAATTTGCCCACCAATTTGGCGTCCACGCTGCTCTATCTCGACGGCGTCTCCGTAACCTTTGACGGCTTTCGCGCCATAAATAATCTGTCGCTGACTTTGGATGTTGGCGAAATGCGCGCCATTATCGGACCCAATGGTGCCGGCAAGACCACTATGATGGACATCATCACCGGCAAAACCCGGGTCGATGAGGGCGACGTGTTTTTCGACCATGGCCGGGTCGATCTCAGCACCCATGACGAAGCCGATATTGCTACGCTGGGCATTGGGCGGAAGTTTCAAAAGCCCACCGTGTTTGAAAGCCACACTGTGGAAGACAACATCCTGCTTGCCATGAAGGGTAAACGCAGCGCCTTTGCTTCCCTGTTTCACCGTTCTTCGGCCGATGAAACAAAAGAGATCACCAATATTCTGGAAACCGTGCGGCTGGCCGGAAAACGCCGCTCCTTTGCAGCCAATCTGTCCCATGGCCAGAAACAATGGCTCGAGATCGGCATGTTGCTGGCCCAGGACCCAAAGCTCCTGCTTGTCGATGAACCCGTGGCCGGCATGACCGATGCCGAAACCGAGGAAACCGCCCGGCTTCTGAAGCATATCGCTGAAGATCATTCCGTTATCGTGGTCGAGCACGACATGCATTTTGTCCGCGAACTCGGCGTGAAGGTCACCTGCCTGCACGAGGGCTCGGTTCTGGCCGAAGGACCCCTTGAGCATGTGAGCGCCGATCCGCGTGTCATCGAAGTTTATTTGGGACGATAGACATGCTGAATGTTGAGAACGCAAGTCTGCACTATGGCGCGGCCCAGGCCCTGCGTGGTGTCAATCTTCAGGTTGAGAAATCCAAAATCACCTGCGTGCTGGGCCGCAACGGCGTTGGTAAAACCAGTCTGATGCGCGCCATCGTCGGCCACCAGCCCTTGTCATCGGGTAAGATCACGTTTGAAGGCGCTGCCTTTGGCAGGGGTGCTGCCTATGAACGTTCACGCGCCGGTGTTGCCTACGTGCCCCAGGGCCGCGAAATATTTCCTTTGCTGACCGTGCGCGAGAATCTTGAGACCGGCTTCGCGCCCATCACGCGCAAGGACCGTTATATTCCGGACCATGTCTATGATCTCTTTCCGGTGCTGAAGGACATGCTGCACCGGCGCGGCGGCGATCTTTCCGGCGGCCAGCAGCAGCAGCTCGCTATCGGCCGGGCTTTGGTCACAAGGCCAAAACTGCTGGTGCTCGACGAGCCAACCGAGGGTATCCAGCCCTCCATCATCAAGGATATCGGCAGAGCTATCCGTTACCTCCGCGACAGCTCCGGAATCACCATTCTGCTGGTCGAGCAATATCTCGACTTCTGCCGTGAACTCGCCGACCGGGTATTCATCATGGACCGCGGAGAAATTGTCCACCAGGGGGAGGCCTCCGACCTCGACCGGGCCGATGTGCGCAAGCACCTGACCGTCTGATTTTCTGCGGGAAAGCCGCATAACTATAGGCTAGGCTCCGGCCCCAAACGGAGTTTCCCATGCGCCATGCTCAACTGACCAGCCTCGACCTGCCGGATTTCGGCAACCCCACGTCGGAGCCGGAACTGGGCCGGGACATCTATGCCACGCGCCTCAAGCAGCTTCTTGCGCGGATGGCCGCAAAGGGCCTGGATGCGTTGGTGATTTATGGCGACCGCGAGCATGTGGCGAACATGTCTTGGGCCACGGACCATGATCCGCGCTTCGAGGAAGCCATCTGCATCATTGTGCCGGGCCGCACCCCCACCCTTCTCGCCGGCAACGAAGGCTTTCCCTATGCCGAAATTGCTGAGGGCAGTCTTGAGCGCGTGCTGTGGCAACCCCTGAGCCTTATGGGCCAGCCCCGCGACAAATACCGGGATCTCGCCAGCATTCTGCACGACGTCGGTATGAAGAAAGACATGCGCATCGGCCTTGCCGGATGGAAAGGCTTTGAAACGGACGACGGCATTTTCGATCCCCATTGGTTCGAAACGCCGCATTACCTCGTCGAGACGCTGAAAGCTTTCGGCCCCGTCACCAACGCCGCCCTGCTCTTCATGCATCCTACCGACGGCCTGCGTGTGATCAATGAAATCGAACAGCTCGCCCGCTTTGAATATGCCGCAACCCTGACCTCAAATGCCGTCCGCCGCATGATTCTCGGCGCAAAACCCGGCATGAGCGAATACGACGCCTGCCGCACTATGGCCTTCGATGGCTTCCCGCAATCCGTTCATGTCAATATGTCATCTGGCCCGCGCGCCAAATATGGCCTGCCCAGCCCGAGCATGCGGGTGATTGAAAAAGGTGATCCGATTGTCATTGGCCTAGGCCTCATGGGCGCCCTGAATTGCCGCGCCGGGTTCATGGTGGCTGAGTCAAACGAACTGCCCGCCAACATCCGCGATTATGTCGATAAACTCGTTGCCCCCTATTTCACCGCGGCCGTGGCCTGGTACGAAACCATCGGCATTGGCGTTGAAGGTGGCGCGCTCTACGAGGCCGTGATGAGCCGCTTGGGCGATCCCTTCTTCGGCATCGACCTCAATCCGGGCCACCTCATCCACCTCGACGAATGGGTCCATTCCCCGATAAAGATGAACAGCAAGATGAAACTCGCCTCCGGCATGGCCCTCCAGTGCGATATCATCCCCGCAACCGGCACGCCCTATTTCATGTCCAATATCGAGGATGGCGTGGCGCTCGCCGACGCACCCACCCGCGCCGCCTTCAAGGCGAAATACCCGGAGGCCTCGAAACGGATCGAAAACCGCCGCGCCTTCATGTCCGAAAAATTGGGCATCACGCTGAAACCAGAAGTCCTGCCCTTCAGCAATATCCCGGCCTGGCTGCCGCCCTTCTGGCTGTCAGCCGGCAAAGTCATGGCAATGCGCTGATTACTCGCCGTAAGGAATCCAGATATTCTTGACCTGCACCGCATGGCGCAGCAGAACTGGTCCTTCGCTTGACGCCAAATCATACCAATCCGTGGCAAGGCCATGATCAACCAGCGTGCGCTTGAGATTGCCGGTGGAGAGCTTCTCGGCATTTGCGGAATTTTCATTCGAGCCGAACACCCACAGCGCATCCACATCATCATGCTCGGCCAGCGTCTTGAGCAGCGTGTCGCGGCCGCCCGTCACGATGTTGATGACACCCGCCGGCACATCTGAGGTCTCAAGAACCTGATAGAAATCGGTTGCCGCAAGGGGATGCCTTTCGCTCGGCACCACAACCACGCGGTTGCCCATCGCAATGAGCGGCGCGACCAGGCTGATGAAACCGAGAAGCGGCGCTTCGTCGGGGCAGATAACGCCGACAACACCAAAGGGTTCGTTCATCGCCAGCGCCACACCGCGCAATGGTGGCGAATGAACCGCACCATCATATTTGTCGGCCCAGGCGCCATAAGTGAACAACCGTTGGATAGATGCTTCAACTTCAGTTTTTGCTTTCGAAATGCCCGTCATCGCCTTGATGCGACTCGCAAATTCATCACTGCGCGCCGAGAGGTTTTCCGCCATGTAATAGAGAATTTGTGCCCGGTTATGCGCTGTGGCTTTAGACCAGCCCTCGGCACCGCGCGCCGCGGCCACCGCATTGCGGATATCCTTGCGATTTCCTTCGCCCACTTCACCAACAATTTTTCCCGATGGTGAGAGAATGACGCGCGAATAATTTCCGTCGGGTCTTGCCTGCTTGCCGCCGATGAAAAGTTTTGCCGTGCGGTCGACCGAAGGTTCTTCAAAATTCGGCTTCACGTCCGCTTCGATTTCAACGCGCTGAACGGCTTTCGGCTTCCGCGCCGCCCATGCTCTCAGTTTCAGATATTCGTAAATGCCCTCGCGACCGCCTTCCCGGCCAAAGCCGGATTCGCGGTAGCCGCCAAAGCCCACGGCGGCATCGAAAAGATTTGTCGCATTCACCCACACCACCCCGCATTGCAGCTTGGGGGCAATGTCGAGAGCAAGTCCAATGGTCTCGCTCCACACGCTCGCCGATAATCCATAGCGGCTGTTGTTGGCCAGCATCACCGCTTCATCGGGCGTGCGGAAAGTCATGCTCACCAGCACGGGCCCGAAGATTTCTTCCGTTGCCACTGTCGAAGAGGTTTCCACATTGGTGAGCAGCGTTGGCGGGAAGAAACAGCCCATCGCCGGAAGGGTGATCTCCGGCTGGAATTTTTCAGCTCCTTCGGCCACGCCCTTGTCAACCAGCATGCCGATCCGCTTGAGTTGGATGGGATCGATGATTGCCCCCATGTCGATGGCCTTGTCCAGCGGATGGCCAACCCGAAGCTTGCCCATCCGCCGCTTCAGACGCTTGATAAACTCCGCCGCCACGCCTTCCTGCACCAGAAGCCGCGAACCGGCGCAACACACCTGGCCCTGGTTGAACCAGATCGCATCGACGACACCCTCAACTGCGCCATCAAGATCCGCATCATCGAACACGATAAAGGGCGATTTCCCGCCAAGCTCCAGCGAGAGGGACTTTCCCGTCCCCGCCGTTGCCTTGCGGATCAGGCGGCCCACCTCGGTGGAGCCGGTAAAAGCGATCTTGTCCACGCCCGCATGTTCAACAAGGGAAGCACCCGTAGCGCCTTCGCCGGTCACCACATTGAGAACTCCCGGCGGCAAACCCGCCTTATGGGCAAGCTCGGCAAACAGCAAAGCCGTAAGCGGCGTAAACTCCGCCGGCTTTAACACAACCGTATTTCCGGCGGCCAAGGCAGGTGCCACTTTCCACGCCAGCATCAACAATGGGAAATTCCAGGGAATGATCTGGCCAACAACCCCAATGGCCTTGTAGGCGGACAATTCGCTGTCCTGCAATTGCGCCCAGCCTGCGTGGTGATAGAAATGCCGCACCGCCAGCGGCACATCGAGGTCGCGTGTCTCGCGGATCGGCTTGCCATTATCGAGGCTTTCCAGAACCCCACAGAGCCGGGCATGGCGTTGCAGCATGCGGGCCAGCGCATAGAGATGCCGCGCCCGTCCATGGCCGCCGAGTTTCTCCCATGGCCCTTGCGCCTTCCGCGCCGCGGAAACGGCGGCATCGATATCTTTCTTGGAACCATTGGCAATCCTTGCCAAAAGCTTGCCCGTGGCCGGTTCGTTCGTGTCGATCTGTTTTGCGCCGGGCACAAAGCTTCCGCCGATGAAGTGGCCGAAGCTCGACTTATGCGTCGCCAGCCAGGCGCGCACTTCCGCATCCGATTCAGGCGCGGGGCCATAGTCCATCGTTTCGAAATATTCAGCGACGCTCAAAATTCTACCCCACGGGATGGCGGTTGAAGGCCGAATAGCGGCCAGTGACATGGTGTTCAAGCTGGCGCTCGATATCAGCAAGTAGGCTTGAAGCTCCAACGCGGAAAAGCTCGGGCTCAAGCCATTTGCGGCCCAGCTCTTCCTTCATCAGGATTTGATAATTGAGAACATCTTTGGCCGCGGAAACGCCGCCGGCGGGCTTATAGCCCACCTTGAAGCCGGTGCGCTCCTGATATTCGCGGATCATCCGCAGCATTGTGAGCGTCACCAGCAGCGTGGCATTCACGGCTTCTTTGCCGGTGGACGTCTTGATGAAATCAGCCCCTGCCATCATGCAGATCATCGAGGCCCTGGCCACATTGCGCATGGTCTTGATATCGCCCGTGGCCAGAATGGCCTTCACATGGGCCTCGCCGCAGGCACTGCGGAAATCGCGCATCTCGTCATAAAGTGCGCGCCAATTGCCGGTGAGCACATGCTCGCGCGTGATGACGATGTCGATCTCCCGCGCTCCGTCCCTCACTGAAGCCTCAATTTCCTTGAGCTTCAAATCATGGGGCACAAGCCCCGCCGGAAACCCCGTCGAAACCGCCGCAACCGGAAGGCCGCTGCCCTCAAGCGCCTCAACCGCAGTTTTCACGAAGCGGTGGTAAACACAGATGGCGCCCGTATGAATGTTGCGGCCGGCAAATCCCAGTTTTTCCAGTATGTCCTCGCGCACTGGCTGCTTGGCCTTGGCGCAAAGCCGGCGCACCCGCGAGGCCGTATCGTCACCGCTCAATGTCGTGAGATCAATGCAGGTCACGGCCTTCAGAAGCCATGCGGCTTGCGCGTCTTTCTTCACTGAACGCCTGCCTGGCAGGCTCGCCACCCGGCGCTCGGAGGCCGAAAGGTTAATGCGCAGGTCCTCGATCCAGTCGAGGTCAAAAGCCACGCCCGCATTGCGCGCAGAAGCCGACATTGGGAGGATATTGCTCTGGGCCATAAATCTAGTTAGGGACGCGACTGTGGCTTAGTCAAGTCGCGCCTATTCCATCCCGGCCAGGCGCAGGCCTTCGATATAATGGTCCAGCAACGGCCCTTCCATGAACTTCAGCCCGTCCGCAATGGACGCAAGGCTGAGCGGCGGGCGCAGGTAAACAAATTTCTCCAGCGCGTCTCTGGCTCCCTCCAAATCTCCCATTTGCGCCTTGTAGGCCGCAAGGTCGCGGTAAGGCCAAGTCAGGCCCGGGCGCTCGTCGAGAACCATCTGCGGATAGCGAATGGCCTCGGAATAGCGGCCCGCCGCGAAATGCGCCAGCCCGATGCCTATGTGCATGTTGAAAGTGAAGGGATCGAGCGGCGAAAGCCGTTCGGCCCGCGCAAAGGCCTGCAAGCCTTCTTCCGGCTTTCCCGTGTAAACCATGCCGAAGCCGCGCCGCATCCACGCCCAGGCGTGGTTCGGGTCGACCAGCACCGCCCGTTCGACGAAACCAAGAGCCCGCCGCGCATTTCCCTCAAGCAGCATGACAGCGGTGCCAAGCGCCGTGAGGCCCGTGGCATCATCGCCGATATGCCGCGCCGCTGTTTCGATGAGTGCCAAGCCCTTGCGCCGCTCGCCTTCGACATCGTCGGTCCAGTTGTAGACAATTTGCTGGGCCCGGGCCCAGGCGCACAGCGCCGCCGCAAGCCCATAATGGGGATCAAGCTTGAGCGACCGGTCAAGCAGCGCGATTGCCTCAGGATTCTCATGCATGCGGTGGGCCCAGAGATGCGGCAGGGCCCGCATGACGAGATCATAGGCTTCAAGATTGTCCGGGCGTTTCATTCGGGCCCGCTCGATCTCGGCCTTGCGCACCGAAGGATAGACCGCACCCGCCACCATTTCCGCAAGACGGTCCTGGAGGTCGAACAGGTCGGACGTTGCGCCCTCCGCCTTGCCGGCCCAGATATGACGGCCTGAATCCGTTTCAACGAGCTGCGCCGTGATGCGCACCCGTTCGCCGACGCGCCGGACGCTGCCTTCCACCACATAGCGCACATTGAGTTCACGCCCCACCTGCCGCACATCGACTGAACGGCCCTTGTAGGTGAAGGAGGAATTGCGGGCGATGACAAGGAAATCGCCGATGCGCGACAGGGTCGCGGTGATTTCCTCAACCACCGCATCGGCAAAATGCGCCTGCTCCGGGTCCGTCGAGAAGTTTTCAAACGGCAAAACCGCAACCGAGGGCCGATGGCTGGGCTGCCCGCCCTTCTGGACAAAGGACAGGACGTTGTTGGCGAAGCGCTCCCGATTGCTGGCATCGGGATGCCAGACGAAAACCCGAACCGTATGGCCGATATTCTTCAATCGCTGCGAGCCAATATCGACGAATGTCAGGTCCGTCTTGCCCGTCAGGTATTCATGCATCCACTTGGAAATCGCCATGCCCCCCGGCGGCGAACAGCCCTGCACCCGGACTGTCAGGTTAACCCCTTCGCCAAACAGGTCATCGTCCTTGAACACCACATCGGCCATGACAATTCCGGCCCGCAGCTGCAATGTCATGCCATCGGCAGCGTTGACCGGCGCTTGATAGAGTTGCTGCTGCAGCCCTGAGACCCACTCCACCGCCGCCACCGCGCTGGCGAATTGGGCGAGGATGCCGTCTCCCATGGTTTTGAAAACGCTGCCGCCGTGCTCTCCGATCGTGGCTTCGACGCGGTCCGTAAAGACATGACGAACCGCCGAGAGCGTTGCCGCCTCATCAAGTTCGATCAGCCGTGAATAACCCTCCACGTCCAGCGAGACAATTGGCACAAGCCTGCGTTCATTCTTGGCCATGGCGGCACGTCGTTCCGATCTTCCTGTCCCTTTGATACCACGGCGTATCGCGTTCGCAAGTTCTGCCTGAATTTGGATCTATTCCGGCTTCCAGGCGCGCAGATGGGTTGGGCAATGTTCGCCTGACTCCAGCACCGGCAGCATGTTCGCCCAGATCTCGATATTGTGGTCGACGAAGCCGCACCCCAGCTTGGCGGTGGCTTCCGCATAAAGCGGCCCCTTCATCAAGGCCAATTCCTCCCGCGCCCGGTCGCGGTACCAGGCATTGCGGCTGCGTGTTTCGATCCTTTCAAATCCGGCAGTCCGCATCGCTTCGGCATAGCGGAGCGGCGAAGCCATGCCAAAATCCAGACCTTCCGACGCAATATAGGCTTTCATCTCGGGGCTCGGTTCATGGTCGTGGCCGATAAGCCAGTCGGAGGCCACGAACCAGCCGCCGGGTTTCAGCACCCGGAACACATTGCGCATCAGCGCATGCTTGTCCGGAATATGGACAATAGAATCCTTGCTGAAAACAATATCAAAAACCTGCGGGGGAAATGGCAGGGGGCCTGGCACGACCTTCACAAGCCCAATCTGCGCCCCATGCCCCGCCTTTTCGGCGCGCTCACGGGCATGGGACAGAACCGTGTCTTCAACATCGATGCCCGTCACATAACCGGCGCCATGCGTGCCAACCAGCAATTCATCAATGCCGCCAGCCCCGCAGCCGATATCAAGAATGCTCTTTCCCTTCAGGTCCATGCCTTCGAGCAGGCGCGCCACTTCCGCTGGCCCGCCCGGTGAAAGCCAGCCGTCGCCCCACACCCGCTCCAGCATGCCAATCATCTGGTCGTGATAGAGTTCAGACGTTTCGTTGACGATCATGGCAAGGCTTCACTGCAGTTGCGCGGTTGGCCCATGGGCAGCCGTTGCAATGGCATGGGCCTCACTGAAGCTGAAGGCCCCGCCAAACAGCGCCCGGCTGGTGATCACCCCCGCAATATTTGGCAGGTATGACAGGGTTGAAATGTCATCCAGGGTTTTAACCACGCCGCTGGCAATCACCGGCACGCGTATCTTTGCCGCCAGTTCGGTGGTGTGGGCAATCGAACTTTCCGGATGGTCCTCGTCGCGGTCAATGTCGGTTAGGATGATGGCCGCAAGCCCGATGTTTTCAAACTGGTGGGCAAACTCAAGTGGCGTGAAAGTCGTAGCCTCGGTCCAGCCTTCAATAGCCACATGGCCGCCGCGTGCGTCAATGCTGACGACGACGGAATCCGGATAGGCGGTGGCCGCCGCCTTGACCAGATGCGGATATTTCACTGCCGCCGTAGCGATCACTACCCGGCCAGCCCCAGCTTCCATCCAGCTATGGACTTTTTCCATGGAGCGGATGGCCCCGCCAACCTGCACCGGGCAACTCACCTTGCGGATGAGATCCTTGATGATCGCGGTGTTCTCGCCATCATTGAACACGGCATCAAGATCGACCACATGCAGCCACTCGGCCCCCTCTGCCGCAAGGTCGCGCGCCGCCTGTATCGGATCGAGATCATAAATGATCGGGCTGTCAATCCGGTTGCGGGCCAGGTTGACCAGGCGGCCCTTGCGCAGTTCAAGGTCAGGATAAATGATCATCGTCGAGCCCTCCCAAGTTCAACAGACGACTGTAGCTTGCGCCAAAAAATCGGTCGTGAACAGGGGGAGAGCCGTAGCGCCGGCGAGCCTTATGGCAGTTCAAGGCCGGTTATATTGGCAATCATCCGTGCCACCGAAGCATCGTCATCGCGCTCCATGCCTGCTGCCGCCGTCATCAGGAACATTTGCAGTGCCGATGCTGCAATCTGCAACGGGAATTTTTCGCGCCGCCCCATGTCGCTCACGATGCCCAAGTCCTTGGTAAAGATTTCAACTGCGCTGCGTGGCGCATAGTCTCCGTCAAGGATATGCGGAACGCGGTTTTCGAACATCCATGAGTTTCCCGCCGAAGCGGTGATCACCTTGTAGACCGTCGGCAGATCAAGGCCCAGCTTCTTGGCGAAGGTCACCGCCTCGCAGGCGGCAGCAATATGCACGCCGGCCAGAAGCTGGTTCACCATCTTGAACGAAGCGCCGATGCCTGCCGCATCGCCAAGCTCGTAAACAGTGGCGGCAATTGCATCGAGCACCGGCCGCGCCCGCTTGAAAGCTTCGGGGCTGCCGGAGGCCATCACCGTCAGCTGGCCGATGGCGGCTTTGGCCGCTCCCCCGCTGATCGGCGCATCGAGATATAATAGTCCAAGCGCCTCCGCCTTCGCCGCAAGCTTGCGGGCATCGTCCGGCGCCATCGTGGCAGACGATATGATCAGGCTGCCCCGTTTCATTACCTCCGCCGCACCTTTTTCACCGAACAACACCAAATCGGTCTGCGCGGCGTTCACCACCACAACGAGCAGCACGTCAGCATTCCTGGCAACGTCAGCTACACTTGCAGCACCACTGCCACCTGCATCGACCAGCTTTGCGACAGCGGCAGAATGGATATCAAAGCCTGTAACCTTGATCCCACGCTTCACCATCGATTGCGCCATGCCGATCCCCATTGAACCCAAGCCGACGACGCCGACTGCCAATGCATTCTGTGTTGTCACGCTTTAATCACTCCTCAGGGAAACCGCCGCTTCAAGTCCGCCACTTGGTCAGGCGTCAGGTAACGCGTTGGCCGCCCATGAAGCAACAGGTAAAGCCGCGCTGTTTCCTCAAGCTCTTCGATGGCATCGACAGCGGCGGAAAGCGACGAACCTGAAACCACCGGCCCATGATTGGCCAGAAGCACCGCCGCATGTTTTGCCGCATATTGCCCCACTGCCTCGCCCAGGGTTTTGTCGCCCGGCGCATAATAGGGAATAAGTGGCAGCTTGCCGACCCGCATCACATAATAAGCAGTGATCGGCGGCAACACATCGTCAGGGTTGATGCCTTCAAGACAGGATACGGCAACCGAATGGGTGGAATGCAAGTGCACCACGGCCCCTGCCCCAGCGCGCTCCCGGTACATGGCGAGATGGAGGAAACTTTCCTTTGTGGGTGCATCCCCGGATATCAAAGTGCCTTTATCGTCAAGCTTGGACAGATGCGCCGGATGGAGCCGCCCCAGTGACGATCCGGTCGGCGTCATCAGCCAGCCGCCGTCAATTTTCACGCTGATATTGCCGGAGCTTCCGAAGGTCAGCCGCCGCTCGAACATGGACCGCGCCATTTCAACGATAAGCTCGCGTGCCTCGGACTCCTTCATTTCAACGCCTCCAAGGCTTCCGTGAAAAAGTCAGGTCCGCCGAAATTTCCGGACTTCAGTGCCAGCGCATACCGCGGCTCGCCGTAGGATAAAGTGGCCGGAACACCGGGAGAAATCTGTGGGCCGATTTCCAGCGCCTTGACGCCGAGCGCGGACACAACCGCACCCGATGTTTCGCCGCCCGCCACCACGAAGCGCCGCGCGCCGGCCTTGGCCAAACCGGTGGCGATGGCCGCAATTGCAGTCTCAATCACTGCACCCGCCTTCTCCCGGCCAAATCGTGATTGTATTTCCAAAACCATTTCCGGCGGCGCGCTCGCATAGATCAATACCGGCGCAGATTTGAGCTTCGGCGAGGCCCAGTGCAGAATATCGGCAACGACCTTATCCGTGTTGACGAAGAGCTCCGCAACATCAATGGCCCGGGCGGTATGTTTGGCGCTCATGGCAGCCACCTGGGCGAGCGTTGCCACTGAGCTGCTTCCCGAAAGCACAACGCCACCGCCGCCAACCGGGGCCAAGGGCTTGACGCTTTCACGCTTGGATAGAAGCCCCGATTTCCGGAAATTTTCCGGCAAACCGATGGCCGCACCGGATCCGCCCGTGACCAGTGCAATATTGGCTACCGCCTCACCGAGATGACGGAGATCGACGTCCTCAATTGCATCGACAATTGCATGGCGGATGCCGCGCGATTGCAACTCGACGAAGGCGGCGGCAATGGCCCCAGCCCCCTGCTTTACGACAGCATGGGCCACAAGCCCGGTCTTGTGCGGCGTTTGCCGGGCCAGAACATTCACCAGATTAGAGTCATGCATCGGTGTGAGCGGATGATGCCGCATGCTCGACTCAGAGAGCAGCACCTGCCCCACGAAGAGATGTCCCATGTAAATCGTCCGGCCGTTTTCCGGAAATGCCGGGCACGCGATGGTAAAATCAGAGCCAAGCTCGTCAAGAAGCGCATCCGCCACCGGCCCGATATTTCCTGCGTCCGTTGAGTCGAAGGTCGAACAATATTTGAAATAGATCTGCCGCGCCCCATGCTGTTTCAGCCAGCGGCAGGCGGCAAGCGATTGCGCAACAGCATCACGTGCCGGGATTGTGCGGGATTTGAGCGCTATGACAATAGCATCCGTGTCAGGCGACAGGCCCGCGGGTTCACCGATGATCTGCACCGTGCGCATGCCGTGGCGGCTCAGAGTATTGGCCAGGTCCGTGGCGCCCGTGAAGTCGTCGGCAATGCAACCCAGCAGCATTGATCAGATTGCCGATATGCGGATAACCGCATAAGGGCCAAGCTCAAGGCTGGAAACTTTCTTCATTTTCGTTCCAGCCTTCGTGAGATAATCCGGGCGCTTGACAAGCGCAGCGAAAGTTTTTTCGTCGAGAACATGAATCTGCGCCGCACCCTTGAACCCGCTCACTTTTGCCGTTTGCTTTTCGCCCGTGAGATTTGCAAGCCACAACACCAGTCCCGCCTTTATTTCATGGGCAAGCGCTGCGATTTTTCCCGGAGCGCCATTTTCTGTTTCAATATGCTTTGCGCCACTTGCGCGTCCCAGTCCCGCAAGGATGTGGTAGACCGGATAGACCACCGCATCCCCGCCATCAAACCACGGTTGCATGTAACTGGCCTTGCGGTAGATAAGGCCCTGCGGCCCGGTCACCGCACCCAGCGAAACCGCATCAAGCTTGCCCTTTGCCGCTGCGGCTACAAGGCCCAGATTCCAAGCCGCTGCAAACAGGCCGCGCTGGCGCGGATCCATGTCGGACAGACAAACACGGCCATTGTTGGGATTGGCCGCTTCCTGCGCCCCGTAAGGGTTATCGCGGCAGGGAATGCTGGTTGGCCCCATGTGATAGGGCGAAGTGCCTATCATGGCGCGGGTTGAACCGATGATCCACGGCATGGATTCAAGGGTTTCCATGACCGAGAGATCATCCGCCGAATGCACGATGGGGCACACCGTATGGGTGATGAAATCAAACACCCCCTTGGGCGCGGGCTTCCGGTTCAATTCGGTAAAATAGGAGAGCATGCCGCCCCCCAGCGCCACGCCCGGAAACGCCTTGCGCGCTGCTGCCGCCATCTCTTCATAGCTCGGCCCCCAGGGCCGCGGCGCAGTGGGCTGGAAGGATTTGAGATCATGCATCTGCGTGATCACCACCG
>JBBSBQ010000007.1:0-113122 GCA_038251095.1 Hyphomicrobiales bacterium
CTATCACGACCGGGATGCAACTCCGGTAACACAAAGCGCCTTCGCCAGCCTCGATCCGGCCACATTGGCCACTGTTTCATTCGAATTCCTACCGTCGGTCCGCATCCTGTCGTCGGCCCATCCCATCGTGGCGATCTGGCGTACCAACACGGAAGACGCGGAGGTGCAGCCCGTAGACATGGCGATTGCCGAAGACGCGCTCGTGGCCCGCCCCGAAATGGCCGTTGAGGTGAGAACGCTTCCCGTTGGTGCCGCCGTCTTTCTTTCCGCGCTGCGCGATGGAAAGTCCCTTGGCGAAGCTGCGGCCACGGCCCTGGACGCGGCAGCCGGTTTCAATCTTTCACAGAACCTTGCGGGCCTGATCGCCGCACGGATTACCACCAGGATCATTCCATGAATTTGATCAACCGCACCATAAGACTGTTCAACTGCATTCCCCAGTCGGCCATTTCGCTGCTCACGCGGGTGATTATCGGCCTCGTATTTTTCAGATCGGGCCTCACCAAGCTGGATGGTTTCGGCCTCAGCGACTCCGCAATTTTCCTGTTCCAGGAAGAATACAAATTGCCCCTCCTCAACCCATGGCCTGCGGCCCATCTCGCGGCTTTTGCCGAACTCACCATGCCCCTTCTTCTGTTCGCTGGTCTTGCCGCTCGTTTTGCCGCCGCGGCCCTTCTCGGCATGACCCTGGTTATTGAGGTTTTTGTCTATCCGGAGACCTATATGCTGCATGGTCTGTGGGCCGTGGCCCTGCTCACCATAATGGCCCACGGGGCCGGCGTTGTATCTATCGATCACCTGATCCGGAAATCGATGTCAGCCAAATGATCTATTAACAATGGCCAGCCCTACCGCCTCGTTTTGGGTACCCGCCCAATTGCAGCCCGTGCCGTGATCCACGGTAGCCGCAGCAACCATTTATGGGACCTACCCCATTTTTCATTGATTTAACTTCCCCTTTCGTTTGCCTATCGGAAGCCCTATATCAGGGGTGCCACTCAGCAATGGGCGGCTATGGTGATAAAATGCCATCGTAATAAACCTTTCGGACCCGGGGGCAGTACCCGGCGCCTCCACCAAAGATTGCACGCCGTGCTGACTTTGATGGGGGCGAACTAGGATCGACGAGGGTGTAAAGGATGGAGCTTTGCCCGTGATGGTTCCGACGTTATCGGGCTAAACAAGTAGTTGCAAATGACAACTATGCTCCGGTACGTCTCGCTGCTTAATGCAGTGCGAATGCCGAAATCAAAGTCCTGAGGCTTAGCCGTTTCAGGCGGGGTCCGCCGGCACCTGGCAACAGAAGCCGGCACTTTCAAAATGTGTGGGACAAATGACGACATGGCTGCAGAAAGCCTGAACTTGTAGTATCTGAGGCTTGAGTCGGCCTTTCCAAAGGATGTAGTGCCTATGCCTGAAGACCTGATGCGATACGACCAACTGGCGCAAAACGCCCTGCGCGGGGTGGTGCGCGAGGCCTTGCGCCGGGTCGAGAAGTCAGGCCTTCCGGGCGAGCATCATTTCTATATCGCGTTCAACACGAAATTTCCAGGCGTCGACATCGGCGAACGCATGGCCCAGCGCTACCCGCGCGAAATGACCATTGTGCTCCAGCACCAGTATGAAAATCTCGTGGTGAAGGAAGACCGGTTCGAAGTGGAATTGTCATTCGACAACATCCTGGAAAAACTGGTAATCCCCTTTAATGCGGTGAAGGGATTCCTTGACCCCTCGGTACAGTTCGGCCTGCAATTCGAAGTTGTTACGGTCGAACCGCGGGTTGACTCTGAGAGCAAGCTGGAGAAACCTGCATCCGGCAAAGTAAAGCGTGAGTTGGAAGGAGCTGAAACCGGCGGTCCTTCAGATGAACCACCCAAGGACGGGCCCAAGGTTGTTTCGTTGGATTCGTTCCGCAAGAAATAAGGATCAGACGGCATATGCAGATTTCAAAGACCCTTGCAGCGTTCTTCATTGCAATTACGTTCTTGTCGGCACCTTCAGTCCTTGCCCAGTCCGCCAACGACCAGGCTGCGCTTGCTGCGTTGGCCAGCGTTGAACTCAAGCACACCCCCGCCAAGAAGCTTTTTGGGGCCGTAAAACTTCCCTTGGATTTGTCGGCCCGCTCCATTGGCAGCTATGCCAAAGGCTGCCTCTCCGGTGCCAAGGCCCTGCCTGTCACCGGCCCCGCCTGGCAGGCCATGCGCACCTCGCGCAACCGCAACTGGGCCAATCCCGCCATGGTCAACCTCATTGAAAAACTGGCCCGTGACGCCAAGCAAAACGACGGCTGGAATGGCTTGCTGGTGGGCGACATGTCCCAACCCCGTGGCGGCCCCATGCTGACCGGCCATGCCAGCCATCAGATCGGCCTCGACGCAGATGTCTGGTTTACCCCGATGCCTGATCGTGTTTTGACGCTCGCGGAACGTGAAAACTTTGCCCCGATCGAGATGGTGAAGGATCGCTCGACACTGAACCGCGACGCCTGGACTGAATCCCGCGCCAAACTCATCAAGACTGCCGCGTCCTATCCGGAAGTGGCCCGTATCTTCGTGCATCCGCCGATCAAGGCTGAGCTGTGCAAATGGGCCAAGGGTGACCGCTCATGGTTGGCCAAGGTTCGTCCCTACTACAACCACACCTATCACTTCCACATCCGCATGAAATGCCCGCCGGGCTTTGCCGGATGCAAGAATCAGGCACCCGCGGCACCAAAAGACGGAACCGGCTGCGGCGAGGAAATGGCCTATTGGTTGGGCGATATTCCGTGGAAACCCAAAAAACGTGACCCCAATGCCAAACCGGTGAAACCGGCTCCGGCCTTGACACTGGCAGGCCTTCCTGCTGAATGCCGTGCCGTTGTGACGGCCCCCTAATCCGTCGCTGAAATGTATCAAGGAGTGGAGCCCCGCGTGGGTGGTCTATGACCCAAACAAGCACTCCCTCAAGCGAAGCAGCCCGCGCCACCGGCTCCTCATCGGTCAAATACAAATTGGCTTTCGCTTCCATTGGCGTGGTCTTCGGCGACATTGGCACCAGCCCGCTTTATGCCATGCGCGAAGCCTTGCACCCGGTAGTGAACGCCGGCGGCGACCTGCGCCTTGCGGTGCTCGGCGTTGTGTCCCTCTTGCTCTGGGCGCTCATCCTCGTCGTCGGCCTGAAATATCTCGTCCTCCTCATGCGCGCCGACAACAAGGGCGAAGGCGGCATTCTCTCGCTCGTTGTGCTTGTCGAAACCCTTCTGAAGAAAAAAGGCGGGTTAGTTCTGGCCCTTGGCATCATCGGCGCTGCCTTCTTCTTTGGGGACGCGATGATTACCCCCGCCATGTCAGTGCTTTCGGCGGTGGAAGGCCTTGCCGTCATAAATCCCCGCTTTGAATTCGTGGTGGTGCCTCTTACCCTCGCTGTGCTCTTCAGCCTGTTCCTGTTCCAGTACCGCGGCACAGCGGGCGTGGCATCGATTTTTGCCCCGGTGACCGCCGTATGGTTTGCCGTCATCGGACTCATGGGTCTGGGCCACATCGGCGACGATCTCGAAATATTCTACTCCCTCAACCCGCTCTATGGTGTGCGCATGCTGGTCGAACAGCCGGGCCTTGCCCTTCTGGTTTTCGGTGGCGTGTTTTTGGCGGTGACCGGCGGCGAAGCTCTCTATGCTGACATGGGCCATTTCGGTAAGAAATCGATCCGCATCGCCTGGCTTTGCGTGGTGTTTCCGGGACTGGTGCTGAACTACCTGGGACAGGGCGCCTTTATCATCGCCAATCCACAGCACGTCGATAACCCGTTCTTCCTCATGGCGCCGGTCTGGGGGCTCATTCCCCTGGTTCTCCTTGCTACGCTGGTGACGGTGATCGCCAGCCAGGCGGTGATCACCGGGGCCTTCTCGATCGCCCAGCAGGCCATGTCACTGGGGCTCCTGCCCCGCATGAACATCACCCACACCAGCGAAACCGAACAGGGGCAGATCTATATCGGCCAGATCAACTGGATGATTCTCGCGGGCGTCACCCTGCTGGTGATTGTTTTTCGCTCCTCGTCAAATCTCGCCTCGGCCTATGGCGTGGCCGTAAACACCTCGATGGTGGTCGATACGCTGCTTGCCCTGGTTTTTTTCTGGAAGGCCAGGAGCCTGCCGCTCTTCATCGTCATACCCGCCCTCTTCGGCATCCTGGCAATCGAACTCACCTTCCTCGCCGCCAATGGCCTGAAGCTCGCCAAGGGCGGCTACATGCCCGTGCTCATCGGCTCTACCATCATCATGATTATGGTCATCTGGATGCGCGGGCGTTTTGCCCTGGCCGCCAAACTCCGCCGGGAATCCATCGAGCTCGTGGGTCTTCTGAACAGCCTCGAAAAACGCCAGCCCACCCGCGTCGCCGGCGCCGCCGTCTTCTTGCAGACGGATCCGATTTACGCGCCAAGCGCCCTCATGCACAATCTGAAGCACAACCGCGTACTGCACGACATTCTGGTCTTCATCACCGTGGAAACAAGCGATGAACCCCGCGCCGATCCCGGCAACCGCGTGACCGTCAAGCACCTGCCGCTTGGCGCTTTTCTGGTGGAGGCGAAGTTCGGCTACATGGAACAGCCCGACGTGCCGGCGGCCCTGCGCGCCTGTGAGCCCCACGGCCTGACAATAGATCCTGCCCAGGCCTCCTATTTCCTTGGCCGCCGCGTCATCCGCATCTCGCGGAAATCCGCGCTGCCCTTCTGGCAGCAGCGCATTTTCATCATGTTGGCAAATCAATCGGCCCGGGCTATCGAATTCTTCCGCATTCCACCTGACCGTGTTGTTGAACTCGGCATGCAAATGAGTGTCTGATGCCTTCACTTTCCCCCTTTTCTCTTCCCGGTCGTTTTTGGCGTGGCAATCTCCATACCCATTCGACCCTGTCGGACGGGGCCCTTGAACCGCCGCAGGTGATCGAAGCCTACAAGAACGCCGGCTATGATTTCATGATGCTGTCGGATCATTTCATGGGGCATTACAACTGGCCCATCGCCGATACCCGCGCCCTGCGCTCCAACAATTTCACCACCATCCTCGGCTCCGAACTGCACGCCCCGCAAACCCAAGTCGGCGAACTCTGGCATATCGTAGCGGCAGGCCTGCCCCTCGATTTCCCGCCCGCTGGCAAGAATGAAACCGGCGCACAGCTCGCCCGCCGCGCGCATGAGGCCGGCGGGTTTATCGGCATAGCCCATCCTGCCTGGTCGCAACTCACTATCGAGGATGGCCGCGCTATCGACTGCGCCCATGCGGTGGAAATCTATAATCACGGCTGCGCCATCGAAAACGACCGCGGCGACGGCTGGTATCTGCTCGACCAGCTTTTGAACGAGGGCAAACGCCTCACCGCCTTTGCCACCGATGACGCCCATTTCAAGTCGCCGGATCATTTTGGCGGCTGGGTCCATGTGAAGGCTGAAAGTTTTGGGCCCGAAGTGCTGCTCGAGGCACTCAAGAAGGGCCACTACTATTCAAGCCAGGGACCGCAGATCCATGACATCTCAATAGGCGGGAGCGAAATCAATATCACCTGTTCACCCGTGGATAACATCACTGTGCTCTGCGGTAATTCCCGCACCCTGGTGCGCAATGCCAAATCCATAACCGATGCAGAATTTGATTTGAAAAAGCTGGAAACCGGCTGGCTGCTGACCAAACTCAGCCCATGGTTCCGCGTGGTGTGCATTGATCATGCCGGGAAAAAGGCGTGGAGTAATCCCATCTGGAAAGATGAACTTTGATTTTGGGATAGAATGACGATGAAAAAGACTCGCACCGAAACCGACAGCTTTGGCCCGATTGAGGTCGATGCCACGCGCTACTGGGGGGCACAGGCCCAGCGTTCGCTCGGCAATTTCAAGATCGGCTGGGAAAAGCAGCCCCTGCCCGTGGTGCGCGCCCTCGGTATCGTCAAGCGCGCGAGCGCCGAAGTGAACATGGTGCTTGGCCACCTCGATCCCAAACTCGGCAAGGCGATTGTCAGCGTTGCCCAGGAAGTGATCGAGGGCAAGCTCAATGACCACTTTCCGCTGGCCGTATGGCAGACCGGCTCCGGCACTCAATCCAACATGAATGCCAATGAGGTGGTGTCAAATCGCGCCATTGAAATGCTTGGCGGCGAGATGGGCTCGAAAAAGCCCGTGCATCCCAACGACCATGTGAACATGAGCCAGTCGTCCAACGACACCTACCCCACGGCCATGCATATCGCCTGCGCCGAGGAAATTCACCACACCCTGCTTCCGGCCCTGCAGAAACTCCGCAACGCCCTGAACGACAAGGCGCATCAGTGGAAGCACATCATCAAGATCGGCCGCACTCATACGCAGGATGCGACACCGGTGACCCTCGGTCAGGAATTTTCCGGCTACGCCAAGCAAATTGAAAACGGCATCACCCGCATCGAGCAGACCATGCCGCTGCTCATGGAACTGGCCCAGGGCGGCACCGCGGTTGGCACGGGCCTCAACGCGCCCGTGGGCTTTGCCGAATTGGTGGCCGAACGCATTGCCGCCATTACCCAGATGAAATTCACCAGCGCTCCCAACAAATTCGAGGCGCTCGCTGCCCATGACGCTATGGTGATGAGCCACGGGGCAATCAACACGGTGGCCGCCTCGCTGTTCAAGATTGCCAATGACATCCGCTTTCTGGGCTCAGGCCCCCGCTCCGGCCTTGGCGAGTTGTCGCTGCCGGAAAATGAACCCGGTTCCTCCATCATGCCGGGCAAGGTGAATCCTACCCAATGTGAAGCCCTCACCATGGTCTGCGTACAGATCTTCGGCAATCATGCGGCCCTGACCTTTGCCGGCTCGCAGGGCCATTTCGAACTTAATGTATTTAATCCGGTGATGGCGTATAATTTCCTGCAATCGGTGCGCCTCATGGCCGACGCGGCCAACAGCTTCACCGACAACTGCGTGATTGGTATCACCGCCAGGGAAGACAATATCAAGGCGGCGCTGGACCGTTCGCTCATGCTGGTCACAGCACTTGCGCCCAAATACGGTTATGACCGCGCCGCGAAAATCGCCAAGACAGCCCACAAGAACGGCTCCACATTGCGCGAGGAAGCCATCAAGGACGGTATTCCCGCCGCCGATTTCGATGTCATCGTGCGCCCCGAAGACATGCTGGCCCCAAAATGATGGCTGAGGTCGTCAATCTCCGCAGCTTTCGCAAGCGCAAAGCGCGCCAAGACAAGGAGACCGCAGCCCAAATCAACCGCGCCGCGTTTGGCCGCGCCAAATCCGAGAAGGAATTGAGCAAGGCCAGGCTCGCACTGGAACAGAAGGCGCTGGACAAGCACAAGCGCGAGGACTGATGACCAAGGACCTCAAGCGCTCGCTGACCATTGCCGGCCACCGCACCTCGCTCTCCCTCGAGCCAGAGTTCTGGCAGGCGCTGCAGGACGTGGCGCGGGTGGAAAAGAAAACCCTGGCCAGTATTGTGGGTGAAGTGGACCGCGCGCGCGGCTCCCGCAATCTCTCGAGCGCCATTCGCGTCTGGCTGTTCCGGCGGGCGAAGAAAGTCTGATCAATAAAGACCAGAAGGCGATGCCGGAATTTTGGGAACTTGAATGATCTCACGTGGCGCAGCAGGTTTTTCACGCGGCGCCACCACTGGCGTGGCCTCCGCCATGACCTTCCGGTAAAGCCGCAATTCGCGCAGGCGCAACTTCAACTCCGCTTTGTTGATGGCCTCGCCTTCCCGTATCAACCGCTGCTCTTCGGCCTTCGCCAACTCGACATCCAGAATCCGCTGGGCGGCGTGAACCTTCAGCTCGCGCAGGCGCAAGCGCAACTCCGCCCGTTGCGCGTAGAAGGCTGTCAGCCGTTCCTCATCGACCTTGCGAAGCTTCTCCTCCTCGATGGCCATGCGCTCCTGCTCAGCCTGGACTTTCTCAAGCGCATCAACGCCTTGTTCGAGCACCTTGAAACCTAGATAGGAGGTAAGCGCCGTCCGGTCTTCGCCGGCCGCAAGTTGCGATGACTTTCCGGAATAAGAAATTTCCATGGGCGGCAATTCCGGCAGCGCCTTGAGACTGAGGACCACGCCCACATCAATCTTCCCATCCGCCAGTTCGGCAATGGGTTTGACCAGTACCTGCGCGTCAGGTCCAGTCATGCCGAAAGGCGTGAAGGTGGCCACTCCATTGGCGATGGTCACCGCTGCGGAAACCGGCCCGAGTGAAATGCCTTCACCGCTGCGCAGGCCGGCGAAAGCCAGTTCAAGGGTTTCGGGATCCTTGGCCGTCAAAATCAGCTTGGAAAAATTTTCCGGGGTAATGTTCAGGAGCTTGCCGTTCTGCAGCTTAAAGGTGCCCTTGCCATTGAGCATGGCAAGGACTCCGCCTGGGCTCCGTCCCACGCCGTCAAACCTCACATCAACCGTGGCCAGTCCCGCGGCGATGGACATTCCATCATTCAGCTTGAGGCGCTGGAACAAATCAATAGGAACAATCACCTGACCATTAATCTTCCGTCCCTCATTGGCCTGGCGCGAAGCGATTTCAACGACGATATCGTCGCCCTCTTCGGTTTTGGCGGAAGCAATAAACTCTGTCACATCCGCTGCCGCCGTAATGCCGATCTGCGCATTTCCCACGGAAAGACCGGGATAGATTTCAAGCAGCTTGGGCCGCACCCACACCACGCCGGTCAAGCCGAATGGCATTGCCGTGGCGAAGGTCTCCTCCAGCGGCTGGGCGCTGCCATTCCACGGCAGGAATACCGGCGCCATGGTGTTCACCAGAGAAATATCGCCCACATCGAAATCGCCAGTAAGTTGCGTCTGGTCCTTCAATGCGGCGCTTCCCGTGACGGTGAAATCGGACAGCTTTGCTTCAATCTCGTCAAAGGACTGCACGTTCCCCGCCGTGTTGATCTTGGTGGCAAAGGACAATTGCCCGCCAACGGTCGAAAGGGCTGGGATCCTAAGGGCGGCAAGCAGGTCTTGCGCCTGCGCGCTCTGTACCGTGAGGTTTCCGTCAAGCAACAGCTTGCCGGGATCCGGATTGACATTACCTGTGAACTTCACCTCAGATCGATAAATCTCGCTTTGCAGGTCAATCTGGAAACTGTCGTGCAACACGCCGTCGGCGGTCAGAACCGCCCTGGCCGGAATGGCATCCACGGTTTCCACCGCCCCGCCAAACAAATTGAAAAGCGTGGCGCTCGAAGGGCTTTTGATTTCGGTCGTTCCTTTGAGCGCCGTGCCGGTCCCCACCGTAAAGCTGCCGTTGGAAGTAATGTCGAGATCGCCCACTTTGCCGATGATGCCAAAATGGGTGGTGGGCGCCGTGGCCGATGGCTTTGCCTGCAGATCGATTTTCAACGCGGTCTTGCCGAGAACCGATGACCATTGCGGAGTAGTACCACGCGGCAACAAGCCGGTGAGGCGTAGAAGCCCGCGGGGATCGTCAGCGGTGAGCGAGATGCCTATATCGCCATCGGGGCCTTCCTCAGTGTTGAGCACATTGCCTGACACGCTCAGTTTCGCCCCGCCAACTGAGCCCGCCTCAATGGTCTTGAGATCAAAGCCCTTCACGGTGGTTTCCATGTCCACCGCAACATCGGAAGCCTCAACCCCGTTGAGCCTCAAGGTTCCCGCCTGGAAGGTCAGATGCAAATCCCGCTTGACCTGCTCGTCGACAAAATTCTTAACAATGCTGGTCCAGCTTGCGCTGCCATCGGAAGAAAGGGCGGCCAGGCCGTTGGGGACATAACTGTCAATGTCGGCGGTTTCCATATCGATGCGCAAATCCATGATCGGGCGCTCGCCATTGACCAGAACCGCAAGCCCTGCCTTGCCCCGTTCGCCATCGAGTTCGTAATCTATATTCTGCAACTCAAGCTTGGAAGCGGTGAGCGTCACATCCGCCTTGGCCTCCAGACTTCCTCGCAACCCGGTCCAGGTCCGGGCGATTTCGTCTTTGCTGTCGGGCCACAGCCAGAGCGAGAGCGCCCGTGCGTCAGGCGATTTCACCTCGAGCGTGCCGGCCAGTTCCGCATATTGTGTGCCGGGGAAAAACACCCCTTCAAAACGCGAACGCGAACGCCCGGGAAGCGAGGCAGAAAGCTCGTGAATACGCATGGCACCGCGGTTGGCGGACACATCAAGCAGGACATTATCCAGAACTTCCCCGCCAGTTTTGAGCGTCGCGAACTTTATTGAAGACCGCAGGTCGACTGCCTCGGGGAGGGTGGCCAAAAGGCCGTTCACCAGCGAAAGCCCGCCGCCATCGCGGAGCAGGCGGCGCGCCCCTGCTCCCGCCAGCGCATCAAAATCCACCCGGGGGGCGGAAAAATCAGCGGTGGCCTTTATCTCCTTATCGAGAATGAAACTCGCCGAACCCGACAGGATCGTACCCTGGCCGGCAACATCCGCCGGCCTGATCTCGATTTCGCTGAGGTCGATCTTCTCAAAGCTGCCCGTGACCTTTGACTTGAAGGTGATGGGTCGGATTTGCCCTTCCGTGTCGGACTTTCCGTCCGGGCTTTGGGTGGGATCGAGGCGAACGGTGCCCTCGAACGTGCCCGCGTCGCTCTTGCCATCAAGGAAATAGGAATAACCGGAATTTTCCTGTGACGACACGCGGAGCCCGATGCTTAAGGGTACGTCATGCGCCCAGGTGCCGGTGTTGGCCGCAAATGCCAGGGGCGTCCCGTCATATTCAAAACTGCCGGAACTGCGCCAGGGGCCGGCCAAATTCAGCGCCGAGAAAGTGGCATTGATCTTCTCCAGTTCTTCACCCTGGGCGCTGCGCCGGTCGTCAACCATTTGCACGGTGCCGCCGCTGAGCGTGATCTGGTCCAGCTTTACCTGATCGAGCAGTCGGTTGTTGCGGATGTTCTCGGCCGACACAAAATTCCAGTTGGCGCTGCCGTCCAGCGAACGCCGGAGTTTTATCGTGGGGTTGTCGATGTTGATGCTCTCGACCTGGATTTCAGCATTAAACAGCGCGCCGAGATTCATCCGCACCACGATCTGGTCGGCGGTGGCAAACCATTCGTCCGGCGATCCCGGCGAATTGGCGATGCGCACGTCCTGAGCCCTAAGCCGCGGCCACGGGAAAAGCCGCACCCCGATAGGTCCGGCGATTTCCACCTTCCGCCCGGTGAGCTTTTCGCCATAGGCCTCAAGTCCTGCCCGGTAGCTGCCCCAATCCACCACAAAGGGCGCCAGCATGGCACTGAACACCGCCAGCACCAGCACAATTCCGAAATAAAAGACCGGTGACTTCCAAACCTTCATGATTCCTTACAATAGGAGCAAACGTTCAGAGTGCAAGAATTTTGCCAGGGTTCATGATGTTGAGCGGGTCCAGCGCCTGTTTGATCTGGCGCATCACATCCAGCGCCTTGCCGTGCTCAGCTTCAAGGAATTTGATCTTGCCGCTTCCCACCCCATGCTCGCCGGTACAGGTACCCTCCATGGCAATGGCCCGGTGGATGAGACGATCATAGAAACCCTTGACCCGTGTGACTTCCTTCTCATCCAGCGGATCGCAGTACAGCACCACATGAAAATTGCCGTCCCCCACATGGCCGATGATGGGGCCGAAAAGATTGTTCGCCCGCAAATCGTCCTGGGTGGCAGTAACGCATTCCGCCAGCCGAGAAATGGGCACGCAGACATCGGTTGAAAAAACATCCTGCTTGCCCGGCGCAATGGCCCGCGTGGCCCAGAACGCATCATGGCGGGCCTGCCACAGTTTCTGCCGGTCCTCTTCCTTCTCCGCCCATTCGAAAGCCCCGGCGCCATGCGACGTTGCGATTTCCCGAAACATTTCAATCTGCTCGCGCGCGTAAGCCAGCGTGCCATGAAATTCCAGAAACAGGGTCGGCGCGATTTTGAGATCGAGCTTCGAATAGGCATTGAGCGCCTTCACATGTTCCTCATCCACCAGTTCAATACGCGCCACCGGAATGCCGAGTTGAATGGTCTCAATGGTGGCATTGCAAGCGGCCTCAACACTCGGGAAAGCACATACGCCAGCCGTCATGGCTTCGGGAATCCCGTAAAGCTTGAGGCCAACTTCGGTGATAATCCCAAGCGTGCCTTCCGAGCCCACCAGCAGCCGCGTAAGGTCGTAGCCCGCCGATGATTTCTTGGCGCGCGTGCCGGTGCGGATGACTTCGCCGTTGGCCATAACGGCGGTGAGGCCCATGACGTTTTCACGCATCGTGCCATAGCGCACTGCATTTGTTCCCGAGGCCCGCGTCGCCGCCATGCCGCCAAGGCTCGCGTCAGCCCCGGGATCAATCGGGAAGAACAAGCCCTGGTCACGCAAATGTGTATTCAGGGTCTTGCGGGTAACACCTGCCTCTACCCGCGCATCAAGGTCCGCCGCGTTGACCGACAGGATATTGTTCATCTGGGAGAGGTCAACTGTGATGCCGCCATTAGGGGCGGTTATGTGGCCCTCCAGCGAGGTGCCCGTGCCATAGGCAATGACGGGCGTCTGGTGCCTGGCGCAGATCGAGACGATCTTCTGAACTTCCAAAGTATCGCGCACGAAGGCCACCGCATCGGGCGGGGCTCCAACGGCCCAGGTCTGGTCCTTGCCGTGCTGCTCGCGCACGCTCGTGGCGGTGGAAAGTCGGTCGCCCAGGAACTCCCTGATCTCGGCGATGGTGGTAATTGTGCTGTTGGCGCGGTCTCGTGTAAGCATGCGCCAAAACTAGCAGACGGGAAGAAAATTGCGATGGTTTTTCCAAGCCCCATCAAAAGCGGCCCCTACTCCATTGAAAGCCAGTGGATCGACTACAATGGCCACTTCAACATGGCCTATTACAATGTGCTGTTTGACAAGGATTCCGATGTGGCCCTGGGCCTCGTCGGCCTCGGCCCCGCCTATGTGGAAAAAACTGAAAATTCCTATTTCACCATGGAGGCCCACATCAGCTATCTGCGCGAACTGACCGTCACCGACCAGGTCAGGATCGCAACTCAGATCTTAGATTTTGATTCAAAACGTCTCCACTATGTACAAATGATGCACCATGCCACTGAGGATTGGATTTCCTCCGTTACTGAAATCATCATCATGCATGTGGATATGAGATTAAAAAAATCTTCCCCATTTCCGGCAGACGTTCTGGAAAAAATAAGGATCGGCCGCGACGCCCACAAAACACTCCCCGTTCCATTACAAGTGGGCCACAAGATCGGTATTCCCCGAAAGGTCTAACAACCGTTGCATTGTTGTCGCATTCACCTGCCAAAACACACTCACAACAAAAATACGATGGAGGCGAATATGATGACACATTCCGGTTATTTGCAATTTGCCGAAGCCCTGGTTTTCGCCCAAGGTCCCAAGGCCAAAGCCGAAGCGGCCAAACATGCCATTCTGTGTGAAAAGTCCGGCGACATGGAAACCGCCGAAACCTGGCGGAATGTCCAATTTGCCTTGAAATGCGTGGGCTTCAAGAAAGCCGCCTAGGGCGAATTGCATTTGCTATAAGGGGTCTATAAGGATTCGTCAGACCCCATGACTGCCAAGCCGATTGATATTGCCAATACAAGTATTTCTGCACGCGCCTTGGCGGGCAACGAACCCGCTTATTTCAAGGGCCTGAACCCCGAGCAGCGTGACGCGGTCGAATCAACCGAAGGCCCCCTGCTGGTGCTGGCCGGCGCCGGCACCGGAAAGACCCGCGTGCTGACGACCCGGCTGGCCCATATCCTGGCTACTAACAAGGCCTGGCCCAACCAGATGCTGGCCGTCACGTTCACCAACAAAGCGGCGCGTGAAATGAAGGAGCGCATAGGCCACCTCATTGGCGGCGTGGTGGAAGGCATGACCTGGCTTGGCACCTTCCATTCCATCGGCGTCAAGATCCTGCGCAATCACGCGGAACTCGCGGGGTTGAAGTCCGGCTTTTCAATTCTGGATACGGATGACCAGATAAGGCTTCTCAAACAGCTCCTCTCCGCCCACGAGATTGACGAAAAGCGCTGGCCCGCCCGCCAGCTCGCCAGCCTCATTGACGGCTGGAAAAACCGCGGCCTTGTTCCGGAGAGAGTTCCCGCAGGCGAAGCCCATGGTTTTGCCAATGGCGTTGGTGGAAAGCTCTATGCGGAATACCAGGCGCGCCTGAAAGTTGTGAACGCCGCTGACTTCGGCGACCTGCTTTTGGAAGTCTTGCGCATCTTCCAGTCCCACCCCGATGTTCTGAGAACCTACCAAACCCGCTTCAAATATATGCTGGTCGACGAATACCAGGACACCAACGTGGCGCAATACCTCTGGCTGCGTCTGCTGGCCCAGGGCCACAGGAACATCTGCTGCGTCGGCGACGACGACCAGTCGATCTACGGCTGGCGCGGCGCCGAAGTGGATAACATCTTGCGCTTTGAGAAGGATTTTCCCGGTGCCAAGATCATCAAGCTGGAACGCAACTACCGCTCCACCCCGCATATCCTCGGCGCTGCCTCCGGCCTTATCGCCAAGAATGAAAGCAGGCTGGGCAAAACGCTGCGCACCGACAAGAACGACGGCGACCCCGTCATCGTGCGAAGCCATTGGGATGGCGACGAGGAAGCCCGCGCCATAGGCGATGACATCGAAAGCCTGCAGCGCAAGAAGGAAAAACTCAACGACATGGCCATCCTCGTACGCGCCTCGTTCCAGATGCGCGCCTTTGAAGACCGCTTCATCACCCTGGGTCTGTCCTACCGCGTGATCGGCGGGCCGCGTTTCTATGAACGCGCCGAAATCAGGGATGCGCTGGCCTATATGAAAGTCACTGCTTCGCCCGACAATGATCTCGCCTTCGAGCGTATCGTGAATGTGCCCAAGCGCGGCATTGGAGATACCTCGATCAAGCGCATGTTTGAATTTGCTCGGGCCCGCGGCCTGTCGCTCTATCGTGCCGCAGAAGAATTGACGTTGACCGATGAGTTGCCCAACAAGACCTGCACCGCGCTGCGCCAACTCATTGAAAATTTCAGCCGCTGGCGCCAGGCCCTGCAGGGCCTGCCCCACACGGACCTGGCTAAAATGATTTTGGATGAATCGGGCTACACTGAGATGTGGCAGAATGACAAAAGCCCGGAAGCCGAAGGCAGGCTGGAAAACCTGAAGGAACTCGTGCGTTCCATGGGCGAGTTTGAAAACATGGCAGGCTTCCTTGAACACATCGCCCTGGTGATGGACCGCGATAGCAGTGATGTGGATGACAAAGTGAGCATCATGACCCTCCATTCCTCCAAAGGCCTTGAATTCGGCACGGTATTTCTTCCTGGCTGGGAGGAAGGCCTGTTTCCACACCAGCGGGCGCTCGATGAAAAGGGCAAGGCCGGCCTGGAAGAAGAACGCCGCCTCGCCTATGTCGGCATCACCCGCGCCAAGCGCCGCGCCTATATTTCCTTCGCGCAAAACCGCCGCGTCCATAACATGTGGCAGAACGCCCTGCCCTCGCGCTTTGTCGATGAATTGCCGGAAGCCTTCATCGAAGTCGCCCCCATGAGCAACAGCTTTGGCGGGCACAGCCTCGGCGCCTATGGTGCCAGTCGCTTCGATGATCAGAAACCCTTCACCAACACCTATGCCACCCCCGGCTGGCAGCGCGCCCAGGAACGCTGGAGCAAGGGCGAAGGCCTGCGCTCAACCCCCAAATTCATCGAAGGCGAAATGGTTACCCACGGCGAGGAAAACCCCGCGCTCACCAAGGGCACCCGCATCTTCCACCAGAAATTCGGCTACGGCCGCATCACCTCCGTGGACGGCAACAAGCTCACCATCGACTTCGAAAAGGCCGGCGAAAAGCGCGTGCTCGACAGTTTCGTGACGGCGGCTTGATCTATTCAGCAGGCTGAGCCTCACCCGGCAGAAGCAAGCGAACGGCAAGAATGCAGAGCAAGGTTGTCAACGCCAGGATAATCGCGACAAGCGCGTTGATGTCAGGCGAAAACCCCAGGCGCATCATGGCCCAGAGCCTGATCGGCAAAGTGCTGTCAGTGCCCGTCACCAGCAGCGTGATCATGGTTTCATCAAAGGACAGGGCAAAACTCAAAACGCCCGCTCCAATCAACGTGCTAGCAAGGTTCGGCAGAATGATATGGATGAAGGTCTGCCAGGCGGATGCGCCAAGGTCGGTGGAGGCCTCAATCATTTCGGGGCCGATGGACTGCAGGCGGACCACGATGGTACGGTAGGTGAGCGCCTGGACGAAAACCGTATGCGCCACGATGACGGTCATCAGCGAACGCGGTATTCCAGTCTCGCGGAAGAAAATCAGCAATGACAGGCCGGTAATGATCGGCGGCATCAGGAACGGCAGGTAGATGGCAAACTGCATGGCCTCGCGGCCCAGCGACTTGCCGCCGCAATAATGAATGGCAAGAAGCGTCCCGCAAACGATTGACAGCACGGAGGCCGAGAAACCGACGATAAGCGTATTGCCAACGGCCTCGAGGATTCCCGCATTGGCGGTGAGCGCGGCGTAGGACGCTAGCGACGGGTCATGCCATTGGACCTCGCCGTGGGTGATGGCAAAGAAGGATGAGACTATGGGGATGACCAGTGGGCTGTAAAGCAACAGGAATACCACACCGGTCATCGCCCAGAGCGCGCCAATGGCATATCCCGGCAGCCGCATCATCTTTGACGGGCCTCCAGCCGGCTTCCCGCGGCTATGACCGCTATGGCAACGAGCCCCAGGATAGTGGCAAGCGCCGCGCCAAAAGGCCAGTTGAAGGCCGTGCCAAACTGGCTGTAAACGATGCGGCCAAAAGTGAAGCCGCTTTGGCCGCCCACCATTTGCGGCGTCAGAAAATCGCCAATTGCCAGAACGAAGACAAACGATGCCGCAGTCACAATGCCAGGCACACTCAGCGGCAGGATGATGCGCGCGAACGTCTGCAGGCTGGAGGCACCGAGATCGCTTGAGGCCTCGATAAGGTCGCGCGGGATCCGCTCAAGCGACAGGAAGATGGGCAATATGGCAAAGGGGATGAGCAATATCGTGAGTGTCAGGAGCACGGCGTTGAGATTGAACACAAAGAGCGTGAGGGGCGCATCGACCAATCCTGTCCACAGCAGAAACCGGTTGAGAAAACCCGTGCCGCCGAGAATGCTGCGGATGGCATAGATCTTGATGATGTAGCTCATCAACAGCGGCACCAGCACCATGAGCAGCACCAGATAGCGCCGCCGTCCCTTCAAATTGGCCAGCAGGAAGGCGACAGGAAATCCGATGAGAATCGTCAATGCCGCAACAGCAAGGCAAAGAAGGCAGGTCCGCCACAGTATGGGAATGAAAATGGCATCGGTGAAGAACCGCTGATAATTACCGAAGCTCAAATCGGCAACGATCTGGCCACCTTCCATCCGGAAGAAGCTGTAGGCGAGAAAACTCGCGAGTGGCGCAACAATGAGAAGGACAGGCAGACCATAGGCAAAGGTCGCCAAAAGGCGCGGCCAGAATCCGTTTTTTGCGCTGCCGACAAAAATCATGGCAAGCCCGGCTCCCTTGCAAAAGAAGGCCCGGTCACCAGGGTGGCCGGGCCTCGCAGCAGTCCTTTACGGTCAAGGCTGGGCCTTGACCTCATTCCACAGATCGGAGCGTTTGGTCGGGTCTTCGACAAAATCGAGCCAGACCAGTTTGTCACTGGCACCCGCACTGCCGGTTTCAACCACCGTGTTGCCAAATCCGGTGCGCTCGGAAAGCTGCTGGCCAATCTTCTTCTGCAGCAGGAAGTTGACCCAGGCCTCGGCCAGATCGACATCCTGAACCCCGCTGGTCATGGCCCATGTATCGAGCCAGGCAAGTGCGCCTTCCTTGGGATTGACGTATTCAATATTGGCGCCGGCGTCTTTCATTGCCTTGACCTGCTGCTGCCCGTAGTTGGCCCAGATCAGCGCCACGTCATTGGACTTGTAAAGCTGCAGCGCCTCGTCGGGCGTCGTGTAGAAGCTCAGGACATTGCTCTTGAGGGCAATGAGCTTCTCCTTGATTTTGCCCATCTGCTCCTCGGTGAGATGGAAAGGATCCTCAATGCCCATGGTGAGTGCCGTGAATGAGAAATTATGCTCGCCATTGTCGTAGGCAAGAATCTTGCCCTTATATTTCGGATCCCAGAATATCTCGAACGTATCAGGCGCCGGATTTACCTTGTCCTTGTCGTAGATGATGCCGATTGAATCGAAGCAGAACGGGATCGAATGCACCTTGCCATCACGCATGACGCCTTTCACCTTTGAAAGATCCTGGAACCGCGGCAGAACCTCCTTCTGGTTTGGAAGCTTCGACAGGTCGTGCGGCGTGGTAAGTCCGCCATCAATATAGCGTTGGAGCTGCGCCGTGTTCACGGCGAACACGTCAAAGTCCTTGCCTTCACTGCCTTTGATCTTGGCCCAGATTTCATCATCGGTGCCGATGAACAAAACATTGGCCTTGGCGCCCGTCTGGTCCTGGAACTCCTTGACCCAGTCATCATCGGCATAGCCCTGCCAGGCCATCACCCGCAGCTCCTTGGCGGCAAAGGCCCGGCTGGAACTCAGAATGGCCGGCGCGGCCAAGGCAAGGCTCAGCGCCGTACGTCTATTCAGTTTCAGTGTCATCAACGTCTCCTCCATTTTGTTTATCGTTCAAAATCATACCCACCCGCCATCGACGATGTAGTTCTGCGACGTGCACATGCGGCTGTCGTCGGCAGCGAGGAACAGCACCATGCGGGCGATGTCAGGCGGATAGAGCCTGTCTTTCAGGCATTGGCGCTCATCAATCTGGCGTTCGCCGGCTTCATTCAGCCACAATTTTACTTGCCGGTCGGTCATCACCCATCCCGGCAACACGCAGTTCACCCGGATCTTTTCCGGTCCCAGCTCGCGCGCCAGAGCCCGCGTCAGCCCGCCCACTGCAGCCTTGGCGGTGACATAGGCAGGGCAGTCTGGATCGCCAACCAGCCAGGTAATCGAGCCCAGATTGATGATCGAGCCGCCCCCGGCATCGCGCATGTACGAGCGCACCGCCTGGGTGGCAAAAAACTGGTGGCGCAGGTTCACTTGCATGTGGTCATCCCAGTAGGCGACCGAAACATCTTCCGTCCTGTGGCGGTCGTCGTTTCCGGCGTTATTGATCAAAACCGACACTGGGCCGTGGCGTTTACAGGCTTCGGCGACAGCCAACCGCAGCGCCTCAATGTCACGCAGATCGCAATGGATATAGTGAGGGGCCGCGTGTCCCTTTTCCTTCAACTGGGCCACGAGGGCCATCGCAGGGCCGTCGGCAATATCGGCGAAACACACCTTGGCGCCCTGCAGGCAAAAATGCTCAACCAGGCTTGCGCCAATGCCACTGCCCCCACCCGTTATGAATATGCTGCGATCCTGGAGGCTGGGAAACGTTGCCGGTCTATCGATGTAGCCATTCATAAAAACACGCTGCCTGCCGTCAAAAACGAGATGTTGAAGCCGCTCCCAGACAGTGTCAATAGACGCCCGCGGGTTGCAATCCGCAGGACCGCCCTGCGGCGGGCAAGGGTTGACTTCGAATGGCAGGGGGATAGGTTCGGCGGCTTGCAGAAGGAACGGATGCCATGAACATTGAGCTGAAGAAGAGCAACTATCGCAATGACTCGATCCTTCTTGGCTTCAGTGACCTCAAGCGGCTCAAAACTGAACGCCCGCTGGTGTTTGAGCGTGGCAAAGGCATCTTTATATACGATGAGAACGGTAAGGATTACATTGAGTCCGTTTCCTGCTTTTATTGCGTCTCACTGGGTTTCAGCGAAGAACGATTGGTCGATGCCGCCACCAAGCAACTGAAGACCCTGCCCATGTATTCATCGGCGATTCACCGCACGGTGCCACCTGTGATGGAATTGACGGAAAGACTCGCGGCCCTGTCACCCGTCAAGAATCCGCGCATCTATTTCTCCACCACTGGATCCGAGGCCAACGACCATCTCTTGAAGTTCATGTGGTATGGCAATGGCTTTGCCGGCGAACCGCTGCGCCGGAAAATGATTTCGCGCCGCGCCAGCTATCATGGTTCGACCATTGCCACCTCGGCTTTGGGAGGTTCGCAGGAGCTGCATGAAAGTTTCGGGATCCCCATGGGCTACTCCTTGCAGGTCAGCCATCCGAGCTGGCCAAATGCGGCATTGCCGGGTGAGGACGAGGAAGGCTTCACTGACCGTCTCGCAGCGGAATTGGAACAGACCATTCTTGAAGCCGGGCCGGAAACCATTGGCGCCATGATTGCCGAGCCCGTTTCCGTATCGGCGGGCATGTTCCCGCCGCCCGCAAGCTATTTTCCAAAAATAACCAAGGTACTCAAAAAATACGGCATCCAGCTTTTCATTGACGAGGTGGTGACCGGATTTGGCCGTTCCGGACGCATGTGGGCAACGGAATCGATGGGACTGGAGCCCGATTGCATGACCTGCGCTAAGGGAATTTCCGGGGCTTACATGCCAATCGCCGGCATCATCATGGGCGAGGAATTCAACCGCCGCCTGGATATCGGCAACGAGGCCAAGGGATGGTTTGCCCATGGCGCAACTCATCATGCCCATGTGGTTTCAGCAGCGGTGGCACTCGAAGTCCTTAATATTTTCGAGGAGCGCGATATTCTGGGCCACGTCCGGCGCATGATGCCGCATTGGAACCGCATGCTCGACAGCCTTCTTGACCATCCGCTGGTCGTTGGCAACCGGAAGTGGGGCTTGGCCGGCGCAATTGAAGTTGCCTACCCCGGCGAAGGCCGCGCCGGGCCTGCAGGGAGCCTCAAGGTTGGCGGCGCGACAAAGGATGTCTACGAAGCGGGCCTTCTCGAAGGCGTTATCGTGCGGCCGCTGGCCGGCTGTTTTGTGATGGCTCCACCACTGATCATCACCGAGGTTGAAATTGCCGAACTCGGACGGAGAGTACGGGCGGCACTTGATCGCGCCTTGGCCAACTGGTCGCCATCTTGACTTTCGGCTATTTCAACTGAGTTCGGTCGGCGAAAAACGCGCCCTCGATAGTTTTGTGACGGCGGCTTGAGGCCTGATTTGGCTTAAACCAGTCTTAAGAAAACCTGCCTAAGCCTTCCCTTTGGCGTAATGGAAGGCAGCATTTTATGCAAATTGCAACAGAGGCCAAGCCGGCAGCTCGGGCCAACATTGAGTCCCTGAGCCGGGCCGCGCCCGCCGTCTTCACCATGGCCATATTCACCTCGGCCTTTCTGCTCTTTGCAATCCAGCCCATGTTCACCAAAATGATCCTGCCGCAGCTCGGCGGCTCTCCCGGCGTGTGGTCCGTGGCCATGGTGTTCTTTCAGGCCGTGCTGCTCCTCGGCTATCTCTATGCACACCTCTCAACCCGCTATCTGCCGCCGCGCACCGCCATATATGTGCATCTCTGCCTCCTCCTCGTAACTTTCATTGCCTTGCCGATCTCCATTGCCTCGGGCCTTGGAAAGCCACCGGCTGAAGGCCAAGCCTTTTGGCTGATCGGCGTGTTCACATTTTCCGTCGGCCTGCCGTTCTTTGCCGTAGCCGGAAACGGCCCGCTCTTGCAGGCCTGGTTTGCCCGCACCCGCCACAAGGACGCAAGCAATCCTTACTTCCTCTACGCCGCATCAAATCTGGGATCCTTTGCGGCACTGCTGCTTTATCCCCTGATCTTCGAAACCACCCTGCGCCTGACGCAGCAATCGCTCGGCTGGTCCATCGGCTTTGTGGCGCTCGCCCTGATGATCGCAGCCTCGGGCTATGTTTTGCAACTGACAATGGCCGAGCCGAATTTGGGCATCATGCAATCCCGAACTGTCGCGGGACCCACAAAACGCCGGATCGGCGAATATATCTGGCTCTCATTCATCCCGTCAGCCCTGCTGGTGGCGGTCACAGCCCACATCTCCACCGACATAGCACCAGCCCCGTTCCTCTGGGTGATCCCGCTCGCGCTCTACTTGCTGACCTTCGTGCTGATCTTCCGTGACCGGCCGCTGGTTCCCACAAAACTTGTGGCCCACCTTGTCCCGGTCCTGGCCGGCGTAATCATTTTATCCAAAGTGGTCCTCTTCAACATCTTTCTGGGTTGTGCCCTGCACCTCGGATTTTTCTTTGTTGTGGCCCTGATTTTTCACCAGCGGCTTTACAACTTGCGCCCGCCTGCCGAACACCTTACGCAATTCTATTTGTGGATGTCCTTTGGCGGTGTTCTCGGCGGCATTTTCTCCGGTTTGCTGGCGCCCCTCATTTTTGATCGAATCCTGGAATATCCGATCCTCACAGGCCTTGTGATGCTGGCCCATCCGGCGGTGCTCAAAGCCTCACGAAGTGACTTCGTAAAGGAAGCTTTGCCGGTTTTCGGACTGGCGCTGCTCTTGGCGGCGGGGGTCTATCTGTTTCGCGAGCATGAGTTCATCAGTTCGAACACCTACTATCGATATCTTGTGGCCGCGGCGGGCATCACGATCATCGGCCTCTATGTTCATCAGCTCACAAGAGCGGCGCTTATCTTTACGGCCCTTGTGGCCCTGGAGATATCGCCTGCAGACCTTCTGAACACATCCTATGAACGCTCCTTCTTTGGCGTTCACAAAATATACCTGAAAGACAACGGGCAGTTCCGCGTCCTGTCGCACGGAACAACCCTGCACGGCGCGATCCGGATCAGCAATCCCGATGGTTCCAAATATACCGGGCCGATCACGCCGCTTACATACTATCACCCCAAGGGCGTACTGGCGCAGACACTTCTGCTGCTGCCGCCTCAGGTCAATGGCCGCGAGATTGCCGTCGTGGGCCTCGGCGCGGGCGCCCAGTCCTGCAATGGCATGACCCGCGACCGCTGGACCTATTTTGAGATTGATCCCGTCGTCGTCAAGATCGCGAGGGACCCGGACCAGTTTGGCTTTCTCTCCCACTGCGCCCCAGCCGCCAAAATCATCCTTGGTGACGCGCGCTTGACCCTTGCCGAACAGCCTGAGCAAACCTTCGATTACCTGCTCATCGATGCCTTCTCGTCGGATACGATCCCAATTCATCTGCTGACGCGCGAGGCCATTGCACTTTATGTATCACGCCTCAAGGATGATGGAATTCTGGTCATCCACATTTCAAATCGCCACCTGGAGCTGCAAAGCGTTGTTGCGGCCCTGGCCCGCGATGCTGGCCTTGCGATAAAAACCCGGGTCCAGATCACCAAGTCAACCTCGCTCGCCGACCCGAATTCCTCGGAAGCCGCCATTTTTGCACGCCAGCCGGAAACCCTTGCCAGATACACTGAAGATCTTGGCTGGAAACAGCCGCCGAACACTAATGTATCGGTCTGGACGGACGACTATTCAAACATCCTGGGCGCCATCTGGCGGAAGTATTCAAGATGATTACGGCTCACGCCGTCGCCGGCAAAAACTTCAACGCCAGCCCGTTCATGCAATAGCGCAAGCCCGTGGGCGGCGGCCCGTCATCGAACATATGGCCCAAATGCCCGCCACAGCGGTGGCAATGGACTTCGGTGCGCGTGGTGAAAAGCGTGTTGTCTTCCTTCTTGTCGACAGCATTCGGCAGGACGTCATAAAAGCTCGGCCAGCCCGTGCTGCTGTCATATTTCGTCTCCGACGCGTAGAGCGGCAGGTCGCATCCCGCGCAGGCAAAGGTGCCCTTGCGATGCTCGTCCAGAAGCGGGCTGCTGTTGGGCGCCTCGGTGTTCTCCTCTCGGAGCACCGCATATTGCTCCGGCGCAAGCAAAGCCCTCCATTCGGCCTCAGTCTTGCTGATCTCGAAATCCTCGGCAAAACCCGTACGGCTCCCGGCGAACAGGCCGATCACTGAAAATCCGGCATATTTCAAAACGTTGCGACGATCCATGATACCCTCACTTTATCATAATTACGGACCAAATAGCTAAAAGGTTTCAAAGCTCCACCGGCCCTTCCGCCACAGGCTGTGGCACGGCGGGCTTTCGCCGGTCAATAACCGAAGACCCCGCATGCGCGTCAAGCCGTGCAAACTGGAACACGGAAAGCATGGCAATTACCGCAACGATCACAAACGCTAGGGAAAAATCATCCGCCGCAATGACCGCTTCACCGCGCCAGGCCTGCACCGCTTCCAGGACAAACGCCGCCACGGCCACCCCTGCCGACAGCGAAAACTGCTGGGCCACTGCATAGAACGTGGTGGCGTTGCTGGTATCGGCACGGATAATGTCCGAGTAGGTAAGCGCGTTCAGCGCCGTGAATTGCAGTGACCGGAGAAAGCCGCCGACAAGCAGCAACATCGAGACCAGGACAAAGGGCGTCACCGCAGAGAGCAGGCCATAGGCCGCAATGAGAAGGCACGACATCACGCCGTTGACGATTAGCAACTGCCTGAAACCAAATCGGCGGAGCAAGGCCGAGGCTGAGAATTTCATGGCTATGGCTCCCGCCGCCGCCCAGCAGCTCAACAGGCCCGATTGAAAGGCCGTGAAACCGAAGCCAAGCTGGAACATGAGCGGCATGAGAAAGGGAATGGCTCCAACGCCGATGCGGTAAAAGCTGCCCCCTTCGACGCCGGTGCGAAAAGTAGGAATGCGCAGAAGGTTCAGGTCGAGGATCGGATTTGTTACAGTGGCCGCATGGCGTACATAAAGCCACTGGCACACCGCGCCAAAACTGATGAGAAGAACCTGCCCATAGATGGGCAAAAGGTCCCGGCCGATGATCGTGAAGCCAAATACCAGTGAAGAAAGCCCAAGCGCTGAAAGCAGAAAGCCGCGGAAATCCAGGGAGCGCACCGGTTCCGACGGCATCTCCGGCAGATAGCGCGTGGCCACAACGATGCCCAGGAGGCCGATGGGGATATTCATCCAGAAAATCCAGCGCCAGTCAAAATAGGTTGTGATGAACCCGCCGATGGGTGGCCCCACTAGGGGCCCGATGAGGGCTGGAATGGTGAGCCAGGCGAGAGCGTCCACCAGCTGTGTTTTGGGAACTTCCCGGAGAATAATGAGGCGGCCCACCGGCACCATCATGGCCCCGCCCAGCCCCTGCAGGGCGCGCGCCGCAATGAGCCAACCCAGAGATTGGGAATAGCCGCAGGCGATGGAGCCCAGCATGAAAACCGCAATTGCCGCACGAAAGATATGCTTTGCGCCGAAACGGTCGGCGCACCAGCCGCTGATCGGGATGAAAACCGTAAGACTCAGGAGATAGGTCGTGAATGCCAGCTTGAGCACGATGGGATCGGTGCCAAGGTCAGCCGCCATGGCCGGTAGCGATGTGGCAATCACCGTAGCGTCCATGTTTTCCATGAACAGGGCGGAAGCTACGATGAGCGGGAGCAGGCGGGCTGGGGAGACCATTTCAATGATCAACAGAATGCCAAACTATTCCAACTCATACAATGCGGCCCCCACCAAAAGCTCATGTTTTAATGCGCCAACCCCATGCAACCACCTCATAAGACTAATGTTTTTCATTGCAATCAACGCTCTAGGACCTCTTCCCAGCCTTTGACCCCCGCGCAATGAAGGCGCTATAAGGCGCCCATGATCACAAGATTTTTTACCTGGCTTGAAAATTACGTCGATTCCTTTCCCATGCAGCAGGCTGAAAAGCCCGCACCGACCCTGTTTGCCTTCGCCTTTCACTACACCAAACCATTCCTGCCGCTGCTGATCGCCTCGATTGTCTTCTCAACCATGATTGCCCTGATCGAGGTTTACCTCTTCGCCTTCATCGGCAACCTGGTGGACCTGCTCTCAACGGCGGACCGCGCCACCTTCTGGGAGGTAAACGCAACTAAACTGATCCTGATGGGCGCGCTGGTTCTCCTTGTGCTGCCAGTCCTGAATTTCATTTCCGAAGCGATTTCCCATCAAGGCCTGCGTGGTGCCTTCGCCATGCGGATCCGCTGGCTGGCGCACCGCTACGTGCTGCGCCAGAGCATGGATTTCTTCCACAATGATTATGCCGGCCGCGTGGCGACGAAGGTTATGCAGGCAGCGCTTGGCGTGCGCGACGCGGTGATGAAAATCACCGAAGTCGTGGTCTACGTCACTGTCTATTTCGTCGGCGCACTCGTCCTCGTAGCCACAAGCGATTACTGGCTGATGCTTCCGCTTCTCGTCTGGCTCGGCGGCTACGCGCTGGCCTGCTGGTACTTCGTGCCGCGGCTCGGAAAATTGTCAGAAGTCCAGGCCGAATTGCGCTCCCTCGTGGTGGGTCGCGTCGTCGACAGCTACACCAACATCTCCACGGTCAAGCTTTTCGCCCATGCGGAACGCGAGGATTCCTATGCCCGTGAAGGCATGGGCTGGATGCTGGAAAGCGTCAACCGGTCCATGCGCATGTCCACCTTCATGACCTCAACGCTCAGCCTGCTCAGCGGCATTCTCATTTTCATGATGTCCGGCATCTCCATTTATCTCTGGCATGTCGGCGCTATCACCACCGGCGCCATCGCCTTCTCCATCGGCCTGACGCTGCGCCTCAAGGCCATGTCGCAATGGATCATCTGGGAAGTGGCGGGACTGTTTGAAGATATCGGTGTCATCCAGGACAGCATTGAAACCGTTGCCCGCGACCGTCAGGTTACCGACATTCCCGATGCCAAGCCGCTTGTCGTCAGCAAAGGCGAAATCGTCTTTGACAATGTCCACTTCAACTACGGCAAGGAACAGGTCGAGGGCCGGCATGATATTGTCGATGGTTTCTCGCTTACTGTCGGGGCCGGCGAAAAGGTGGGCCTTGTCGGCCGGTCCGGTGCCGGCAAATCCACCCTGGCCAACCTGTTGTTGCGATTTTATGATCTGCAGAGTGGCGCCATCCGCATCGATGGCCAGGACATTTCGCAAGTGGCCCAGGAATCCCTGCGCTCAAAAATTGGCGTGGTAACGCAAGACACCTCCCTGCTCCACCGTTCGGTTCTCGATAATTTACGCTACGGCATGCCCGATGCAACGCAAGCCGAAGTGGAAGCCGCGGCCGAGAAAGCCCATGCCGGGGAATTCATCGCGAACCTTGTCGATCCCAAGGGCCGCAAGGGTTACGATGCCCATGTGGGTGAGCGCGGCGTGAAACTTTCCGGCGGCCAGCGCCAGCGCGTCGCCATCGCCCGCGTCCTGCTCAAGAACGCTCCCATCCTGGTTCTTGACGAGGCAACCAGTGCCCTCGACTCCGAAGTCGAATCTGCCATCCAGGAAAATCTCTACACCCTGATGGAAGGCAAGACCGTGATCGCGGTTGCCCACCGGCTTTCAACCATTGCCGCCATGGACCGCCTGATCATCATGGACAAGGGCCGCATTGTCGAGGAAGGCACCCACAAGCAATTGCTCAAGCGCAACGGCCTCTATGCCAATCTCTGGAAGCGCCAGTCCGGCGGCTTCCTGGTGGACGAAACCCCGCTGGCAGCCGAGTAAACCTTTCATTAACCATAGTCCGGCCACAACAGCTTCCAAACCAGCCCAGCGATTCCGGGGACACCATGAAACACGCCATCATCGCCTTGACCGCCGCATCCTTCCTGCTCCCCGCCTGCTCGACCGATCCCTATACCGGTGAACAGAAGGTGTCCAACACCGCCATTGGTGCGGGCACCGGCGCCCTGCTTGGCACTGCGGCAGGCGCCCTGCTCGGCTCGACCACCAATATAAAAACACGCAAGGCCATGCTGGTTGGTGCGGGGCTTGGCGCATTGGCTGGCGGCGGCGTGGGCCTCTACATGGACAACCAGGAAGCCAAGCTCCGTGAGCGCCTTGAGGGCTCCGGTGTATCGGTCACCCGCCATGGCGACAGCATCACGCTCAACATGCCCTCCAACATCACTTTCGCTACCGATGAGTCGGATATCAAACCGGCCTTTTATGATGTGTTGAATTCAGTTGCCATTGTGTTGCGCGAATTCAACCAGACGCTGGTTGATGTAAATGGCCATACGGATTCCGATGGCTCTGATGATTACAATGAAGAGCTCTCAAGCCGCCGCGCCAATTCGGTAGCCCACTATCTCGTCTCCCAGCAACTCGACAGCCAGCGCTTCTCGGTCCAGGGCTTTGGTGAAAGCCAGCCCATTGCCTCCAACGCCAGCGCCTCCGGCAAGGCCCAGAACCGCCGCGTCGAAATCCAGATTGTACCGCTGACCTGAGCGTCAATTCACTTCAACGGCTTTAGAAACGGAACATCGGGAGTGCTGACGTAGAAGATGACAACTCTGGTCTCTTCCGTCGCGCTGCGATTATAACCCGTCATTTCCGTATTGGGCGGCTCCACCATGGCTTCTCCGGCCTTTATTGTCTTCGGAGGATGCCCCTTGAGTTCGAGCGTGAAGGCACCCTCAACGACATACACGGTGACAGGATAGTCATGGGTGTGGGAAACCGTCTTGTCACCGGGCTTTAACAACGCCGTCAACACGCGCACCTCGCTGGTTGAGTCCCCAGGCAGGCCCTCAATGATTTGCTTGAGGACAAGGTTTGGTTTGGCCAACCCACCATCAGCCAATGCCGCGCCGGAAAGCGCCGTAACGGAAAAAATACATGAAATTAATGGAATGAGGCGCATCTGAAATACTCCCTTTGCAACATTGCAATTGGCAATTCCTAATCCTGAAAGATCGTCTGCGGCAGCCGCAAGTTTGCCAAAGGGGGCAGCAGTAGTGCATAACCAGCAAGATGTTTGACTGGAATGACTTGAAATATTTTCTCGCGGTCGCACGGCAAAACAGCACGATTGCCGCAGGAAAATCGCTTGGCATCAGTCAGTCCACGGTTCACCGCCGGCTCAATGAACTGGAGCGCCGCTTGCAGCAAAAGCTCGTAACGCGGGAACCCACAGGTTATCGCCTGACGGATTATGCAAAAGACCTCTTGCCCTATGCCGAGCGTATTGAAAGTGGAGTTCTGGAGTTTCAGCGCCACGTATTAGACCAGGCGCGTGATCTGACCGGCGTAATCCGCGTGACCTGCCCTGAGCCTATTGTTTTCAGGCTTACAAAGTCTCCATTGCTTGAGCGCTTTCTCGAACGCTATCCCGAGCTCCGCATCAGATTTGTTTCAAGCGACCGCTATCTCGACCTGTCAAAAGGCGAGGCGGATATCGCCTTCCGCTCCGGTGATACGGACGAAGAGCTCATCGGGCGAAAGATCGCCGATTCACTTTGGGCGGTGTATGCAAGCAGGGATTACGTCGCAAGGCATGGAAAGCCACAAGGGCTGAATGAATTGAACCGTCATCCTCTTGTAGCCTTTGACGGGTCACTGAGCAGCCACCGCACATCCATCTGGTTGAAGAAAGTGGCGCCGGATGCCACAATCGCTGCGCAGAGCAATAGCGTCCTCGGGCTGGTTTCATCCATAAAATCAGGCGTGGGCATTGGGCCATTGCCGACGGCGCTTGGGGACGCTGAGGAAACACTGGTCCAAATCCTGGGGACAATACCCGAATTGACACGAAGTTGGCGCATGCTAACTCATCCCGATCTTCGTCACATCCCCCGCGTTGCAGCCTTCTTTGATTTTGTCATTGAGCAACGCGTCTTGTTGAAATCCGTTTTCACCGGATAGCCTATGTCCTTCCCCTTATGGACTTGCTTTGTCGGGAAAGCTAAAGCCCATGCATGACCACGGCGCGTGTAGTTGTTACTGTCCCTGCCCTCAGCCTCGCGGCGGCGGAAGACATGGCAAACCGGTTCGAGAATGATTTCCGGATCGAACCGATGGCTGTCACCATCAACGAAACCGATGAGGTGCAAAAACTCTGGGAAACCGTGGCGTATTTTGCCACTGACGAAGAGGCGGAAGAAGCGCAGCGGATTCTGCAAGTGCCGACTGGCACTGTATCAACCTTGCCAGATACGGATTGGGTCAGGCACTCGCTGGAAGGCTTGGCACCCGTCGTGGCGGGTCGGTTTTTTCTGCACGGTTCCCATGACCGCGAACGCCGGCGCCTTTGCGGCGTGCCTCTTGAAATCAATGCGGGTACCGCGTTCGGAACCGGCCACCACGGCACCACGGCCGGCTGTTTACTTGCCCTTGATGCGATTCTGAAACGGCGGCGGCCGCAACGCATTCTGGACCTCGGCTGCGGCACGGGCGTGCTGGCCATCGCCGCCGCCCTTGCCACGAAACGAAAAACGCTGGCCACCGACATTGATCCGGAAGCCGTGCGCGTGACGCAACTGAATGCGAAGCTCAACGGCGTAGCTCCCCTGCTCCATGGCGTGACGGCGCCGGGCCTCAAGCACACCCGCATCGCCCATGGCGCGCCTTACGATCTGATCTTTGCAAATATCTTGGCGCGGCCCCTGATCAGCCTTGCCCAGGGCCTGACTTCAATTTTAGCACCCGGCGGCAATCTTGTTCTCTCAGGCCTGACGCGTGATCAGGTGCGCTGGGTTCTGGCTGCCTACCGCAACCGCGGTCTCATTCCCGCCCAAATCTTGTTCCCCGGCAACTGGGCCACGCTGACGCTCGCCAACAATAGAAAACGCCCAAAGCGCATTCGCTTTGGGCGGTTAGTTTCCAATGCTGTAGGCACGGGTTGGAAGAATGATTAGAGAAACAAGATACGGCAAAATGGCACCATTCCGCCGTTAATACCTTGCTTCAGATCAGTTTCCCCAAACCATCTTTTCAATTTCCGAACGGCGCACACCGATATCAGCAAGCATCCGATCGTCGAGCTGGTGCAACTGGCGCTCAGCCCGGGTGCGGGCGAAATAGCCCTTTACGCGGCCCATGATGCCGGGAGCAAAATCGCTGCCCTTGATGTGGCTGATTTCGCGGCCATAAGTAGTCGTCGTCATTGTCTTTCTCCTTCAAATTCTTCCCAAAAAACCGTCCAATGCTTATTTCTGAGGTTCCAATTCTTGTGCGTCGCACAATCTCATCGCCTATATATGCTGCAGTTCGCCCTGTTCGTAGAGCTAACCTCCCGTGTCTGCCATGCGTTAATTACATGACTATGTTCATATTCCGTTAATCTGGCTGGTACATCGCATGGTTAGTGTTATGCATTTGAAATATGACAATTATCCAACGATTTGTGCCTTTGTTCGGTCACGATGGTTGAAATTTTTTGAAGAATCATTTGAGAATGTAAGAGCGATTCGAGACTATTTGCGCTCTAAGACATGCTTATTAAGCATGATATGCGTCAGCCTAATTTTTGCGCCGCACAATAAAAAATGCCCGACCTATTGGTCGGGCACCGTAATTCGCAAAGTTTTGCTAGCGATTAAGCAGCAGTCAGATTACCAGCCGAGCTCTTGCCCGTGCGCTTGTCGGTCACGATTTCAAAGGAGACCTTCTGGCCTTCCTTGAGAGTGCGCAGACCGGCGCGCTCTACAGCGGAAATATGGACGAAAACGTCCTTGCTTCCGTTGTCCGGTTGAACAAAGCCGTAGCCTTTTTGCTCATTAAACCACTTTACAGTACCCGTATTCATGGGATCGTCCTTCAGTTGGGTTATAGTGAGGCCTTGTTGAATTGCAAAAGCAGCGCAAAAAGACCCATGTAGTCGATTGTTGGAGGAGTCCTTGCGTGCGCGCAACCCTAGCGGGTAGCGGAGCGGCCAATCGTCCGGCCCAAGTTTTCGATGCAAATGATATGGAACAAGTTGACGCAGGATGCAAGTATTTCCTTTTGCTGGAATCGTGGCAGCGGTTTAAGCTGAGGAAATGACTCACAAATCCCGCGCGAACGCGCTTCGGCTGCTTTTCAGAAAACAAAGACTTACCGGGCTGATCATTCCCCGCCAGGATGAATTCCAGGGAGAATATGTGGCGGCCTACGCCGAACGTCTGCGCTGGCTCACCGGCTTTGCCGGCTCCTGGGGCATGGCCATCCTCACCCGCACCAAAGGGGCCATCTTCGTTGATGGCCGCTACACCATTCAGGTGCGCCAGCAGGTGGACACCAAGCTCTTCACCCCCCACCATCTCGTCGATGAGCCGCCAGCCACCTGGATCTCCGAAAATCTGAAAAAGGGCGATGTCCTGGGTTACGACCCATGGTTGCTGACGGCAGACCAGGCCGAACGCTTTGCTATGGCCTGCGCCAAAGTGGGGGCCAAACTGCAGCCGCTTGCCAGCAACCCCATCGACGATATCTGGGAAGACCAGCCCAAGCGGCCGACCGCCTCCATCTCGGTACAACCCCTGCAGTTTGCCGGTCAAAGCGTTCCCGACAAGCTGGCAATGATTTCAAAGCTGCTCGCCAAGGCGGGAGACGACGCCACGGTGCTCACCCAGCCCGACTCGGTCGCCTGGGCATTCAATATCCGCGGCCATGACGTGCCGTATACGCCCGTCGTGCTCGCCTATGCCATCCTGAAAAAGAAGGGCAAGGCCGAGCTCTTCATCGACAAGGCAAAGCTGCCGGAAGACGTGCAGTCCCATCTCAAGAAATCCGTTACCGTCAGGAAACCTGCCGAATTTGAATCGGCACTAAAGGCCTTGGGAAAATCCACGGTTCAAATCGACGGCAATTGGGCCCCGGCAAAAATAAAACTGGCGCTGGCCAAGGCAAAAATCATCAACGCCATCGACCTCTGCGTTCTGCCCAAGGCGAAGAAGAACAAGACCGAGCAAGAAGGCGCCCGCGCCGCGCACCGGCGAGATGGCGTCGCCATATCTCGCTTCCTCTGCTGGCTGGAGGGGGCAGCACCGCAAGGCGGCCTCACCGAATGGTCCGTGGCCGAACATCTGGAACAGTTCCGCAAAGACACCGGCATGCTGCTCGATCTCTCCTTTGACAGTATTGCGGGTGCCGGCCCTAATGCCGCCATTCCACACTATCACGTGAACCCCGACAACTGCCTACCCCTCAAGATCAATGAAATTTTCCTCATCGATTCCGGAGGCCAGTATCAGGATGGCACAACCGACATCACGCGTACCGTCATCATCGGCGAACCAACCGAAGAAATGCGGGACCGCTTCACCCGCGTGCTGAAAGGCATGATCGATGTCTCGCGCATCCGCTTTCCCATAGGAACTTGCGGCTCACAAATCGATGTGCTTGCCCGCCAGAGCCTGTGGGCCGCCGGCCTCGACTATGACCACGGCACGGGCCATGGCGTCGGTTCCTATCTTTCCGTGCATGAGGGACCGGCCCGCATCAACAAATCTGACCGCACCCCGCTTGAACCCGGCATGATCCTCTCCAACGAACCCGGCTTTTACAAACAGAATGAATTCGGCATCCGCATAGAAAATCTTCTGCTCATTCACGAAGCCAACGCCGTTGATGGCGGTGAGCGCCCCATGCTGGGCTTTGAGACCCTGACGCTCTGTCCCATCGAACGGCGGCTCATTGATACCAAACTCCTCACGCGCGACGAGTTGCACTGGCTCAACACCTATCACGCCCGCATTCTCAAGGAAGTTGGCGATCATCTTTCAGGTGAAGAATTGACCTGGCTGCGAAAGGCGTGCGCGCCCTTTAGCTGAGAACCATCCGCAGCAGCACCACACTCATCACGCCGGTCAAAACCGTAACCACCAGCGGCATCCGCATGAACGCCACAGCCGCTGTCAGGATGGCCGCGATCGATTCAGCAGGACCCGTTGTCAATATCGTAGGTACAATCACCGCCATGAGGATCGCCGGCGGCAAAGCGTCAAGCGCCGCTTTGAGCCGCCCCTTCACCACAACGCCACGCATGAGGTAAAGCCCGCTGGCACAAGTCGCGTAAGTCGCAAGCGCCATGCCCAGAATGGCCAGGAGCGGCGCTGTCATGATGCTTCTCCTTCCCGGTAGAGAAGTGCCGCAACAATAACCCCAACAATCCCGCCGATCACAATGTACCAGGCACCCGGCACATAAAGCTTAGCGAGGGCTGCGGCAACCGCACTAGCCCCCAGAATCGCGCCGGTGCGCGGGCGTTTCCAGAAGCCCGCCAGGATGCCAATGAACATCGCCGAAAATGCAAAATAAAAGCCATAGCCAGCGGGATCACCAAACGACCGGCCCACAATTGCGCCAGTGATTGATGACGTCGCCCATGTTATCCACATGGGCAAGGCAAGTCCGAAATAGTAACCGAGGGTCAGCGGTGTCTTGAGCGCCCGGCGTTCGGAGAAGGCCCAGTTTTCATCAGCCATAAGGAACATCATCAGCGGATGCCAGCGTCCATCAATGCCGCCCAGGTGCCTTGACAGCGATGCCCCCATCAACACATGGCGGATATTGACGATCAACGCCGTGAGCGTCAGCAAGACCCAGGGCACCAGGTCACGCCAGACTTCAATTGCGACAAACTGCGCGGCGCCGGCAAAAACCGTGGCGCTCATCAGCCAGACTTCGAAGGGCACCAACCCCTTGCTCGCTGCCAGCGTTCCCCACAAAAGGCCAATGGGCGTGGCGGCAACCAGGATTGGCAAGACGTCAATCAGACCCTGCCGGAACTCACGCGCCGATGACGTCATGCACAGACCTTGCTCGGGCGAAACCTTCCCGGCGTGATCCCCAGCCGTGACTTGAACACGCGCGTCAGGTGGCTCTGGTCGGAAAAACCGCATTGCGCCGCCACATGAGTGGCGCTCAGGCCGGCCCGCAGCAGGTTGCAAGCCAGATGCACCCGCCGGTCAATGAGCCAGTTATGCGGCGTCATTCCTGTGGCCTTGCGAAACACCCGGATGAGATGGAAGGGACTGAGGCCTGCAGCCTTCGCCAGGTTTTCAAGTTCCACCTGTTCATCGACATGGGCCGCCAGATAGTCCTTGGCGCGGCGCACGGCGAGAGGTTCGCGGCCCGCCACGCCAACCGCATTCAGGCCTCCCGCATGACGATCGATCATGTCGAGCAGCACCGAGGTCAGCGCTTCATCAACACCCAGCGGTTCTGCCCCTGCTTCAAGCGCCTCATGCGCCCGCAGATAGCGGGTGGCAAGCAATTCGTCCTTGATGATCGGCCCGTTGAACTGCGGCGCGTTGGCCCGCCGGCCGGTTGCCATTTCCACAATGTTCTGCAGCAGCGATGGCCTGGGATAGATCATCCGGTAGCTGTAGCCATCGCCTTTCGGCACCGCGTCGTGAACTTCACCCGGATGGACGAAACACAATTCGCCCGGCCCCGCCCGCATCAGCGAGCCGCTAATCCGGTAAACGTTCATCCCGCCAACCACTGCACCGATTACATAGCTCTCATGGGTATGGGGAGGTAAAACATGGGTGCGGAAGGTGGCCGAAAGGCATTCCAGGGACTCATGCCGATTCACCCGCCAGAATGACGTTTCATCATTCTCGGCCAGATCGTCCAGCGTGTCGTCGGGAGCAAGAAGTTTCATGGGCACTATTTAGCAGGCCGGGCCGGAAAGGCTTGTACAGAATTGCGCCTACTTTTTCTCCCCTGCCCGCTTGAACCACTCCGCCTCATCGATGACCTCAACCCCGTGTTTTTCAGCTTCCTTGAGCTTTGACCCCGCGCCCGGGCCTGCCACGAGCAGATCGGTTTTCTTCGAAACTGAACCCGCCACTTTGGCCCCCAGGCGTTCGGCCATGGATTTCGCTTCCTCGCGCGTCATCATTTCCAGCGCTCCGGTAAACACCACGGTCTTTCCCGATACCGGTGACGACCCGACAACCGCGGCTAACGGAGTTGGCGTGACATGCTTCAGCAACTCATTGACAACTTCAATGTTGTGGCCTTCGCCAAAGAACTGCGTGATTGCTTCGGCAACGACTTCTCCAATGCCGTCTATTGCGTTGAGCTCATTCCAGGCTTCTGAATCAGGCTGTGCTGACATCATCTGATCGCGAAAATGGTCCGCCGAGCCATAGGCGCGCGCCAGAACCCGCGCCGTGGTCTCGCCCACATGGCGGATGCCCAGGGCAAAAATAAAACGGTCGAGGGCAATGCTGCGGCGCAGGTCGATGGCGTCAAACAGTTTCTTGACGCTGGCTTCGCCCCAGCCTTCACGGTCTTTCAGTTTCTTGAGGGCGCGCTCATTGCGCGCCGTTAGTGTGAAGATATCCGACGGCGATTGGATCAGGCCGTCGTGATAGAATTCCTCGATGATCTTGTCTCCAAGCCCCTCGATGTCGAATGCGTTGCGCGAGGCAAAATGCTTAAGCCGTTCTACCCGTTGCGCCGGGCAAATGAGCCCGCCCGTGCAGCGCCGCACCACGTCAGTTTTTCCGGTCTCACGTTCCTCGCGCTCCGCGTGGCTGCCGCAGGCCGGACAGACTTTCGGAAATTCATAAGGTTTCGCGCCACGCGGACGCTTGTCGTGGATCACCGCAACGATCTGCGGAATGACGTCGCCGGCCCGCTGAACCGTCACCGTGTCACCGATCCGCAAATCCTTGCGGGCGATTTCATCCTCATTGTGCAGCGTGGCGTTCGACACCACAACACCGCCAACAGTCACCGGCCGGAGCCGCGCTACCGGCGTCAGGGCCCCGGTGCGGCCAACCTGAATGTCGATGCCTTCCAGAACCGTTGTGGCCTTCTCCGCCGCAAACTTGTGGGCAAGCGCCCACCGCGGGCTGCGCGAGACAAAGCCCAGACGCGCCTGCCAATCCAGCCGATTCACCTTGTAGACAACCCCGTCAATATCATAGCCCAAGTCAGCCCGGCGCTCCTCAATGCTGTGATAATGGGCCAGCAATTCCTCGCTCGAATGGCAGAGCTTCATCAGCGGATTGACCGGAAAGCCCAGCTTCTTGAAGCCCATCACCACATCCCACTGGGTATCTCCCGGAAGCTCCGGTGCCTCGCCCCAGGCATAGGCAAAAAACCGCAGTGGTCTGGAAGCGGTGATCGATGAATCCAGTTGTCGCAAACTGCCGGCCGCCGCATTGCGCGGGTTGGCAAACGTCTTCTCGCCGTCATGATTCTGTTTCTCATTGAGTTTGGCGAAGTCCTTGTGGGACATATATATTTCGCCACGCACTTCCAGCATCGCAGGGGCCTTTCCCGTAAGTTTTTCCGGCACATCGTCAATCGTCTTTACATTGGCGGTGACATTTTCCCCTTCCGCACCGTCACCGCGCGTTGCCGCCTGCACCAGATTTCCATTTTCATAACGCAGCGATATGGACAGCCCATCGATCTTGGGCTCGGCCGTGACTTCGATTTCGGTGGCTTCCGGCAAATTCAAAAACCGCCTGATCCGCCCGAGAAATTCTGCAACTTCGCTATCCTCAAAAGCATTGCCGAGGGAAAGCATCGGCACCCGGTGCTGCACCTTGCCAAATTTCTCCTGGGGTGCAGCCCCCACCCGCTTAGACGGCGAACTGGCCAGCACAAGTTCCGGAAAACGGTCTTCAAGCACTGCATTGCGCTTGCGCAGCGCGTCATACTCCGCGTCCGATATCGTCGGCGCATCCTGCCCGTAATAGTGCTCATCATGCTCGGCAATTTCCCTGGCAAGCCGCTTCAGCTCCGCCTTGGCCTCGGCCAAACTTAATTGGTCAGGGGATTTCTCCGGCATGAATCAGCCCTTGGCCGCCAGCAAGCGGTCGGCCTGGGCGCGGGCCTCATCGGTCACCTGTGCGCCCGAAAGCATGCGCGCCACTTCCTCGCGCCTACTCTTGTCGGACAATGATTGCACCCGCGTCACCATGCGGTGGCTGCCCACCTCTTCCATCTTGGAAATCAGCATGTGTTCGCTGGCCCGCGCCGCCACTTGCGGCGAATGGGTAACCGCGAGAACTTGCAGGCCCCGCGCCATGCGCGCCAGACGCCCTCCAATGGCATCGGCCACCGCACCCCCTACGCCCGTGTCAATTTCGTCGAAGATCAGTGTGGGAGCCGAACCCTTGGCCGCAAGAATGACTTTAAGGGCCAGCATAAACCGTGCCAGCTCGCCGCCGGAGGCCACTTTCATCAGCGGCGACAGAGGCGTTCCCGGGTTTGCCGCCACGACAAATTCAACCCGGTCAATCCCGTGCGGCCCCGGCTTTCCCGCATCACTGGTGATCTGCGTTTCAAACCGCGCCTTCTCAAGCTTGAGCGGCGGCAATTCGGCCAGCACAGCCGTATCCAGATTCTTCGCAACTTTCTTGCGGGCCGCGCTTAAAAGGTCGGCAGCCGCATCAAAATCCTTCTGCGCCGCCGCAGTCTGCGATTCAAGTTTCGCCAGGCGCTGGCCGCCATCGGTTAGCGTCGCCAGCTCTTTTTCAAACCGCTCGCGCGTTGCAGCCAAGGCATGGACCGTGCATTTGTGCTTGCGCGCCGCCGCCCGCAACGCAAACAGCCGCTCCTCGGATTTTTCCAGATCCGCCGGATTGAAGGAGAACGAGCGCTGCGCTTCGGCCAAAGCCCGGTTCGCCTCATTCATTTCAATCAGAACCTTTTCGAGCGCCGCACAGGCTTGGTCCAGCCTGCCTCCGGCGGTACCCTTGCGGCGCTCAAGTTTGCGCAGCGCCGCATTCAGCCGCGCCTCGACACTGTCGCCGGACAGCACACATTCAGCTTCGCTGAGCGCGCTCGCATATTGCTCCGCATGCATCATCACCTGCCGCGCGGTGGCAAGCTTCAGTTCCTCATCCGGTTGCGGATCGAGCACCCGTAACTCTTCCACCGCATGTTCAATGTAGTCGCGTTCGGCTTCCGCCCGCGCCATCAGCGCCCGGTGTTCGGCCAGCTCATTCGTGAGATCGCTTAACGCCTGCCAAAGTTTTCCAACTTCGCCCGCTTGCCCTTCTAGGTCACCATAAGCATCAACCAAACGCCTGTGATTAGCCACGTCCACAAGAGCACGGTCCGCATGCTGGCCGTGAATTTCAGCGAGGCTTCCGGCGATCTGCCGCAGCAGGTTCAAGCTTACCGGCTGGTCATTGATCGTGGCCCGGCTCGGGCCTTCGGCATTCTGGATGCGCCGGATCACCAACTCACCCTCCGCTTCGATGCCCTGCTCTTCCAGCAAACGCAGCGCCGCATGGGCCTTTGGCAACACAAATCCAGCGGTGACAACACCCTTGGCGGCCCCGTGGCGCACCAGCCCCGAATCACCACGCCCGCCAAGCGCCAGGCCCAGTGCATCAAGAAGAATGGATTTTCCGGCACCCGTTTCGCCCGTTAGAACGGTAAGACCTTCTTCCAGCGAGATATCCAGTTTCTCGATAAGCACAATATCGCGGATGGAAAGGGCGGTCAGCATGCGGGGATTATAGCTGAGTCTTTTGGCGAAGCGCGAGAGCCTAATTTAGCCGTTGAAGATGCGGCTGATCCATGATTTTTTGTTTTCAACCGGCTGCTGGCCATCGCTCGAAACCAGGGTATAGGCGTCCTTGTACCATTCGCTGTTGGGGAAATTCTGCCCCAGTACTGCCGCCGCCGTTTGCGCTTCCGAGACAACGCCCAGCGCCATGTAACCTTCGGTCAGGCGGAACAGCGCTTCCGGCACCTGGGTAGTTGTCTGGTAGTCTGTGATGACCTTTTTGAATCGGTTGATTCCGGCCAGATAAGAACCCTTTTTGAGATAATAGCGCCCGATTTCCATTTCCTTGGAAGCGAGATGGTCCCGCGCCATCGCGGCCTTGTTCGTGGCATCCGCGGCATACTGCGATGTGGGGAAACGCTTGCTCACTTCTTCCAGCGCTTCCAGCGCCTTCTGCGTCCGCGATTGGTCGCGGCGCACGTCACTGATCTGCTCGTACTGCGAAATCGCCGTCAGGTAATAGGCGTAGGCCGAATCCTTGTGGCCGGGATGCAAGGTGATGAACCGGTTGGCGGCATTGATCGAGTCATCATACTTGTTGTTCTGATAGTAGGCGAAAGCCTGCATCAGCAGGGCCTTGGTCGCCCACTTGGAATAGGGATGCTGGCGTTCGACTTCGGCAAAACTCTTGGCGGCCGCCTTGTAGGATCCTGATTTCAGTTTTTCGAGCCCCGAATTATAGAGCTCGGCGACGGGATCACCCCTTCCAGGAGCATCGTTACTGGGGCTCAAGGCGCCCCCGCTCAGCCCCATGCTGGTCGAGGCTGCAGGGGTGGAATCATTGCCGAAAACATCTTTGATCACGCTCGCGGTCGAACATCCCGCAAGCACAAGCGCAACTGTTCCAATACCCAATAAACGCAGGGCGTGAACCGGACGATTTCTAACGGCAAGAAACATTCGCAACTAACTCTCTTATCTGAATAGCAGCATATTCTAGCCTATCGCGCCGGGAACATGAAGCAGATAGCGTTAGAAGCACGAAACCCGGCGGAAATGTGACCGCCGGGCCTCGTAAACCATAGGAGAATTGCTCAGTTTGCCTGGCGGCGCAGGAAGGCCGGAATGGTCAACTGATCATCGTCCAGATTGGGGTCAATATAAGTCTGTGGCTCAGGCGGGGCCTGACGGGACTGCTGCTTGGTGACCTGCACCTTCGGCTCGGAACGGACCGCAATGACGGGTTCACGCGCCACGGGGGCGGGGTCATCCCGGCGGCCCAGGCCGACATTTGCCAGACGCTCGAACAGGCCCTTCTTCTTGCGGGCCGCATGCTCAGCAATGTGCTCGATGCGGTTTTGCTGGGCGGCAATCTGCTTTTGCGCGATGGGCGGGAATTCCTCAATAGCAGGAATGCGCTGGCTGCGGATTTTTGGCGAAGCCTTCGCCGCAACCTGCATCTCGTGCTCATCGTCCATGTCTTCTTCAACAACCGGCGGTTTCGGCGGTGCTGGTGTTTTGTTGGCAACGGGATTTGCCCGCGCCGCCATTGGCGCCGGCTTTACGACTCTCGGAATTGCCGTCTGCTGCTTGCCCGTGTAACCAAAGGACGAACCGAAGGCTTCTTGAACTTCGCCTTCAGCTTCAACCGGACCGGAACTGGTCAAAAATTCCTGGGCAAGGCCTGTGGCAACCACCGACACGCGCATGGTTCCTTCCAGTGAATCATCGAATGTTGCGCCCAGAATGATGTTGGCTTCCGGATCCACTTCTTCACGGATACGCGTCGCTGCTTCATCCACTTCATAGAGAGTCAAGTCTGGTCCGCCCGAAATAGAAATCAGAAGGCCGCGCGCCCCGCGCATCGACACATCATCAAGCAAAGGATTGGAGATCGCGGCTTCGGCCGCTTCAATGGCGCGTTTTTCGCCGGTGGCTTCACCGGTGCCCATCATGGCCCGGCCCATTTCACTCATGATGGCGCGGACGTCGGCGAAATCGAGATTGATCAGGCCTTCCTTGGTCATCAGTTCAGTGATTGAGGCAACGCCCGAATAAAGCACCTGGTCCGCCATGGCGAAGGCAGCGGCAAAGGTTGTCTTTTCATTGGCAACCCGGAACAGGTTCTGGTTCGGGATGACAATCAGCGTATCAACATATTGGGCAAGCTGTTCAATGCCGCGCTCGGCGGTTTGCAGGCGTCGCACCCCTTCAAAATGGAAAGGCTTCGTCACCACGCCAACCGTCAGGATGCCCTGCTCTTTTGCAGCGCGCGCAATAACTGGCGCAGCGCCCGTGCCGGTGCCGCCACCCATGCCTGCCGTAATGAAGGCCATGTGGGCCCCGGCGAGATAATCGAGAATTTCAGGAAGCGCTTCTTCCGCGGCTGCGGCACCTATTTGCGGTTGTGAGCCGGCCCCCAACCCTTGCGTGAGAGCTGTACCCATCTGCACGCGCCGCGAGGCCGAATTCTGCAAAAGTGCCTGTGCATCCGTGTTTGCCACAACGAATTCGACGCCCTCAAGGCGGCTTTCAATCATGTTGTTAACGGCGTTGCCCCCAGCACCGCCAACCCCAAAAACCGTGATACGGGGCTTGAGTTCAGAAAGGTTTGGAATGTTGAGATTGATTGTCATGACTGCTTCCGGAGAGTTTTTCCCTGCCGTCATCTTTCTTACTCAAACAATAACAAATGGTTAACGCCAGCTAACCAAGTCTCTCAATATTTCTTAAAATATGCCTCAAAATGATTCAAAACGGTGCCAAAACGTTAAATCTTGGGTCTCCAGCCCCGAATTTATATTTTTTGGCTCAGAAACTGTCGGCAATCCAGCGCCCCACCCGCCGCACATAGCCCTGCTCGGCTTGGGCCATGCTCTTTGCAGCCTGGGCTGGAAGGACGGAATGGTTGTCCGGCTTCAGGCCATAGGAAAGCAGCCCAACCGCCACCGAAAATCCGGGATTTCGCCCGGCATCAGGCATTCCGGATACTGGCTTGGGCAGGCCCAGGCGCACCTGCTGGTCCAGCCAGAGGCTTGCAACCTCCGCGACCCCAGTCAACTGGCTTGCACCGCCCGAGAGCACAACCCGCTGGCCGCCGAGATGCGCCACCGAACAGGTGTTCAGGCGCTCGGCTACAAGCTCAAAAATTTCATCGATGCGCGGCCGGATGATGCCCGTCAGCATGGCGCGCGGAACCTTTTGCACCGTGTCGACCCCACGCTCGCCCAATAAGGGCACCGACAGCATCTCGCGGTCATCGGTGCTTGTGGGAATGGCACTGCCCCACAGGGTTTTCATACGTTCCGCATGGGCAATGGAGGTCGACATGCCGCGCGCAATGTCATTGGTGACATGCATGCCACCAACCGGAACGCTGTCGGCAAAAACCAGATTGCCCTCATGGAAAATGCCGATGCTGGTGGTGGCGCCGCCCATTTCAATGAGAATGCTGCCCAGCACCAATTCATCTTCCGCCATGACGGACTTGCCCGCCGCATAAGGCGCAATGACATAGCCTGTCACCGAAAGATGGGCCCGTTCGATGGCAAGCGCCAGGTTGCGCAAATGGGCTGAGTCAGCTGAGACCACGCCCAGCTCGACTGTCAGGCTTTCGCCATGCATTCCAAGCGGCGCTGAAATGCCCTTGACGTCATCAAGCTGGTATTGAATCGGCGCCACATGCAGCATCGTGCGCCGTGACGGAGGGATCTGTGCCACCGCCGACGCAACGACGCTATCCACATCACGCGGACTCACGCCATTTCCTTCAAGCACGATCTGCCCGATGTAACAGGTCGATTGCGGACGCCCGCCCGACACATTAACATAAACCTCGGAAATTGTTTGCTGCGCCATGCGTTCGGCCGCATCAACACTGAGCCTGATGGCGCGTTCCGCTTCATCTACATCCACCACGGAGCCATTGCGCACACCGCGCGAAACCTGGTGTCCAAGGCCCAGAATTTTCAGGGACTTCTGTTCGGAGGCGCCCGGCATTTTATGCTTGGCCGGCAGGCTCTCGCCGATCAGGCAGGAAATCTTGGATGAGCCGATGTCCAGCGCCGCAACGATGCTGCGTCTGTCAGAAACCGCTCCCCGTCCCGCTGATTTTCCATGCAATTGAACCACCGTCATTACCCAGTACTTCCCCGACCTGTCATTCACTCTGGCTCAGCTTGACCTTTGCCTTCTCTGCTGTGTTCTCTTCTATCTTGGCAATCGCCACGATCACCCGTCCGGGGAAGCGCAAATCCACGCATTTCACGCCCTTCGAAAGTAAATGTTGGCTCGCATCAAGCGCCGCAACGCGCGCCAATGCCGCCTTCACATCTTTCTCGGGCAACAGGACGGTGACGCCGTTGTCGAGATAAAGATTCCACCGGCGCTGTCCGACACGGGCAGCACCACGAATTTTCGATGATAGGTCAGGAGAAACTTCCAGTTGGTTAACAAGTCCTGCCACCTCAAACTGCGCCCCTTCGCCCGTCACCAGGGGGAGCGCCGGCAGATTTCCGGGCGTAACATTGCTCATGGCCAAACCCGAGCGGTCAATCACATAGTAGGCCCCAGCCCGCTGCCACACCGCAAAAGGAACCCGTTCCTCCACCGAAATTTCCAGTTTGTTGGGAAACGAGCGCAGCACCGTGGCGGTCTCTACCCAATCCAGATTTTCCAGAAGCGCCTTGGCATTTTCTGCGTCAAAGCCAATCAGGCTTCCGTCGGGCTTAATTCCGAGAGCCGTCAGAAGTTTCTCCGGCTCCTGATGAACCAGGCCGGTAATCCGGATATCGTCGGCGGCCCAGCCGATAAGGCTCGACAATTTGCCGGGCACTTTGATCCACGGGCTGCCCTCATAGTTGAGATAACCGCCCAGAATAATGCTGTGCAGAATGGTGAAGCCTAGAAACAGCACAGCACTAGCACGCGCCGCAATGCGAACCCGCCTGCTCTGGCCAAGGTCCAGGAAACCGGCGCGCTGCCTGCTGTAAACCCGTGTCATCGGTTGATCGATGCGTCGTTGACCATCCATGTCACCAACTCCTCATAAGAATGCCCCGAATGGGCCGCGAGCTCGGGAACCAAAGAAGTTCCCGTCATCCCCGGCTGTGTATTGATTTCCAACAGGATCAATTCGCCGGCTGGACCATGTGTGTCATCATAACGGAAATCCGCCCGGCTCACGCCGCGGCAACCCAACGCCCGGTGGGCCTGCAGTGAGTATTGCTGGCATTTCCGGTAAACATCCTTGGGAATGTCGGCCGGCAGAATATGCTGGGAGCCGCCGGGAGAATATTTGGCGCGGTAATCGTAAAAGCCGACCTTCGAAATAATGTCGACAACGCCAAGAGCTACATCGCCCATCACCGCGCAAGAGAGCTCCCGTCCCGCAATGTATCTTTCAGCCATGACGTGCGCACCGAACAGCTCACGCTCGGCGAGAATCATCGCGGCTGGCCCATTGGATTGTTCAGTGACGATATGGACCCCGACGCTTGAACCTTCGCTGACAGGTTTCAACACATAAGGCAGCGCCATGGGATGCTGGGTGGCGGCCACTTCAATTTCAACCAGAAGGCTTTCTGCAACCGGAATGCCCGCCTCATGAAAAAGGTGTTTTGACTTTTCCTTGTTCATGGCCAGCGACGAGGCCAGGACACCGGAATGCGTGTAGGGAATTTGCAGGGTTTCCAAAAGCGCCGCAGCACAGCCATCTTCGCCCCATTTTCCGTGGAGCGCGTTGAATGCCACATCGGGCCGCAAGTCCTGCAGGACGGAAAAAATCGTTTCGCGCTTCGCGTCAACGGGCGTCACGTTGAACCCCGCGCGGCGCAGGGCGTCGGCGCAACTATTGCCCGTCGAGATGCTCACCTCGCGTTCAGCCGACCAACCCCCCATCAGGACGGCAACATTCGTGTTTTTGGGATTGCGCTTGGTCATGCGGCACCTGTCGGAAGGCCGATGCGCTTGATTTCCCACTCAAGCTCAATGCTCGATTTTTCTTTTACGCGGGCACGTATCGTTTCGCCAAGCTCTTCAATCTGCGTGGCCGTTGCGCCGCCTTCGTTGATTAGAAAGTTGCAGTGAAGCTCGGATACCTTGGCCGGGCCAATAGCGAAGCCGCGCAAACCCGCTTTGTCGATCAGTTGCCAGGACTTGTTGCCCGGCGGATTCTTGAAGGTTGAACCGCCTGTACGGCTCTTGATCGGCTGAGTTGCCTCGCGGCTGTCGGTAATCTTGTTCATGGCGGCCAAAATTTCATCCTGCTGTCCCGCGCGCCCCTGCAACAGGGCTTCAGTGAAAATCAAATCCTCCGCCGCACCACAGTGCCGATAGGAGTACTTCATGTCTGAATTTGACAGCACGTGTATGTTTCCCAACCGATCCACCGCACGCGCCTCAATGAGAACGTCCTTTGTTTCGCCACCATAGGCCCCGCCGTTCATCCGCAACGCGCCGCCTATGGTGCCGGGGATACCTCTCAGAAAGGTTAACCCATCGATGCTGTTGTCATAGGCAAAGCGCGCCGCGCGCACATCCGGCACAGCGGCGCCCACGCGCACCCGATGGCCAGACTCTACCTTGATGTCGGAAAAACCGCGGCCCAGACGAATGACAACGCCCGGAACCCCGCCGTCGCGCACCAGCAGATTTGAACCGACGCCGATCACGTAAACCGGAATGTCCTTCGCCACGCCGCGCAGGAAGTCAGAAAGGTCAGCCTCATCCTGCGGCGTAAACAATACTTCCGCCGGGCCGCCAACCCGAAACCAGGTCAGGTCCGCCAGCGGCGCATTGGCTTCAAGTCGCCCGCGCACAGCAGGAAGCCTTTTGATCAGCGCCTCACCGTCAAGTTTTGGCATTACGCGGATCCCTTCCCGTCAAGAGACGCCAATTGGCCGGGCAACGCATAGGCCCACTGGCTGATCGTGCCGGCGCCGAGGCAAACCACGATGTCTCCCGAAGCCGCCTGACCGCGCACCAAGGGCGCCAACTCATCCGGCTGCTCGATGGTGTGAACCGAACGATGCCCGCGTCCATGCAGGCCTTCGGCCAAATGCGTATGCGTTGCCCCCTCGATGGGAGCTTCGCCCGCAGCGTAAACCGGCGCCAGGATAACCGAATCCGCATCGTTAAAACACGAGCAGAACTCGTTGAACAGACTCGACAATCGCGTAAATCGATGGGGCTGCATGACGGCGATGACTTTTCCCTTCGTCACTTTGCGCGCCGCACTGAGCACCGCGGCGATTTCAACCGGGTGATGGCCATAGTCGTCAAACACTGTAACGCCCTTGTGCTCGCCAGTGCGGGTGAAGCGCCGCTTCACGCCGGCAAAACTCTTCAGCCCATTACGGATATCGTCGTCGCTAAGACCAAGCTCATGGGCCACGGCCACGGCGGCGGTGGAATTCAGCGCATTGTGGTCACCCGGCATTTGCAATTCGAGACCTGTGATGTCGTGCGTGGCTCCGGTGAGCCTGTCGGTAATCCGCACCGCAAATTTTGTCACCGCATTTTCATAGGCAAGGTCGACGAGGCGGAAATCTGCCTGCGGGCTGAACCCATAGGTCATCACGCGGCGGTCCTTGACCCGGCCGATCAGTTCCTGAACCATCGGATGGTCCATACACATGACGGCGAAGCCGTAGAAGGGAATGTTTTCAACGAAGGCGAGATAGGCTTCCTTGGCTTTTTCAAAAGTGCCGTAGTGATCGAGATGCTCTGGATCAATATTGGTGACGATCACAACATCTGCCGGAAGTTTGACGAAGGTGCCGTCGGACTCATCCGACTCCACCACCATCCAGTCGCCCTTGCCGAGCCTTGCATTGGTGCCATAGGCATTGATGATGCCGCCGTTGATCACTGTGGGATCCAATCCGCCCCCATCAAGCAGTGCCGCGACGATGGATGTGGTCGTGGTCTTGCCGTGGGTGCCGCCCACCGCCACGCAGGATTTGAAGCGCATCAGTTCCGCCAGCATCTCGGCCCGGCGGACGATCGGCAGATAGCGGGCCCGCGCTTCGACAAGCTCCGGGTTGTCCGGCTTTACCGCCGATGAAACAACGACAACCTGCGCTTTACCGATGTTGGCTGCCTGGTGGCCGATCGACACCTCGATGCCATTCTTGCGCAGCCGCGCGACATTGTAATTGTCGCTGAGATCGGAACCTTGAACCTTGTAGCCAAGGGTTGCCATCACTTCGGCGATTCCGCTCATGCCTATGCCCCCGATGCCGATGAAATGAATGGGGCCAACGTCGCGCGGCAGTTTCATGTCGACTTCTTCTCCAGTTTCGCTTTTGCGGAATTAGCCGCAAGCCGTGCCGTCAAATCTGCCAGCCGCTGGGCAGCATCTGGCCTTCCGTGGTCAAGGGCAGCCTTGGCGGCAGCCCGCAATTCCCCCTCCTCATAGCGCAATCGCGTCAAAAATGCGGCAAACTCGCCCGGAACCAGGTCAGTCTGCGGCTTGATCCAACCCGCCCCCGCCTGGGCAAAGCTTTCTGCATTGCGCAATTGGTCATTATCCAGGGCGTGGGGCAACGGCACCATGATGGCCGGCCTGCCAATAACCCCAAGCTCAGCTATGGTGGAAGCCCCGGATCGGCAGATCACCAGATGGGCGTTTGCAATCCGGAGTGGCATGTCCATGAAGAATGAGCGCAAATCAAACTTGAAGTTGAGGGGCTCATAGGCGGCCTTGACCGTTTCCATGTCCTCCGGTCGGCATTGCTGGGTGAGGCGCAAATTCTTGAGAACGGCCCGCGGCAATTCCGCCATGACCTTGGGCATGAACTCCGCAAAGAAGCGAGCGCCCTGGCTGCCGCCGAAGACCAGCAGGTTGAACGGCTGGTCCGCACCCGTGGCGGGATAGGGCGAGGCCCGCTCGGCCATCACCAGGGCGCGCACCGGATTGCCGGTCACCACCAGCTTGGCCCTGGCGTGCTCGGGAAGCTTCGCCAATTTTGGGAATGAAGAGGCCACCGCGTCGACAAAGCGCGAGAGAAAGCGGTTGGCCCGTCCCATCACCGCATTCTGGTCATGCACGCAAGTTGCAATGCCAAGCCGCGAAGCGGCGATGATCGGCGGAAATGAGGGATAACCACCAAAGCCTACAACTACTTCCGGCTGCAATCTTTTCAGGATTGCCATGGCCTGCTGCACCCCACGAAACAGCCGGACCAGGCGCCCCGGCAGCAACCAGGGCTTGGACAGGGAAATTGTCGTCGACGGAACAATATGGGTTTCAACGGCGGGAAAGGTTTTGCCGTAGTCGGCCACGCGTTCGTCGGTGATCAGATGGATAAGAAAGCCCCGCGCCACGAGCTCTTCCGCCAGCGCCTGGGCGGGAAATAAATGCCCGCCCGTGCCACCCGCCGCGAGAACCACAACACCGCGCCTAATTTCCACTAAACACCTCACTCATCGACTCACACTCATGTCGTTACGGGCTGCCATGTGGTTGAGCCCAGCGAGACATGTGGCTGCCTCCGGCTGAGGGCCAGAACCATGCCCATGGCAAAGGCAACGCCAATGAGCGACGATCCGCCATAGGAAATGAGCGGCAGCGTCATGCCTTTCGCCGGCAGCAGCGAAACATTCACCCCCATGTTGATGACAGCCTGCAGGCCGAAAACAATACCCAAGCCGCTCAGGGCAAGGGCCGGAAAGGGGTCCGGTTCAATCTTCGCCCGCTGCAGGATGCGCATGACCACAAAGGCAAAGAGCAGCATCAGGCCGATGCAGGCAATCAAGCCGAATTCCTCGCCAACCACCGCAAAGGTGAAGTCCGTGTGCGCGTCGGGCAGAATTTGCTTGGCCTGGCCGCCGCCGGGACCGGTGCCGAGCAATCCGCCATTGTGAAACGCGGCCGTGGCCGTATCGACCTGGAAGGTATCGCCCTTGTCCGGATTCAAAAACCGGTCGATGCGCGAGGTTACATGCGGAACCAGGGCATAAGCCGCCATCACGCCTGAGGCGCAAAGCCCTGCAAGGCCCAGAACCAGGATCCATGGGATGCCATAGATGAGCAGCATGGCGCCAAATGTCAGCACCACCAGTGCTGTCTGGCCGAAGTCCGGCTGCACAATGAGCAGGCCTACAAAAGTTGCAAAGATCACATAGGCGATGACATGCCCCGGCATGTCAGGCCGTTTCGCATGTTCCGCCAGAAACCACGCGGCAATCACCACGAAGCTCGGCTTGGCCAATTCTGAAGGCTGGAGTCCAATAGGGCCAAAATTGATCCAGCGATGGGCTCCCTTGATTTCAGGGCCCCAGAACAGCGCGGCAACCATCAGGGCAAAGGATAGGCCGAGCATCAGAAATGCGGCGCGCCGCGCCTGCCTGGGCTCAAGGAGCGAAACTGAAATCAGCAGGATCACGGCGGGTATAAGAAAGATCAACTGAAACTTGAAAAAATGAAAGGTGTTGAGGCCAATGCGTTCCGCCACCGGCGGGCTGGCAGCCATGCTGATCAATACGCCAATGGCCATCAGGAGCAGCACCGCCGACAAGAGCGGCCTGTCAACCGTGAACCACCAGCGCGCAAAGATTCCACGGTCACTTCGCGATACGAGCATCAGGAGTCTCCCTTTATGGTCATCACAATGCCGGGCAGTTCGGAAACATGTTTCACGAAAGCGTCGCCGCGGATTTCAAAATTGCGGTAGTGGTCAAACGAAGCACAGGCCGGTGACAGCAAAACCACCGCATCTGCCAGCCCCGAATTCACCGCATCGCGCGCCGCGGCGACAACCGCCTTGTCGAGCGTGCCGCATTTTTCGAACGGCGCTTTGCCGGCCAGAGTCTGCGAAAATTCATCCGCTGCCTCGCCGATCAAATAGGCTTTCTCGATGCGCGGGAAAAACGGTGCGAGCGAGGTGATGCCGCCTGCCTTGGCAACGCCGCCGGCAATCCAGAAAATGTTTTCGAAGGAGGCCAGCGCCTTTGCCGCCGCATCGGCATTGGTGGCTTTCGAGTCATTGATGAAGGGCACGTAGCCCAGCAGGCCGATTTCCTGCATGCGGTGGGCAAGCCCCGGAAAACTCGCCATGGCGCTTCTGATTTCGGCAACACTCAAGCCAAAGGCCCGCGCCGCGCCATAGGCCATGGAGGCATTCTGCCAGTTATGTGCGCCCTTAAGGGCGGGCATGGGGCGAAGATCAATGCGCGCCACTTCGCTGCCGCTCTGCCACTCGCGGAGAATGCCGCCCACCGCTGAAATGCCATCCTCCATTTCGTGCACGACGGACACCGCCCGCACCTTCGGGCCAGCCGTGATACTCATGGCAATGTCCGCGCACCACGCGTCATCGACACCAATCACTGCCGTATCGTTTTCATCCTGCTTCAGGAACATCCGGGCCTTGATTGCGGCGTAGTTTTCCATAGAGCCGTGGCGATCCAGATGGTCGGGTGTGAGATTGGTCAGAATGCCCACATCCGGTTTCAGTCCCGGCATCAGGTCAATCTGGAAGGACGATAGCTCCAGCACATAAATGCGGTCCTGCACCGGCGGGCGCATCAGGAACGCGGCGGTGCCAATGTTTCCGCCCACATCCACATCGCGGCCCAGCGCCTGGAAGATATGGCCGATCAGGGCCGTGGTGGTGGATTTGCCATTGGTTCCGGTAATGGCAACGATGCGCGCCCCCGTGCCTGCCACTTCCCGTTGGAACACTTCCGTATCGCCGATAATTTCTATGGCGGCGGCCTTGGCTTTCACAACCGTCCAGTGCGGTTCCGGATGGGTAAGCGGCACGCCCGGACTTAAAACCAAGCCATCAAGCGTACCAAAATTAATGTCATGCAAATCCGAAACGGAAAGATTTGCGTCTTTCGCCGCCGTCACCGAAGCTTCGGAATCGTCCCAGGCAAAGACCTTGGCCCCGCCAAGCCGCAGGGCTTCGGCGCAGGCTAGGCCCGAACGCGCCAGGCCAAAGAGCGCTATTTTCTTGTTTTTGAATGAGTGGGCGGGAAACACTAATGCCTACCTGAGCTTTAGGGTCGAAAGGCCGACAAGGGCCAGCACGAAGGCGATGATCCAGAAACGGATGACGATGGTTGGTTCCTTCCAGCCCTTCTGCTCGAAATGATGGTGCAGCGGCGCCATCGCAAACACCCGCTTGCCCGTCATTTTGAAGGAAGCCACCTGAACGATGACCGATGCGGTTTCCAGCACGAAGAGGCCGCCGACAATGGCCAGCACGATTTCATGCTTCACCGCAACTGCGATGGCGCCGAGCGCGCCGCCAAGCGCCAGCGAACCGGTGTCGCCCATGAAGATCATGGCGGGCGGCGCATTGAACCACAGGAAGCCAAGGCCAGCTCCCACCAGCGCCCCGCAGATCACCGCAAGCTCACCGGTGCCCTTCACATAATGCACCTGCAGATATTCGGCGAACACGGCGTTGCCCACCAGATAAACGATCAACCCATAGCTGGCCGCCGCAATCATGACCGGCACGATGGCAAGGCCATCCAGCCCGTCGGTGATGTTCACCGCATTGCCAGCGCCCACAATGACGAAGACACCGATCAGAATGAAGAAGCTGCCAAACGGAATGAGAACATCCTTGAAGAAGGGCACCGCAAGCGAGCTCGACAGCGGCTTGTCGCCAATCCACATGAAGCAGGCAACGGCCACGCCCGCGATCAGGAATTCCGCCAGCAGCCGCGCCTTGCCGGAAAAGCCCTTGGTGGTCGAGCGGGTCACCTTCAGGAAATCATCATAAAAACCGATGGCGCCAAACCCGAGGGTGACGAAGATCACCGCCCAGACATAGAGGTTGCTGAGATTAGCCCACAGGATGGTGGACACAAACGTGCCCGAAAGGATCATGAGGCCGCCCATCGTCGGCGTCCCCTGCTTTTCAACGATATGGCGCTGCGGACCATCGCTGCGGATCGGCTGCCCCCGCCCCTGCTTTACCTTGAGCAGCGCAATGATCCGCGGCCCAAATACGAAAATAAAAAACAGGGCCGTGAGAATGGCTCCGCCGGTTCGCGTCGTGAGATAGCGGAACACATTGAACGCTGAAAATTCATCTGTAAGGCTGGTGAGGAGGTAGTAAAGCATCCGCTAGAGATCCCTGTTCATCGGCGCAAAGCGCTCTTTTATTGCGTCAACCAGCGGTGCCATCCGACTGCCCAACGAGCCCTTGATCATGACGACGTCTCCGGCATGAAGCCCTTCCAAAAGACTATCCTTCAATTCCACGGAAGTTTTGGCGGAAACGCCACGGCGTTCCTCTGGCGTTTTCTCCCAGAGATGGGACATCAGGGGACCGGCGGCATATACGACATCCACCTTGTTGGCGTCCACTGCCTTGAAAAGCTCGGCGTGAAGCCTGGCCGCGTCCTTGCCGAGTTCCAGCATATCGCCCAGAACCGCAATGCGCCGCCCGCCCTTGCCGGTCTTGGCCTGGCCGAGCAGGGCCAAAGCCGCCGCCATTGAAACCGGATTGGCGTTATAGCTCTCGTCAATGAGCAGCAATTCGCCGGATTCAATGCGCAGGTGATGGTGAACCCCCCGGCCCTTTGCCGCCTCGGCAACCGCCAGCGCCAGCGCCGCGCGGGCCAGATCGGCCCCCATGACTTTTACCGCAGCCAGCACCGCAAGACTGTTCAAAACCATATGCTTGCCGGGCAGGCCAAGCTTGTAGATAAGCTTCTCGCCCATCACGTCTGCCGTCACGCAACTGCATGTGGCATGCAGCACCACCCGCTCTGACTTCACGTCGGCCTTTTCATGGGCGCCAAAACTGATGATGTTCTGAATGCCGGCGCTGCGCGCCGCTGCGGCAAGGCGATCAAAGAAGGGATTGTCACGGTTGAGCACCGCATGGCCGCCAGCCTCAACGCCCGTAAAAATTTCCGCCTTGGCATCTGCGATTTCCTCCACCGAGCTGAAATTGCCCAAATGCACTGGCGCCACATTGGTGATGATGGCCACATGGGGCCGCACCATGCCAACCAGCGGGGTGATTTCACCCGCATGGTTCATGCCGATTTCGAACACACCATAGGCTGTATCGCGCCGCATGCGCGCCAGCGTCAGCGGCACCCCCCAGTGATTGTTGAATGACGCCACCGAGGAATGGGTGAGGCCGGAAACTGCCAGCGCCACGCGCAGCATTTCCTTGGTGCTGGTCTTTCCGACACTGCCGGTGACGCCCACGATCTGCGCCCGCGATCGCACCCGCGACGCACGCCCGATTTTTACCAGGCCTTCCAACGGATCATTGTCAACAACCAGCAGCGGCCCCGCCGCCTTCATCTCATCGACAACGCGCGAAACAATCGCAAGGCCGGCCCCCGCCGTAAGAGCCTTGGCTGAAAAATCATGGGCATCATGGATTTCGCCCTTGATCGCCACAAAGATATCGCCGGAAGCAATGGTGCGCGTATCGATGGAAACACCGTTCAACGGCTTGCTGACCGTACCAATCAGTTTTCCGCCAGTTGCGGCAACCAGTTCATCCGCCGTCCAGAGCGCAGACTCAGCCATGATAGGCCACCTCTTCGATGGCGGCGCGCACCGCATCATGATCGCTGAAGGCAATGACCTTGGTGCCAATGGTCTGTCCTTCCTCATGGCCCTTGCCTGCAACCAGCAGAACATCTCCCGCTGACAGGCCGTCAACACCGGCACGTATGGCTTTGGCCCGATCGCCAATCTCCTGGGCTCCGGGACAGGCGGCAAGTATTTCAGCGCGGATAATTTTGGGGTCTTCGCTGCGCGGGTTGTCATCGGTCACGATAATCCGGTCCGCATGTTTCGCCGCAAGGGCCCCCATCTGTGGCCGCTTGCCTTTGTCGCGGTCACCGCCGCAACCAAAAACCACAACCAGCTTTCCATCCGTATAAGGACGAAGCGCAGTCATCGCATTCTCAAGCGCATCCGGCGTATGGGCGTAGTCCACAAAGATCGAGGCCCCGTTCTTGCTTTTGCCGACAAGCTCCAAACGGCCCTTTGCCCCTTGCAGGGACTCCAGCGCATGCATGACAAGCACTTCCTCGCCGCCCGTAGCGAGGACAAGGCCTGCCGCCACCAGCGCATTCGAAGTCTGGAAATCGCCGACCAATGGCAAATATACCGAGTGAGTATTTTGGGTACTTTGCAATTTTAAGTGCTGGCCTAAACTATCCCGCTGCGACCCCAGCATTTTGAGTTCCGTGCCCAGCTTGCCAACCGAGAAAATCTTAAGGCCTCGCGCCTTGCAACGCGCCGTAACCTTCGCGCTGAAAGCGGTGTCAGCGTTGATGACGGCTGGCGCGCCGGCGGGGAGCAATTCTTCAAACAGCCGCATCTTTGCGTCAAGGTATTCTTCCAGCGTGGCGTGGTAATCCAGATGGTCACGCGTCAGGTTGGTAAAGCCGGCCGCCGCAAAGCGGATGCCATCTAACCGGTATTGCGCCAGTCCATGGCTTGACGCCTCAAGCGCCAGATGCCCCACATGGTCCTCGGCCAGCGTTGCAAGCAGCCGCTGCAACTGCACCGGATCAGGTGTCGTATGGGCGAGATATTCCGTGCCTGAAGGCCCAACAACCCCAATGGTGCCGAGGCTCGCCGCGCGAAAACCCATGGAGAGCCAGATTTGGCGTACAAATGCGGCGACCGAAGTTTTCCCGTTAGTGCCGGTCACCGCCACCGTGATGTCCGGCTGCTTGCCGAAAAACCGCGCCGCCATACGCGCAAAAAGCTGGCGCGGATTTGGTGTCTCAATCACCAATCCAGAGCCGCTGTACGACCCGGAATTGGCGATGACAACGCTGGCTCCGCGCGCAAAAGCCTGGCCAATATATTTGGCTCCGTCGACTTTCGTTCCCGGCAGCGCCGCAAAGGCAAACCCCGGCTCAACCTCGCGGCTGTCCGCCGTCAGCCCGGCAACCAGCAGTGAACCCGCGGCTTCCGGTAAGGCCGCATCGGTTCCCACCAGTTTTGCCAGCATGGCGCTCATTTTCGCTCAACCGTCCTTCTTCGCAGTTTTGGCAAGCTTTGCCAGCTTCTCGATATCCTCTGGTGTGAACACGGGCCGGACGCCAAGGAGCGGCGCTATCCGCTCGATGATCTTGCCAGCCGTCGGCACCGCGTTCCAGCCCGCCGTGGCAAAACCATAGGTTTCAGGCATAGCTTTCGGTTCGTCCAGCATGACGATTATTGCATATTTGGGGTTGTCCATCGGGAAAGCCCCGATGAAGGAATTCAGCAATTTGTCGGGGGCATAACGGCCGTGGACAACCTTCTCGGCCGTGCCGGTCTTGCCCCCCACCCGGTAGCCGATGACGTCGGCCTTGGAGGCGGTTCCTTCGGTCACATTGAGCCGGAAAAGATAGCGCATTTTCTCGCTGGTTTCAGGCTTAACGATGCGCTTCGCCAGCACCTCCGCCTCCGCCACATCGCGCTTCAGGAACGTGGGCGCGGTCATCACGCCATTGTTCATAATTCCACCAATCACCGAAATCCCTTGCAGGGGCTGTACGGCAAAACCATGGCCAAAAGCGGCGGTGGCCGTAACCAGCTTGCTCCAGTGCTTGGGCAGCAGCGGCTTGGCGCTTTCCGGCACTTCGGTGGTCAGCCGGTCAAAAAAACCGACCCGCCGGAGGAATTCCTGGTGTCCTTCCAAGCCCACATCCAGGGCCATACGCGCCGAGCCGATATTAGAGGAATTGATGAAGATTTCCGGCACCGTCAGCACCCGCCGCTGGGCGTGGTAGTCGCTAATGCTGGCATTGCCGATGACCAGCGGAAACCGCGCGTCATACTTGCCCTTGAGGTCGGTCACGCCATAGTCGAAGGCCATGGCGAAAGTAACGGCCTTGATAACCGAGCCGAGTTCGAACACCCCGCTCGTCATCATGTTGGCCTGTTCCTTGCGGAACTTCTTGTCTTCCTGATTGGGATTGAAATCAGGCAGCGAGGCAAGGGCGATGATTTCACCCGTGGTGATATCGAGAACAATGCCGCCGGCGGCTTTGGCCTGGAACTTGGTCACTGCCTTTTCCAGTTCATCGGTCAGCGCATGCTGCACCCGCGTGTCAGCGGAAATCTGCGCTGGGCTGGCCGTCTCACCGTACCCTTCGGCAAGCGACGCCGTATAAAGGGCTCCCTGATCATCCAGATATTTTTCGATGCCGGCAATGCCCTTGCTGTCGAGATCGACATAGCCAACCGTGTGAGCAGCAAGCCGACCAAGCGGATAAACCCGGCGGCGCTCGTTTACAAAGCCTACGCCGGGAATGCCAAGGTTGTAAACCGCATCGCGCTCTTCCGGCGCCACCTGCCGCTTCAGCCAGACAAAGGCCCGCCCCGGCTGGGTGAGCTTGGCATGCAGAACCTTTGCGTCAAGATCGGGAACCGTCGCCGTCAGGCTTTCAACTGCTTCTTCGACATCGATGATCTTTCGCGGGTCTGCGTAAAGCGAGGCAACCGCAATATCCGTGGCAATCACCACGCCGTTGCGGTCGACGATATCGGGCCTTGGCATGCGCGGCTGGTGTTCCGCGAGCACATCATCTTCAACGCCCATGCCTTTGTAGATCGTAAGGTTTGCCAGTTGCAGCGATATGGCCAGGAACGCAATTGAAAAACCGATGGCCACAAGGCGAATGCGGTTTTGTCCCGCAAGTTTTGCCGGGCGATCAAATCTGTCATCGGGCTCGTGTGTCATGGTCACTGCATTTCTTTGAGAATATCGCCAATCACGTCCTTGCCCTTTTCCTCCAGCATGATGATGGGCTCGGCCGGAACCTTTTCGGCTAGCTCACTCTCGCTCACGAATTGCGAGGCGGTGATGGTTTGCAGTTTGAGGTTCTCCTGCGCCAGCTTCTGCAGGCGGTCCGGCCGCGTGAGGCTGCTCCATTCGGCACCTAGTACCTTGATGGACTCGCGCTCCTCTGAAATACCGCTCTTGAGCTTCGCGATCTGCCGCTCGTAACCGCGCGTTGAATGTTCCAGCGAATAGAGGAAGAAGGCCGAAACCAGAACCGTGAGAACCAGGCAGGCGTTGAAGAATTTATGCATGGTGGCGGCTCCGTTCAATCCGGGGAATTCCAAGGTCGCCCCGCGAATCCGGCCACGCCGGGGCAGCAGTGCGCGAAGCGGCCCGAAGCTTGGCGCTGCGGGCCCGCGGATTTCCGTCCGATTCCTGTTGTGACGGATCTAGATGACCCTTGAACAACAATTCGAAGCTGGGCTTGGCCTGCGCAAGGGTCCCCGGCATGTGGCGTGAAACCTCCGGCGTCTTGCCGCTGCGCATGGTCAGGAAGCGCTTCACGATGCGGTCCTCGAGCGAATGAAAACTCACCACCACCAGCCGCCCGCCAACTTCCAGAATCTTTTCCGCCTCATGCAAGGCATCAACCAATTCTTCCAGTTCCGCATTCACATAAATGCGCAGTGCCTGAAAGGTCCGCGTCGCCGGATGGGTGCGGTCCTTGGCCCGTTGCGGCCCGGTTGCTTTTTCAACTGCTTTGACAAGATCGATCGTCGTGACCAGCGGTGATTCAACCCGTTGCGCCACAATGGCCTTGGCAATGGCGCGCGAGCGCGGTTCTTCGCCAAACAGGAAAATCACTTTCGCCAGCATCTCGGGAGAATAGGTATTGACCACATCGGCCGCGCTTTGCCCGGCTTGTGACATCCGCATGTCGAGCGGTCCTTCACGCATGAAGGAGAAGCCGCGCCGCGCCTCGTCTAGCTGCATGGAAGAAACGCCCACATCGAGCACCACGCCCTGCACCTTTCCAAGCCCAATACTGGCCAGATGCTCGCTCATGACGCCGAACCTGCCTTCAATCAGCGTGAGCCTTCCAACAAATTCCGCCGCAAGCTCCTGCCCGCCCGCAATCGCTGCGGGGTCACGGTCTAACCCTACAACCCGGCAATCGGCTGCTTCCAGAATGGCCCGCGTATAGCCCCCCGCCCCGAACGTCCCGTCGACATAAATGGCGCTCGATTTCGGCCCGAGCGCCCGCACCACCTCGTCAAGCATGACGGGGACATGGCGCGGCTGGATTTGGCCTGTTTCAGGGGTCATTTTGGGCGATTTATCACAGTGAACAAGACGTTAACGTTTGCCCGACATTGCCCCCGGGAACATTAAGAAATAGTTTCAAATTAGCGTCATCCCGCAACAGAAATGTCAGTCGGCCTGTAAGCCGGGTTCTGTCCCGGCGGTTTCCCGCCATGGATGACCATTCATCTGGAACCTCCGTTGCCGGAGGCTTCGCGCGACCTACCCGGGCAGTGGGCCGAAAAGACCCTGGGCCGAAACCCGTACCACCCCTATTCGGTCTTGCTCCCGGTGGGGTTTGCCCTGCCGCAACCGTTGCCGGCCACGCGGTGCGCTCTTACCGCACCGTTTCACCCTTGCTGCGGGTAGTCCGCGAGCGGTTTAATTTCTGTGGCACTTTCCCTGGGGTCGCCCCCGCCGGGTGTTACCCGGCACCGTTTTTCCGTGGAGCCCGGACTTTCCTCCCCCGCACCCTTTCGGGCCTAGCGGGAGCAGTCATCCAGCCGACTGACGCCCTCACCTATTCCCCCCCGCCGCCAAGGTCAACAAAAACCGCCTGTCCACAAATTCCTTGGCCGGGGCGATATCTTAGGAACAAAAATCGCGCTAAGAGGAAAGAAATGCGCGCCCGCCTCCCCATAATTCTTACCTCCATTGCACTCGGATCAGCCCCGTCTTTGGCCCAGGAGCGCATCTGGACTCTCGACCAGACCGATGCCGAGGTCTACATGGTTTTTGGCGTGCCCGAAACCGACGATGTGGGCGTGAGTTTCTGGTGCACCCAGCAATCGGGAATCGTCAGATTGTATTTCCCGGACTCGGACCCCAACCTGAAACCTGGCGCGGAGGTTAATTTCAAGGTGGAGGTCGCCGGCAAATCCTATCCCCTAAAAGGCAAGGCCGCCTTCAATGAGGAATCGACAGGAACCAGCATCGAAGCCGAACTCAAAACAACCGACCCGGTGTTTGCAGTGCTTGAGGATGCCAATCATTTCGCGGTGAAAGCGGGTTCAACCAGCCATGTATTCCCTTTGGGCGAGGCGGATTTTCCCGCCTTCCTCGATGTCTGCGGAAAACCCTAAACCTGTTCCAGTGCCTGCAGCAGGCGGTGCAGGGTGATGACCGTGGAGGAATCCGCAATCCCATCCGCCCGCGAAGGCCGGAAGTGGCGCTGGAAGGCGCGCACAATGGCCTGCGTAGGGCCGTCGTATAGTCCGTTGATCTCTACCCCGTAACCATACAGCTGAAGCATGCCTTGCAGCGCTTCAACCGGCTGGCCCTTGTCTCCCAACTGCAGGAACGCTCCGCCTTCAATGGGTTCAGGCTTCACCCAATGGCCAATGCCTTGCGCATGCAGGCGGGCCCAGTCAAATTTTTCACCGGGGTCAATTTTTCGCTCAGGCGCAATATCCGAATGTGCCAGCACTCGGATGGGATCAATGGCGTGGCGCGCAACTATATCCTTGCACAGCGCAATGACGGCCAGCATCTGGGCTTCCGGAAAATCCGGGTAGCCTGCCGCATGGCCGGGGTTTTGAATTTCAATGCCGATGGAGCAGGAATTGAGATCATGCTGGCCCTTCCACGAGGAAACGCCGGCGTGCCATGCCCGCATGCCTTCATCCACCATCTGGACGACCACGCCGTTTTCCTCAACCAGATAATGGCATGAGACTTTCGAGACGGGATCGCACAGCCAGAGGCAGGATTTCTTGGCGTCAGGCATGCCCGTGTAATGCAGGACAAGCATGTCCGCCGTGATGCCGTCCCGCCGTGGTTCGATATTGGGCGAGGCCAAGAACGTCGATGCAAGCACCGAGCGCATCACAACTGATGTTCCTTCAGGATCTGCTCATAAGCCGCATTGATCCGCGCCAGGCGGCTCGTCGCCAGGATCACCATTTCGGCAGGAACACCGGCGGCAATTTGCTTGTCCGGATGATTGTCGCGCACTAGCTTGCGGTAGCGCAGCTTGATCGTCGCCAGATCCGCCTTCCTGTCCACACCAAGGATCACATAGGGGTCATCCGGGCCATCACTCACATGGCGGGCCTTGATGCGGGCAAAGTCATGGGGGTTGAAACCAAAGAGCCGCGCAACGTTTTCAAGGTAGCTCAGTTCTGCCGGATGAATGACGCCATCTGCCTTGGCAATGTGAAACAGCCCGTCGAGAACACTTTCGAGTGCAGCAGCCTTGGCATGGAATAGTCGCGCAATCTGGCGCGCATAGGATTCATAGCCCGTCACATCCTGTTTTGCCAGATTGAACACCCGCGCCACCGCCGCAAGCTCCGCCGGTGGAACATGGAATACCTGTTTGAAGGCCGCCACTTCATCTACGGTGACTACGCCGTCAGCCTTCGCCATCTTGGCGCCAAGCGCTATCATCCCGATGGTGAAGCCCAGGGTTTTTTCAGGCGCGGTTGGCCGTGCCGTGGCCAGCTTTGCCAGAAAGCCGCCAATTGAATCTCCGACGAGGGCTAGCGCCTCACTAATGCGGGTCCAGATAGACATATGCTGGTGAACTCACCGAATTCGGGGCCGGGCTTAAGAGGCGATCAGATTTTTTTGAAATAGTGCAAAAGCTTGAAGTTGGGAACATCAATATCCTGGTGACGGGCCAGTCGCCGCTCCACATGCCAGGCCCGCCCGGCGGTCCAGACCGTCGCGACACCTGCGGGAATGAGTCCAAGGACCATCAGGCCCTCGGACAACATTTCCGGTAATCCCACCAGCTTGGAAAAGGCCCAAATCGTTGTGATCGCCGCCGTCCCCAAAAGACAGAAGGTGAGAAGCGTTATCCCCGAAGCGGCAATAATGCAGCCCAACGGGCTAATGGCCTGTGAAGAACCCTTGGGTGGTGTTTCCGGTTTTATCAATTCCTGATCCATGGCCCTCATATGCCCTTTCAAGCCGGAAATTGCAACGAACCCATAATGCTATGGCAATAGGCGTTGCCACTGCGCCGGTTCTGCAAATCCAAGTGAATGTGGTCGCGGTGGTGGGCGTCCGAACCCGGCCCCAGCACCGTTGCAAATTTTTCGCACGCTTCGCTCCGGACCTGGCGCAGGAATTTCTTGGCATCCTTGTCACCATTCCAGTCTGCCAGCACTGAAACCTTTCGGCCGCTCTCCAGCGTGAATCCGGATATATCAATGGCATTGCAAAAACCATGCTCACTCATCCTGGCGCCCCGCGCGTTGTTACGTCCGCGGCAGGCATAGGAAGCGGCCACCTCTATACTCACAACCCTTTCGCCGAAAGTATCCACCGCCGAGCTCTGAACCGTTCCATCGAGCCAGGAGTTGAGCGGCGCAGCAATCCCGCAATTCATCGTTGCCGCTTGGCTGAAACGCACGCCGGCCAGTGATGAAACGCTGTAACGGTTACGCACTTGGCAGCCATTGCCCTCGTCGATATCTGGCAGAGCCTGAGCCTGTCCCAGCGAGAGCGGATCAATTGTGCAAGCCGAAGCGGGGGTCCGCAACCCCTTGGTTTCAAAATATTTCCGCGAAGACGAGTCCGAACACGCCGTCACGGCAAGGGCCAACGCAAGACACGCAGAAAAGTTTTTCAATAAATGCATTAGCCACCGACGAGAGAACCGAATCCAGACAGGTTAGGCTGAAGCGGTTAACGGCAGGTGATTAGCGCGTGAGGGCCGCAACCAATTGGCTGACATCGCCCTTGCGCTTGGAAATATAGGAGGTGAACAGCCCTCGCTGCAGATACGTAAGTGAAAATCCCAAGACCTTCACATCGGAAACCTTATAGGTGCCGTTGCGCCAGGTGAGCTTCCAGCGCACATTGTAGGTTTGCCCCGAGAGCAGATAAATCTTGCTGGCGACGATGACATCTTTATCGGCGTCAACCGTGGCCTCGCCGATCTCATATTTGGCCACTCGGTACTCGCGCGACTGCTCGGCAAAATACCGCGACATGAAAGTGACAACGCCTTGGTAGTATTTACTTCGCTGGTTCGCCGGGAGATTGGGCTTATACTGGCCAAGAGAATAATTGGAAATTCCGGCGACATCCGCATAGGCGTCGATGACACCGGCAAACTTTCCAACCGTTCCCAAGCGGTGTGCTGCCAGCATGTCCTTGCCAAAGCGGTTCATAAACGCAATCGATGGATGCTCACCCGCAAACGCGGGTGATATGGAACTGACGGCAATGAATCCCAGAAGGGCGCGGCGCGTAATCATGATTCGGTCTTCCAACGGAACTATAAGGGCAAACACACTTAACGGCCCATAAACACGCTAATAAGCCTATTCGGCGGAATTACCAAGTCTCTGCTTCCCGCAATTCAGCGAAAAGCGCGTCAAAATCCCCTTTGGATTTGTTGAGGACGTCGCCAAACCGCTTCTTTGTTGCAATCGTCAGCCATACACCCTTGATATTGATGTCGCTGATCTTGTAGCCGCCGCCAGCCGGGACAAGCCGCCATTTCACTTGCTCGCGCCCGCCGCGGTTCTGGACAATGGCGCTTGTGATCGTGATGAATCTGCCTTGCTGCGACGTGGAGATAATTTTCAGGTCGGAACCTTTGAAATCATCCACATAGTAGACGAACAGCGCCGCCGCATAATTGCTGAAGAGGGTGTAGAACTCATTCTTTGCGCCCGATGGCATCTTGTTCTGGTAAGGACCAAGCGCAAAATTGGCGATGTTTCGCAAATTGATGTAACGGTTCAGCACCGAAGCAAATCTTCCGCGCAAAGCCGTCCCTTTGGTCCCGCTGTTTGCCAGCGACATAACTTCGTCGGCAATTCTGCCCACATAGTCTTCGGCCGGATTTACCGCTGCAACCGCATACCCCGAGCTGCCTGTGACCACCGCTCCCAAAAGCAAAGACGCAAATTCACGCCGGCTGAACTTGCGGATTGTTTTGCCGTCCATAGAACCTCCAAACAGCCTGACGGAGTTCCCTCCAAGCATCTGCCAAACGCCGTTCAATACGCCTTGAAAGTATGGAAAAAGCAAGGCCGCATTCAGCAATTTGAAATGGCTTGAAAACTCCGTTGCCCTTCCGCGACTTAATCAGTCATTGAAAAACATATAAAGATATGTTTATGTCTATTTCAAGAGGAGTTTTGGCATGGATGAATTGCTTGTGGGATTGAGGGCAATCGCCGAATCGACCCGCGTACGCATTCTCTTTGTCCTATCCCATGGCGAATTCAATGTCAGCGAACTCACCCAAATACTTGGCCAGAGCCAGCCCCGCGTCAGCCGCCACCTCAAGCTTATGGTGGAAGCGGGCATGGTTTCGCGACACAAGGAAGGCAATTGGGTCCTCTTTCGCATGCGTGAGGAAGGTCTAGGCGGTACCCTGTCACGCGCCATCGTTGATATGCTGCCCGCCCATGATGCCACCCTTGCCCGCGATCTCGCCCGCCTTGACACCATCAGAACCCAACGGGCCGAATTGGCCGCCAGCTATTTCAGCGGCAATGCCGCCAATTGGGAAAAGCTCCGTTCGCTTCACATCCGCGAGGAAGATGTTGAAGGCGCCATGCAGGCCATTCTCGGCAAGGCCCCCGTCAGATTCTTGGTCGACCTCGGCACCGGCACCGGCCGAATCCTCGAACTTTTTGCCCCACAGGCGGAGCAGGCCATCGGCATTGATTCGAGCCGCGAAATGCTTTCCATCGCCAGGTCGAACCTTGAAAAAAAGGCGCTGCGCCATGCCCAGGTCCGGCAAGGAGAAATCTATGCCCTGCCCTATGCCAATGGTTCAGCTGATCTCGTCGTCATTCACCAGGTCTTGCACTACCTTGACGACCCCGGACGCGCCCTGTTTGAGGCGTGCCGAATTCTGGCTCAGGAAGGCCGCGTGCTGGTTGTCGATTTTGCTCCGCATGAACTCGAATCCCTGCGCAGCGAACATGCCCACCGCCGCCTTGGAATCTCCACCGAACAAATCACCGGCTGGTTCAACCGTGCCGGACTCGCGCTGCAGCAACATGAATTGCTGCCGCCCCCCTGGCTTAAGGAGCAAACCGGGCTGACCGTTTCCCTCTGGTTGGGCATGCCCAAATCCGACCGGGCGTCGCAAACCCAAACAAAAAATACCATCGCGATGGAGTCAAAGGCCCAATGACCGATTCAGTGCCAGAGGCCAAAGATCTCTCCGTCTCGTTTGAGTTCTTCCCGCCAAAAGCGGGCGAGGCGGAGGAGTCCTTCTGGCGCACCCTAAAGCGGCTCGAACCTATAAATCCAAAGTTTGTCTCCGTCACTTATGGCGCCGGCGGCACAACGCGCGACCGCACCCTGAGCACCGTCAAGCGCATTCGCAACGAAACAAAACTCAAACCGGCCGCCCATCTTACTTGCGTGGGTGCGTCCAAAGATGAAGTGAACGCCGTGATCAGGGAGAACTGGGACGCCGGGGTACGTCACATACTGGCGCTCCGCGGTGACCCTCCGGGGGGCGTCGGAAAGCGCTTTGAGCCCCATTCGCACGGGTACAAGGACGCCGCCGATCTGGTGCGCGGCATCCGCGCCATCGCCAACTTCGAAGTTTCCGTCGCTGCCTATCCCGAGCGACACCCCGAATCAGTGTCCATTGAAGAAGACTTGGCCTTCATGGCCGACAAGGCCGATCACGGCGCCAGCCGGGCCATCTCTCAATTCTTCTTCCACAACGCATTTTTCCTGCGGCTGCGTGACCGGATATTTGCCCGCGGCATCGACATTGAACTCGTGCCCGGAATTTTGCCTATTACCAACTTCGCTCGCGTTTGCGAATTCTCGGCCAAGTGCGGCGCCCATATTCCGCCCGATCTCGCCCGCCGTTTTGTCGGCCTAGATGCGGACCCCGAAACGCGCAATCTCGTGGCCGCCATCGTTGCCGCCGAGCAGGTTGAGGCGCTGCGCCGCGAAGGCGTCGATGCCTTCCACTTCTACACCCTCAACCGTGCCGATCTGGTTTATGCCATTTGTCGTGTGCTGGGATTGGGCACACCCAAGGTGGAAGCCGCTTAAGGCATTTTGTTGCGCGCCCAGACCTTTGCAATCAAGGGCCGGGCCGCCACGAGGTCATAAAGTCTTTTGATGTAGCCGTGGCGCGCAAAAAGCTGCGTCACGTCCGGTGCCCAGGTCACCAGCATGGCCGCATAGATATCAACAGCGCTCATTGACGGGCCAAGAATGAACGGCCCCTCGCCCAGGGCTTCCGCGAAGATGTCATAGTCGCGCTCCAGGTCTTCGATTGCCTTGGCCTTGATGGCCTCGGCATGGCCCGCGTCGGTGGAATGGCGCGCCGGATAATACATGCGCAAATCCGCCATGTAGACGCCAGTGGCAAAGTAAAGCATCCAGCGCAGATAGCGGGGCCGCAACGGCGACGTTGCAGAAGGCGCAAGGCCCGCCGCCGGATGAAGGTCCGCCAGGTAGATCATCATGGCCGCACTCTCTGTCATAATGCTGTTATCCGCCAGGCGGAGAGTGGGCACCTCGCCCCGCGGATTGACTTGCAGGTAGCTCTGCGGAACCTTCCCATCGGGCTCACGGAGAACGTCAATGATTTCGAAGGCAGCGCCGCATTCCGTAAGAAGGGCCTCCACTGCGGCAGATCCTGCATTTGGCCGGGCATAGAGCTTGAACATGAACTTCTCCTTTGGCAGACGCGCAATAGAGCATATAAGCGGCAATATCCAGCCAACGCTTTTTGGATTGCCCAGCAGCGACATGTCAAAAACCCCGGTCCATCCCAGCAAGTCCAAACCGGTGCGCTTCTCCTATTCCACCTCCGACCAGCCTGCCCTCCAGCGTGCCGTCATCCAGGCCATTGAGAAAATGGGCGGCCAGCGCAAGCTCAAGAAACTGTATTTCCAGCATCAGAAAAGCGTGGCGGACGGCGAGAACTTTTTCGACGCCGCGATCCGCCTCCTGAAACTCAACGTCACGTATGATGAGGCGGAGCTGGCCCTCACGCCGAAAACCGGCCCTGTCCTCTTTATCGCCAACCATCCCTACGGCGTCATGGATGGCATCACCTTGACCTGGCTTGCCACCAAGGTGCGGGCCGATACCAAGGTTCTGGCAAATGACGTGTTGTGCCAGGCCCCGGGGACCGCTGACAATCTTCTGCCCGTGGCCTTTGCCCCCACCCGCGCGGCCCGCGAAACTAATGTGAATTCACGCCTTGCAGCGCAAAGCTGGCTGCGCGAGGGCCATGCCGTTGGAATTTTCCCCGGCGGCGGCGTCGCAACATCGGAAAAACCTCTGAAGGGCCAGGCCGTTGACCTGCCCTGGGCACCCTTCACCGCGAAGCTCCTGCGCATGTCGAAGGCAACCGTCATTCCGATTTTTTTCACCGGGCAAAACAGCAGGCTTTTCCAGCTCGCAAGCCACTTGAGCCTGACGCTCCGGCTTTCCCTGGTCTTTCGTGAAACCACAAGGCGCATTGGAACCGACCTGAACGTGCGCATCGGGCGTCCCGTGCCCTTCAGCGAAATCGCCCATATCGAAGACCGCAATGAATTGGTCATGGAACTTCGTAAACGCACCTATGATCTCGCCAAGACCGAAGACATCAGGGGCACCCGCGCAGGGCTTCATTTGCGCGAAGCAAAAATCAAGGGCGGCAAACACCGCGACACCGAATAACCGCCTTCCCATCAGAATGGGGCTTGCGACTCAGATTCAATCGGATTCAAACAGGTGCGATCGGAACTGAAATGATGCGTCGGCATTGGTTCGTCTTTTTGTTCATCCTGTTAGTCGGCGGCTGCCTTCCCAACGCCGCAGCGACCGCCTGTGAGGCATCCGATTTCGTCACCAGTGCCGGCAATGCCTTCATGCGTGCAGCCCGCGTCCATACCGCCTTGGCCTTTTCCGGCACCACGGCGCGCTACACTGATCTGCGCGGCATTTCGATGTTTGCCCTCGGTCCCCATCGCAGGCTTTTGAGCCCTGCACGCGAAGCCGAATACCTTGCGCTTACCCGCGATTTCATCGGCCGTTTCATGGTAAAGCATTCCGGCCGTTTCTCCGGCAGTGGAATGATCATCAAGGATTGCGTCACGTCCAGCAACGCCCTCACCGTCAGTACCCGCCTGTCGAACGGAAAGAAGATCATCTTTAAGCTTCACCGTTCCAAGCGCGGCTTTCTGGTGCGCGATGTCAATGTCTCGTCGGTATGGCTGGCCCAGCAGCTGCGCTCAACTTTCGTGGGCGTCATCAGCCGCAACGGTGGCGATATCAACGCCCTCTTCACCTATTTGCGCAATTGACTTTAAACCTGCGCCACGAGGAACAGGCGCGGAAAGCGCAGAATAACCTTGCCGTCAAGAACGATGGGATAAGCCTTGGCCAGGCTTTCGCGGTAAGCGTCGACGAATTGTGTGTGCATGACTTGATCCAGCGGATCAAGAAACGGCCTGAGCCCCGTTGTGCTCAAAAAATCGACAATGCTCTGCACCCCGTCGAGCACATGATAATAGGCCGTGTGCCAGATATCGAGGCTCCGGCAATGGGGCTTCAGCAGAGCGTAATATTCGTTTGGCGTCTTGATCAATTCGCGCGATCCCGCCGCGTGTCTGAGCGTATTCTCCCAAGATCCGTTCTCCGCCGTCTCGCGCATCAGCCGATGGCTGGGTTCATCCAGATTATCCGGCATCTGCAGCGCCAGCACACCGCCGGCTTTCAAGCCTTTAAACAGGCGCAGCAAAACTGAGGCGTGATCGGGAACCCACTGGAAACTGGCATTGGCATAAAGAAGATCCGCATTGGCGTCTCCCGGCCATGCCGCGATGTCAGCTTCCCTGAACTGAGCCTGCGGTAAATCTTGCCGCGCTTTGATCAGCATCGTCTGCGAGGTATCGAAGCCAACCAGTTTTGCCTGCGGAAAAGCCGCATAGAGAAGCCCCGTGGAATTTCCCGGGCCGCAACCAAGATCGTAGACAAGTTCCGGCCTCGAGAGGGAAATTCGTGCCAAGAGATCCCGTGCTGGACGGCCACGTTCATCGCCAAAGCGCAGGTAATCCTCTGGCCGCCAATCTTCCATGCGTCACCCCCGCAACCTTGAGTCCGCAGCCGGGCGCCGCCCGATGACTCGATTCCGGACGTCGGCTGGCAAATTAAGGTCCGCCAGGTCATGGTCATTGAGCACCATAAGATCAAGCCGCGGAATGCGGGATCGGCCAGCGCCATTTGCCGTCAAAATACCGAATAAAAGCCGGGTCATGCGTTCCAGGGAAAGCGTCATTACACCCTCGTCAAATGATAGCAGAAGATCGAATAAGCTCACTATCTCTCCATTTTTGGCCGTAAACAAACGGGTTTTATGGACAAAGCCATCAGACCAGCTTATGCCTTAATCATGCTTGTAATGCCGCCTCTTGCTTCCATCCGGGTTTTTGAAACCGTCGTCCGCCACGGCAATTTCAGCCGCGCCGCCGCCGAACTCAACATGACCCAATCGGCGGTAAGCTACCAAATCAAGCTTCTCGAAGGCTTCGTCGGTGCACCCTTGTTTGTCCGTCAGGCCCGTGGCGTGATCTTGAGTGAAAAGGGTGAAGCTATAGCCCCCACCGTGCGCCGCGCCCTTGGCGATCTCGCCCAAAGTTTCCGGCTGGTGCGCGATGAAAGCAATTCCGTTCTGGTGATTTCAACCATGCAAACCATTGCCGGCAACTGGCTGGCACCGCGCCTGGGCGGCTTCCAGTTGCTTCATCCGGAGTATACCGTACGCCTCGACATTTCGCCCAACATGGTGGACCTGGAAAGCGAGGGCGTTGATGTTGTAATCCGTTCAGGCAAGGGCGATTGGTCAGGCCTCACCAGCCACTTCCTGCTGACGCAAACCTTCACGTCGGTTTGCAGCCCCCACTACATAGCGCGCGAGGGCCGACCCGAAACGCCCGGGCAAATCCTCAATCACGTCCTGATTGATCGCAATGACATCTGGTGGCCCATATGGTTCGAAGCGGCAGGGCTTCCCCGCGATACCTCGGTTAAGCGCACAAGCATCGATGTGAACACCCAGCAGATGGCGGCCATCCTTGCCGTATCCGGTTCAGGCATTGCCTTGGTCTCTCCGGCTTTTGTCAGTGAGGATATGAAATCCGGGCGGCTTATCCAGCTTTTTGATGTGATGGCAAAGTCCGGCTCCGATTATTACTTTGCCTATTCGGAAACCCGCCGCAACATCCCCAAAATCCGCGCCTTCCGCGAGTGGATATTGAAAGAGGCGGGAACCGCCTAGCGCGCAAACTGCTTGTACTTGATGCGCTTCGGCATCACTGAGTCCTCGCCCAGCCTCCGCTTCTTGTCTTCCTCGTAATCCTGGAAGTTGCCTTCGAACCATTCCACATGGCTGTCGCCTTCGAAGGCCAAAATATGCGTGGCGAGGCGGTCGAGGAACATGCGGTCATGGCTGATGATCACGGCGCAGCCGGCGAAATCTTCCAGCGCTTCTTCAAGGGCTGCCAGCGTTTCCGTATCAAGGTCATTGGTTGGTTCGTCGAGCAGCAGCACGTTGGCGCCCGACTTCAGCATCTTTGCCAGATGCACCCGGTTGCGCTGCCCGCCGGAAAGTGTTCCGACTTTCTGCTGCTGGTCGCCGCCCTTGAAATTGAAAGCCCCCGTATAAGCCCGCGAGTTCATCTCGCGCTTGCCCAGATAGAGAAGTTCGTTGCCGCCGGAGATTTCCTGCCAGACAGTCTTTTCCGGATCGAGCGAGTCACGGCTCTGGTCTACGTAACCAAGCTGCACGCTGTCACCGATTTCAATTTTCCCGGAATCGGGTTTTTCCTGGCCGGTCAGCATGCGGAACAGCGTCGTCTTGCCCGCGCCGTTGGGGCCGATAATGCCGACAATGCCGCCAGGCGGCAGCTTGAAGGAAAGGTCCTCGATCAGCAGGCGGTCGCCATAGGCCTTGTTCAGGCCTTCAACCGTGATGACATTGTCACCCAACCGTTCGCCCGGTGGAATAATGATCTGCGCCGTGGTTGACTTGAGCCGCGCGTCATTTGCCTTGATGAGTTCGTCATAAGCCTTGAAGCGCGCCTTGGATTTGGCCTGCCGCGCCTTGGGCGAGGAGGAAATCCATTCCTGCTCGCGCTCGATTACCTTTTGCCGCGCCGCGTCCTCGCTCTTTTCCTGGGCAAAGCGCTTGGCCTTCTGGCGGAGATAGGCCGAGTAATTGCCCTCGTAGGGAATGCCCCTGCCCCGGTCCAGTTCAAGAATCCATCCCGTCACATTGTCGAGGAAGTAGCGGTCATGGGTGACAATGAGAATGGACCCGGCATAGTCGGCCAGGTGATGCTCGAGCCAGTTCACGCTTTCGGCATCGAGATGGTTGGTAGGTTCATCAAGCAGCAGCAGATCGGGCTTGCGCAGCAGGAGCTGGGTGAGCGCCACGCGGCGCTTTTCACCGCCTGAGAGATTGTCGATTGAGGCATCACCGGGTGGGCAGCGCATGGCATCCATGGCTTGCTCCACCTGCGCTTCAAGGTCCCACAGGTTCTGTGAGTCGATCACGTCCTGCAGCTTGCCCGCCTTCTCGGCATTCTCATCGTTGTAGTCAGCCATCAGCGCGTTGTATTGATCGAGGATCGACTTCTTGTCGGCCACCCCTTCCATCACATTCCCCATCACATTGAGGGCGGGGTCAAGCTCAGGCTCCTGCTGGAGATAGCCGCGCGTGGCCCCGTCTGCCAGCCAGGCCTCGCCATTCCATTCCGTATCAAGTCCCGCCATGATCCGCAGCAGCGTGGATTTGCCCGAGCCGTTGGGCCCCAGAACGCCGATTTTCGCATCCGGATAAAATTGCAGGTGCACGTTATCGAGCACTTTTTTGCCGCCTGCATAGGACTTCGAAAGGCCCTGCATATGATAAATGAATTGACGCGCCATGGGGAGTTTAGCCTGAATCTGGGGTGAGATATGCCGCGGGGTTTAGCCGAGCCCCCGCCAAAGGGCAATGCGCTTCGCTAACCGGGCGAAGGCGGCTTTTCCTCAAGCATGATCTTCTTCTGGTAGCGCCCCTGGATGATATCGACGATCACCAGGGCGGTCACGACGAAGTAGAACGTGCTCTTGGCCATGGGTTCAATTGGGTAGTCAAAGAACGCCAGATGGGCCAGGTGCCCGCCCTCGGCAAACAACATGACACCCACGAGCAGCAACACGAAAAGCCCGAGCACTTCATACATGCGGTTTTTCTGCAGGAAATTGGCCACATGCTCGGCCAACAGCACCATGAGCGCCCCGGAAATGATGATGGCCGCGGCCATGACTATGAAGTGATCCGTCAGGGCCACGGCGGACAGCACCGTATCGAACGAAAACACGATGTTCATCACCAAAATCCAGAACAGCGCCGATTGCACGCTGCGGTGCTTCGGTCCATCGCCGGCCTTATGCCCAAGGTCGTGCACCACCAGCATATGGAAAATTTCTTTGAGCGCCGTATGGATAAGGAAAGCGCCACCGAGCAAAACGATCAGGCTGTGGCCATTGAACTCGCCCTTGGCGAATGGCACCTCAAAACCAAACCACGGTGATTGAAACAGGCTGATAAGCTGCAACACCACAAACAGCAGAACAATGCGAAGCCCGATAGCCAGAATCGTCCCCAGCCGCCGTACATATTTCTGCTGCTCCGTCGCCACGCCCTTGGCTTCAATGGAAATATAAAGCAGATTGTCAAAACCCAGCACGGTTTCAAGTGCTGTCAGCACCATCAGCGTGAAGAGATTTTCAATCGTGAACAGTTCAACCATTTTCTGTCTCTGCCTGGTGCCTGAATTTGGCGAGTCTCATAGAATTAATTCCCGCCCTTGACGAGCCCCATCTATTGACCGAAACCAAATTTCCAAATCCCAGCTGTGAAAGTTTTGCCCCAGTGAACCAAGCCGAGAGCCCGCCCGTCCATATTGATTTTCTAAACCGCTCCGACATCGCCAACCTCGGATTGACCGATGATGAGATCATAGCCGCCGTGGAGACGGGGCTTGCCATGCAGGGGCGCGGCGAAACTGCCATAGAACCCCGTGTTCATCTCGAACCCCGCGCTGGTGTTGTAGGCCATTTCAATGTGTTGCGCGGTTGGATCGGCGGCCATATCGCCCAGGCCGGCGTCAAGGTCGTTGGTGATTTTGTGGGCAACTACAAGGAAGGGCGGCCCTCCGAATATGGTCTCCTGGCCTTGTTCGATCCCCTCAACGGTGCGCCCACTGCCATTATCGATGCAACCGGTCTGACCGACATGCGCACGGGCGCCATAACCGCCATCGGCGCAAAACACCTTGCGCGGAAAGAATCAAAAATTCTGGGCCACATCGGCGCGCGGGGAACCGCCTACTGGAATGTGAGACTGCTCGACCGGCTCTTCAATTTCGATGAAATCCGCGTTCATTCCAGAAGGCCAGAAAGCCGTGACGGATTTGCCGCCCGCCTGTCGGATGATCTCGGCAAGAAAGTCGTTGCCACGCAAGACTGGCGGTCCTGTGTCGAGGGTGCCGATATAGTTGTGGAGGCCTCTCGCCTTTCGGCACCCACGCCGATGTTGAAGACGGAGTGGACAAAGAAAGGCGCACTGGTCATTCCCTACGGAACGATGAGCGCCGTTGAACTCAGCCTTACCGACATCATGGATAAGATTGTCGTTGATGACTGGGGCCAGTGCAAAACCGGAAAGTTCGGCTCACTGCGCGCCCATGTGGAGACAGGAAAGCTGAGCGAGAAAACCCTTCATGCGGAACTCGGCCAGATAGTTGCCGGAATGAAACCGGGACGGCAGCGCGACGACGAAACCATTCTTTTCTGGCATCGGGGGCTTTCCCTCTCCGACATCGCCCTTGGCCATGCCATGCTGGAAAAAGCCTTGAAGCTCGGCGTAGGCCAGCGGCTGAGGTTCTACTGATGCAGAAGCTTCACCTCGATGGCAATCACATTTCGTTACAGAGGTTTGTCGGTCTCGCCGATGGCCCCGTGGCAATTACCCTGGCCCCCGCAATTCGCGAACGGCTCGTGCGCGCCCGGGAAATTGTTGCCCGCTATGCCGCAAGCGCCGAGCCCGTCTACGGACTCAATACCGGCCTTGGCGGCAATCTCCAGCACCGTATCGAACCCAAGGACATTCCGGCGTTCCAGGCGAATTTGCTGTTGGCCCGCAGCGCCGGTGTTGGCCCTCAGCTTTCCGAATGGATAAGCCGCGCCGCCTGGCTCTCGCGCATCATCGGTGCGGTACGGGGCGCCTCGGGACTGTCGCTGCCGACTTTTGATCTCATGCTCGCCATGGCGGAGCGTGGACTTGCCCCCGCCGTTCCGACCTACGGTTCGATTGGCGCGGGCGATCTCGTGTTAGCAGCACAGATGGGAGCCTGCCTGATAGGTCAGGGCGAAATTTGGGACAATGGAATTTGCCGCCTTGCGGCAGACGCACTTCGCAACCACGGTCTCGCACCCATCGAACTTGCCCCGAAAGATGGCCTGGCGCTGGCCAATAATTCGAGCCTTTCCATCGCCCTCGCATCTCATGCGCTTCGCGAGGCGCGCAGCGCCATGGATTTGGCGCAGGCCGTGACAGCGCTTTCCGGCGAAGGCTACGGCATGAACCCCCCGATATTCGAGGCCCGCATTCACGCGCTGCGCCCTGCAGCCGGCCAGGAACAAGCGGCCACCTGGTTCCGCGCCGCCCTCGAAGGCTCTTCCTTATATGCAAGCAGTGCCCCCCGCTCGGTCCAGGATGCCTTGAGTTTCCGTGTCGTAGCTCCGTTGTTCGGTACCGCACGCAATGCCCTCGCCCTCGCCGAAAAGGAAACTGAAATCGAACTCAATGGCGCGGCGGACAATCCTGCAGTGCTGATCGACACAAAAGAAATGCTCTCGACCCCAAACTTCCACACGCCAGCGTTGGCCCTTGCGCTCGATACGCTTGCCATTGCTCATGTTCATCTGGCCACGGCCTCCGCCCAGCGCGTTCTGAAACTTATGAACCCGCATCTTTCCGGCCTGTCGAAATATCTCTCAGCCGTCGGCGGCGCATCGGCAGGTCTCTTGCCCCTGCAGAAGACCGTAGCGTCCCTCCTCGCTGAAATCCGCCTCCACGCCCTGCCCGCAAGCCTCGACGCCATCGCCGTATCGGAAATGGTTGAAGACGTGGCTCCGCAAACTCCGCTGGCCGCCCGCAAGCTCACTGCCCAGATTGATCTGCTGCAATGGCTGATTGCGATAGAAGCGCTCGTTGCGGCTCAGGCTGTAGACCTCCGCAAGCCCAAAAGCCTCGGTCGCGTGGCGGAAATGCTTCAAAGCACAATACGCGCAGTTGTACCACCGCTTCACGAAGACCGCGCTTCTGGGCCCGACATTGCAGCCGTCCGGCAGGCAATCAACGCTGCCGAACTGCGCAACGTATTGGCGAACGTCGGTTTGTCGTCTCTCTAGCTTTTGTTGACAACCGGAATGGCAATCCACGCAAACAGCAGCATGCCAAGGAAAAACAGGATTGAGGCAACCGCCGTCACCGGCTCAACCCCAGGATTACCCGCCAGAACAAAATAGAGCGAAACGACAAGCACTACAATGCTGACAGCGTGGATCCAGAAATGAACCGTGGCCAGTTTGTTTTGTCTGGCCACCGGAAACAGGTGATAGAAGAACCCAAACACCGCCGACATGAGCCAGCCCGCCACCATGATATGGGCATGAACCGGCATTTGCCCGTGATCATTGGTCATGGCCATCTTGAGGCCGAGCATCATCCCGGCAATGGCCATGACAATTCCTAGTATAAAGAAATTCCGTGCAACACCCTGCATGATCTATCCCCTGAGATTGAAGCGCCCCCGCGGTGCAATCCCTAGCAGATTCGAATCATTCCAAAAAGCCTCAACCCTGCTTTTCGAATGCGTCCCGGATGATTTTCTGCAGTTCTTCGCGACGGTAAGGCTTCATGATGATAAAGCCCTGCCGGAAGCGCGGCTCGTCCTGGTGCACCATTGCGCCCTTGGGATAGCCGGAAGTGTGGACAATCTTGAGGTCGGGCCGCATGCCGCTGGCTGCCTGGGCAAGGTCGAAACCGTTCATCCCGCCCGGCATCACAATATCCGAAAACATGAGGTCGATCTCGGGATCCTCCTGAAGCTTGGAGAGCGCCTGGAAGCCGTCTTCGGCTTCTACCACGTCATAGCCAAAATCCATGAGGAACCCGCAAGCCACGGCACGGACTGCTTCCTGGTCTTCAACCACAAGTATCTTCTGCGGCCTTGCAGCCTTCTTCGAAACTTCGGCTTCCGCTGACGCTGCCGGAGGCAATGCCTCGATCGCCGGGGACCGGTCTTCGGCAGCCGATTCAGCCGAAATTTCGCCGGCGGAAGTTTTCCGCGGCAAATACATTTTGACCGAGGTGCCGTGCCCGACTTCGCTGTAGATGCTGATATGGCCGCCTGACTGTTTGATGAAGCCATAGACCATGGAAAGGCCAAGCCCGGTGCCCTTGCCATTTTCCTTGGTGGTGAAGAAGGGATGGAAGACTTTTTCAAGCAGCTCGGGCGACATGCCGACGCCCGTATCCGAAATCGCCACCATGACATGGTGCCCGGGTACAACTTCCGGATGTTTTGCCGCATACTCCTGGTCGAGATAGACCAACTGGGTTTCAATTGTCAGCAACCCGCCATTAGGCATGGCATCCCGTGCGTTGATCGCCAGATTCAAAATGGATGATTCAAACTGCGATGGATCGATCAGTACCTTGGGAGCACCGGCCGCCACATCGACTTTAAGCTCAACATTCTCGCCAAGGGTACGCGAGATCAGGGCTTCCATGCCAGTGACCAGTTCGTTGATCTTGACTTCGCGTGGTTCAAGATCCTGCTTGCGGGCAAAGGCTAGTAACTGGCGCGTCAGGTCCGAACCCTTGCGTGCCGCATCAAGCGCTTCATTGGCGCGCCTGACCGCCTTTTCATCGCCGCCCAGCTTGCCTTCGAGCAATTGCAGATTGCCCATTATGATGGTGAGCAGATTGTTGAAATCATGGGCAAGGCCACCAGTCAGTTGCCCGATGGCTTCCATCTTCTGCGCCTGATGAAGGCGCTGGGTGGTCAGCTTGCGCTCCGAAACGTCGACAATCTGGACGACGAGCTGCTCGATTTCAGACTTCTCGCTCTTGACCATGGAGACGCTGGTTGAGCCATGCACGATGCCGCCTGTTTCCGTCGTGTAGCGCAGGTCCTGCTTCAGCGAAGGAACTTCACCTGACAAAAGCTGGCGCATGCCATTCAGGAACTGGCCGCGGTCATCACGGTGCAGGGTTTCGTCAAACGTCAAAGGCGATTTGTCGATGTCTTCCCGGCCCAGGAAAATGCCAAAGGCCGCGTTGGACAATTCAATCTGTCCGGTCGGCGAAACCAGGGCCATGCCATGGGCCGCGGCGGCAAAAGCCCCGCGGAACCGCTGGTCGCTGCGCACTGAGGCTATTTCCGCAATCTTCTGGTCGGTCACATCCTGCATCAGGCAGATCGACCGTTCGATGCGGCCCTTGTCACCACGATAGGCATTCATCGACAGCCTGACGGTTGCCAGCGTGCCGTCCTTGCGGTGGACAAACATTTCCTCGCCGCGGCACAAACCGGTCTGCAGGTATTTTGGATAAATTGTGGTAATCAGGTGCGAACGCGACTGCGGCGTCAGAAGTTCATTGAAGGATTTTCCGATCACGTCGGACGGCAGGTAGCCCAAGGTCTTGCACCATTGCCGATTGACCGAATTCAGCCTGCCCGAGCCATCCATGGCGTGCATCATGAAGGGGAAATTGAAAAGTAGCTGCTCGTAAACCCCGCCGTTTTGATCGGGGAAAAATGGCGCAAGGGCATCCGCCTGCACCTCTTCCCGTTCGATTTTCCAGCTTGAAGCCTTGGGGCCCGGTTCTTCCCAGTCTGAAAACGCGGGCTCTTGGGCAGAAGATTTGACAGCAACACTCATCGGGAAAAATTCTCTCTGGAAACCATGCCAACCCTATCAAATTTGCAGTTAACAGGGCCTTTCCGAAATTCTTTCATTTCCCCGCCGCGTAGATACGCGCTGACAACAGTTGAACCATGGTAAATGGCCGGTTAATTCCAGCTAGGCTGGGGACGGCCGTCCGATGGCCTCGGCCGTGATTTCAACCTTGAGTAGGCCATTGTCATCCATTGCATCGGGCAGGTAATACTTCTGTATATCCACACTTATTTTCGGCGAAATGGCGCCCATTCCCAATGCCATGCTTTCAGCCTGGTCATGGGCCATGGTCTGCGCAAACGCTAGCGCCTCCGCCCCGGAACCGAAAATACGTGTGCCCGGCCCGCCGTGCACGCGAAACGCCCCATTGCCGTCGCCTTCTACCATCACCGTGACCTTCAGCGCGACAAGGCCTGCTGCGGCGCCTATCGCATTGGCAACCTCGCACCACTCGACAAACACAACTTTGCAATCCAGCCGCTTGGCAACTTCCCCATAATAAACCCGGGCCGGCCCGCCAACCGCCACAATGGGAATGGTGGGCGAAATCTTGATTGCTGCCAGGCCCTTCACCGGTGCGCCCGATACAACACTCTCAATCAGGGCACTGTTTTCAACCGGCATGCCGAGCACTGAATTCAGAACGGCCTTGGCCGACAGGCGCACCGTCTCGCTCCACACATCCCGGCAAAACGCCTTAACGCGTTCCAACGTTCCAAGCCTAATGTCGCGAAACCGCACCACAAGCTGCGCCGCCAAAATAGCTGCGGGCCTTGACCAGTTCGCCTGCAGGTCAAGTACATGGGCAGCATCCGAAGGCGTGAACCCGCAGAGTTGCACCAATCCTTTCTTGCGCAAGGAAGATAGCGCCCGTTGCGCGCCCGAAGATACGGCAACTTTCCGCAGCGGCTTCGGCCGGTCGGTGATCATCGCCAGAAATTCAACCTCCCGCGCCGTCAGGCCGCTATGATCGGCAGGCCCGGACTTACCGAATGGCAAAACTACAAACCGCCCTTGTTGTGATCCGCCTTCCGTGTCCGCAAGGTCGGCTTCAAGCATGGCAATGACTTCCGGATAACGCGCCCCGATCAGCGAAATCGGCACAATGCGTTGCGGCCCGATCTGCATGGAGCCATCCATTGCCAGGTGAACCTCGCTGTCGCCGCCAAGGCCAATGGTTGTCACATCGATGGCCTTCACCATGGTGCGCCAGCCGCCGACCTCGGCGCCCTCTTCGGCCACTTGCGGCTTTCCATCTTGAAGGATACCGATATCGGTTGTGGTGCCACCGATGTCGGACATGATGAAGTCATCAAGCCCCGATAGCCATTTGGCCCCCACCAGACTTGCCGCCGGGCCCGACAACACGGTTTCAATGGGCTTGAGCGCCACATTTTCGGCACGCGCCAATGAGCCATCACCCTTCACCACCATCAGCGGGCAGGAAATATGCAGTTCAGCCATGGCAAGCCGCACCGCTTCAATCAGCAGCGAGATCCGCGAAATCAGCCTGGCGTTCAGAACGGCGGTCAGCGCCCGACGGGGCGCATCCAGCGATGAGGTCAAATCCGTGGAAAGCGTGACGGGCTTCCCCGTCACCCGCATGATGATGTTGCGCGCCGCCCTTTCATGCTCCGGATTCCGCACCGCAAAAGCCGAGGCAACCGCGAACGCAGAAACCTCGCCTTTCAACAGTCCCGCTTCACGCTCAACTGCCGCCGTATCCAGGGAAATCGCCGCTTCGCCATTGTGGTCATGGCCACCCGCGATCATCCGCAGCGGCACATTCGGGAAGGCCTTGGCGATGCCGGTCCGCGCGGCCATGGCACTGTCAAATCCAATAAGGAACACCGCCACCGGACTGCCATGCCCCTCGACTACCGCATTGGTTGCCAGCGTCGTTGAAACAGAAACCAGCCCGATGGCCGAGGTTTTTGCGCCGGAAGGAAGGGTCTGGATCACGGTTGTGAGCGCCTCTTTCACCCCGATGGACAAATCGCCCTTCGTCGTCAGCGCTTTTGCCCGGCCGAGAATCTTCTGCGTGTCATGCGCAATAATGACGGCATCCGTGTAGGTGCCGCCCGTATCGACGCCGATAGAAAAACTCTCTGGCGGGGTCATTTCTGGCTTTCAGGATTCAGTTGGCCCATGCTTTTACTGAAAGCAACCGGCATGTCCACCGCCCGAACGCGGCAGAAAGCCGGAATGGTTTATCCGGCCTTCGGCCTTTTCATGCCTTGCCGTATCTCGGCGATAGAGCCATCAACCACTGCCTTTTCAATCGAAAGCCTCACAACCTGGATTTTTGCGGCGATAAATGTCCCGGCGAATTCCCGGCTGTTCACCGAACCCAGAACCTTCACCAGATTTGTTGTATCTGCCAGCGTCTCATTGAGCTTCGATTGCATCCGCATAAGTTTAGCAAGGGACCGTTGCTGGCTCCCCTGCTGCACTGCGACCTGTGTAACGGTCACATTTTCCGGCACTTCCAGGCCAATCTCGTCGACGAGATAATTTAGGGCGGTTGCTCTTTCAGCCGTAATGCTTCCTCGCCTGAGCTCATATTTGATGTGTTCACGCAGTTCCGAAAGTTCATTCCCGTGCACCAGGAGGTTGATGGACTTTGCCCTGTCCTTACCAGCCGTCAGTTCAAATGGCGCGATAAAGGGGCGAATCTGACGTCCTGCTTCCATCGCGATGCGTGGCGCCTCATCCAATGTGACGAGGCGCAGGGAAATAGAACCGTCCTGCTCTCCGGCTGCGGCGCCGCCACCCGCCATAGCGAATACGCCCGCCGAAGCGAAAAATGCGGCGAGGGCGATGCGATTGCCCAAGGCAAGCACCACCTGAAACGCCATAAGCAACTCTACGAGCACGACACCATACGCAAACACAACCCACACGGCACAGGTTTTTCTGGTGCCAACGGGAGACTCTACGATGGAACAATTTCTTTGGCGTTAATGCAAATTTCCAAGCGCCGTATCGGTATCAGTTGAGGCCGGGGCCATCCAGTACCGCAACGGTGCTGCTGTAAGCTGTTTCGAGATGGTCGCGCATCGCCCGCGCCGCCGTCTCGGGGTCGCCGCTCTTGAGCGCGGTAATGATGACGCGATGTTTCTCAAGGGTCGTTTCGGCCTCGCCATCGCGCGGCACCATCATGTGGCGACAGCGGTCAAGCTGGGCTTTTGAAATCTCTATCGCCCGCCACAGCCGCGGCAAGTTGCTGATCTCGGCGATGTAGCGGTGGAAATCATCGTCGCGCTCGATCGCTTCGACATATTTTTTACGTTCCAGCGCCCTGGCGTGGAGTAGGAGAATGTCTTCCAGGCGGTCTGCATGCGATTGGGTCATGCGCGTTGCGGCCTGTGCCGCGCTTTCCGATTCCAGCGCACGGCGGATGAGGAAGGCCTCGGCGATCTCATGCCTGGCAATGCGCGCCGCCCGCGTACCCGATTGCGCCACTACCTCAACGAGGTTCTCGTCACTCAATTTCTTCACTGCTTCTCGCACCGGGGTACGCGAAACACTGAGCTGGGCCGCAATCGCCTTCTCATCGATCACCTCACCCGGCTTGATGGCGCCTGTCAAAATCATCCGTCGCACCAATGGATAAATCTGGTCGCGCATGGGACGCGAGCGGTCGAGCCGTGACCGTGAAAGACTGATGGTCATGCTCTCATACTAATATAACAGTTGTAGACAGCAAGCCCAATTTTTGTCTAAGATGATTCAAACTAAAAAAATCTGTGGGAGAGTGCATGGCTGGCACAAACAATTTTCCAAAGCTCCATAATGCTATGTGGCCCGGCCTTGTGGGCAAGGGCTCCGATTCCGAGCCGCCAATTGATCTCGACACCATGCTCGACCTGACTGCCAAGGCGGAGGTGAAGGGCGTAAAATTTGACGGCATCGACATATTTCATGCGGCCCCCCACACCAATATTGATTTCACCGATGACGAAGTGAAGCGCCTTGCCGAAAAGGTGCAGGCCCGCGGGCTGGCAATCGGCTCCATCGTGGCTCCGGTCTGGCCCCCGGTGGGCGGAGGGTCGGCCATGGGCTCGGCGTCCGACCGGAAGAAGTTCGTGGAGAATGTGCGTAAATCATGCCGCCTCGGGCAGAAATTGCGCGACCTGGGCGTAAGGCATTATGGCGTCATCCGCATCGACTCGGCCACAAGCCCCGGCGAATTCGCCAAGGATCCCAAGGGCAACACCAAGAAAGTTGCGCAGACCTTTCGTGAGGCCTGCAGCGTGGCGTCCGACTATGACGAGCGCCTGGCGGCCGAAGGCGAAATTTGCTGGGGCGGCATGCATTCATGGAAGTCCATGATCGACACCCTGGAAGCCGTTGACAGGCCGCACACCATCGGTTTCCAGGCCGATATGGCACACACCCTACTCTACACCATGGGGTATAATGCCCCCAGTGCGAGGCTTCTGCCAGCAAAGTACAATTGGAAGAACAAGGCGCAGCTCGACAAAGCGCTTACCAAAATGACGGATATGCTGCGGCCCTGGACCATTGATTTCCACGTGGCGCAAAATGACGGCACAGTCAAAGGCATGGGCTATCACGACAAGACCGGGCGACACTGCATGGTGACGGACCCCAACGGCAGGCTCGATATTCCCCGCCATGCCGGCATGTGGCTGCGCGGCAAGGATGGCGGGCTCACCAAGGCGTTCCGCCACATCTGCTGGGATGGCTGCATGTTCCCCAACACGGTGATGATACAGCAGAAAACCTGGAACGACATTCTCGCCACCATGATCAAGGTGCGCGACAAGCACGGCTGGCAGGCCTGAGATGGCAAAAAAACCGCTCAATGTCGGCATGGTCGGCTACGGCTTCATGGGCCGCACCCATTCCAACGCCTTCTCGCAAGTGAATCACTTTTTCGATGTGCCGTTCCGCCCGGTGCTGAAAGCCATCTGTGCCCGCGACGCCACCAAGGCAAAGGCCTTTGCCGAGCAATGGGGCTATGAATCAAGCGAAACCGATTGGCGCAAACTGGTTGAGCGCAAGGATATCGATGTCATCGATATCGCCAGCCCTAATGACACCCATCACGAAATCGCCATTGCCGCCGCGAAGGCGGGCAAAATGGTAATGTGCGAAAAGCCCCTTGGCCGCTCGGCAAAAGAATCCGCTGAGATGGTGGACGCCGTCGAAAAGGCCAAGGTGCCAAACATGGTCTGGTACAATTACCGGCGCGTGCCAGCTGTCACCCTTGCCAAGGAGTTGATCGACGAGGGCAAACTTGGCAGGATTTTTCATTACCGTGCGAAGTTCCTTCAGGACTGGACCATTTCCAAGGACTTGCCACAAGGCGGCCAAGGCCTGTGGCGTCTTGATGTAGGCGTTGCCGGAAGTGGCGTGACCGGTGACTTGCTCGCACACTGCATCGACACCGCTCTTTGGCTCAACGGCGGCATCACGAAGGTCTCCGGCATGACCGAGACCTTCATCAAGGAACGCCACCATAATATTACTGGTAAGACGGAAGCTGTCGGCATTGATGACGCCAGCCTGTTTCTGGCCCGCTTCGCCAATGGCTCGCTGGCAAGTTTTGAGGCCACCCGTTACGCCCGCGGCCACAAGGCCCTCTACACCTTCGAAATCAACGGCGAGAACGCCTCGATTGCCTGGGACCTGCACGACCTGCACCGCCTGCAATACTTCGATCATCGTGACGAGGGCCGTACCCGCGGCTGGCGCTCACTTCACATCACCGATGGCGACCATCCCTACATGGACAGGTGGTGGGTGCCCGGCCTGCAGATCGGCTATGAGCACACCTTCATTCACCAGGTCGCCGATTTCCTCGCGGCCGTTGGCGGCGGAACGGTTGCAGCTCCCACATTCCGTGATGCCCTTGCAACCGACCTCGTGACCGATGCGGTCCTCAAGTCAGCCAAAACCGGCCAGTGGGAAAGCCCAAGTGACTAAATATTATGCACCTATGCGCAAGGCTCCGGGCTTACCGGAAATAATTAATTTAGATTGATGATAGGCGACTTGCAAATAAAGAGAGACAAGCTAGTCTCTGCCAAAAATAGCCCGGACGGGCAGACAGGGAATGGGAATGGCTGAAGCTGCGAAGCCCGCGGTGCGGTTGTCGGGGATTGCGAAGTCCTATGACAAAGTGCGGGCTCTCGAAAATCTTTCTTTCGACGTGGCGGCGGGGCGGTTCTTTGTCCTGTTCGGGCCAAGTTCCGTTGGCAAGACCACGACGCTGCGCACCATCGCCGGTTTGGTGAAGCCTGATTCCGGCCGTCTGGAAATCGACGGCAAGGATTTTACCAATGCGCCGATCACGGGCCGCGGTGTGTCTATGGTGTTCCAGTCCTTCGCCCTTTATCCGCACCTTACCGTTTTCGAGAATCTCGCTTATCCCCTCCGCGAGGAGAAGGTTGCTTCGGCCGAAATCACCAGGCGCGTGAACGAAACAGCGGCGATGCTGAAACTCTCCCATCGCCTGGAGCGCAAGCCCAACACCCTGTCCGGAGGGGAACAGCAGCGCGTGGCCCTAGGCCGTTCGCTGGTCCGCCGGCCCAAGATCCTGTTGCTCGATGAACCGCTCACCAACCTTGACGCCAAGCTGCGCCACGACATGCGCGCCGAACTGAAGCGCCTGCACAGGCAATTTGGCATGACCATTGTCTATGCAACGCCTGATGAACTCGAGGCCCTCTCCATGGGTGAGGAAATCGCGGTAATGCGCGATGGCGCGGTTGTCCAGCGCGGAACCCCGGAAGAACTCTATGAGCGCCCGGTCAACACCTATGTGGCCGGCAAGATCGGTTCGCCCCATATGAACATGCTGCAGGCGAAGGTCGGCAAGGATGCAAAAACCTTTGACACGCCGCTTGGCAAAATGAGCCCCAAGGTGCCGCGCAAGACGGCGGCTGCGGGTGAGGCCGCGATCATCGGCATCCGCCCCAGTGACATCCGGCTGGCGGCCAGGGGCGAGAAATCCATTGCCTCGAAAATACACTTGCTGGAGCCCCTCGGCGATATTACGATCGTGTCCGTGGAAACCGGCAAGGAAGTGCTGCGCATGGTGCTGCCCGAAGCCAAGGCAACCTCGATCAAGGTTGGCGATCCGGCCAGCATCTACATCGATCCAAACGATATTCACATCTTCCGCGCCGCAAGTGGACAGGTAATGACCTGACACCGAGGGACAGAAGCAAGCAGGTTAACAATGGGAGAAAACCTAAGATGACGATAATGACGAAGATACACGGGGTCGCCACGGCGTTTAGCTTTGCCGCCCTGATGTCGGTTGGAGGCGCCTCGCTCGCCTCCGCCGAAGACGTGACGCTCACCATGGCCGTGCCTGATTGGCCGCCAACCCGCGTCATGAAGAAGATGTTCGACGAGCAGTACAAGTCAAAGACCGGCAACAATGTGAAGCTGGAAGTTGACTTCATTCCGTGGCCGGACTTCTACACCCGCGTCAACGCTTCGCTCACTTCCGGCGAGCAGAAGTACAACTTCGCGGTGTCAGATTCGCAGTGGCTCGGCGCGTTCGTTGAAGGCGGCTATTTCCGCAAGGTCAACGACCTGATCGATGCTGATCCTGAGTTGAAGGCGACCATGGACGAAATGCACCCTGCCGTCGTCCAGGCCTATTCGACCTATCCGAACTCGACACCCAACTACTATGGCTTTCCGCAGTTCCCGGATGTTCTGGTAACTTACGGCCGCTCCGACATCCTGTGCCACGAAGAAGAGCAGAAAAACTTCATGGCGAAGTTCAACAAGAAGCTGCCTTGCACGGGCGAAGAAATCGATGCCATGAACTGGGATGATTTCGAAAACGTTGGAAAATTCTTCCAGCGCAAGAAGGGCGAGATGCTGGCCGGCAAGCCTGCCGACGACGATTTCTACGGCATCGCCTTCCAGGCCGGCAAGGGCTACGACTTCTCGTCCATGCAGATCAACGGCTTCATCTGGCAAGAAGGCGGTGATGTTTGGAACGAAACCAAGCAGCCCGATGGCCAAGCCGAAGGTGTCGTGAACTCGCCGCAGGCTGTGGGTGCTCTTGAGCATTACCTCCGCCTGATTCAATACATGCCACCGGTTGCCAAGACCGGCACCATGGACATCTTCAAGTCAGACGAACTGTTCCGCGAAGGCAAGGTCGCGATGAACGTTGACTGGATCGGCCTTGGCGAAGCCTCGCTCGATCCCAAGACGTCCAAGGTCGCCGACAAGCTAGTCTTCGGCCTGGCGCCTGGAACCCCAGGACCGGATGGAAAGCTCATCCGCTGGTCGAACATCGGAGGTCAGCCTTTCGTGCTTACCACATGGACAACGCCGACCCAGTTGACGGAGGCCATGGGCTTCGTGAAGTGGTGGCTGTCGCCAGAAATCCAGAACCAGTTTGCTGCTAGCGGTGGCCAGTCCGCCATCAAGTCGGTGTACTCGGATCCTAAGTATGTGACCTATCGCCCCTGGAACCGGGCTTGGGCCGCATCTCTCGATTGGCAGAAGGACGTATGGCATGTGCCGCAGTTCTTTGACCTTCTCACCCAGCAGCAGGATCAGTTCGATCTTGCCATCACGGGCAAGCAGGATGCCAAGACGACCTTGGACAATATTGCCAAGTATCAGCAGAACCTCCTCACGGAAGCTGGCCTGATCAAGTAATATTAAAACGCCTCCGGGACGCGCGTAGTGATTTGCGCGCGTCTCTTTTGTCTCCCTTCCAACGAGAAGCTGAATTTTGATGGCAATGACGGCAACACAGCAGCAGACTCCCGGATTTTTGAACGTGGCGCCCGACAACTGGAAACTTGCGATCTCTGTTGGGCTTGCCGTTTCCATCCTGGCCGCATCTTTGTTGCCTGCCTCGGTTTCGTTCTGGATAGTTGGCGCCATGGTGGCCATGGTGGCCGCCAGTTTTGTGGTCAACGCCTTCCGCAAGCATTATTATGGCGGCCTGCTCGTCTCGCCTGCCATCGCCGTGCTGTTTGTCATGAACATTTTTCCCCTGCTCTGGTCCCTCGGGCTTTCCTTCTTCGCCTACCAGAGCAACCAGCAGAGCATGCGCTTTGTCGGCCTCGCCAATTATTCCAAGCTGCTGACCGATGACCTGAAAGCCCCGGAGCTTTGGGGCAACATGACCAATACCGCCATGTTCACGGTGCTCACCGTATCGGCCCAGATGGTTGTCGGTTTTCTGCTCGCCGTCATGTTTGCCAAGCAGTTTCCGCTGCGCCGCTACCTTCTGATCCTTGTGCTGACCCCCATGATGCTCTCGGTGGTCGCCGTTGGCGTATTCTTTTCATATTATTATGACCCGACGTTCGGCCTGATCAGCCAGTCGATCAAGGCCTGGAACGGCGAGCAGTTCATTCTCTTCTCCAACAAGACCGGTGCCGTCGCGGGCATTGTCTTCGCCGATGCCTGGATGTGGTCGCCCTTCGTCATGCTGCTGGTGCTGGCGGGCCTCGTATCCGTTCCCAAGTATCTATATGAGGCGGCCTCCATCGACCGCGTTGGATCATGGCGGCGCTTCTGGACCATCACATTCCCCTATATCCGTGGCCTTCTCATGCTGGCCCTGCTCTTCCGCACCATTGAAGCCTTCAAGATGGCCGATCTCATCATCCTGCTCACCAAGGGCGGCAATGACACCATGACCATTTCCTACCATGTGGTCCGCATTGCCAACGAGCAAAACAAGACCAGCGAGGGTGCTGCCCTCTCCTACCTCATGCTCTTTGTGGTGATCGTGCTCACCAACCTCTATCTCTATATCGCCAACCGCCGCAGCCGGGAAAACTGATCAATGGCCACTTCCACCACCATCTGGGAAAAAATGGGCTTCAGGAAGGCCTCGGGCGTCAGCGAAGCCGGATGGGGGCAAACGCTTCTTGCCGGCCTCGTCAGCTTCATCTACTTCCTGCCCGTGCTGCTGATCATCATCACCTCGTTCAAGCTGCAGACCGAAGCGCTGTCCGTTCCGCCAAAATTCTTCCCAACGTCTTTCTTCGGCTTGATTCCCGACGTCTATGTCTTCACCCCGACACTTGAGAATTTTACCTCGGTGTTTTCGCGTGCTTTCACCACTGGCGGCGCGGCCGAAAGCACCGGCTTTGACCGCTTCTTCTTCAACTCCATGTTCATCGCCGGCACCTCGGTGCTGCTTGCCCTCGTGATCGGCACCCTCGCCGCCTATGGTTTCTCGCGCTATCCGCTGAAGGGCAACGACACCTACCTCTTCATCATCCTCACCACCCGCATGCTGCCGGCCATCGTGGTCATCATCCCGATCATCCTGATGTTCCGCATCACCGGGCTTTCCGGTTCCTATCCCGGCATCATTTTTCTCTACACCGCCTTCAACCTGCCCTTCACCATCTGGATGATGAAAAGCTTCTTCGATGAGCTCTCGCTGGATGTCGAAGACGCCGCCCGCATTGATGGCTCGTCGGAAATCCGGGTGTTTTTCAAGATATGCCTGCCGCAGGTGATCGCCGGGCTTGCCGCAACCTTCGTGTTCGGCCTCATTCTCACCTGGAACGAGTTCCTCTTTGCTCTCCTCCTCACCGGCATCGACACCCGCACCGTTCCTGTTGCCATGAACCAGGCGGTGGGCGGTGGCGGCATCGGCGTGCTCTGGGGCTTGCTCGCGGCCATTGAAACCCTCTTCCTCATCCCAGTTTTCCTGGTCACGTTTTTCCTGCAGAACCATCTGCTGCGTGGCGTCACGTTCGGAACGGTAAAGCGCTGATATGTCAACCATTGAAGTCAAGAATATCACTAAGAAATACGGCGAGTTCCTTGCCGTCAAGAATGCCTCCCTGTCGGTCAAGGCCGGCGAAGTTGTCTGCCTCCTCGGCCCTTCCGGCTGCGGTAAGACAACAACGCTCCGCATGATTGCCGGCCTGGAACGCGCCACCGAAGGCGACGTGATCATTGCCGGCAAGCGGATGAATGACCTGCCGCCGGAAAAGCGCAACATTGCCATGGTCTTCCAGTTCTACGCGCTCTACCCCGCGCTGAATGTGGGCCAGAACATCGCCATGCCCCTGCATTTCGAAAAGCTCTCCAAGGAAGAGTCCGACAAGCGCGTCAACAAGGTGGCCCAGATCCTCCATCTCACTGAAGTGCTTGACCGCATGCCGGGCCAGGTTTCGGAAGGCGAAAAGCAGCGCATCGCCGTGGCTCGCGCCATCGTCCGCGATCCCAACTGCTTCCTCTTCGACGAACCCCTGTCGCGCCTGGATGTGGAACTCCGCCACTCCATGCGCGGCCAGATCAAGGAAGTTCTCTCAAACCTTTCCAAGGCCACCGTCATCGTCACCCACGACCAGCTTGAAGCGCTGACCATGGCGGACCGCATCGCCATCATGCGCGACGGCATGATCGAGCAGGTGGGAACTCCCCATGAAGTTTTCGCCAAGCCCGCCAATGTATTTGTCGCAAGCTTCATCGGAACGCCGCAGATGAACCTGCTGGAAGTCGATCTCAAGTCATTCGCCAAGGGGACAGCCTCGGTGACGCTTGCCGGCAGCCCGATTGAAATTGCGGCCGACCCTGCTGTTTCCAAGCTTAAGCCCTCCAAGGTCATGATTGGCATCAGGCCCCGGGCTTTCACCGCAGAAGACAAGGCCAGCAAGGAATCTTTCTTCGCCCAGGCCGAACTCATTGAACCCATGGGGGCCGAAACCCTGGTTCACGCCCGCACCAAACTGGGCGGCGACATCCGCGTGGTTGTGCCGCGCACCCAGCGCATCAAGATCGGTGAAGTGCTGCACCTGAAACCCGACCCGAAACAAACCCATTTCTTCGGCGAGAACGGAAGGGCGGTGCGCGCATGAGCGATGAAACCCAAACCGGCATGTCGGCGCGTTCTGCCTTGCGCCTCGAATTCTTCATCATTGGGCTGGGGCTTTTCGCCCTTGTGCTCATCTTCCAGCCTTTCAGCCTGACCCTGTTTGCCATCGGCAGCGGCCTTGTCGTGCTGGCGGGCCTTGTGAACAACCTGCTGCCGCTGGCCCAGCCCGGCGTTCCGGTGCGCTCCGTTGTAAAAGTGGCGCTCGTCGTCGCCATGATCTTCTGCATCGTGCTGCTGGTCTCAATCGCCGCCGCCCATCTCTACGGCGTGTTCTACCTGAAACCGCCCGATCCCAACACCGTGACCGGAAGGGCCGCACTCGCCGCCCTGCCCTTTTACATTCAGCCTTTTGTCTGGTCCCTCGCCGTGGTTGCCGCCGGATTGGCCGCCATCATCACCTACATGAACAAGGCCGCCCGCTGACATGCGCTATGATGTTTCGGTCATCGGGCTCTATATCCTTGATGTGCTTGGACGCCCCGTCACCAAAATCCCCGACCGGGGCAATGTGGACTTCATCGAGGAAATCCGCCTCACTGTCGCCGGCACCGCCGGTGGCACCGTCGTTGACACGGCAAAACTTGGCCTGAAAAGCCTCGCTGTCGGCGCCGTGGGCGACGATGAAAAGGCCGATTGGGTCCTCCTCACCCTGAATAAGCACGGAGTTGACACCAGCGCCATGCAGCGCCTCAAGGGCGTTCCGACTTCTGCCACGATCTTGAATGTCCGGCCCAATGGCGACAGGCCGGCCCTTCACGTGCGCGGTGCCTCCGATCATTTCGACGTGCAGCCGGCCATGTATGATCAGGTCTTCGACGCCCCCATCATCCATCTCGGCGGAACCGGGCTGCTGAAAAAGCTGGATGGCGCCGCCAGTGTCACCCTGCTCAAGGAAGCCAAGAAGCGCGGCCGCACCGTGACCTTCGATCTCATCGCCGCAAGTGCCGAGACCTTCGGCAATGTCGGCCCGCTCCTGCCCCATATCGATTATTTCATGCCGTCGATTGAAGAGGCAAAGGACATGTCCGGCCAGTCCACGGTCGAAGATTGCGCCAAATTCTTTCTCGACAAGGGTGCCGCCTGCTGCGTCTTCACTCTCGGCGGCGACGGCGCCTACTACGCCCACAAGGACGGAACGCGGCTCAAGTCGCCCGCCTATGACATCAAGATCGTGGACACCACCGGCTGCGGCGATGCCTTTGATGCGGGCTTCATTACAGCTTTGCATCATAGGATGGACACCGAAACGGCGCTTCGCTTCGCCCAGGCTTCCGCCGGGCTCGTGGCCACCGGGCTGGGCTCAGACGCCGGGATCGTTTCATTCGACGACACACTTCAAAAAATGAAAAACTGGAAGATCAAACCATGAGATTTGCAGGCCGGCGGGCAGTTGTGACGGGCGGCGCATCGGGCATCGGCGAGGCTGTCGCCAAACGCCTTGCGGCGGAAGGCGGCAAGGTCGCAGTCTGGGATCTCAACGGCGGCATCAAGGTCGATATTTCCGATTACGCCTCGGTTGAAAAAGCCGTGAAGGAAACCATCAGGCAGATCGGCGGCATCGACATTCTGGTGAACAGCGCCGGCATCACCGGCCCCACCGTGCCGCTTCTCGAATTTCCCATTGATGGCTGGAAACAGGTGATCGACATCAACCTGAACGGTACCTTCTATTGCAACCGCGCCGTGGCGCCGGTCATGGTGGCGCAGAACTACGGCCGCATTGTCAACATCGCTTCCATCGCCGGCAAGGAGGGTAACCCCAATGCCTCCGGCTATTCCGCTTCAAAGGCCGGCGTCATCGGCCTCACCAAGTCGCTGGGCAAGGAATTGGCCAAGTATAATATCACCGTGAACGCCGTCACGCCCGCCGCCGTGCGCACTCCCATCTTCGACCAGATGCCGCAAACCCACATCGACTTCATGCTGTCGAAAATTCCCAAGGGCCGCTTCGGCACAGTGGATGAAATGGCAAGCCTCATCTGCTGGCTGGCAAGCGAGGAAAGTTCCTTCTCCACCGGCGCTGTGTTTGATCTCTCCGGTGGCCGCGCCACCTACTAGAGCGCCGTATAGCCGCCGTCGATGAGAATGTCCTGGCCGCAGACAAGGTCGGACGCCGAAGATGCTAGGTAGAGAATCATGTCTGCCACTTCGACCGGCTTGCCGAAGCGCCCGGCCGGAATCTTGGCCAGCATGGGTGCGGATTTCTCCGGGCTACCCCAGTTCTTTTCGCCCATGGGGGTGAGGATGACTGTGGGGCAAACCGAATTGATCTGGATATTGTGCTTGGCCCATTCAACCGTCATGGCCTTGGTCAGCATGTTGAGGCCGCCCTTGGAGGAACTGTAGGCCCCGTGATCATCAACCGCGATAATCCCTGCCTGGGAAGACACATTGATGATTTTTCCGGCTTTCCTTGCGATCATCTGGGGCGCCAGTTCCCGCGCAATCAGGAAAGGTGCCCGCAGGTTGACCGCCATGGTCGTATTCCAATCGGCGACCGAGGCAGAGAGCAGCGGCGCGATGAGGGCAACCCCGGCATTGTTGACCAGGATATCGATGACGCCGAATTCCTTCAGCGCCGCCCGTGCTGCAGCCACCGGCTCATCCGGGCTTGCAAGATCAGCTTCAATGGCAAAGCATTTGCGACCGATGCGCTTGACCGCCGCGGCAACTTCCGCGAGCCCCGCCCTATCGCGCCCAACCGCCGCGATGTCGGCCCCGGCATCGGCTAGCACCTTGCAGGTTTCAAATCCGATGCCCTTCGTGGCGCCCGTGACCAGTGCGGTTTTTCCCGCAAGGCTGAATCTTTTTATCCACTCGGCCATTGTTTCCCTCTCGCTGTCCGGTAATCTTTCCATGCAAAACCGAGGGCGGTCAATGGCCGTAAGAGAGGGAAACGGCACATGGAAAGAATGGCGCAGATCATCAAGGTGAAGCCGGAAGTCATCCCCGAATATAAGCGCATCCACGCCGCCGTCTGGCCCGAAATCCTCAAAGCCATTTCAGACTCGCATATCAGGAACTACACGATCTTCCTGAAGGAGCCGGAAAACATTCTCTTCGCCTACTGGGAATACCACGGCACCGATTTCAAGGCTGACATGGAAAAGATAAAGAAGGCCCCGCGCATGCAGGAATGGTGGGACATCACCGATCCCATGCAGGTGCCCTACGACACCCGCAAGCCCGGCGACTGGTGGGCGGTGATGGAAAATGTTTTTCATACCGACTGACGAGCCAGCGTCAGTCATTCCGGCTCAAGCTTCCATAAGTTCTGTCACCCCGGCGAAAGCCGGGGCCCAGGCTTTCAGCATGTGCATTGGTCATGAGTCTGGGTCCCGGCTTTCGCCGGGACGACAGAAATGTGCGGTTGTCATATTAATCTGTAAACGGACGATTTATCTCAGGAGGTGTCGGGTTTCATCGCCTCCCAGGCGAGGTCGTCGCATTCGACGAGCACTTCGTCGACCTCATGAATGGGCCTCCGGCGGTGGCCCGGCGGATGGCCGGGCCGGAGCGGCAAGGTGGATTTCGGATCTGGCGCGGCTTTCCGCCTCTGCTGCCAGCGGACGAGACGTTTGACCTGGCGCGGAAGTTCATCGAGGGCGAGCTTTAGGGCCTTTAACCTGCGGTGGAGGCGGTTTGCGCTGACCCGGCCATCAGGCGGCGGCGGGGAAACGACCAGCGGCCAGGGGGCCGGAAACGGGGCTGAAATCCGGGGATCATGCGGAAAGAAATGAATGTGCGGGACTAGCCGGGTGAATTTCATGGCCCGCACAGGCTTCATACGTTTCCGCGGATCGTAGAGCCGGAAGGAAGGAATTGAATTTCCACCGCCCTTCCCGATGACTTTCCCCGCCGGCATAGGACGCGAGGGAACAAGCTTCACCACAACACCGCGCGCCGCAATGACAATGAGACGCCGGACAGCGGTTTCGGCGGGTCTTAGAACCCCAGCACGGCACTGTGGAGGGAGCGTGGAATCCGCGAAGCCGCCTCTGTGCCGTCAAGCCCCAACAGGGCGAAAAGCACTTTAACTATACCTTTCAGCGCTTCACTGTTGCCTTTGAGGGCCAAGTCCCAGTCCATGGTGATTCCTACCTCAAAGTACAAAACAGGAACATACTAGACATTCTAGGAATATAGTGTCAAGGATTAAATTTCCATTCCCCCCCCCCACAAGGGAGAGGGGAATAGGTCACTTCTTCCCGAAAAAATTCTTCTCCAGCTCGGCAAAGGCCCGCTGGTAGACATTTTCCTCCGTGCCCGGAATGAGCGTGAGGTCATCCTGCGGGCTGGCCACCCAGTCGCCGGTCCACACGCCGAACGTGGTGTTGTCGGCGGTCACCGGCCACAGCCTTGGCCCCGAGACATAATTCATCCAGGGGATTTCGCATTTGGTAATGCGGTAGGAAAACGAGCGCGTAAGGTCGCAGAGATGCAGCAGTTCCTCGTTCAGATGCCCTGTGCCGAAATAGAAATCCCGCACCCCGGACACCTTGTCGGGCCGCGCCTTCTTGAGCATGTGCATCTTTGCGATGTCGCCGTGCCAGGCGCCCATTCCGGCGAAATCCCGCATCTTGCTCCACACCTGCTCGGCAGGCGCCTTGATCACCCGCGAGGTCCACACCTTGTTGGGCGCCCACGCCTTCCAGCGCACGCTGCCTTCCGGCTTCTGCAGTTTCTCGCGCTTGATTTTCTCCCCCAGCGCTTTGAGACCTCCGGCAAAAACATCATGGGAAATGATCTTCACATACTTTCCTTCCTCGCCCGGCGCCTCGTCGAACATGGCTTCCCACTCAATGAAGGTGGCCTCGCCATGGGTCACCGGCATAAGCCGCAGGGTGGCAATATAGTTCTTCACCGGAAAAGCGGGCTTCTCGAAATTATAGGTGAAGCTGTAGCGCGCATCATCAAAGGTGAGCAGGCGTTCGCGGATATGGGTGCCGTCCGCCGTATGAAACGAGCGTACGCAGCCCACCACATCGGCGTCCAGCCCGCCCTCGATTTTTGAATCGACAATGCCCACCGCCCAGGCCGGCAGCCCGTTGAAATTGCGCACCACGCTCCAGACCGTTTCGACCGGCGCCTTGATGATCCTGCTCGCATAGGCCCGTGCCATTCGTCTCTCCCTAGAATGAAATTTTTTTGAAGGCTTTGGTCTGATTGGTCAGTGCCACTTCCGTGGGCAGGCGCTCCATCGAACTCGCCCCGTAGAACCCGTGGACATTCTTGGTGTTCTTCAGGATATAGGAAGCATCATCCGGCGAGGATATCGGCCCGCCATGGCAGATCAGCATAACATCTTTCCGGATGCGTTTTGCCGCTTCGGCCCATTCGTCGATGATCGCCGGGCAGTCCGCCAGCTTCAGTGAGGTTTCCGCCCCGATGCTGCCGCCCGTGGTGAGCCCCATGTGCGGAACAATCATGTCGGCCCCCGCCTTCGTCATCGCTACAGCCTCATCGGCGGAAAACACGTAAGGCGTGGTCAGCATGTCGCGCTCATGGGCCTTCCGGATCATGTCAACCTCAAGTCCATAGCCCATGCCGGTCTCTTCCAGGTTCTTGCGGAATATGCCGTCAAACAGCCCGACTGTCGGAAAATTCTGCACCCCCGAAAAGCCCAGCGCCTTCAAGTGATCAAGCAGGTGATCCATGATCGCAAAGGGGTCCGTGCCGTTCACCCCCGCCAGAACCGGCGTATGCTTCACGACAGGCAGCACTTCGCGCCCCATTTCCTGCACGATGTCATTGGCATTGCCATAGGCCAAAAGGCCAGCAAGCGAACCCCGCCCCGCCATGCGGTAGCGCCCGGAATTATAGATGACGATCAGGTCAATCCCGCCTGCTTCCTCGCATTTGGCTGAAAGCCCCGTGCCCGCCCCGCCGCCGATAATCGGCTGCCGCTTGGCAATCATGCCGCGAAATTTCTCCAGCAGTACCTTGCGTTCAATCCGCGCCATCTGTCCTCACACTATCGCTTTGAATTGTTTGACGGCCTCTGCCGCAAAGGCAGGATCGTTGATATGGGCATCGATTTCCACAAGCTTCCGGTTGCGCGCCGGAACCCAGCCCTCGCGGATGGCCGCAAAAACTGCGGCGTCCGCTTCCGCATCATGGAACGGCTGTCCCGCCGCATCAATGGCCGACACGCCCTTCAGCGGCAGCAAGAATCGTACCGGCCCCGTCATGCGGTTGAGCCTGTCTACAATCCACTTGCCAATAGCGTGATTTTCCGCCGGCGTTGTCCGCATCAAGGTCACCTGCGGATTATGGATATAAAATTTGCGGCCCTCGAACGATTTCGGCACCGTGTCCCGCGCTCCGAAATTCACCATGTCGACCGCGCCAACCGATCCCACATAAGGAATTTTCGTGCGGATGATGGAGCCGATACGATCCTCCGTGCACGGTAAAATACCGCCGAACAAATGATCGGCCACTTCCGTTGTGGTGATATCGATAACGCTTTCCAGCAGCCCCGAGTCCACCAGCTTCTCCATGGATTGCCCGCCCGTGCCTGTGGCGTGGAAGACGAAGCATCCAAATTCCTTCTCAATCCGGGCGCGGATCTGCGTGATGCAAGACGTGGTTACGCCAAACATCGTGAGGCCAACCCCCGGCTTGTCGGCCTTCTCGCGCTTCACCGTATTGAGCGCCATGCCCGCCACCGCATGGGCCGCATTGGCAATCACCTTGCGTGAAATTGCGTTGAGCCCCGCCACATCGACAACCGCATACATCATGGCAATGTCCGAAGGCCCCACATAGGGCGCCACATTTCCCGAAGCCACCGTCGAGACCATCAGCTTGGGAACGCCCACCGGCAGGGCCCGCATGGCGGTGGTCACGATAACCGTATTGCCTGAGCCGCCAAGCCCAAGCACCGCGCCCACATCCTTGCGGCTGACCATGAACCGCGACAGCGCTTCCGCCATGGCCCCTACGGCTGCGCCCCGGTCCGCAAGACCCAGCACCGCCGCCTCGCCTTTGGGATGATGCCGTGCAACCTCACGCGCGCTCACGTCGGCCTTTGCCTTGCTCGGCGTCGTGGAGACATCAACCAGCACGACTTTGGCGCCAGCCTTCTCGGCCCGGCGCCTGGCATAGCGTAGCTCCGCCTCCTTGGTGTCCAGCGTGCCGATGATGTAGACTTTACCCACCCTCAGCTCACTTCGCGCGGGCCCAGCCGGCTTTCATTTGCTTGATGCCGTCGAGATAAACGCTGTCCTGCGACGGAAAGAAATCCCGCCAGACGCGCGTCGCCGCCGCCAGCGCCGGAAGCGACCGGCCGAACGCCTCGATGGTGATCCAGCCGTCATACTTCGCCGCCCGAAGCGCCTTGTAAGTCGCCGCCCACGGCACATGGCCCTTGCCCGGCGTGCCCCGGTCATTCTCCGAAATATGCACATGGATCATATGCTTCCTGATGACCTTGATCGCCGCCACCGGATCCTTCTCCTCGATATTGGCATGGAAGGTGTCATACATGCCCTTGATTGCCGGATGGTCCACCTCGTCGAGATAGTCCGCAAGCTGCTGCATGGTGTTGAGGAAATAACATTCAAAGCGGTTGAGCGCCTCGAGCGCGAAACGGATATCGTGTCTGGCCGCATAGTCGCCCACCTTGCGGTGGAAGGAAACGCCGCGCTTGGTTTCAGCTGCCGTTGCGCCATTGCCGGTGAAATAGCCGATCTCCGAATGCATCGGCCCTGCGATGGTCTTGGCTCCCAGCGCCTTCGTGCAATCAATCACCCATTTGGTGTAATCCACCGCCGCCGCCCGCGCCGCCTTGTCCGGCGAAAGTGGATTTTTTCCCGAAGGGCCGATCACGCTCACGATGCTGCGTTCAAGGCCGATCTTGTCAAGCTGCTCGCCAAGCCTGGCGAAGTAATCAGGGGTGCCTTCGAAGATCGGGATTTCCACCGTGTCGTAGCCGGCTTTCTTGATGCCTTTCAAAATGCCCGTATGCTCTGCCGTGACATGCCCCGTCCAGAGCAGCAGGTTAAATCCCGTCTTCATCGCAAACCCCTCAAAAGAAAGACAATTAAGACAGCCTTTCTGGCAGGCTTTGTCAAATTATGATATGCGCCTGTCAACCATTTTACGACATGTATTCGTGCTAGGGTCGTGGCAATCGCAAACCGGAGATCATCAATCACCCATGGCCTATTTTGAAATCCTTCTCGTTGTCGCCCTGACAGTTCTAAATGGCCTTCTTGCAATGTCCGAACTTGCGATTGCGTCCTCGCGCATGCCGAAGCTCCGCGCCCTGGCGGAACAGCGCGTCGCCGGGGCGAAACGCGCCCTGGTGCTGGCCTCCGATCCCGGCCGTTTCCTCTCCACCGTTCAGATCGGAATCACGCTTATCGGCATCATGGCGGGCGTTGTCTCGGGAGCTGCCTTGGGGCAACGCACGTCGCTTTGGTTCCGCGGGTTCGGACTTTCGGAACCCATCTCGGAAGCCCTCGGCTATGGCATCGTCATCAGCCTTATCACCTATCTCTCGCTCATCATCGGCGAGCTTGTGCCCAAGCAGATTGCCCTGCGCAATCCCGAGAGGATTGCCTGCCTCGTGGCTCCCGCCATGACGCTGCTGGCCAAGATCGCATCGCCCATTGTATGGTTCCTCAACCGCTCGGGAAATCTCGTGCTGTTGGCGCTCGGCAAGGGCGGCGCCCGCAATGACACAGTCACCGATGCCGAAATCCATTCGCTGATTGCTGAAGCCGAATCGGCCGGCGTTATCGAGCCGGAGGAAAGAACGATGATCGCGGGCGTGATGAAGCTGGGCGACCGTCCGGCAAAATCCGTGATGATCCCGAGCGCCGATGTCCGGATGCTCGACATTGCCTCCTCGCCCGCCGACGTTGGCAAGTTGATCGCAAAGACCGGGCATTCGCGTTTTGTAGTCTACAAGGATTCGCCGGAGAACATTGTCGGTGTCCTGCAAGTCAAGGATTTGACCGCCGCCGCCACACGCAGAAAAATCAAAAGCATCAGGCAATTGGTGAAAAAGGCGCCAGTTATCCCGGAATCATTCGACGCCCTGGACATCGTGAACATCCTCAAGGAATCCGAGGTCCATTTCGGCCTCGTCTATGACGAGTATGGGCACTTCGAGGGGATTGTCACAACGGCAGACATACTGGAGGCCATTGTTGGCAATTTCCGGGAGGAGCGGAGGGAAACGGAACCGGAGTTTTCGGAACGCGCTGACGGGTCTTGGCTCATTGCGGGTGGGACACCCATCGAATCCCTTCAGGAAAAACTGCGGCTGCATTTCACGTCCAAACCGGATTTCCAGACCGTGGCCGGCTATGTCCTCAACAGCCTGGGGCACCTTCCCAAAGTGGGCGAAGTCTTTGAAGACAGGGGATACCGTTTTGAAGTCATCGATCTTGACGGCAAGAGGATCGACAAGGTGATGGCCACCCGCCTCGCCCCTTCCACCCATCGGGCGAACCGCTGAACAAAGCAAGCTCCTGGATCAATTCCCCTGAATGGAAATGCCGTTGTCATCAATCTTGATCTCAACCCCCTTGGCCTTTTGCCGGTCCTCGTAGACCACATAACCCAACACGAGGACGGCCACGGCGAAGACCGCGCAGATGGCGTAGAGCAGATTGCGGCTCACGTTTCAGCCACGCCTGACCAGCCGGAAAACGAACAGCAATATGCAAGCGCCGATGGTGGCATTGATGATTGCCCCAAGGATGCCGCCTCCGATCACGATCCCCAGCCTTGGCAAAAGGAAGCTGGCAATGGCTGCGCCGATAATACCCACAATGATATCGCCAAGCAGGCCGAAGCTGCCGCCCTTCATGATTTGTCCCGCCAGCCAGCCTGCGATAGCGCCGATCAACAGTAAAATGAGAATTCCGACCAAATCCATTTTTGCCTCCCGCAAAGTTGAGTGCCGCATCCGTGTCGCAGCCCCAGTGGCATGATCTGATTCGACACCCTTCGCAAGTTTTACTGTCCTGGGATCAGGCCGGCACTGCCACGCCCAAATCCGGATCAAGTGTTTCCTTGTCCTCTTCCAGTTTCACGGTTTTGACGGGCAAAAGCGCTGCGGCGTTGGCGGGGCTGAGAAGGTCGGCATTGTCTCCCGCGCCCTCCCAGGTTACGCTGAGCACGCGGGCCGATCTAGCCAGCGAGGTCAGCCTCCGCAGCACATATTTGTGTTTTGCTTCGGTTGGCGCCGTCAAATAGCACAGGCAGACAAACCCGACCTTGGCCATGTCGATTTGCGGAAACTTGCCCGGTGCAATGGCGTCTTCCGGGAGCATGGCATGGGGAATATTTTTTGTTTTCAAATGCGCCGAGAAGGCCAGCGTCGCCGCAAAGTTGAGCGGACCGTGGGCGGAGACAAGAAGTACCGGTGCGGCCGTGTCCTCTTGCGTGTCTTCCGGCCAGACTTCATCAAGCATTTCGGAAAAGGAATGGGCCACAATCGTTTGCCTCTCCACAGTCAGGACGCCGCGAAGGTGATCGTGATTGGCAAGCATCAACCCTGGAATAGCAACCTCGTCGATGAAGCTGTCGAGCTTTTCGTCCTTGAGATAGGGCTCCGCCTGTTCGGCAGCTTCGAGCGGATCGACCGCGAGCAGGCGCTGGTAAAACGCATGTTGCGGCGTGAGCACCGGCTCGCTTCCGAGAAGAACGTCAAAGAATTTCAACGATTCGATGTTGCGCCCGATAACTAGCAGGCCGACGGTGAGCGGGGTGGCGAGGATGAGGCCGATGGGGCCCCATAGCGCCGCCCAGAACGCTGCCGAAGCAACAATGGCGAATGTCGAAAGCCCCGTCATCTTGCCGAAGAACAAGGGCTCGAGCGCCTGCCCGACAATGATTTCAACCGCGAAAATGATGGCAATCGTGATGAACGCCAAACTCCACCCTTCCCCGATGGCGGCCGCGATGATGACCGGAAACACCGCCGAGAGAAACGTGCCTACATAGGGAACGAAGCGCATGACCGCGGTCAGCACGCCCCACAAAATGGCCCCCGGGATGCCGATGAAGGCAAGGGCCAAACCGATGAAGGTTCCCGTCAGGCCGTTGATGAGGATTTGCGTTGTAAAAAGCTGGCTCAACCGCTGGCCGGCGTCATCAAGCGCCGTGGTCGTCCGGTGGATATCGCCCGTGCCTGCGAGCCGGATGAGCCTGTTCCGCAAGTCCTCACGGTTGAAAAGAATGAGCACCACCATCAGCAGGACGATGCCAAACTGGGTCAGCGGATGAATCAGGATCGCAACCGCCGTGATCACCGGATCGAGGGGGCCAAAATTGGTCTCACGTATTTCCACCGGAATGGGCTTGCTCGAATTGTTGGCATTGAGAGTTTGTTGCGGCTGCTGCAGCTCAACCTGTAGGTCCTTGAGCACATTGGCAGCCTTTTCGATGGTGCCGCCGCCCGATGTGGCGAATTTCAGGCTCCGCGCCTTTTCACGCAGAGTGCTCTCGTATTGCGGAAGATCGCCCGCCAGGCGCGTGAGGTTCGTGGCAAGAACCGCCGTCATTGCGAACAGGATGGCAAATGCGATGCAGACAACGCTGACAATGGCCGCTGACTTCGGAATCCGGACCGCCTGCAGGAGCTTCACACACGGCGCAAGAAGCAGTGACAGCAGGATGGCAAGGACGATCGGGATCAGGATAGACTGGCCGTAATAGAGGATTGCGCATGCCGCCAGGAAAATGATCAGGCCGTTCGCCATATCCTGGCTCCCCGGTGTTCGCAAAATGCTCTCCCTGAATACTTTGGCAGGCAGTGGCCGCATTTTACGTTTTCCTTGTTCTGCACAGCGCCGCGACCGTGCACGCGGCTATGACATTCTCAAACGGACGAAGCAGCCGTTTGTTCCGTTGTGCGGGGCTAATCAATGGGAAATTCGGCGTGGTGGGCCCGCCAGGATTTGAACCCGGAACCAGACGGTTATGAGCCGTCAGCTCTAACCATTGAGCTACAGGCCCCCACGCCGACGCAGTGGCTACAGCAATTCGCGCGTCTGTGCTATAGGCCAGATGATGTTGACCCAGAATCTTACCCCCCAGGCTGCCGTAGACCAGCTTATTGAGCTCCACGCCAAGGCCACCGCAAGCCTGAAATCATGCCTGGAACGCTATTTTGCCACCCGTCAGGCCCCAACGGCCGACGAGCGCAGCAGTTTTTGCTACCCCCAATTGCGCGTGACCTATGAGTCCCAGGGGGTGCATCCTTCGATCTCACGCGCCTTCGCCAAATTCCAGGGCCCCGGCACCTATGTGACAACCATAACCCAACCCGCCCATTTCCGCCGCTATCTCGTGGACCAGCTTTCCTATCTGGTGAAGGACTATGCCGCCACCATCCAGGTGGGTGTTTCCCTCCAGGAAATCCCCTACCCCTATGTCCTCGACAAGGGCGATGACCTTGGCGGCGAAAACACCAAGGCCGCGGAGCTGGCGCTCCATTTCCCCGTGCCCCGCCTTGATCTGGTAGGCGACGAAATCGCCGACGGCAATTGGGACCACATGCCGGCCCACCCCCTGCCGCTTGCAATGTTCGACGCGGTCCGGGTGGATTATTCCCTCAAGCGTGTCCAGCATTATACCGGCGCCGATTGGCGCGACATGCAGCCATGGATATTGCTCACCAACTACCACCGTTATGTCGACCAGTTCATCGTCTGGGGAGTAGAACAACTTGCCGCGAACGGCGCCTACGAATCGCTGCACCTTCCCGGCGGCGGCACCATCGTGCGGGGCATGGATTCCGCAACGGTCGCAAAAATTATCGAGGGCTCGCTCTGGCACCGCTACCAGATGCCGGCCTACCACCTCAAGAAAAAGGATGGCATGGGCGGCGGTGTCACCCTCGTCAACATTGGCGTGGGCCCATCCAACGCGAAAACCATGACCGATCATCTGGCCGTGCTCCGCCCCCATTGCTGGTTGATGATCGGCCATTGCGGGGGCTTGCGCCAATCCCAGCGTATCGGCGATTACGTGCTGGCCCACGGTTATCTCCGCCAGGATGGCATTCTGGACGATGTGGTGCCGCCGGAAATTCCCATCCCCGCTCTGGCCGAAGTGCAGGTGGCCCTGCAGCAGGCGGCAGCGGCGGTGACCGGCGAAAGCGGTGACGCGCTGAAATCAAGGCTGCGCACCGGAACCGTGGTGACCAATGATGACCGCAACTGGGAACTGCGCTGGACCCAGGAGAGGAAGCGCATCAACCTGTCGCGCGCCATTGCGGTGGATATGGAGTCAGGCACAGTGGCCGCCCAGGGCTACCGCTTCCGCGTGCCCTACGGCACCCTGCTCTGCGTTTCCGACAAGCCGCTCCACGGTGAAATCAAGCTGCCGGGCGCCGCCAACGCCTTTTACGACCGCGCCGTGAGCGAACATCTGATGATTGGTTTGGCTGCCCTTGACCGCATGCGCGGCGAACTCTCGCAGCTTCATTCCAGAAAGCTGCGCAGCTTCGACGAGCCGCCGTTCAGGTAATTACAAGCGACCCTCATGCTGAGGTGCATCGCTTTTGCGATGCCTCGAAGCACCATTATCCACGTCCGCCAGCCCTTCGAGGCCTTGGCTCGCGCCAAGGCACCTCAGGGTGAGGAATCTTTGTTTCTTTCGAGAAATCAGGCGATGCGGTTTCTGTGCAGTTGCCAGAAAAGATAAAGCACCGCCGCCACCGCGACTGCGGCCGGATTGAGCGATGTCAACAGATCCTTGACATTTCCATAAACCGAAGTCACAAAGCCCCCGGCGGCCTCGCCCATGAGCAGCGCGACCAAGACCGTCGCGAGCACAAGCTGGAACAGCAAGGTGATTACGATCCGGAGAAAATCCGTTATCTGATCAAGCATGACAGCAAATGTGCGAAGGCGGCAAGAAAGCCGCCTCCGCGCCTTGAATTACTTACGCGCGACAGCAGTGCTGCTGCGGCTCGAAAGCAGCCACAGAATTACACCGAGAACGATAAGGCCCACGAGGCCATTCGAACCGAGCTTGCCCACTAGGTCTGTCAGGTTGGTTACGACATTACCGAAGAACGGCAGCGTGCCGCCCACAAGAACCGACAACACGATTGCCAAAGCAATAAGCACGAGACTGATGTCGATTAACTCACGCACAACGTTTTTTACGTGTCCGAACATGTCCATGTTACCCCTCCATTCGCGGAATGCGAATCACTTGTGCAACATGCCACATTTTTGCGCAGAATTTGTTAACGGGTCTTAACGGACTGTCCCGGTTTGAGATGGTCCCCTCTGACCGGTCCTGCGCGACAAAGCATAAATCGTGATCTGAAGCAACAATCGGGCGTCCATTCGAATTTGAAATCTTCTGGAACTTTAACCCGCGTTCGGCGTTTCGTGCGTCATACGCAGCTATTCCCGTGGGCCCATAAACCAGTCTGGCAATCCCACGAAGGTTGCCCTGACAGAAAGAAATTGATGGCCACAATACTGATTGTCGACGATGAAGTGTTTATCCGGGCCGTGACAGAGATAATGCTTCAGGATCTGGGCCACCAAACACTTGCAGCCAGTGATCCGGATGAAGCGCTTGCCCATCTGCAATCGCCGCAGCCTATCGACGGGCTCTTTACCGATATCCGCCTCAAATCCAACGTCTCGGGCGGGTTTGAGCTCGCCCGGCAGGCGATCATGCTTCGTCCGGAATTGCGAGTGCTTTACACCACCGGCAGTTCAGTCACCAACAAAATGAGAGCCTTGTTTGTCGACGGCGCCCGCTTCATGCAGAAGCCCTATACGCCGACACAGCTCAACGACTCCATGAAAGAGCTGCTCGCAGCGCCAGTTTGAAGTCTCCCGACATATTCACCAAGCTCCTCGCGGAGGGTGCTGACAAGGCCGGCGCCCTGCAGAGCGCGATTTTCAACAGCGCCAATTTCTCCAGCATCGCCACCGATTCAAAAGGCGTCATCCAGATTTTCAACGTCGGCGCCGAGCGCATGCTGGGTTACACCGCGGCGGAAGTGATGAACAAGATCACCCCCGCCGACATTTCCGATCCGCAGGAATTGATCGCGCGCGCCAAGGCGCTGAGCGTCGAACTCGCAACCCCGATCACGCCGGGCTTCGAAGCCCTGGTGTTCAAGGCCTCGCGCGCCATAGAGGACATTTACGAGCTGACCTATATCCGCAAGGATGGCAGCCGCTTTCCGGCGGTGGTCTCGGTCACGGCGCTGCGCGATGCGCAAGGCATCATCATCGGCTATTTGCTGATCGGCACCGACAATACGGCGCGCAAGCAGGCGGAAGAAGCGCTGCTCAAGGCGGGCGCCTTGCAGAGCGCGATTTTTAACAGCGCCAACTTTTCCAGCATCGCCACTGACGCGAAGGGTGTGATCCAGATCTTCAACGTCGGCGCCGAGCGCATGCTGGGTTATACGGCAGCCGAAGTGATGAACAAGATCACACCGGCCGACATTTCCGATCCGCAGGAGCTGATCGCGCGGGCCCAGGCGCTGAGCGTGGAGCTTGCCACTCCGATCACGCCAGGCTTCGAGGCCCTGGTCTTCAAGGCCTCGCGCGGCATCGAGGACATTTACGAACTGATCTACATCCGCAAGGATGGCAGCCGGTTTCCGGCAGTCGTGTCGGTGACGGCGCTGCGCGATGCGCAGGGCGCCATCATCGGCTATCTGCTGATCGGCACCGACAATACGGCGCGCAAGCTGGTCGAAGAAGAGCAAAAGAAATCCGACCAGCGCCTGCGCGACCAGCAGTTTTACACCCGCTCGCTGATTGAATCCAACATCGACGCGCTGATGACCACCGATCCCTCCGGCATCATCTCGGACGTCAACAAGCAGATGGAGCAGCTCACCGGCTGTACCCGCGATGAACTGATCGGCGCGCCGTTCAAGGACTATTTCACCGATCCGGACCGGGCCGAAGCGGGCATCAAGCGCGTGCTTCGCGAAAAATCGGTCACTGACTACGAGCTCACGGCGCGGGCCCGCGACGGCAAGCAAACCGTTGTTTCCTACAACGCCACCACCTTTTACGACCGGAACCGCAAGTTGCAGGGCGTCTTCGCCGCGGCGCGCGACGTGACCGAGCGCAAGCGGGTGGAGATGGAACTGAAACAGGCCAAGGCCGTGGCCGAGAGCGCCAGCCGCACCAAGTCGGACTTCCTGGCGAGCATGAGCCACGAAATCCGCACCCCCATGAATGCCATCATGGGCATCGCCGACCTGCTTGCGAAGACGACGCTCACACCCGAGCAGGAAAAATATGTGCAGGTTTTCCGCCGCGCCGGCGACAACCTGCTCAATCTCATCAATGATATTCTCGATCTTTCAAAAGTCGAAGCCTCGCAGCTCGAACTGGAACGCACCGGCTTCTCATTGATGGATCAACTGGAGATCGTGATCGAAATGGTGGCTGCCCGGGCCCATGAAAAAGGCCTGCCGCTGGTCTGCGAGATAGCGCCGAACGTGCCGGGCGACCTTGTGGGCGATCCCACGCGGCTCCGCCAGGTGCTGCTCAACTTGATCGGCAATGCGGTCAAATTCACCGAAAAGGGCAAGGTATCCCTCCACGTAACGCTGGAACCGGACACACAAGCACCAATCCTGCGCTTCACGGTCTCGGATACCGGCATCGGCATTCCCGTCGACAAGCTGGACCGGGTGTTTGAACGCTTCACGCAAGCCGACACCTCAACCACGCGCCGCTTCGGCGGCACCGGCCTGGGACTCACGATTTCAAAGAGACTGGTGGAGTTGATGGGCGGGCGCATCTGGGTTGAAAGCGTGGTAGGTGAGGGCAGCGTGTTTGCTTTCTCCGTGCCCTTCGAGAAATGGGCCGGGGCCACCTTGCGCGGCGCCGTGCTGACCGGCTCAGACCCTCAATTGCCTCTGGCGCCCCTGCGGATTCTTCTGGCGGAGGATTCGCCCGACAACTGCCTCGTCACCACGGCCTATCTTGAGAATACGCCGTACCAGGTCGAAATCGCCGAAACAGGGGCCATCGCCTGTGAGATGTTCGCCGCCAAGCCCTATGACATTGTCCTCATGGACCGGCAGATGCCGGTCATGGACGGCCTGACCGCGACGCGGAAAATCCGCGCTTGGGAACGTGAAAATGGCAGGCCCCCCACGCCGATCATCGCCCTCACCGCCTCCGCCTTGAAAGGCGACCGGGAAATGTGTCTGGCCGCAGGCTGCACGGCCTTTTTGACCAAGCCGATCAAGCAGGAAGTATTGTTGCAAGCGATCAGGGAACATTCGAGCCCGGCTTCGCCATCCGCGCTGGAGGAAGCGGCACTTCCCCTTTTGATACCCGGCATTGCCAAGCAAGTTCCCGCTTACCTGCAGAACTGCCGGCAGAACGTCATCGACATCGGCGAAGCCCTGGACCGCGTTGATTTTGAAACCGTAACAATTCTCGGACACAACATGAGCGGCTCCGGCGGCATGTTTGGCTTCCAGGCAATCACCGACATCGGCGCCGCGCTTCAACTCGCCGCCGAGAGCTTCGACAATGAAGCCTCCCGCAAATGGGTGGGCGAGTTGTCCAGTTACCTGGATCGCGTCGAGACCCCTTCCAACTGATACGGCGCCTTGCAAGGCCAGTCTCGCCAGCGCTATCCTGCAGGGGTGATTGAAAGGTATGATCCATGACCACATCCGGCGGATGCCTGTGCAAGTCCGTGCGCTTTTCGGTAACCTCGGCGCCAATGGCGGCGCGAGTCTGCTGGTGCCGCGTCTGCCGGTATCTCGGCGCCGGAAACGGCGCCATGAGCGTGCTTCCGCTCCGACTCGCTTTCCGTCGAGGGCAACATAAGCTGGTATGGAAGCACAGCCGACAGTGGCAACCGCATGCAGCGCGGATTTTGCCAGAGTTGCGGAACGCAGCTCTTCAGCAAGGCCGAAGCCCGGCCGCACCTGACCTTCATCCGCGCCGGCGCGTTGGATGATCCAAATCTCATGAGGCCGCAAATGACCATCTGGACGGATAAAGCCCCGGACTGGGCTTGCATCGATCCCGCCCTCCCGAATGTGCCCGGCCAGCCGCCGCCTGTCGCCTGACACCAACACACTCCAGCCGCAATTCTTCGCCACATCAGCCGGAATTTCATCGGGAGCCTGTTTAAAATGTTAAAGACCCTCTTCGCCGCCAGCGCCTTGACCCTTGCCGCCTCGGGCTGCACTCCCGCACTCGCCGATGACGTAAAACTGGTCCGCAGTATTTCCCTTTCCGGCCATGGCGAAGTGCGCATGGCGCCCGACCTCGCCATCGTCACCTTGGGCGTGATGAGTTCCGCCGCCACGGCGCGCGAGGCCCTCGATGCCAATACAAGGGCCATGCAAGGAGTCATGGCATCGCTGACCGCAGCCGGCATAGAAGCACGCGATATCCAGACGTCGAATTTCTCGGTGAACCCGCGCTATGACTACGGCCAGAACAACGCCCAGCCGCCCAAGGTCGCAGGCTATGATGTTTCCAATAGTGTCTTGGTCACCGTACGCGAGCTCGATAGTCTGGGCGCAGTGCTGGACCAGGTCGTTTCGTCGGGTTCCAATCAGATCAACGGCGTGTCATTCCAGGTCTCAAAACCCGAAGCCGCAACCGACGAGGCCCGCAAGCTTGCAGTGGCAGACGCCGTGCACAAGGCTCAGGTCTACACCGCCGCCAGCGGCGTGACGCTGGGGCAGATCATTTCGCTCTCCGAAGGCGGCGGATACCAGCCGCCCCAGCCCGTTTTCAAAACCATGCGCGCTGAAGCCGCCTCCGCCGATGTGCCCATCGCCCAGGGCGAGCAGGTGATCGCCGTGGATGTGAACTTCACCTGGGAAATCAAGTAAGTATCAAATAGAAGTGAACCCTGCTGCCATTGCGTGTCAGCAGGGCTCTGCTAGAGCAAATGCGGCAAAAGGCCAGCGCCGGAGCCGATCACGGCGTCAGGACTTTTGTATAGGAATTTGCTCAAAAGAGGCTCCCCGCCATGCCCATCTGCGAACGTGATCCCTGGCGTGACCAGTATTTCGAGAACATCCCCTGCCCGGACAACGTCCTGATTGCGACCGATGATTTTGATGCCTGGCCCTGGTATCCCAAGCACAACTGGATTTACGATAAGCTCCGCGTGGCCCAAAGCCAGGGCTTCACCTCGGGTCCCCACGGCGTCATGCCACCGGCCTTCCCAGTCTTTTCCAAACCCATCACTAACCTGAAAGGCATGGGCGTCGGCAGCCGCGTGATTGCCTCTGAAAAGGAAATGCTGGCCTGCTCAACCCCCGGCCATTTCTGGATGCCCCTGCTAGAAGGCCCCCATGTTTCAACTGATTGTGCCGTGGTGAGCGGCCAGGTGAAGTGGCTGCGCCACGCCACCGGCGTTCCCGGTCCCGAAGGCACCTTCAAATACTGGACCCTTCATGCCGATGAAATGCCGGAGGTCGCCACCTATCTCAAAACCTGGGTGAGCAAATACATGACCGCCTATACGGGCATGATGAATTTCGAAACCATCGGCGGAAAAATCATCGAGGCGCATCTGCGTTTTGCCGACCAGTGGTGCGATCTCAATGGCAAGGGCTGGATCGAGGCCATGGTGCATCTCTATGCGCACGGCACGTGGGAATATAAGGACGAGCAACGCCGTGTCGGCTATTCCATTCCGCTCTTTGCCCGCCACAACAGCAACTTTTCCCATCCGCATAACGACCTGCAGGCCCGCATCCGCGCCATGCCGCAAGTCTCAAGCCTGCAGATTACCTTCTATGACAACAAGGACGCAGGCCTCCACCCCATGCCGCCTGGCGGCTTTCGCGTAGGGATCGTCAACGCCTGGGATTTGCAGGCAGGCTTCGCCGCCATCGACGAACTGGCAAAGGCCTTTCCCACCCATTCAATGCTTCGCGCCTGAAATATCCACGACCTGCGCTTTGGGCAACCCCGTTGCACCGGGCTGCTCCGTCCAATGCTTGTAAGTTTGCACTCCGCCAGAGCTTCGCACCCTGGCAATGAGATCGAGATCGACCTCCGCATAAACCCACTGCGGCTTGTTCATCTCGCCCAGCGCCAACACGCCACCCGGCGGAAAACCCACATCCGATGGCGCGAAAATTCCGGCCATCCCGCAATTTTCCGGGCAGGATGCGCTCCACGGGCTCGCCCCAACCGCGGGTGAATGCACCGTGTAAACCTGGTTTTCCAGGGCCCGCGCCATGGCCCCGGTGCGCACCCGCCAGTAGCCCCATTCGGTTTCCGTATTCGATGGCGCCAGGATGATTTCCGCCCCCGCTTCGGCGAGGGCCCGCGACAGCAGTGGAAATTCAATGTCGTAGCAGATCAGAAGCCCGATGCGCGCCGTGCCGACGTCAAACACCGTGAGCGTCTTGCCGGACGCGATGTGCCAGGGGTCGCGCTCCCACGGCGTCGGCATGATCTTGTCGTAATGTCCGCGTATCCCCGTGGGGCCAAAGATATGTGCCACATTCATCGTGCAGCCCGGCCTTCGCTGCGGCCCCGAGCCCGCGACAATCGTCACTCCGTGCTTCGCCGCAAGCGCGCCATGCACCCGGTCAAGCTCCGGCACCAGCCCCGACACCGCGTCAAACGAGGCCTGCACATTGGAAGCCGCGGCCCCGATGCTCGCCAGTTCCATGCTGCCATATTCCGGAAACACCAGAAGTTCCGCCCCTGAATTTACGGCCTCTTCCACCCAGCGCGTGATTTTCGCCTCGTAGGCGGCCAGGTCGTTCAGTTCATCCAGCGGATACTGCGCCGCGGCTATCTTAATTTTTCTTGGCATCATCTTCCACATGGAAATTGTGGAGGATACGGTGGAATACAGGCACCAGCATCAGGCCTGCTATGGCGAATATCAGTAGGCCGCAGACGATGGCGTAAAAACCGGCGAAAATCTTCGCGCCGTCATGTTGCAGCTCGCCCATGGGCCCCATGCCGGAAAGGATCATGGCGGAATTCACGAAGGCATCAATGAAGCCCATGCCCTCGAAACCCATGTAGCCCGCCATCCCGATGGCCAGCGCCACAAAAACGGTAGCGATGGCCACAAGCCCATTGCGCAGCAGGCGTTGTGAAAAAACCTTCCGGCTCGCCAGCTTGCTTCGGCGCTTTTCAAACTTCAGCAGATGCTTCACCGGAAAATCTTCTCGCCCTGCTCGTCGATGATCTGCCGCCCCTTGGACAGCGCGATATCCGCCGCCTCGTCAAGCGAGGTAAAGCGGTCGGCACGGACGTAAGAGTGCTCCTTGCGCGTCCCGTCGATCTCTTTCGAAATGACGCCCGCCAACTGAAACTGCCCGCCCTCCTTGTAGGGGCGCGCCTCGATGGTAAAGCCTTTGTGCTCGACCGACTTCAACGCTTTCGGCGCCGCCGGAGCCCCTCCTCCGCCGCCAAACAGTTTCTTGAAAAACGACATTGTGAAATCCTTTCAGCCCAGCCTTGCCTGCAATCTAACACCGATGCAACCACGCGAAAAGTGATTGGCCAGGGTCATCCGGTGGATATAATTTAGCGTAACAGATAAAGTTCCAATATCAAAACAGTGAGGAGAACCACCCAAGTTGAATATCGCCATGAACGGAGCAAAGCACCTTGTGCTTGACCGCCGCAAATTCCTGAGCGTCGCCGCGGGCCTTGTCGCCGCCGGCGTCATTCCCAAAAGTGCTTTGGCTCTTGCCGCACCCTATTCCTTCAAGCAGGGCGCCTATGACATCACCGTGGTGAGCGACGGAACCTTGACGCTGCCGCTTTCGGTCGTGGGCCCGGAAGCCAAGCCTGAGGACCTCAAGGCTCTGCTCGGAGCCATGGTGCAGGGCGACAAGGCCCAGTTCGAGGCCAGCCCGCTGCTTTTCAAGTCCGGAAGCGATGTGATCCTCATGGACACGGGCTCGGGCGGCAACTTTTCTCCCACGGCGGGGAAGATCGCCGAAAGCCTCAAGGCCGTTGGTGTCGATGCAAGCGCAATCACCAAGGTGATCTTCACCCACGCCCATCCTGATCATTGCTGGGGAACGCTTGGCGCCGATGGCAAGCCCATCTTCCCCAACGCCTCGTTCCACGTGGCCGAAGCCGAATGGAATTTCTGGACCGCACCGGACCTCGCCGGCAAAATGCCCAAGGACATGGAAGGCATGGTGATGGGCACGCAAGGCCAGCTCGCCGGCATCAAGGAAAAAGTCACCATGTTCAAGCCCGGCGCGGAAGTGGTGCCCGGAATCAACGTGATCGATACGGCAGGCCACACGCCGGGCCACGTTTCGTTTGAACTGGCCGGCGGCGACGGACTCATCATCACCGCCGATGCCATCACCAACCCGCTGGTCTTCTTCCCCCACCCCGACTGGAAATTCGGCTTCGACGCCGACCACGAAACGGCAATAGCCAACCGCAAGAAACTCTTCGACTTGGCATCTACCGGGAAAAAGAAGCTGATTGGCTTCCACTGGCCCTACCCTGGAATCGGCATGGCCGAGGCCAAGGACGGAGCTTATGTCTATGTGCCAGTGAGCTAACATAACTCTCCATGGTCGGGCCTCGACCCGACCACCCAGACTTACTCTGCACCCACCCCACTCTGTCACCCCGGCGAAAGCCGGGGTCCTTTCTTAGGCCCACTCCAATTTCAATGGCCCGTAAAAATGAGCCGTATTTTTTCTTGAATGGGCGCTAACTTTGAAGTACCAATAATTGGTATTTACTTTCGGAGTTCAGAATGTCCAAAAACACGTCGGTTGTACTTGGCAAAGAGCAAGAAAAGTTCATCCGCAGTCAAATTAAAAGTGGGCGCTTTGGCTCCGCCAGTGAAGCCATGCGCGCCGGCCTTCGCTTGTTGGAAGAGCAGGAGCTGAAAATTGAGCGCCTGAGGGCTGCCATTATCGAAGGTGAGGACAGTGGCCCCGCAACCCCCTTCGGCATGGAATCCTATCTGAAGTCTAAGCGCCGCACCTCCTTATGAGCCAACTCAGGCTAACTCCCAAAGCCCGCGCCGATCTTGATGCGATTTGGGACCACACTGTCAAGCATTGGGGCATCGAACAAGCAGAGGCTTATCTTCTATCTCTCGGCGAAACAATGAAACTGCTTGCAAACCAACCCGGCCTTGGCCGCAACATCGACGATATTTGGGAGGGCTACTTCAAATTCACCGCAGCCTCACATATTTTCATTTACCGCTTTCAACCCACGGCCATCGAAATAATTCGTATTCTGCACAAGAGCATGGACATGGAGAGGAATCTTTGACGCAGTAATCAGTTGTCCATGAAGCCCCGCAGCTTCCGCGACCTTGATGGATGCTTCAGTTTCCGCAGCGCCTTCGCCTCGTTCTGGCGGATGCGTTCTCACATCATGGTTAGATATCGTCCTGCCCAATGAATAACTCAGAAACACCTAACAAAGAAATGACATCGAGAAGACGTGTGAAGACCCCTGTTCCGGCGGACCCAAAATCAATTTCAAAGAAAGTAGACGATTCCGAAATTTCGAGATCGGAAAGAAAATGAACGACACCGTGTAATCCGTCTCTATCTGGTGAATTTTGATCATCTGAATCAAAGCAATCCATGAACAAATCAATAATTGTGTGCATATCTTTCTGCGAAATTGCGCTGCTGAGCAAAAATTGCATGAATCCCAGTAGAAGGGCGCAATCGTGACTTTCGTTTGGCTGTTCCAGTGAACTGTAAATGGCACAAATTCCGGCAACAGTTGGCTGTCAATTAGGACAGGACCTCCAGTCGGATCGGGATTCAGAGAGAACAGATCAAAACGCATGGGAAGGTCAAATTGTCCTTCGCGTATGAGTTCACCTGATGATTTCCGAAGCGACGGCTCTACCAGGAAACGGTGCTGCAGACTTCACGCATCTGAAATTCGAGTAAGTACCACCTCAAGATAGGTATTACGGATATCATCCAGGTAAGGGTGAAGCTCTTGGCTCAATTATCCAGGAAGCTCCTGAGCTTCCGGCTCCGGCTCGGATGCTTCAGCTTCCGCAGCGCCTTCGCCTCGATCTGGCGGATGCGTTCGCGCGTGACGCTGAACTGCTGGCCGACTTCTTCCAGCGTGTGGTCCGTGTTCATGCCGATGCCGAAGCGCATGCGCAGCACGCGCTCCTCGCGCGGGGTGAGCGAGGCGAGCACGCGCGTCGTGGTCTCGCGCAGATTCGACTGGATCGCCGCGTCGATCGGCAGGATGGCGTTCTTGTCCTCGATGAAATCGCC
>JBBSBQ010000008.1:0-104101 GCA_038251095.1 Hyphomicrobiales bacterium
AGTTGTGATGTTGCCGTCAACGATCTCGCCGTCCGGCCCCATCGGCACTTGCCCTGAGATAAAGATGAAATCACCCGCCCTCACCGCCTTGGTGAAGGGTAGACTACGGCCGCCGGGGCCTGTAGGTGCAGCGCCAAATCTTTCAATCGTCATCATCACTCCTGTTCAGATGTTGGCGCGCTTGAGAAAATCCTTCAGTCGCGCATTTTTCGGATTGCGGAAGAGTTTGGCCGAAGGTCCTTGCTCCGCGATGAGGCCGCCATCCATGAAAATCGTGCGGTGGGCCACGTCCCGTGCAAAATGCATCTCATGGGTGACTATCAGCATGGTGGTGCCCTCCTTTGCCAGGAGCTTGATGGTATTCAGCACTTCGCCCACCAGTTCCGGGTCAAGTGCTGAGGTGATTTCATCGAGAAGCACAAGTTTGGGATCCATCGCCAATGCGCGGGCGATGGCAACCCGCTGCTGCTGCCCGCCTGATAATTGGCTGGGAAGATGGGAGGCACGATCATCAAGGCCGACGCGCGCCAGCCAGCTCAGGGCAAGCTGCTGGGCTGCGCGCTTCGGCATATGCCGGACCTTCGTTAATCCGAGCATGATATTGCCGAGTGCCGACAGATGGGGAAACAAGTTGAAGCTTTGGAACACCATGCCGGTCATGGCCCGCTGCCGTGCCAGTTCACGCTCGCCAAGGCGGCGACGGCCGCTGCCTGTGCCTGTGTAGCCGATAGCCACACCGTCGAGCACGATTTCCCCGCTGTTGAAATCCTCCAGCAGGTTGACGCAGCGGAGCAGCGTGGTTTTTCCGGAGCCGCTGGCGCCAATAATCGACACCACCTCGCCCTTGTTCACCTCAAGGTCGACCCCTTTCAGGATTTCCACAGGCCCAAAGTTCTTGGTGAGCCCACGAATGGCAAGAAGTGTCATGAGACCCTCACTGAAGTGCGAAGCGCCGGCTGGCGAATTTGCCGAGGTGCTCGATCACGGAATTAATCAGAAAATAGAGAAGACCACAGAGGCCATAGAATTCCAAAGTCATGAAATTGCGTCCTACGATCTCCTGGGTGCGGAGTAACAGTTCACCTGTGCCGATGACAGATAGAAGCGTCGATGCCTTGACCAGTTCCGCGCCTGTATTGACCCACACCGGCATGATCTGCCGCATTGCCTGGGGGATGAGAACATAGATGAGGATTCTCGGGAAGGTGAGCCCGATGGCGCGGCCCGCATCGATCTGAGTGACCGGAATGGATTGCAACGCGCCCCGAATGATTTCACCCATATGAGCACCACAGAAAATGGAGAGCGCCAGCAGCCCGGATTCAACCGCGGTCAGATTTATTCCGGCAAAGGTCAGGAGATAGAAGGAGGCGAGGATCAGCACGAGAACCGGAATGCCCCGGATGCAATCAACCAGCGCGCGAATCGGCAAGCGCAGTGGCCACTTGCCATAGGTAAGGCCAATGCCGGCAAGAAGCCCGATGACGCTGCCGCACAAAATGGAGGCGGCGGAAATTTCAACCGTCAACAGCATGCCCTGCAGCAAGGCCCAGCGAGCGATCCATAATTCGTGAAGAAAATGTTCCATCTCTACCGCCTCAAAATTTCGGGAAGCGGCGTTCGAGTTGTCGCAGCCCTGCGGCAATCAGCAGGCAGGTTGCAAGATAAAGCAAGCTGGCCGTGGCCCAGGCTTCCGCTACACGAAAGGTCTCGGTATTTAGCTTGCGTGCCTGGTAGGTAAGTTCCGGAATGGCGATAATGGCGGCAAGCGACGTATCCTTGAACAGCGAAATAAATGTCGTGCCAAGGGAGGGTAGGCAATTTCGCCACATGATGGGTGATATAACATAAAGTGCCAGTTGAAGTCCGGTGAGGCCAATGGCGCGCCCCGCATCGGTTACTCCACGCGGAACGCCAGCGAGCCCCGCACGGAACACTTCCGTCAGATAGGCGCCGGCATAGATCGCGAGGGAAAAAACAAAACTCTCGAGCTTGCCCAGCCTTATACCGGTTTGCGGCAGGGCGAAATATACAAACAGGATAATGACAAGCAGCGGCGTGTTGCGGATCGCCGAAACATAGATTCCGACCAGGCGTGACGGCCATTGCGCCTTCGCCGTGGTGGCAAAGGCGCAGGCCAGGCCAATCAGAGTTCCGATAAAAATCGCGGCGAAAGCGAGAGCCAGGCCCAATGCCAATCCATACAGGAAGTGATCGAAGTTGTCCTCGATCACTCTAAACTGGAAGGAGTATGCCATCGCGCCTGACGCGAACAGTTAACGCAGTTCTGCCGGGAAACCGACTTGTGGTTCCGGCGGCTTCACGCCAAACCAATGCTCAAATGACTTGGAGAAGGTTGCAAACTCGACACCCGTCATGCCCTCGCGGAATGCAATGTTGACGAAGTTCAACCAATCTTGCTCCCCGCGTTTGACAGCGCATGAATAGGTTTGCGGATTCCAGCCATAGCCGCCGTCGACATATTTGCCCGGGTTTTGTATCATGAACCATTGCAGCGATGACATGTCTGTTGCCGCTGCATCGGACCGGCCCGAGTTCAAGGCCTGATACATCAGGTCGAAGCTCTCATACTGGTCAACCTTTGCTTCCGGCAAGGCAAGGTGCACCATTTCTTCGGCATATACGTTTTGCAGAACGGAAACTGTAACTGCAGCACCCGCCGCCTTCATCTCATCGCGAGATTTGTATTTACCGCCAGTAGTCAGCATCAGGCCAACGCCTTCGCGATAATAGGGAATGGTGAAGTTCACTTGCTGAGCGCGTTCTGCTGTCACAGTCATGCCCTGGCATGTTATATCAACTTTGTCGGTCACGAGATTGGGGATGCGTGCGTCCGACGCTTGATTTACAAATTCAATTTTCGTTTCATCACCGAACAGGCCTTTGGCCAGAATCTTGGCCATATCTACATCATAGCCGGCCATCTCGCCGTTTTCGTCGCGGAAATGCCAGGGCGGATTAGTAAGCCCTGTTCCAACAATGATCTTGCCGCGCGCCAGGATATCATCAAGCTTGCCCGCAAGCGCCACATCGCCAAATCCTGATGCCAGTGTTGCCGCACACAGGCTAGCCAATAACGTGAATTTCCGTTTGTTCATGACACCCTCCCAGGTGAATTGTGTTGTCTCATTTTGTCCTTTATAGTGGACATTGTTCCTTTATAAAGGACATTTGAACGCTATACGAGACTCGAAAAGCATGCAAGTGCTATCCGCACCGAACGAAGAGGAATTCATGGACGCGATTGTAAACAAGCGCAGCACCAAGCCGGCCCGTGAAAGACAGAATGGGATTGATCGGGCAATCGAGATTCTCGACGCGCTTTTGCGGACCCACACGCCGACAACAGTTGGCGATCTCGCCAAACAGATCGGAGCACCCCGCTCCACGCTTTACTCAATCACGAACCGTTTGATTGAAGCGGGCATCCTTGAGCAAGTGGGCGACGAGGGCACGGTTTACTTTGGCCAGACGGCCCATCTCTATGGCCGCGCCTACGCCGACGCCAATCCCCTGCACCGGCGCTGCCGCGAAGCCCTTGACCGGCTTGCCATGCAAACCGCGGCGACAGCGCAGCTCTGCGCGCTGCGCGGTAACAAATATGTGGTTGTCGATACCCGCGATGGCACAGGAGTTTTCCGGATTACGACGGACATCGGCGTTGAAGTTCCCATTCCCTGGACTGCATCAGGACGCCTTCTGCTTGATCACATGTCGGCTGCTGAAATAATGGACTTCATACCTGACGAGGATTTTCAATTGCCCGATGGCCGCTTGGTTGAGGCTAACGACTTCGTGGCTGACATAGCCAGGGCCCGAGCCGAGGGTAGTTGCATAACAAATGGACTTTCCGATCCATTCACCTGCTGCCTTGCTGCACCCATCCGGGATCGACGCGGCATTGCCGTTGCAACACTGTGTTTCGTCGTGCCGGTCGACTCCGCTCCCGAACGAAAGCGCGGATTACTGAACCGTCTTGTCGAGTCGGCGCAGGAACTTTCGGACCGACCGGTTTCCTCCCGGTGATCTTACCTGCAGAGACAATAAAACGTATGCTTCGGCGCTCAATAGGCGACCAAAGCTCCGATACGGAAGCTACGAAGCATGCGTTATTAATCCCGTGACTATCATTGGCCCGCTATCAAGCTGTTGCTTGCGAACAAGCCGCATGTAGTGGCGCATGTGAACATGTGGCGAGTCCTTGGCGGCGTCTGTAGGTGTTTCCGCGGTCAGGTGCCACTTGGTGTCAACTGGGAGTGCTATGAAACTTGTTCGAGCTGTTACAACCGGTTGGTGTAGTTACGGGCATGGCTGCACTCTTGGACAGGTGGAATATAAGGTAGGACAAACGAAGTCCTAGAAAATATTCGTGACCACGAGGAGGATGCCGTCTGGTGCCGCAGCACATTGGTGTGGTCCTCCTTGGGTCAGCATAGAAGTCTTAATTGATCGCCAGCTATACTAAGCCTCGAATTTGCTATCTATTCCGCCATCAAACTTTCAAAGTGTATTCCCCACATTGCACTTGATCACTTCTAAAGCGATAATTGGACATGAAGGATTACTGGATTAGGTTTAGACGTGATAGACTTGCGCTGGGTGGTTTCGTTGTAATTATTATATTCATTTCCGCTGCGGTTTTGGCGCCGGCAATTGCGCCATATAATCCATACGAACAGTTTTTTGATGGGCTTACGCTGGAGGGTTCTCCGTTGGCGCCAAATTCCAGATTTTGGTTTGGCACTGATACCAATGGGCGGGACCAGTTTTCTCGTTTGCTTTATGGTGCCCAGACCTCATTACTTATAGGAATTGTCGCCAACGGCATTGCTGTATTTGTCGGGACGTGCCTTGGAGTAGTGGCTGGATATCTGCGTGGATTTTTAGGTGCAGCGATCATGCGGTTCACAGATCTTATGATGGCATTTCCACCTTTGCTCATGGCCATTGCACTTGCGGCTATCCTTAAACCGGGACTCAATATCGTGATCCTGGTGATTGCATTGGTCAATTGGGTTCAGATTGCGCGGGTTATCTACGCCGAAACACTTGCACTTTCGGAAAGGGAATATATCGAGGCAGCGCGGGCAATGGGCGCAAATACGTGGCGCATATTGTGGCGGCACTTGCTGCCACATCTTGTGCCTACTATTATCGTCTATGCCACGCTGGGCATCGCCACCACGGTGTTGTTGGAGTCAATGCTGTCTTTTCTGGGGCGCGGGGTGCAGCCACCCACGCCCGCCTGGGGCATGATGATTTTTGAGAGCCAATCATATTTTCTCAATGCACCATGGCTGGTCTTCATTCCAGGTGCTGCAATTCTCATACTGGCATTGGCATTTAACCTAGTTGGGGATGGCCTGCGCGACGTTCTGGATCCCACGCAGCGGGGACGCAATTGATGCTGCACTATCTTGGCAAGAGGCTCATGGCGTCCCTATTCATTTTATTGGGTGTCAGCGTCGTTACCTTTGGATTGACTTTCATGATCCCGGCGGACCCTGTGGCGATGATTGCTGGCCGCAGTTCGACGCCTGAGCTGCGTGAACAGATTCGCCATCAGATCGGTCTTGATAAGCCTTTGCTATCCCAATATGCGGCCTATTTGGGTCGACTCGTCCGTGGGGATCTCGGTAAATCCTATGCTCGGAAGTCAGATGTGGGGGCTTTGATCGCGTCCAGATTGCCTCCCACGCTCTTGCTGATGCTTGCCGCCATCGTGGCGGAACTTCTGATTGGCCTGCCGGCTGGCATCTATGCAGCAGCTAGAAGGGGCAGGGTAGGTGATAAAGTGGCAATGACACTGTCTTTTCTCAGTGTATCTACGCCGCAATTTGTCGTAGGTCTGACTTTGTTATATCTTTTTTCCTATCTTTTGAACTGGTTTCCCCTGGGGGGATATGGCAGCTTTTCGCACATCGTGTTGCCCGCCCTTACACTGGGTTTGGCGGGCGGCGGCTGGTATTCACGGATGATGCGGTCGTCGATGATTGAGGTCTTGCGAAATGACTATATCCGGACGGCTCGCGCCAAGGGCATGCCGGAATGGCAGGTCATAGTGCACCATGGGTTACGCAATGCCATTCTTCCCATCGTCGCAATGATCGGGCTTGACGTGGGGATTTTCATGTCTGGGGTCGTCGTTGTCGAGAATGTCTTTGGCTGGCCCGGCATTGGCCAACTCATGTGGCAGGCTATCCAATCCTCAGATATTCCGATCATTATGGGGGTCACAATCGTGGCCGCCTTGTTCATCGTCCTCGGAAATCTCATCGCAGATATGATCGCACCGCTAGTTGACCCGCGCATTCAGTTGCGCTGATATGGTTCCCAGTAAACCAAAGAAAACATTGGGGAGTTACGTCATGAAGCGCATTTTGATTTCGGCCGTCGCAGCCTTGGCACTTTTGGCTGCCGCACCACTTGCCCTGGCGGATGCGCCCAAGCAGGGAGGGGCTGCAACCATCACTTTCAACAACGATCTCACCACGCTTGATCCTCAGGTTGGCTACGACTGGCAAAACTGGTCAGTCATCAAGTCTATTTTCGATGGGCTCATGGACTACAAGCCTGGCACCACGGAACTGGAGCCTGACCTTGCCGAAAGCTATACCGTGGCGGATGATGGCTTGACCTACACCTTCAAGTTGCGCGACGGAGTTAAATTCCACAATGGCCGCGTGATGACATCAGCCGATGTAAAATACTCCTTCGAAAGGGCCGTCAATCCTGCAACGCAGAGCCCAGGAGGTGGCTACTTCGGGATGATTGACGGGTATGACGAGGTTGCAGGAGGTAAGGTCGGCACGCTTTCTGGGATTGAAACACCGGATGACAAGACTGTTGTTTTCAAACTGTCACGTCCTGATGCCACCTTCCTGCATCTGATGGCGATAAATTTTGGCTACATCGTTCCGAAGGAAGAAGTTGAAAAGGCTGGTGCCGACTGGGGAAAAACACCGGTAGGCACGGGCGCTTTCAAATTTGTTGAATGGGTGCCAGGACAGAACATCAAACTGGAGCGTAACAAGGACTATTTTCGCGCCGGTGTGCCATATCTCGACAACGTAACATTTGAATTCGGACAGGATCCGACAGTTGCCGTTCTGCGTCTCAAGAAGGGCGAAATTGATATCGTGGGAGATGGCATTCCGCCCGCCCAGTTCACCGAAATCATGGGTGATGCGGCCAACAAGGACCTCATAGCGGAAGGCAGCCAGCTGCATACCGGCTATGTGACAATGAACGTGACGCAGCCGCCGTTCGACAATCTCAAGGTCCGGCAGGCGGTCAATATGGCGATCAACAAGGATCGCATTGTTCGACTCATCAACAATCGCGCGGCGCCAGCCAGCCAGGCCTTGCCGCCTGCCATGCCGGGATATAACCCGGACAACAAGGGTTACGCCTACGATCCCGATGGCGCAAAAAAGCTTCTCGCAGACTCAGGTGTTGGCGAAATAACAACTGAACTTTACACGATGAATGTGGATCCCAATCCACGCATTGCGCAAGCGATACAGCAGGATCTTGCGGCAGTCGGTATTAAGGTTGAAATCCGCTCGTTGGCGCAAGCTGAAGTGATTTCCGCTGGCGGAGCCGGCAAGGCGCCGATGATCTGGTCTGGAGGAATGGCCTGGATTGCAGACTTCCCGGATCCGGCGAATTTCTACTATGGCATTCTAGGTTGCGCCGGGGCGGTGGATGGCGGATGGAATTGGTCGCGCTATTGCAATAAGGAACTTGACGCGCGCGCAGGCAACGCGGATGCCATGGTGAAGGACGATCAATCGGCTGCCCGCATAACCGAATGGAAAGCGATCTTTGATGATGTTCTAAAGGATGCCCCTTGGGCGCCAATCTTCAATGAAAAGCGTTTTACCTATCATTCCGCCCGTCTGGGTGGCGATCCTTCCCTTTTCACGGATCCCATCCATATTCCAGTGAACTACGACTACATATTCGCAAAAGACGCGCAGTAATAAAGACATCAAGCGGCTTTCCCATCGTGGCGATGGGAAAGCCCCGAGAGTTCCCCATGCACAAGCACAATCACACCATCCATCAGCATCAATGTCACTTTGGTTGGAACAAGGATAATCCGCCTGTTGCCAGAATTGCACCCGGTGAAACAGTGGAATTCAATCCAGTGGACTCCTCGGGTGGCCAGTTGACGGTCAAGTCGACCGTTGCCGACATTCCGGGCCTTGATTTTGGCAAAGTCAATCCGGTGGCAGGACCAGTGTATGTCGAGGGCGCTGAACCCGGCGATGCCATCAAGGTTACGCTATTGCATTTCGCCCCATCAGGCTGGGGTTGGACGGCAAACATCCCGGGCTTCGGGCTGCTTGCAGACCAGTTCCAGGATCCCGCGCTTCATATCTGGAAATATGATGCGCAAACACTTGAACCGGCGATGTTTGGGCCCGGTGGCCGGGTGCCTTTAAAGCCGTTTTGTGGAACCATCGGTCTTGCTCCTGCTGAAGCCGGCCTGCATTCGATTGTTCCGCCCCGGCGCATGGGCGGCAACATGGATATCCGCGACATGTCATCTGGCACCGAACTTTATCTTCCCGTTGAAGTGGCGGGTGGGCTGTTTAGTGTTGGCGACACCCATGCGTCTCAGGGAGATGGGGAAGTATGCGGCACGGCAATTGAAAGTCCCTGTTCGCTCGCGGCCAAGTTTGAATTGATCAAGAACGCTAATCTGGCTTTTCCGCGATTCACAACGCCGGGTCCCGTTTCGCGCCACTTGGACCTGAAGGGTTACGAGGTTACGACCGGTATTGGCCCCGATCTAATGGCGGGTGCCAAAGCCGCTGTTTCCGGAATGATTGACTTGCTTTCTACACGTTACAAAATGAACCCCGTTGACGCTTACATGCTGTGCAGCGTTTGTGGCGATCTTCGCATCAGTGAGATCGTTGACATGCCGAACTGGGTCGTATCCTTCTATTTCCCACGTGTCGTTTTCGAATGACGGATGAGCCATTGCTCAGTGTCGAGGGGCTATCGGTAGGCTTCAATACAGAGCAGGGGAGGGTTCGAGTAGTCGACGATGTAAGCTTCAGCATTGGCAGTGGCGAAACGCTTGGCTTGGTAGGCGAGTCTGGCTGTGGCAAAAGCGTTACAGCACAAACCATCATGCGCCTTCTACCTAGCCCGCCCTCCTTTGTAGAGTCCGGAAGCATAATGTTCGAAGGGCAGGATTTGGTATCCCTTGCGGAAAACCGCATGCGCAAGGTGCGTGGCGACAAGATTGGAATGGTTTTTCAGGAACCCATGACGAGTCTCAACCCGACCCAACGAATTGGCCGGCAAATAGCGGAATCTCTAACCTTGCATCGCGGGTTGAACTACAGCGAAGTGCAACCATTGGTGATCGAAGCGCTCAAGAAAGTAGGCATTGGAAACGCCGAAAGGAGGCTTAACCAGTATCCGCACGAACTTTCGGGTGGCCTTCGGCAGCGCGTGATGATCGCCATGGCGATTGTGTGTGGGCCAAAATTGTTGATTGCCGATGAGCCAACCACGGCGCTGGATGTGACGATTCAGGCGCAAATCATGGAACTTCTTCAGTCATTGCAAAAAGATCTCGGCTTATCCATCCTGCTCATTACGCATGATCTTGGCATCGTCGCCGAAATGTGCCGGAATATGATTGTGATGTATGCCGGCCGGATTGTTGAAAGTGGGCCGGCTGCGACGATCTTCAGGCGCCCAAAGCATCCCTACACGGATGGGCTGATACGTTCGTCGCCTCGCCGCACGGAAAAGGGCGCTCACCTGTATAGTATTCCTGGACTCGTTCCTTCGCCAGGCCGTCGTGGCAATGGCTGCAACTTCTCGGAGCGATGCCCAAGAGCTATGGACAAGTGCCAGACTGAGGTTCCAGTCCTAAGGCCAGCTACCGGGCATGCATTCGCATGTTGGAACCCTATACCATGACCACCCTCATCGAAACGCGCCATCTATCAAAATCTTATCCATCCCGCGATGGAAAGACGGTGGTGCGCGCGGTGAATGAGGTGAACCTAGCGTTGGAAGAGGGACACACTCTGGGAGTGGTAGGTGAGTCAGGCTGTGGCAAATCAACCTTGGCTCGCCTGATGCTCCGTCTCATAGAGCCAACCTCTGGGGAGGTGCTGTTCAATGGCGAAAATTTATTGAAGCTTGGCAGCGCGGCGTTGCGGCAGCGCCGCCGTGATATCCAGATCGTTTTCCAGGATCCCTACGCGTCACTCGATCCTCGCATGAGTGTGTCTGCCATTATATCTGAACCTCTCCAGATTCACGGGGTTGGAACGAGGACTGAGCGCAATGCCAAAATATTGGAATTGCTCGATCTTGTAGGGCTTGATCGCAGTTCAACTGCCAAATACCCGCATGAGTTTTCTGGCGGGCAGAGGCAACGAATTGGAATTGCGCGTGCAATCGCCCTGGAGCCTAAACTTGTTGTTCTTGATGAGCCCGTTTCAGCACTTGACGTTTCCATTCAGTCCCAGATTCTAAATCTTCTGATCGACCTGAAGACACGACTGAACTTGTCCTATGTCTTCATTTCGCACGACCTCTCGGTAGTTGAACATGTGAGTGACGAGGTGGCTGTAATGTATCTCGGCAGGATTGTAGAGTATGGAAAAACCGAAAGTGTATTAAGTGCCCCTCTCCATCCTTATACTCAGGCGCTGGTTTCAGCCATTCCGGAGATGGACGTTGCTAAGAAAAAGCAACGTATAGTTCTGGCGGGAGATCCCCCCAATCCTGAGGATGTTCCCTCAGGATGTCCATTTCATCCCCGGTGTCGGCATGCGATGGCTGTTTGCAGTGAGACCTTGCCGACATTGAAGGCTGCAGAAGGCAGACTGATCGCCTGCCACTTATATTAATAATCTGTCCCGCAGTTAAGCTGAGCGCCGGGATTTGACCTTCTAGACAAATGGTCAAATTCTCCTTTGTTTCGACGGTCGTCTAGACACATTCAAAACCGATAAATTATTGAAAACACTGGAATACTACAGAAATCATAATCCTGGGGTCGGGGGTTCAAGTCACTCTCTCGCTACCAAATCTTCATCCATATTCCGTGGGAAACCTCACGATTTCCGCCACCCAGACGCACCTCTGGCTCCCGGCTTTCGCCGGGATGACAGAAGTGAAGCCATATTAATCCGTATACAGATGATATTCCCTTCAGCTTGTGTCGGGCTTCATCGCTTCCCAAGCGAGATCATCGCATTCGATGAGGACTTCATCTATTTCGTGAATGGGTTTGCGGCGGTAGCCCGGCGGATGGCCGGGCCGGAGCGGTGAGGTAGACTTGAAGTCCGGTGATGCCTTCCGCCGCTGCTGCCAGCGGACGAGCCGCTTGGCCTGGCGGGGCAGGTCATCGAGCGCCAGCTTAAGGGCCTGGAGATTGCGGTGGAGGCGGTGTGCGCTGACCCGGCCATCGGGCGGTGGAGGGGGAACGACGACAGGCCGGGATGCTGGAAACAGGGCTGAAATCCGGGGATCATGCGGGAAGAAATGGATGCGCGGGACAAGCCGGGTGAATTTCCTGACGCGCAGGGGTGCCACTTTCTTGCGCGGATCGAAGAGCTGGAAAGAGAGAGATGAATTTCCGCCGCCTTTTCCAATGACTTTCCCCGCCGTCATGGGCAGCGAGGGCGCAAGCTTAACAATATTCCGGGCCGCAATGACGATGAGGCGGCGTACTGCGGATTCTGCGGGCCGCAACACCTGTAGAACTGCGCTATGCAGGGACCGTGGAATCCGCGAAGCCGCATCTGTCCTATCAAGCCCAAGCAGGACGAAAAGCGCTTCAATAATTCCTTTAAGCGCTTCGCTGTTGCGTTTGATGGCCGAATCCCAGTCCATAGTTTCCTATCCAACATAAAGAACAAACAGGAATATAAATAACATATCAGGAATATACATGTCAAGGGCTTTTATTCACATTTTTGCTTTGCTCCTCCCCATTGCGGGGAGGAGTTGGGGTCATAAGATGTTCAACGAAAGAACGGGAATTCCTTCAATTTTAAAAGCCGGAGCGACCCCCGCCCTTAGTCCCTCCCAAGAGGGGGAGGGAAATAATTGAATGAACGGCCTTTGCTTCAAAGTGGAAAGGTCCCAACCCCTTCTCGTCTTACGAGGAGAGGGATGTCTTTCCCAAATGGCAGCCGGCGGTGCGTTGGCCTGCAAGATATTCGTCGATGAGCTGACGGTAGCGGGTTGCGCCGAAGCTTGGAAAATGGCCGCCGTGGATGACTGATACGGGCAGAGTGCGGAGTCTGTCCATCGTTGCCACGTAGTCTTCGCGGTTGGAATGATAGGCATCGTCGATCAGGGGACCGTCATAGACGATGTCGCCTGAGAGGAATATGCCGCTGGCCTTTTCGAACAGGCCGATGCCGCCGGGGGAGTGGCCCGGGGTGTGGATGACTTCGAAATGGCGGTTGCCGAGATCGATGATATCGCCGTGGGCCAGCAGGCGCTGGGCCGGGGCTGGGCGTATCCGGTAGCGGGATGTGTCCCAGCCTTCCGGCAGGCGATCAAACATTTCGTCGGTGGCGTAGCGGTCAGCGACCGTCCACTTATTGCGCGGGTCTGCGAGGATTTCCGCCTCGGCTTGGTGCACGCAGCGATCGGGAAATTCATGGTGGCAGCCGATGTGATCAAAATGCGTATGGCTCGCTATGCAGAGCAGGGGCCTTTCGCCGACCAACCTCACATACGCACGCAGGCTGAAATGGCCAAGGCCCGTATCGAAGAGAAGGTCGCGGTCGCGGCCGCGGACATGCCATATGTTGCAGCGGAAGAAGGGCTTGATCCAGGGTTCATGGATCAGCGTCACATCATCGGCCATGCGGATGGTTTCATACCAGTCATTGGCCTTGACGCGTGTCATGGCTATTTCGTCAGCATGATCAGGTTTTCGATATGGCAGCAGGGGGTGACCGTATCGCCAACCGCCACCTCGTGTGTTGCCGGAATCTTGGCGACAAAGGTGGGGCCTGACAGGGTTTTGGAAACGGCCACCACGCGCTTGAAGCTTCCCTGGAAAATGACGGCGGTGACCTCGGCGCTGCCGAAGGTGACGCTGCGCGAATCGCGGATGAGCCGCAGGTGTTCCGGGCGGATGGCGAGTGTCACTTTTGCGCCTTCCTCGGCGGTGGCGATGATGGGCAGCGTGCCGAAGACGGTGTTTATGGAGATCGCGGTGCTTGTAACACTTGTCACTTCGCCGGGAATGAGGGTGCTTTCGCCCATAAAGGTGGCACTGAAGCGCGTGGCGGGCTTGGCGTATACGCGCTCCGGAGTGCCTTCGTCCTCGATGCGGCCTTGGTTCATCACAACGCAATGATCGGTGAGCGCCATGGCTTCCTCCTGGTCATGGGTGACATGGACGAAGGCGGTGCCAACCTGCTTCTGGATGGCCTTCAACTCATCCTGCATCTGGCGGCGGAGCTTGAGATCGAGCGCGCCGAGGGGTTCGTCGAGAAGCAGCACGGCGGGCTTCACCACAAGAGCGCGGGCAAGGGCGACGCGCTGCCGCTGGCCGCCGGAAAGCTGGTGAGGCTTCTTCCTGAAGGCATCGGGCAGGCCGACGATGACCAGCGCTTCCTGGGCCAGGCGATCACGCTCTTTTTTTATGACGCCTTTCATGCGCAGGCCAAAGCCCACATTGTTGCCAACGCTCATGTGGGGAAACAGGGCATAGTCCTGGAACACCGTGGTAGTGGGGCGTTTTGCCGGCGCCATCATGGTGCAATTGACGCCGCGGATCAGCACGCTGCCTTTGCGGGGAATGAGGAAGCCGCCGAGGATGGAGAGCAGCGTGGTCTTGCCCGAGCCCGATGGTCCAAGGAGGACCGTGTAGCTGCCGGGATTGATGGTGAGCGATACGTCATGGAGCACGCTCACCCTCCCGAAGCTGTGGGAGATATTCTTCATCTCGACGAGCGCTTCGGTCATGCGGGTCTCCGTCGTAGCAGAATGAGTTCAAGGATGATGGCTGCCACCACGGAGACGGCAAATACCAGCGAGCCCACGGCATTGGTTTTGGGATTGAGGCCGGAGCGCAGCAGGTTCCAGATTTCAACGGGAAGGGTTGTGTCGAAACGGGTGAGGAGGAAGGAGATCACGAATTCATCCCAGGAAAAGGTCATGGACAGGAAGAGGCTGGCGAAGATGGCGGGCCACATGATGGGAAGGGTGACCAGCCACAACACATTCCACTCGGTGGCGCCAAGGTCGCGCGCGGCGCGTTCGATGTTGATCTGGTGGTCACCCATCTGGCTGTAGATGATGGCAAAGCACAGGGGAAGATTGATCACCACATGGCCGATGCCGGCGGCAAGCAGGTTTTTTGGCAGGCCGATCATGTTGAAAATGACGAGAAGGCCCATGCCGATGATGAGGTAGCTCACGGTGAGCGGCAGGGTGATGAGGCCGCGCATCACAGCCGATCCGGGCAGCACGAAGCGGGCAAAGCCCCAGGCGCTGATGAAACCGAGGGCTACGGCCACCAAGGACGAGATAATTGCCACGGCGAGGGAGTTCAGCAGGGCCGCGGTGAGCCGCGGATCATTCAGCACCGCTTCATACCAACGATAGGACGGGCCGGTGAAGGGGGGAATGGGGAAGGCGGTGGATTGCAGCGAGAACACCACCAGCACGACCACGGGGAGGAAAATGAAGCCGTAGATCGCCAGGGCATATCCTGCGGACAGAAATCTCATGAAGATGCCCATCAGGTCCGCTCGATCTTCAGCCAGCGGGCGCAGGCGATATAGGCAATGGTCACCAGGGCCATCAGGATGAGGGCAAGGGCTGAGGCCAGGGGGAAATCGCCGCGGCGGCCGATCTGCATCATGATGAGCTGCGGCATCAGCAATTCGTTGTTGCCGCCCAGGATCTGCGGCGTGATGTAATCGCCGATGGCGAGGACAAAGGTGAGAAAGGCGCCCACCACGACGCCCGGAATGGTGAGCGGGAGAACGACATGAACAAAGGTGCGGATGGGGCCGGCGCCGAGATCGGCGGCGGCCTTGCGGTAACCCGGGTTCAATTGCTTGAGGCTGGCAAAGATGGTGAGGGTCAGAAGCATGACAAAGAAATGGACAAAGCCGATGATAGTTGCGGTACGGGTGTTGGCGAGCTGCAGGGGTTCGGCCACAAGGCCCGCACGTAGCAGCGCGTCATTGACCACGCCGTTTTGTGCCAGCACCAGGAGCCAGGAATAGGAGCGCACCACGTAGGACGTCCAGAACGGCAGGATGGCCAGCAGCAGCGCCAGCCTTTGCAGGCGCTGTGGAATTTGCTCGGCCAGAATCCAGGCAAAGGGATAGGCGAGGAGCACGGAGATGACGGTCACCATGCCGGTCACCTCCAGCGAGTTGATCATGGCGCGGTAGTAGCTGGGGTTGTTGAAGAACTGGCTGTAGTTCGCAACCGTCATGCCGCCTTCGGCCTGAAAGTTCAAACTCAGCAGCCCCATGGCCACAAAGGGGGACACAAAAAACAGAAGCGTCCAGAGGAGTGCTGGGGTTACCAGCATCCATGGCAAGGCACGGTCAATCTTCGAGAGCTCGTTCACAAACTCTCTTTATTGTGATTGCAGCATCTCCGTCCAGAGGTCTTGCATTTTCTTGTCGAGATCAGCACTAGGTGCTGGGTAGGGCTGGGAACGCTTCAGGAATTCCGGCTGTTCGTCAAAGCGCAGGATTTTCTTTTGCGCATCATCAAGGGCTGCCGCCTTGCTGGCGGGCATGCCCCAATAGCAGGAGGACGTGGCAAGCCGCGCCTGGCCTTCCGGGCTCATCACATATTGAATGAACTTGAGGGCCATGTCCTTGTTCTTGCTGGCTGAAAACATGGCCAGCGACTGTGACCAGAGAATCGCGCCTTCCTTAGGGACAGAAAAATCCAGGGCCGGGTTTTCCTTGGCAAGCCCCGCCGTGACCCATTCGCCGCCGCCGACCAGGATATCCACTTCGCCGGTTGCAAGGGCGGTTTGACTCGCGGTGACTTCGCCCACGAGCTTGGCATTGGCCTTCATTTTGAGTAGCACCTCCTTGATGGCCGGAAGGTCAGCCTCGGTCAGCTCGGTGGTCTTCTTGCCGATGCTAAGAGCGGCCATGCCGATGATCGGCAGGTAATAGTCATAGATGGCGATGCGACCCTTGTATTTTGCATCGAGCAGCGAATTCATGGACTGCATGTCGGCGGGGTCAACCTTGCTGTTGTTGAAGCCGATGGTGTTGTAGCCGAATTTTTCGGTGATGCCGTAACGCTTGCCATCCACCTTGGTGGAGCCATCCATGGTGACTTCGGGGTAGAGATCGCCGAACGGGAGCTTGTCTTCGGGCAGGGGATCGAACAGGCCCTTTTCAACGCCGCGCGGAATGTCGATGGAATCGATCACCATGACATCCCAGTCGCCCGGCTGGGACTGGTCGACAATGGCAAAGCCGGTGCCGGTGCCTTCAAACTCCTTGACGTTGACCTTGATGCCATTGGCATCCTCGAACGGCTTGAGCAGGGCGGGGTCGGCGTGGTCGCACCAGATCAGTGCGTTGAGATCGGCGGCAGCGGCGGGCGAAATGACGGCGATGCCGGCGATCGCAGCGGCACAGGCACCGCGTTTCAGTGACGACATAAATGAATTAAACATGGTAACCCCTCCGGAATTTTGTTGCTTGCCAAATAAATGAACCAATTCTAAATTTGAGTCAATTCAAATTGTGGAAAGACAGTTCACGCCATGGCGGGCCTCAGGGCAAAAAACAGGATTGACCGGAATTCACGGATCGTGGAGGCCGCTTCCGAGCTGTTCCGCAAGGAGGGATATGAGGGGGCGCGGATCGAGGAAATTGCGGCCAAGGCGGAGGTGTCGGTCGGTACCATCTACAACTACTACTGCAACAAGGGCGACATTCTGGTGGCCATCGTATCGCTGGAAGTCCACGAGGTTCTGGCCGCTGGCCAGAGGATCATCCGGAAGCCGCCAAAAAATGTGGAAAAGGCCATTGATGCACTGCTGGCCAGCTATATCGAGCATTCGCTGGTCTACCTGAGCAAGGAAATGTGGCGGCAGGCGATGGCAACTTCCACCCAGCAGCCGGACAGCCCGTTCGGGAAAACCTATACGGCGCTCGACCGCGATCTGGCGGACCAAACCTGCGCCCTCATCGCCAAGCTGCAGGAACTCGGATTGGTGCGACGTGACGTTGACGGGCGGGGCGTGGGCGAGATGATTTTCAACAGCATGAACATGATGTTTATCGAGTTCATCAAGCGCGAGGACATGCCGATGCGGGAGCTTCGCGCCAATATCCGCCGCCAGAACCGGACTTTGGTAAAGGCCATTTCAGGCTGATTTTCCGCATATCAGCCAGACCCAAGAATGTGATGGCAGCCTGCGGGCGGCTTGGCTAGTGTGAGGGCCGGAAAGCGGAGGGTTCATGCGCGCGAAATCGAAAGTCATCATCACCTGTGCCATCACGGGGTCCATCCATACGCCCTCCATGTCGCCGCATCTGCCGGTGACCGCCAATGACATTGCAACCCAGGCGGTGGACGCGGCGGCAGCGGGGGCGTCGATCCTGCATCTACATGCGCGCGACCCACAGGATGGACGGCCAGCCGCGTCACCTGACGTTTACAATGAATTCCTGCCGCGCATCAAACAGGCCACCGACGCGGTGATCAACATCACCACGGGCGGCGGACAGGGCATGACCATTGATGAGCGCCTTGCCGCGGCGGAGCGTTTTTCGCCGGAAATGACTTCGCTCAACATGGGTTCGATGAATTTCGGGCTCTATCCCATGCTGGCGCGCTATGGGGAATTAAAACACGAGTGGGAGCGCAAGCATCTTGAGGGCTCGAAGGATTTCATTTTCCGCAATACTTTCGGTGACATAGAGAAGATTCTTCAGCGCCTTGGCGAAGGCCACGGCACGCGCTTTGAATTTGAATGCTATGATGTGGGCCATCTCTACACACTGGCGCATTTCCTCGACCGCAAGCTGGTGAAGCCGCCGCTGTTTGTACAAACCATTTTCGGCATTCTCGGTGGCATCGGCCCGGATCCACAGAATGTCATGTTCATGCAGGAAACCGCCGAGCGCCTGTTTGGCGATCAGTATCACTGGTCGGTGCTGGCGGCCGGGCGCTTCCAGTTTCCGCTGTGCACGATGGCCGCCACCATGGGGGCCAATGTGCGGGTGGGGCTTGAAGACAACCTCTATATCGGCAAGGGAAAGCTGGCCAAATCCAACGCGGAGCTGGTGGCCAAGATGCGCCGCATCCTTGACGAGCTTTCCATTGAGACGGCAAGCCCGGCGGAAGCCCGCAAGATGCTGGACCTCAAGGGGGCGGATAAGGTCAAGATCTAGTCGTCGTCGGAGAGTTTTTCGAGGTTCTCGTTGGCACGGCGGGTGGCGGCCTCGAAGCGTTCCTCGAAATTGACCATGTTCTTTTTCGGTTCCTGGTAATAGGCCGTGAGCTTGAGCAGGCGCACAAAGGTGGCGTTAACCAGGCGTCCCCAGAACCGCATGGGCCGGTCGAAATCGAAGAGCAGGATGACGCGCTCTTCCGTTGTATCATTCCAGACTTCGTGCTCGTAGGTGTCGTCGAATACAAAGATCTCGCCGAGGCGCCAGACATTGATGGTGTCGCCAACCCGCATGCGGCATTTTTCCGCCTCTTTGGGAATGATCAATCCGAGATGGGCGCGGAGGATTCCCTTGCTGACGCCGCGGTGGGCGGGAATGTGATAGCCGGGACCGAGAATCGAGAACCAGGCGGTCTGCAGATTGGGCACGGCCTCGAGGAGGCGTGTGGTGACCGGGGCCTGTTTGCAGTTTCTCTCAAGTTTCTCGCCGAAACCGAAGAGAATGAAGGTGCGCCAGTTGTTGCCCTTCGAAATCTTCATCTGGTCGACGGAGACGTCCTGGAAGAGGGGAATGGCCTCCCGGTGTTTCAGGATTTCCGTCACCTCGGCTTTGATCGTTGTCCAGTCATCGGTGAAGGTTTTCAGGAAAGGAAATTTGCCTGAGTCCAGCACCGGCGCATCACCCACCAGGGATTGACGGCCCAGGAAATTCGCCAATCCCCGAATCAGATTTTTGCCGAATTTCTTGACGCGCTTGCGCCGGGCCCGTTTGAAGCGCTTCTGCCAGGTGGGGGAGATGGGGTTTGCCGTGTCTGTCATCATTATGCCTATATACGAAGGCCCTGTTGATCTCAACCGGGCAGGAAAGCCATGCCTGCTATGACTGGCCAAGGACGGTTTTTGCAGCTAACTCAGTCGGAAATAAGGATTTCTCCCATGTGGGTCCGGACGCAGTTGAAAATTGATTGGGGCGACCTGCTGTCGGGGCTGGCAGCAAGTTTCCGGGCGAGCGAAAAGCCGCGCGAAATCCAGCGGGCAGAAGCCTATTTCTCCGATTCCGGCGATACCATTGCGGCCTATTCGGTGCGTTCGGGATTCGACCTCCTGCTGCAGGCCCTCGATCTGAAGCCGGGAGATGAAGTCATATTCTCGGCGCTTAACGTCAAGGGCATGGTGAAGATCGTCCGGGATGCGGGGTTGGTTCCGGTTCCGGTTGATCTGGATCTCGCCCACATGGGTCCAAGTATCGAGCGCTTGAAGGCTGTGCTCACACCACGCTCGCGGGTATTCGTGGCAGCGCATCTTTTCGGCACGCGGCTTGATCTCGACCCGATGTTCGAACTGGCGAAAGCCCGTGGCGTTGTTACGGTGGAAGACTGCGCCCAGGCCTTCAATGGCCGCAACTATCCGGGCTCGGCCGCGGCGGACCTCAACATGTTTTCCTTTGGCCCGATCAAGACCGCCACCGCACTTGGGGGCGCCCTGATCCGCGTCAAGGATTCAAAGCTTCGTGATCGCATGCGGGAAATTCAATCGCACTATCCGGTACAGCCGGAAGCCAAACATCGCAAACGCATCCTCCAGTTCATGGGGCTCAAGCTTGTCACTGCGCGGCCGGTGCTGGCCGGCATCTACCGTTTCTACAATGCGAAGGGCGAGGATTATGAGGACAAGCTTGCGGACCGGGTGCGTGACGTTGCCCCGCTCAAGACCGCCAAGAACATGCGATTCCAGCCTTCGGTGACGATGCTCCATCTGATGAACCGGAGGCTCGCGCGATTCGGTATGCAGCAGGTCTCGGCGCGCCAGCACAAGGGCGAACGGCTGAGCGGATTGATCGGCACTTCGGTGGTGCAGCCGGCGCAAGCCAATGCGCATCATGACTACTGGGTTTTTCCGCTGCTGGTGAGCGAGCCACGGAAGTTCATTGAGGCGCTTCGGCGTGAAGGATTTGACGCCGCCGATTTGCCGCGTTCCCAGCATATTGCGGCACCCCAGGACCGGCCGGAGCTCGACCCCAAAACGGCAGCGGCGGCGATGCGCGATTTGATCGTGGTGCCGTGTTACGAGGCGATGCCGGATCGCGAGCTGGTGCGGCAGGCCGCCGTGATAAAACGAATTGCGGCGGAAGTTCCGGTGCGCAGGGAACAATCGTGAAGAAGCGGATCATTGTTGTTGGGGCGGGCATCATCGGGGCCTCAGTAGCCTGGCATCTGGCCAAGGCAGGCGCCGAGGTGACAGTCATTGAAGCCGACGAGTCCGGCGGTGTTGCCACGCGCAATTCCTGGGCCTGGATCAACGCCAGCTGGGGCAATCCGGAAAGCTATTTCCGTTTGCGCACCCGTTCCATGGCGGAGTGGCGGTGCATTGACCGGGAGGTGCCGGGGCTGGACGTCAGCTGGTGTGGCGGGCTGATCTGGGATTTGCCGTCGGACCAGCTTGAAGCCTATGCGGTTGAGCATAGTGCGTGGGGCTACGGCATTCGCCGGGTTGACCGGGCAGGGGCCTTGCGCATCGAGCCCAATATCAAGCAGCCGCCGGATTTTGCCCTGCATGTTGCGGAGGAAGGGAAGGTGGAGCCATTTTCGGCGTCTGCGGCCTTTCTTGCGGGGGCTGAGGCCATGGGGGTCACGGTTCTGCGAAATAGCCCGGTCAAATGGATCGAAGAAAAGAATGGGCGCATTACCGGTGTTTGCATCACTGACGGCGTGCTGCATGCGGATGAGGTGGTGATCGCCGCTGGCGCCGGTGCTGCCGCTCTGCTGGGCAGCATCGGCCTGTCCTATCATATAGACTCGCCGGTGGGGCTTCTGGTTCATTCGAGGCCGGCGGGCGAAATCCTGCACACGCTGCTGATGACCCCGGACTTGCATGTGCGCCAGACGTCGGAGGGGCGGCTGGTGGCCGGTGCCGATTTTTCCGGTGCTGACCCCGCCGATAATCCGCGCGCGGCGGCGGCCGCGCTCTATCAGAAAGTCCAAGACATGGTGGTGGGCGCGGACCAGGTGGAGATGGACTTTCACACGGTAGGGTTCAGGCCAACGCCTGGGGATGGTTTCCCGATGATCGGCCGTCCGCAAAGCCGTAACGGACTTTACATCACCGTGATGCATTCGGGCATCACGCTGGCGCCCGCCGTGGGGTTGTTCGCAACCGCCGAGCTTTTGGAAGGCACGCGCGACCCGCTGATTGCGCCCTATCCGCCAGACCGTCTCTTGAAGGTAAAATGATCCCGCGGTTCGCCCTAAATCTGAAGCGCTTAACGGAAGTCCTTGATCGGGACTCCGAAATTTCGACAGGTGACATCGCATGATCAGCGTTATCCGGGCCCTTGCGGTTGGTGCAATTGGCGGGGCGCTCGCTTTTGTAATCGGGATTCCCGCTCCCTGGCTGGCGGGAAGCCTGATCTCCACGATCATTGCCATCTATTCCAATCAGAGTCTGGAACTTCCGGATTGGCTACGCACACTTGCCTTCATCCTGCTGGGTATCCAGACCGGAACCGCCGTTAATTCCGATACGCTCTACCGGGCGGCGCAATGGCCGCTGAGCATTGTCTGCATGAGCGTCACGGTGGTGATCATCGTCTGGGCCTGCATGTTGTATTATGAGCGCCTGCGAAAATGGGATGCGGCCACGGCCTATTTCGCGAGCCTTCCGGGCGCGCTTTCCATGGTCATCTTGCTGGCGAGTTCCTCGGGCGCGGACATGCGCCGGGTTACCATTTCGCAAAGTGTGCGTTTGTTCTTCCTGATTGCCGCCTTGCCGATGGTAATCCTGTTCATCTCGCCGCCGCACCAGATGGCGGTGGCGACACCGGCGATCGCCAGCATATTCGAGATCGCCGTCCTTGTCGGAGCTTCGGTTGGCACGGGCCTGCTGTTCGAACGCCTCAGGGTGCCGGCGGGCCCTATTTTGGGATCCGCACTGGCCAGCGTCGCGCTAGGACTCGGTGGAATCATTCATGGTGGTGCACCTGTTTCCATTCTGATCCCGGCCAATGTCATTCTGGGCGTGATGATTGGATTGCGCTTCAAGGGAATTTCGCTGCGGGAACTGGCCAAGGTGTTTGGTGACGGGTTTGCCGGATTTGCCATTGCGATGGTCATTGCCGTAGCCGGCGCACTGTTTACAGCAATCGTTGCCGGCCTGCCCTTTGCCCTCACGCTTCTTGCCTTCGCGCCCGGCGGCCTCGAAGCGATGACCATCATGGCGTTCGCGCTCAATCTTGATCCGGCTTACGTAGCCGCCCATCAGATTGCCCGCTATATCGGCCTGGTGCTGCTCATGCCTGTCGTTACCACTTTCGTGCTGCATCGTAATGTGGGGGCTCCGCAACCGGCGAATGTGGAAGAAGATTGATGGGAGACGTTTCCTGATCACAACGATAAGGCCCTGGCGTAAAATGGCGGTGCAGTTGGTAGCGTCCTGCGGCGCATAGGGCCTTCGTCTGGCACTCTTTCTGCAACTCATCTTGAAACAGGGTCGTGCCTCGCGGTAATGTCCCGTTTTGATACAGTTTGTGAGTTTGGGGAGCCAGCATAGTGGCCGAGCACGACGATCTCAGCGGTGCCTTGCGCAAGGCCCGCCTGGCGGAAGCGGCCCATTTTGAGGCGGTTCTCGGAATCAAGGATTCCAAATCGCTCCGGCTCCAGGTGTTAAAGGACGAGCTGGTCCCGATCATCGCCGCAACTCCGGAAGCGGCACATGTCTTCGATCTTGCCCTTGTGCCCGGCGAGCCGCCGCGGCTGTGGATTGACCTCATTTCCTTTGTCGAGATGGAGCCGGATTACCGGACCTACCGCCTGCAGCAGGACAACCAGGGAGGCCGCGAGGCGCTCTTTGAAACCGCCGACCGGGCGGAAATGATGACGTATCTCAGATCCTATCTGGCCCACCGGCTGATCGCCCGGGAGCGGCAAATCGTGCGTGCCGCACCGGTTTCCCAGCACGCAGCACGGTATACCACCGGGGCTGTGGTTTACGCCTGGTTCAACGGCCTGATCCTGGGCATCCTGGCCTTGATAGTTGCTGCTATCTCATTGGGAAAACTCAAGTTTTAGGCGTTCATCCAGCCGTTACAATCTGAAACACCATTTGATTTCACCTCGTTGCCCGGCCTTGTTACCTAATGGCAGGGGCAAAGCGGATTCGGTCGGATTCGCCGGGATTAGTAGATGCAACAAAGACTTCCAGAGGTGCGTGTATAATGACTGCGAAGGCAGCGAAACAGGGCGTTGAAGCGGCCGTGGCCGGGTTGGCCAGAACCCCACGTTCAAACCGAGATCTGGAGCAGAAGCTCGCTGGATTCAAAACAATTGCCGAAGGCCTGGACTATGCGGCGCTCGGGCTGACCGGATTCAATTTCTATTCGGCCAAGGGCGTATTGAGCCATGTCTTGACCTTCGCAGAGCTGCGCAGCCGGGCTTTGGCCACGGCGCGGAAGCTGGTATCGGCCGGCCTGAAGCGCGGCGACCGGGTTGCGGTCATTGCGGAGACCGGGCCGGAGTTCATGGCAGTGTTTTTCGGCTGCCAGTTTGCAGGCCTTGTTCCCTGTCCGATGCCCTACACCATGTATATCGGCGGGCGGGATGCCTATGTCGATCGGGTCACCGGCATGCTGCGCGCTGCGGCGGCCTGTGCCGTCGTCACCTCATCTGATCTCGAGGGACATATCCTGGCTGGCGCTGCTGGCGCGGGAGTTGAAAAGGTCTTGACCCATGAGGCGCTTCAGGGGTTGCCCGAGTCGCTCATCAAGCTTGAGGCCTTTGGTCCCGATGATGTGGCCTATATTCAGTATTCCTCCGGTTCCACCTCGGAGCCCAAGGGTGTCCTGATCACGCAAAAAGCCATCATGGCAAACACGCAAGGCATTCTCCGGGATGGCTTGCGCGTCACCAAAAGCGACCGGGCGTTTTCATGGCTGCCGCTTTATCACGACATGGGGCTGGTTGGATTTTGCCTTGCGCCGATGATGGGGCAGGTGTCCGTCGATTATATCTCAACACCGTCATTTGCCCGCAGGCCTGCCCTGTGGCTGCGGCTGATGTCGGAAAACCGCTCAACGGTTTCGTTTTCACCGAGCTTTGGCTACGACCTCGCGGCGCGCCGCATCAATGGCGAGGCGGTCACCCTCGATCTCAGCAACTGGCGGGCGGCGGGCATTGGCGGCGACATGGTGCGCGCCGATGTGCTGAAGCAGTTCAGCGACACGCTGTCGGTTTCCGGCTTTGACCAGAATGCCTTCATGCCGAGCTATGGCATGGCGGAATCAACCCTGGCGGTTTCGTTCAGCGATGTTTCGCAGCCTATCCGCATCGATACGATTGACAAGCTCACGTTTAAGCTTTCGGGACGTGCGGTTCCGGCACTGGGAACCCAGGACAAGGAGGCGGTGCGCAGTTTCGTTGTCTGCGGCAAGCCGCTGCCGGGCCATGAAGTTGTGGTTCGCGGGGATATGGGTTCGCTGCTCAAGGACCGCGAGATTGGACATATCTTTGTAAAGGGGCCGAGCCTGATGTCGGGCTACTATCACAATGCCCAGGCCACGGACGCGGTGATTGCCGCCGATGGATTTTTGGCCACGGGCGACATGGGCTATCTGCTGGATGGCGAAATCGTCATCACGGGCCGCGCCAAGGACCTGATCCTCCACAATGGCCGGAATATCTGGCCGCAGGATATCGAGTGGGCGGCCGAACAGGTTGAGCCCCTCAAGTCCGGTGACGTGGCGGCTTTCGCGGTTGAAGGCGACGATGGCGAGGATGATGTTGTCGTGCTCGTCCAGTGCCGCGTGACGACGGAGGCCGAGATTGAGAAGCTGCGGCGCGAAGTGTCTGCCGTGGTGCATCACAGTGCGGGCGTTGAATGCGCCGTGGTTCTGGTGCCGCCAAAGAGCCTCCCCTTCACCTCGTCGGGAAAGCTTTCGCGCGCGGGCGCCAAGCAGAAATATGTGTCCGGTGAATTGGTTGAGATTACCCAACGGGTTCCCCAGGCGGCTGAATTTCTGGCCGCTGCCCAATAAACGTAGACGAAGCCTGCCATGCCTTTGAAAATCGCCCTTACCGGAGCCACGGGATTTGTTGGCCGTGCCGTTGTTCCCGCCCTCATGGCCAAGTCTTTTCAGGTGTCGGCCCTGGTGCGCGATCCGGCACGGGCGGAGCTGAATTCAAATGTGCGGCAGGTTCAGGGCGACTTGCACAGCCGTGGCGCCCTTGATGCCCTCACGAAAAATGCCGATGTTGTCATTCACATTGCGGGCGTCATCGGGGCGCTCAGCCGCGATGATTTCTTTGCGGCCAATGAACAGGGTTCGCTGGGTGTTGCGGAAGCGGCGGCGCGCAATAGCGTCAAGCGCTTCGTACACATTTCCTCGCTTGCGGCGCGGGAGCCCCAGCTTTCCATGTATGGGGCCAGCAAGCTCGCGGGGGAAGCCGCGGTGGAAAAATTCAAAGACCGGATGCCGGTTCTCGTCCTGCGGCCGCCTGCCGTGTATGGCCCCGGTGACCGGGGAACCCTGCCGCTGCTGCGCTCGCTTACGCAGGCGTTTGCCGTCATTCCCGGTACTAGCACCTCGCGCTTCTCGCTCATCTATGTGGACGACCTGGCCCGCGTCATCGTGGAGGCCGCCGAAGCCAGCAGAACCGGAACAGTTGAACTGGATGACGGGCACAGGCAGGGCTATGGCTGGAAAGACCTGGCGCAAATTGCCTCTACTGCCGAACAAAAGAGCATAAAACCCATTTTTCTGCCCAAGTCTGTTGCGATGGCTGTTGGCGTTGGTGTTGAAGCCATTGCGAAACTGCGGGGCACGCTACCCTTTGTGTCTCCCGACAAGATCCAGCAGCTCTATTTTGGCGATTGGGTTGCGCGCGGCGAGGGCTGGCCCCTGAAAGAGCCGGTCGGTTTCGCGCAAGGGTTCAAAACAACCGTGGACTGGTACCGCAAGGCGCAGTGGCTTCCGGAGCGGTTCGCCACGCGTAAAATGGTAATGTAAGAGAGATCATGACTGCCTCAGTGGAAACCATCGACCAGATCTGCAAACTGCTGGAACCCTTCAACTCCACCGGCAAAGTGCTGACGCCTGATACGGAAATCTCGGCTGATCTCAATATCGATTCGGTTGCGGTGATGGATTTTGTCATGGAAGTTGAAGATCATTTTGACATCGAGATCCCGCTGAACGTCGTGTCGGAGACGCATAGCATCAGCGATCTCGCCGCCGTTGTCGACGCCCGCATAAAGAAAGCCTGATGTAATGATTGATTTGCTCGACAAGCACAAACCCATTGCCGAACGCCACGCCCGCATGATGAGCATGGGGGTGAATGCGGTGGGCCTCACCAATGACAGGATCCTGTCGCCGACGCGGGCCATGATCAATGGCCGCGAGACGATCCTTGCCGGCACGAACAATTACATGGGCATTACGTTTGACCCTGATTGCATCAAGGCGGGGCAGGACGCTTTGGCGGAATTCGGCACGGGCACCACGGGCTCGCGCATTGCCAATGGCAGCTATGCCCTGCACAAGGAGCTTGAGGCGGAGCTTGCCAGGTTCCTGAAGCGCAAGCATTGCATTGTCTTCAGCACGGGCTATCAGGCTAACCTTGGCATGATGTCGGGCCTTGCAGGGCCCAAGGACACGATTTTTCTCGACGCCGACTCGCATTCCTCCATCTATGACGGCTGCACCCTGTCAGGCGCCAAGCTGGTGCGCTTCCGCCACAATGATGCAACGGATCTGGACAAGCGGCTGGCGCGCTCGGAAGGCGAAGAGGGCGGGCGGCTTGTGGTTGTCGAGGGCATCTATTCGATGCTGGGCGACCGGGCGCCTCTGGCCGATTTCGTTGCGGTCAAGAAGAAGCATGGCTTTCAACTTCTCGCCGATGAAGCCCATTCCTTCGGCGTGCTCGGGCCCCATGGCCGCGGCTTGGCCGATGAGGCCGGCGTCGAAGATGACATTGATTTTATCGTCGGCACCTTCTCCAAAAGCGTTGGCGCCATCGGCGGCTTTGGCGCGGGCAACCATCCTCTGTTTGAAACGCTCCGCTACGCCATGCGGCCCTACATGTTCACGGCCTCGTCGTCGCCGGCCTCCATTGCGACATCGCTTGCCGCCATCAGGAAGTTGGCAGCGGAGCCGGAACGCCGGGACCGCCTGCGGGCCAATTCGGCACGGCTCTTTGCCAGCTTCAAGAGCCTGGGCCTTGATATGGGCTGTGACACCGTAAGCCCGGTGATTGCGGTGAAATGTGCTGACGAGGTCTCAACCATCGCCATGTGGAATGCCCTGCTCGACGCTGGCGTTTATGTGAACATAGCCCTGCCGCCGGGTACGCCAAGCAAGCTGTGCCTGCTGCGCTGTTCCGTATCGGCGGCGCACAGTTTCGATGACATCGACAAGATCATCGCGCTGTTCGATAAAGTGGTGGCGAGCCGCGCAGCGGCTTAGGCTGTGATCAACCTTGGTTAAACCGAAATTCCATTTGTTTTCCTTCTCTCCGGCGGGGAGAAGGCGGGGCCCAAGCGAAGCTTGGGAGGATGAGGGGGAGCAGGTGATTAAATTGCAAGACCTGCTCCCCCTCACCTTCCCAACACGAACGTGTTGGGCCCCTTCCTCTCCCCCAAGGGGCGAGGAAATTTAAAAATGATCACGCTCTAGCGAATTGCGCCTTTGCGCAGCAGGGCGGGAAGCAGCAGCAAGCCGGCAATGATGGGGTGCCTTCTCTGCCAGTCGGTGAGAATGATTTTTTCTCCCGAATGGCGCTCGATTTTCCAGGCGATGTAATCAGCCCCACCCTGAAAGGTGAAGGCGGCCTTGATCAGGCGCAACATCGACCAGCCTTTGCCCGTCAAGCGGCGCAGGGTCTGGTTGGACTGAGCAGGTGTTTCCGAAACCAAGAGCCTCGCAGCTTCCCTGTAATAGTCAGGCGCTGAGGAAACAATGCTGGCGGCGCGACTGCTTTTCTCGGAGCGGAATTCGGATTGGTAAGTTGCATTGAAGCCTGCGGTCCAGATAGCCAGTGCATCAGTTTCAGTCGTGATGGCCTTGGCATTGGCAAAACCGGTTCGTAGCGCTTCGGACATGCTTGACACCACGGCCTCTCGGAAATTGTCATCACGCGCGTAAAGGAGGGCGGAGGGTTGCGCGAAGCGGGCCCAGAAATAGGGATTGCCGGTTTTGCGCGTCATCCATTTCGCAAAGAGGGGCAGGGGCAGAAGCGCATATTTGGCGCGCAGGCGCTGGCCCGCAAACTCTGTCTCAGCGTAATACACATTTGGGGGAACGAGGCAGCAGGCCACGCGGCTGAAGATGCTCGGGCTGACGCCGAAGAAATTTTCCGTCAGGACGTAAAAATCCATCAGCGTGTCCGCCGCCGCAACGCCCCTCAGGCATGACCCATAGGCCAGAATGGCCACCGCCCCCGGGTGCCTCAGGCGCAGGACAACCGCCATCGCGTGAATCTCCGGCGGCACGTCGCGGGCCAGCGAAGCCCTACAGAACTCCTTCAGATCTTCTTGCGTGGTCATCAGCCGCAGAGATAGGTGAAAACCGTACCGGTTTCCACCTTCAAGGGCGCATTTTCCGGCGCGTCGAAGAATTCGCCGTCGATCACGAAACTGATGGGGCAGGTGATTTCCAGCCGGGCGCTGGAAAAACTGACGGCCCCTTCCGGCATTTTCCGGTTTTCGCCTCCATACATGATGGGCAGGAGCCAGCGGGAAATGCTGGGCACGGGGTAGGGGAAAATAGACGTGCGGATAGGCCCAAGCTTGGGACCCCAGAATGGCCGCGCCCCGAGAATGAGTTTTTCCAGGGTGGTGGAGAATGCCAGGAGCTGGGTTCCACTGCTGAATTCCCGGCCGTCCCTGGTCACCTGAATGGGAAAGGGGCGGTCAAAGCGGGTGACATCATGGGGATTGGGTTTGGTGAACATGGTGCGCGCGACGGCGCTGGCGAGGGTTGCGAATGTCGCCCAGTTTCCCTTCACCCCCTTGGCGTTGAAAACGCGCTGGCAAAACAGCGTGGCTTCGGAGGCTGCCCCGGTTCCCAGAAACATGCCATGCCGCGGCCTGCCATCGCGGGGATTGACCACCCGCAGCGTGGGGCGTTCGCGCAGCTGCTTTGCTTCCAGCCGCGTGATATAATCCGCCTGGGCACGCAGCCCCCTATGAGGATAACCGAGGTCAGCGGCGGTCATGTTGGTGGTGCCGTGCGGCAGAAGGCTGAGGCGGGGGATGACCTTGAAGGGCTTGCGCTCGGCCAGGTCGGTCTGGACGGCGTGAACGGTGCCATCGCCGGAGCTGATGAACAGGTCGGTCACCCCGTCGCTGGCGAATTCATCAAGGAAGCCCGTCAGCTGTTCGAACCTTTCGAGCACGCGGATTGAAACGGCGGTGTTGTTCTTCAGCATGTCAACCAGGCTCAAGCCCTTGCCGCTGGATTTTCCGGAACTGGGATTAATCAGCAGGCCGGCGCGCTTCACGGCTTGGTCATCCATGAGATGAGCGGGCCGGTGCTGCGTTTTGCCGCAAAGGCCTGCAGCAATTGAAGCAAATGAAGGGCGAGGCAAATCACCGTCCAGACCGCAACCGCCAGCAGGCCCCAATCTGGTTTTGCAATGGCGGTAAACAGCGTCAGCAAAATGAGATTGGGGTTTCGCCGCGCCGTGATCTGGCGGAAGTATGTATCGATGGAGCGCCAAATATGAATCTCAAGGCCCAACCACTTGATGGCAATCCCTTCAATAGCGCGCTGCAGAATGTAGCCGCCGAGAATGGCCGCCATCACGCCCCAGAAGACTTGGTTGCTCCACTGGGTTCCCGTAGCCAGCAGGCCATAGCCCCAGGCCACATACCAGAAGGGCGGGTGGACGAGGTCAATGCCATGGTCGAAATAATCGCCCCATTTGCTTGAGGTCAACGTCGTGCGGGCAAGCTTGCCATCTACGGTATCGAGAAAAGTCATGGCCCAGGCGGAGATGAGGCCTGGAATGAACTGGCCTTTCAGGAAAAACCAAAATGCCAGGACTGTCATGAGGGCAGCGATTGTTGTCACCATGTTGGGCGTCACGCCACGCGGGGCCAGAAAGCGCGTGGCATAGAAGGCAGGCACGGGCCAAAGGTGTTTGGTGATGACGTCCGTGGCGCCCTTGTAGGTGCCCATGAACATGCGCCATTCCACGGCGCTGCGGTTTTTGTCCGTGACAATCATGGCATAGGGCGTTTCACGCTTGCGCAGTGATTTCCAAAACTCCATGTCAAGCTGTGAGGGGGCGCGCGCCAGAAGTTTTTCCGCAGCATAGGGCTTGGTTCCGCGTAATACTTCCATGGCCTGGGATACATCGTTGCCACGCGCGCTGGCGGCAACGGGCGTGGGTTTTTCTGCATCATCGCTCAGCAAGAGGAAATTCGGCCGCTTGAGCAGAGCCGGAATGAGAGGCTGGTCGATCACCGCATCCCCGCGCACCAGGATGACGGGGCCGTTGTGCGTGACGGCTTCTGCTTCACTTACGATCTGGGCAAGGCCGGCGATTGCGAATTGCTTTCTCAGCCGTTCGGCCAGTGACAGGGACCACAATCTCTGTTCCGGAGCATTCAAGATGCACAGGACCGGGTTGAATTGAATGGGCGCGTTCGGATCCGCCGCCTTGGGCGCAATCGCCACTTCTACGGCCGGATTTGCCCGCAGCTTTTTGACCGGTGATTTTTTGGCGGGCTTGGCCCTTGCTTTTGTTGTCATGCTACACCCTGTCACTGCGAAAGCTCAGGGCTGTCGCCAGAGCGCCAAAGGTCAATATGGGCACCCACGCCGCCATCCATGGGCTTACAAATCCCAATTCACCCATGGTGAGAGACAGGCCATCGGCCACAAAATAGAGAAAGCCAAGTCCTACGCCGGTCGCAAACAGCAGGCCAATGCCGCCGCCGCGGCGAAAGCGGGTGGCGATTGGAATGCAGATGGCGATCATCACGAGGGTTGCGAAGAACAGGGAAAGGCGCTTTTGCCACCAGGTTTCGTAGACCCAGACGGGGCGGATTCCAAAACCGGAATTGGCGATGAAATAATTGAGGTCGGAAAAAGTCATTTCCTCCGGGTCACCGGAGCGCGCGCCTGCCGCAGCGGGTTTCATGGCGCCGGAATAAACCATGCGGTCAAGCCGGCTGGCGGGCAGGTTATCGCGGTAATAGACAATCACGTTCGTGAGATTCCAGCGGTCGCCCTGCAGTTCTGCCTCCTTGGCAATAATCTGTTCACGCAGGAGGCCGCTTGAATCGCGGCGGAAGATGATGACGTCCTCAAGCACGGTGGATTGCGCGTTCGACGACACTGCCCGCAGGATGTCCGTGCCGGATCTCATCCAAATGGGATCGCGTTCGCCGAGCTTCAGTTTCTTCTCGCCGTAGTCGGCCACGCCCCATTCCTTCAATTGCGGGGCGGCTGCGGGAATGGCCTGGTCGTTCAGGAGAAAATTGAAGCCGCCGGTCACAAAGGCAAGCGGCAACAGCATGATGATCAGGCGGCGTGGCGAGGCGCCGGATGTCCAAATAGCCGTGATCTCGTTGCGGTAGCTGAGTTCCATGAGTGTGAGAAGGAGCGCCAGCAACACGCTCATGGGCAGGAATGTCGTCAGGGTCGAAGGGGCGCGCATCATCATGTATTTGAAAATGATGCTGGAGCTGCCCTTGTCGAGGGCAAGAATCTCCTTGGCATAGGATATGATTTCGAGGGTCAGCACAAAAATTGTGATCCCGAACAGGATGCCCAGAAAGCGGATCACGATCATGCGGGTGAGCATCCAGCCAATGGTCGTCATGGCTGTGTTCTCCAGCCCATCCGACGCGCCAGCGGAAGCCACAGGCGATTGACGCCAGCCCCAAACGTGTCAATCACGCTGCCGATGCGATCCGGCTTCAAGGTGAAACAGGCCGTGTAGAATCGCCAGATCGCGAAGGCCGTGATCAGCGCGAAAGCCAGCCACATGGTGAGCCAGGGAGAGATACCGCTGATCCGGGTGGCAACGGCTCCCTGTTCAATGATTTCATGGAAGGCCACGACAATCACCAATGCGATGCCGAAGCGATAGCCGCGCTGGCTGCGCTGGCGGCCGATTGCAAATGGTACCGCCAGCAAGGGCAGCATGAAGAAGGTGACCACGTTTACAATCCGCTTGTGCAATTCAGCCACCATGGAATTGCGCGTCGATCCCTTCGGCGGCGAGTCGAGCTGCGTGTAGAGTTCTGGCAAGGTGAGCTCGCGCTCATCTTCACCGCGCGGGCGGAAAATACTGTCCGAGACTTTTCCCAACGGCGTATCGGTTGTCGCAAATTCGGCGATGCTGGCTTGCGGAATTTCGGCGCTGCTGTCGAGCGATGGCCAGTGGTTAAGCTTCAGCCGATGGCCGTTGTCCAATCTCAGAACGGGGCGGCGTTGGCCTTCCACGGGGATTAGCATTCCCGATGAAGCGGTGAGCGTTTCCATTCCAGAGGGGCCCCGATAGTCAAAAAGGAAGACATGGTCGAACGTGTTGGTGGAGCGGTTCAGCTTGTCCAGGATGAAGGTGCGGGTGCCCGCCTGCATGAACACCCCTTCCTCGGCGAGATAGAAAACTTCCACATTCTTGACGTCAAACAACACCGAGCGATAGGCGTAGCGGGTTTGCGGCTGCAGCCAGCCAACGATGAACAGCGAGAGGGCGCCGAGCGCCACCGATAGCAGGATAACCGGCCGGGCCAGCCGGTGCAGGCCGGTTCCGGTGGCCATCATGGCGTCAATTTCACTGTCCTTTGACAACTTGCTGAAGCCGAAGAGCAGGCCCAGAAAAAGTGCGGCGGGAATGGCGGTGCCCAGATAATGGGGCACGAGATAGGCAAGGAGTTCAAAGACCACGCCAAAGGAATTCTTCTTGCCAAGCGTCGTATCAAGCAGGCGCACCAGCCGCTCGGCAAGCAGCATGAGGAGGCCGATTGCCATGGCAGTCATCAAAGGCTTTGCCACCTGCCTGAGAACATAGCGGTCGATAATTGTGAGCACAGGCCTATGATTCTCCAGACATCCGCAACTGCAGGGTCCATAACAGGTTTTTGCGGAGCTTGTCAGTCAGCACAGGGGCGGATTTAAGGTCGGGAAAGCCGGGCCAGCCGGCATCGGCAAACTCGATGGCGTCAAAGAACTGCGGCTTGGCATAACGCGGCACCACATGCAGGTGGACATGCGGATCGACCATCATCAGCATGAGGTAATTGATTTTGTCATAGGGATTGAATCTTCGCAGGCTCTGCTCGATCTCGGTCACCACGATTGAAAGCTCGGCGAATGCCGTGGGCTGCAGGTCGGAAAAGGCGGTGGCATCGGATTTCGCGACAACAACCAGGCTGCCAAGAGTTACCTGCTGCGGACGCAGCAGCACGCACCAATGATCGTGTTCCTTCACCAGGCTGGCGGGATAGCCAAATTTCTGCATTGTCGCGTTCATAGCCCACAACTTACCCTGAAGCGGGCTCAGGAAGGAAGCGTGAATTGGTTTTTGGGCACCATGCGGCGGGACCGGGGATCCCATCCCCGGGTTGAAACCTCGGTCAGCCATGTGCCTTGATTCCGGCTTATTTCATAAAGGTTCCAGGCGGCGGGCTCGGCGTGGCCCGTATCATTCATGGAGGCGGAGGGAACGCCGACAATTGGGATATTACCGTTACGTCCTGCAAGAACATTGAGCATCTGACGGTGATTGTGGCCATGCAACACCAGTTCCGCCCCTTCGCCTGCCAATATGTCACGCAAGCGGGCGGCATCCGTGAGGGCCTTTCGCGGTGGTGCCAGACCCGGCAAAGGCGGATGATGAATCATGACGGCGCGGTAATAGCCCTTGGCTTTCAGATCATGCAGAAGCCCGGGCAGGGCCTCAAGCTGTTTGGGGCCGAGAGAGCCCGCTGCCTTGCTCAGGGATTGGGGAACACCCGAGTTCAAGCCAATTATCGCCAGGTTCCGGCGCAGGCGCACATAGGGAAATGAGGATTGGGAACCTGCGGCGGCTATGTCTCCGGTCATGTAAGGCGCGAGATGGGCGAGGCCCTGTGACCAAGGCACCGGCACGTAGGCGTCATGGTTTCCAGGCACATAGGATATCCAGGCGGGATCGCCGAAGCTTTGCAGCCAACGCGCGGCGCGGGGGAATTCGGCATAGGCTGATACGTTCATCAGGTCACCGGTGAAGGCCACGTAGTCGGGGCCTGCGGCCTTGATGTCGGCAACAAGGGCACTGGAAATGGCGGGATCATGCTGCTTGTGCCGCCGCAATTTCCAGTTCAGCGCGCCAATGAGGCGTTTCAGGGCAAAATGTTCCCATGCGGCGCCCGGGGGCAAAGGCCCGAGATGGACATCCGAGAGATGAGCGAGCGTTAGGGCCAAATCTTAGCTTCCGTTGACTTCTGGGGAATCGGGTGCGAATGAGCAGTCCGTACTTACTCTTCTGTTAGACGTGGATTCAAGCATTGTGCGTATAGTCATTCTTGCAGCGGGCCAGGGCAAACGACTTTTGCCACTGACCACGGAAGTTCCCAAGGCCCTCCTTGATATCGGGGGCAAGACCCTGATTGAGCGGCAGATTGAGGCCTTCGCGGCGCGGGGCCTGAAGGAGTTCACGGTTGTCACCGGCTATGGCGCTCAGCGCATGGAAGAGGCGCTGGCGAAAATCGGCCATAGGCTGGGCATTGCAATCAGCACGGTGTTCAATCCCTTTTACGCGGTTGCCGACAATCTGGCGAGTTGCTGGATGGCGCGCACCGCCATGACCGGCGATTTCATCCAGGTGAATGGCGACAATGTTTTTCGCAGCGATCTCGTTGAGAAGCTCCTGGCGGCCCCGGTTGTTCCGGTAGGCGTGGCTACCAATCTCAAGCAGGTCTATGACAGCGATGACATGAAGGTCATTCTTGACCGTGGCCGCCTGACTGAAATCGGCAAGACCCTGCCGGTTGACACGGTGGATGCGGAAGCCATCGGCTTCTATGTGTTTCGCGGCGCAGGTTCGCAAGCCTATGTTAAAACGCTGGAACGCGCCATGAGCGATCCGCAGGCTTTGAAGCAATGGTTTCCCTCAGCCATCGGGTCGCTGGCCAAAAGAATTGAAATCCGCACCATTCCGATCAACGGATTGCAGTGGTGCGAGGTGGATTTTCCTGTTGACCTGCAGCAGGCGCGGCAACTGGTTGCGAGCTGGATTTAATCCCGCAGCTTTAAAATAGCCTCCGCCAGCTCCAAGTCTGAGGGCTTGTCCACATCAATGGCGGCCTCGGCAAAGGGCATGAGGATTGGCTTTGCGATAATCCCAAGCTTGTTTGAAACAATGCTAAAAGCGCCGTTGAGAGATAGGGCACCCAGCGCAAAACGGATAAGTGCGAGGGGGCCGAAGGCGGCAACCAGACGCCATGGCTTTTTCCGCGACTGTTCGAGATATTGCCATTTATCAAGAATGCGAAGGCCGTTTGCATTGCTTATGGCAAAAAGATTGCAACCCGAAACGCGATCTTTTCCAAAGCGGAAGAAGGTGCGGACGGATTGCGAATAGGCTTCCAGGATCACGTCCGCCGTGGCCAGTCCAGCGGAAAAATCCGCTGAATTGCGTTCCGCCTGTTCGCAGAAATAATCGATCATCTGCGGCGTCAGCAGGGGATGGTCCGCCGTAGTGATCAGCACCGGAAACGTGGCGCTCTTCCTGATGGCAACACTGGCGGAGAGGGGGGCAGAGTTTTCCGACGCCATGACGGAAATGCCAGACTCTTTTTCGGCCAGGGATTCGCGCACGATGGCCGGGCTTTCAATGGAGATGGCAATAGAGGTGATCGCCTGTGATTTTTGCAAGACGTTGACGACCCGCCGCAGCATGGGCACGCCGTTCACCGGCAGGGTGCATTTATGGCTTACGCCAAAGGCTTTCGCCATGGGGTCATCGGGACCGCGTCCGGCGGCCAGGACAATCGCTGTCCAGTTTTGCGCCACTACAGCACCTTTTCATAAATGCGATAGGTCTTGTATGGGCGGGCGCCCAGCACTTCAAGCATGTGGCGCATGGGCCGGTTGTCTTCCAGAATCCATGAGAGCTCACCACTGTGAGTGCCGCGCGAAATGTGATAGCGCCGCACGGTTTCTATGACTGCCAGAGCGAGTGAGGAGCCGGTTAATGTCCCATGATATTCCCTGCGCACACCCATGAGAGGCATGCGGACAGAATTGGGCGCGCTGGCAAAAAGTTTCCACGCAAGTTTTGCCCAGCCGAACGGCAGTAGCTTGCCATCCAGTCCCGAAATCCACTCATTGATGTTGGGAAGCGTTACGGAAAAGGCCGCAGGCACGCCCTTAAAGCTGGCAATGGCGATATATTCCCTGTTCACGAGAATTTTCAAATTATCACCCAGGACCTTGATTTCTTCCGCAGTGAAAGGAATGAAGCCCCAATTGTCGGACCAGGCGTCACTGTGGATTGACAGGATAATATCCAGGTCGCGCGCCAGGTTCTTCTTGTCGAGCGGACGAACCTCGATATGGGGAGATTTCATGGCCCGTTCATAGGCAATGGAAAGCGACTTTGGCAGGGGCTTTGTGTCATCGTAATAGTAGGCGATAACGTCCTTGGCCTTGGTGAATCCCGCTTCTTCAATGCGGGCGGCGTAATAGGGCAGGGCATGGCCCATCATCATGTTGGGCGGGCTGTCGAAGCCATCGACAAGCAGGCCCATTTCATCATTGATTGAAAAACTGAATGGACCGCGTGAGGTCTTCATGCCGCGTGACTTCAGCCAGTTCCCGGCTGTATCAAACAGGGCGGCAAAAACAGCCGGATCATCAGGCGCCTCCAGAAAACCAAATTGGCCCGCGGCATCATGATGATGATCGAGGTGCAGGCGGTCGATCTGGGCGGAAATACGGCCAACGGGCTTGCCATTCACCTCCGCCAGAAAGAGCTGGGTTTCGGCGTGCTGAAAATAAGGGTTCTTTTTTGGATCGAGATGTTCAAAGCGTTCAAAATAGAGTGGCGCCACCCAGTTTGAGTCCTTGCCGTAAAGTGCGAAGGGCAGATCGAGGAACAGTTTTTTGTCTTGCTTTGACAGAACAGGCCTGACGCTCACGCTCATCGCTTTGCACTCTTGGATTTTGGCGGGTTTCTCGGGGACGAAACATGGCCCTTCGAAATAGTATAGAGCCTGTCGGCAATTTTTGTCCAAGCGGGCCGGTGGGTGATGGCGATAATCGTATAGCGCCCGCGCAGCGAGGCAATGTTGCTGACAATATCGGCTTCCGTTTCCGGGTCAAGGGCGCTGGTGACTTCATCGAGAATGAGGATTTTGGGATTCGTCACGAGGGCGCGGGCAAGCGCTATGCGCTGGCGCTGGCCGCCGGAAAGCCTGCCGCCCATTTCGCCGACATCGGTTTCGATGCCGTCCGGCAGGACGTCAATGAACTCCCTGGCGCCTGCCTGATCCAGGGCGGCAAGGATGGCTTCTGCCGAAATATACGGGTTTGAAAGGCTGATATTTTCACGGATGGTATCATGGAAAAGCATGAGCTCCTGGGGCACATAGCCGATGCTTTGCCGCCATGCCTTGATATCGATGGTCTCGATGGGCCGCTTTCCAATGTGAATTTTGCCGCTTTGCGCCGTGTTCAAACCAATGAGCAAATCTATCAGCGTTGTTTTTCCGGAACCGGAGGGGCCCTGCAGAACGGTAATCTTATTTGCCGGGACGTCAAAGGTCGCATTTGTAATGACGGGGGTTGTGCCATGGGCAAAAGTCACGCCTTCAAATTTGCAGCCCGCGCCTAGCTCGGGTGTCGCTGTGCCAGCATGGTTTTCCTTTTGCGCCTCGGCCCGCTCGATGAGTTCTATGGTGCGCACATAGGAGCTTTCGATAACTACGGCAGTTTGCAGCTGCTTTTGAAGTTTCGTGAGATTTGACACAATCTGGAAGAAAACAATGCCGGTTACGATCATTTCCGGCAGGCTGGTGTTCAGATAGGTATAGGCCGCGTAGGCCCCGGCCCCAGTCATGAGAACAACGAGCGCATCGCTTCCCTGGGTTACGCCTTGCTTGGCGATCTGGATCGTAATCAAGCTGCGCTTGATGCGCTTGAGGAGACTGGACAAGCCTTGGACCATTAACCCATAGCGATCCATGGATTTGAGAGCTTTGATATTGTTAAGCATGTCAACCATGTCGATGGTGAGGTTCGACACGCGGTCCGTTTGCTTGTAGCCGGATTGCTTTGAAATACGGAGGAGTGAATTCATCGCAAGAGCCAGTATGGCACCTGCCACGCCGCCCAAAATTGCGATGCGCCAATCAATGACAATCGCCACAGCGGAATAAGCTAGGAGTTGTACAACGCCAGCCACGACAATGGCTGCGTATTGATAGGCCTCGCTGGCGCGGGTGGCATCGTTGCTGATGGCATTGGCGAAACGCCCCCCACTTTGCTCCCCATAGAAACTCCAGCGGGCGTCAAAAATCGCCTTGATGAGCTTGCGCCGCAAATTGATGGCAACCCTGGCGCTGGTAATTCCTGAATAGGACAGCGCAGCAAAGGCAAGCAGGGATTTGAGAATCATCAGGGAGACGACGATGATGAGCAGGTTTCCGAGGTTTGCCGGAATGCCAAGCACTTCAATGAATGATTTTATCGCCGGGCCGGCTCCAGTCCCGCCACTGGCGCTGCTGTCCAGAACCGAGCTGGCGGCGGGTAAAAGGGTTCCTATGCTGCCAGCTTCGGCAAGCCCCGCCAGCAGCAGGCAGGCCAGGACAAGCCATGGCCGGGTGCCTTCAGCTGTGAAAAATATCGTGAGCAGTTGTCTCATGAATGGGTGGGCCACGCGGTCATGTTTGTGGGCGGAGCAATAGAGCCTAAGCCTTGCGAACTCAAGCTTGGCGCGATTAACTGCTGCCGATGATAAAGCGAACCCTCCTCAGAATAGCCTCAAAGCTTGTCTTGCAACCCCTTTACCGGCAAACGCGAGGCCTCACTCTTGGCACACGAACCATGGTCTTTGACGGGGAAAACCATGTCCTGCTGGTGCGGCATTCCTACGCGCCGGGCTGGCTTTTGCCCGGTGGCGGGGTGGAGCGGGGCGAGACGATTTTTGATTCGGCCAAACGAGAAATCCGCGAAGAGGCCGGAATCATCGCGGAAGAAGAGCCGGTTCTGCAGGGCATTTGCCTGAATGACGGCCAGTTTCCTGGTGACCACGTGGCGGTGCTGACCTTGTGCAAATTCACCGAGGCGCCGTGGCAGCCTTCGCTTGAAATATCCCACAAGCAGTTCTTTGCAATTAACGAACTCCCCGAAGGCACCACGGGCGGGACCCGGCGGCGGCTTGAAGAGTTTATCGCCAAGCGCGATGTCGCCCGCATGTGGTAGGCCCTTGACCTTAACGCCTTCGCCTTGTATGCGGCCCCCCATGATCCTGTCGGTACCCCATTGTTTGCGACGACGAGCCAGCGCTGCTGCAGCCCTTTCGCACGCCTGGACCGCATAGGATTCCTTCACCTTTATTCGTGATCCTGTGAATTGGGGCCAGGCTCCCAAAACAATTGACATGGAATTCATCACGATGGCCGCCTCGTTTCCCGTCGAAAATACAAGAGCAACCGACCAGCCCCTCATCGAGCAATTGCTCGACATCGCCTTTGGCATCGAGCGCCGGGTTAAAATCTCCTACCGACTGCGGGAAGGCAGCGCGCCTTCCAATGGCCTGTCGCTGGTTGTCCGGGATGAAGAGGTTGGCGTGGCGGGGTCCATTAGTTTTTGGCCAATTGCCGTAGGCAGCACGGGAACGCCCGCCCTGTTGCTCGGCCCGCTGGTGGTGCATCCCAAACGGCAGAATCTCGGCGTTGGGTTGACCCTTATGCGGGAAGGCCTGGCCCGCGCCAAGTCGCGGGACCACAGGCTTGTCATCCTTGTGGGGGATGCGCCCTATTATGCACGCGTTGGCTTCCAGAAATTGCCGGAAGGCCAGTTGCTCATGCCGGGGCCTGTCGATCCTGCCCGCTTTCTTTATGTTGAACTCGTTCCCGGCGCTTTGGCCGTGACGCATGGATTGGTTCTGCCGCTGCACCGTTTTACGGAAATCTCAGTGCCCTTCGCGGTACCACATCAGGCAGAACGCCAGAAGCAACGCGCCGAGTGCCAGTAGCGAGGCAAACAGGGGAACCTCGCTCACGGCGGTGACGCGGTAGGCGCCATTGGCTTTCAGGCCCAGCCAGCCTGAGCCCGCCATCTGCCTGTCGCCTGAAATTTTGATGAGGCGCGGCAGGCCCTCTTCAAGCCAGGCCACGCCGCCGCCGGTCGCCTTTGCAATGGGCGCGAGCTTTGCAGGTGTTGCAAGAATGTCCTGCGCCTCTCGGGCATCGCCTGCGGCGGCGGCTGCCACGGTCTGCAGCTTGCCGTCGTTCAAGGCGTACATGCCGGCTTCATCAACCTTCAGGCTGCCCTGCCACAGGCCCGGGGTTCTTTCCGTGAGTGTCACGGTCGAGGCAGCGCCAGATGGTGCCGTGACCGTTACCGGTTCTGCCGTATCGGCCATGGTGCGGCGAGTAATGGTGAGTTCGCGGCCCAGTTGCCTGCCGTTCAAGGCCTCTTCTTCCAGGTCGGGTTCCTTCATCAGCCAGTGGGCGAGGCGGCGCAGCAATTCGGTTTGCGGACCGCCGCCGTCATAGCCGCGGGCCCAGAGCCAGCTCTGGTCGGACAGAAGTTGCGCGGCGCGTCCTTCACCCCGGCGCGAGAGCACCAGCAGCGGTGAGTCGGCAAGGCCTGACATCAGCGTTTCGGTTTCAGGTGCGGTAGTTTCAACGACGCGGAACCACTTGCCCCAGGCAGGTGTTGCCGCGTCACCGCTAGGCAGGCCGCTGGTCACCGGGTGGCGCGTGCCGGGCTTGGTCACCTTGGGACGAAACGCGCCATCGAGCACTTCGCCAGTAGGCGAGGCCGCCAGGACATCAGACATGGGGGTGCTGTAGAGGCCATCGTTCATTGCGAACTCAGGGCCTGCCGCAACGAGCAGGGCGCCGCCCTCTTTCACGTAGCGGGCGATCTGCATAATGTAGGCTTCCGGCAAAACCGCTTCGCGGTGGTAGCGGTCGAAGATCACCAGATCGAACTGGTCGATCTTTTCGACAAAGAGTTCGCGGGTCGGAAAGGCAATGAGGGCAAGTTCATTGATGGGGGTGCCGTCCTGTTTCTCAGGCGGGCGCAGAATTGTGAAATGCACGAGGTCGACCGAGGCGTCGGCTTTCAACAGGTTGCGCCAGGTGCGCTCGCCGGGGTGTGGCTCACCGGATACCAGAAGTACCCGCAGGCGGTCGCGAATGCCTTCGACCACGGCGATGGCACGATTGTTTTCCAGCGATATTTCATCAGGCATGGGCGGGGCAACAATTTCCGCGATGTTCTGCCCGCCGTGATCAAGGGTAATCGGAACTTCGGCGCTTACCCCCGGCGTCACCGTCAGGCTTTGCGGCGCGGCGGTGCCGAGCTTGACCATCACATCAATGGGCTGGCCACCGCCACCCACATCATCCACGCGAAAGCGGAGGATCTGGGCGTTGCCAACAATGCCGAAGCGCGGGGCCTGTTCGATCACCACGCGGCGGTCCCGCTCGTTCTGGCTGCCGGTGAGCAGGCCGTGCACCGGGCCGTTGATGCCGCTCTTGGCGGCGTCGGGGGGAACGTCATGCACCTGGCCGTCGGTCACCATCAGCGCCCCGGCAAAACGTTCAGGGGGAATATCGCTCAGCGCCCGATTAAGAGCGGTAAAAAGCCGGGTGCCATCCTCCTGCGGGTTCAAGCCGGATTGCACGGTCACCACCCGCAATTCCGTATTGCCCAATGCTGCCGCAGCAGACTTGAGCGCTGCTTCTGCTTCGTCGGCCTGCTGCATGCGTTTGCCGGCCAATTGGCTTTGGCTGCGATCAATCACGGCGACGGCAATATCATTGAGGGCCTCGCGATCCTCGTGGCGGAGGGTGGGGTTCGACAGGCTGGCAAGCAGGAGCGCCAGTGCCAGCCCTCGCAGCCACCAGCCGCTGGTGCGGGCAAAGGCTGAGACTGCAATCAGGGCGAGGCCCGCCAGACCCAGTATGGAAAGCCAAAGGAGGGGAAGAAGGGGAGCGAATGTCAGGGTGAAATTCATGCTACTGCCCCAGCCTTTCCAGCAGGGCAGGAATATGAACCTGGTCGGCCTTGTAGTTTCCGGTGAGCGCATACATCACGATGTTGATGCCGGTTCGGAATGCCATTTCGCGCTGGCGGTCATTGCCGGGGATGACGGCGTAGAGCGGATTGCTGTTGTCATCCATGGCCCAGGCTGCGGCATAATCATTGCTGCCGATGATGATGGAACTCACGCCATCCACATTGTTGGTTGTCGAGGCATCGCCGCGCTCCACCCACAATTGCCCGCGCGCATAGCGGCCGGGAAAATCGCGCATGAGATAGAAGGATTTTGTGAGCACGTGGTTTTCAGGCACCGGCTCAAGCGGCGGAATATCCAGCTTGGCCAGAATGCGGCGCAGAGCGCCGGTAGGGCCCGGGGTTCCCAACAGGGTCTCAAGCCCCGAGGCATCATCGCGGAGATCGAAGAAAATGGTGCCGCCGTTCTTCATGTAGGCGTCGATCTTGGCAAGTGTCGCAGAGGTTGGCACGGGAGCGGTGTCCAGCACGGGCCAATAGATCAGGGGGAAAAACACGATCTCGTCGCTCTCAATGTTGACGCCGATCGGGCTGCCGGGAATGACCGATGTCCGGTCGCTCAGGACCAGGCCCAGGCCCTTCAGTCCTTGTTCGCTGATCGTGTCTACGGTGTCATCACCGGTGCGGACATAGGCCAGGCGGGTTTCCTGGGTGGCTTTCTGGGCAAAATCATCCGCCGCCTGGGCCATGGCGTGGTCGCCGGGCATGACGAGCAAAATGAGAAGGGCCGCTGTCATGCCGCGCAGGCGGTGCCAGCCGCCGCCGAGGAAAAGTGCCGCCAGTGTATCGCCGAGGAACAACAGAAAGGCGAGCGTAAAGAGCAGGGGCGCCAGGGGCTGGCGCGGAGCCGTGGCGAAGGAACGAAGCGCCACGCCTTTCGGAAGTGTCGTTATCGCCAGCATGGCCTGGCTGTCAGGCAGGAGGTTGATGGCGCGTTCGGCGCTGGCACGATTGTAAAGACCGGCAGGGGTTTCCGGCGTGGGCTTTGCCCTTTCGATATCGGCGGGTGATATCGGTTTGGAATCGGGCAGGGGCTCGATGAGTTCACCAGCCGCCGAAAGGGCAAGGCGCGGGATAAAGGCCGTGGCGCGGTCATTGCTGCTTGTGGCGCCGGCGGAAGCGCCACCGCCCGCACCGGGGGCGAGGTCATTGATCCGGCGGAGCATCTCCACAAAGAGACCGGAGAGCGGCAGGTTCGACCAGTCGGCATTGGCAGTCACATGGAAGAGCACGATGAGGCCCTTGCCCTGGCGCTTTGCGGTGACGAGAGGCGTTCCATCGGCAAGGCTTGCCCACACCTTGTCGGGCAGATCCATGTCGGGTTCGGCCAGTACCTGACGCGCCACCGTGACATTCTGGTCGAGCGGCAGACCCGCAAATGGCCCGTTATCGGGGAAGGCCTGGAGGTTCTGCGGCTTTTCCCAACTCAGGGCGGAGCCCAGAGCGCGTCCGCCACTGCGCAAGGTGACGGGCACGAGTTCATCCTGGGCGCCAGCCATGCGGGGGCCGGCAAAGCGGAGCAGTACGCCGCCGCGCTCCAGCCACGAATTGATGGAGTCCGCCGTTTCCGCGGGGATCACGCCGATGTCGGCCAGCACCAGCATTGAGAGGCCCGCTTCGAGCTGCTCTTTCAATTGCGCCGCATCTTCCGGTTCGGAAATCTGCGCATAGGGTTCAAGGGCGCGCGAGACATAATAGAGCGACGAGAGCAGGGGCTGGGCATCTTCCAGCGAACTGCCGGATTGCAACGCGATGGTTTTGCGCCGCCAGCGGTCGTCAAAGAGGAACGTCGACGCCGCATTGCGACCGCCCGGCGTTTCCACGCGCTGCACTTCGTTGCGGAGTTCAATGGGCAGATCGAGAACTGCTTGCGCGCGAAGGGCGTTGGCAGGGAATTCCACCCGGACATCGGCAAGGCTTCTGCCATTGGCGGCAACGGCGCGGATATTTATTTCGCTTGCAAAGGTGTCGGATGATGGGCGCAGGAGATGGACCTTGATCTGGCCGCCCTCAATCGTCGGCGCCGCAAAGGCCATCGGCAAAGTTTTGATATCGGGCATGATGGCATCAACCTGGGCGCTGTCCCCAGCAAGACCTGTGAGACCTTCTGCAAAGGCCGTGGCGGATTCCTGATCCAGACCATCGCTGAGCCACACGACATGCAATGAGGTGGCGGCATCAAAACTGGTTTTAAGGCGTGCCAGAAGTTTTACGCGGTCCGGGCCCAGGGCCTTGGGTTCGAGCGCCGCAATTTGCTTGAGCATGGCATCGGCATCGCGCGCCACAATATCCGCCTCACGGGCTGCGGGGGCGGTTGTTGCCAGCGTGAGGGTCACATCGCTTTCACGCGCTTCATTCACAATTTCATTCAGCATGGTGCGGCGCAAATTCCAGTCCTTGGCCGCGGCCCATGTGTCATCCGCAATGATCAGAAGGGGAGCGTTGTTTCCAACCGCGGTCTGCCCCGGCGCGTAGAAGGGATGAGACACGCCGAGAATGATAAGGGCCGCAATAGCCAGGCGCAGAAGCATCAGCCACCAGGGCGTCTTGTCGGGCTGCTCGTGCTTGCTCACCAGTTCGAGAAGCAGGCGCAGCGGCGGAAATTTTACGGTCTGCGGCTTGGGCGGGGTGAAGCGTAGCAGCCACCAGATGACAGGCAGCAGCAGAAGTCCCGTGAGCGCTGCGGGCGTGGTAAAAGTGAGGGCCTGCAGGAAGGCCATCATGCGATGCCGCCCAGCACAAAGGCCCGGCTTTTGGCACCGCCGACCAGGCCATGCAGCATCATGAGGAGTTTTGCCGGCGATTGATCGGTATGGTGCAGCGTGAAGGTCCAGCTCACACCGTGGGCAATCCGGCGTACGGCCTCGCGCTGGCCTGCAAATTTTTCGATGTAGGCCTCACGCAGGAGTTCGGTCTTGCCCGCGAGATATTTGAGCGGGCCATCCATGTCGCAGAATTCGACGCGGCCATCATAGGGGAGCGTTTCTTCCGCCGGGTCGATGATCTGCACGATGTGGCCGGAGACGCCACGCGATGCGAGGTTTCGCACCGTCGCGGCAATGTCTTCGGGCTTCTCAAGAAAATCACCGAGGAGAACGACGCTGGAGAATTTTTGCAAATATTGCGACTGGGGAAGGCTTGCGCCCTCACTGCGCAAGAGCCAGGTGGCCATGGGCACTAATGCGCCGCGCGCGTGGCTTGCCCGGTGCGGGCTGCCGATCAGTCCCACGCGCTCCTGCGCCCGAAAAGCGAGGCTCGCCATGGCCAGAGCCGTGAGATAAGCGCGGTCGCGCTTGGTTGTCTTGCTGAGGTGGGATTTGAAATCCATGGACTTGGTCGGCGCTGCCCAAAGCCACAGGGTGTTGGCGGCTTCCCACTCATTTTCGCGGATGAATACATGGGATGAGCGCGCCGATTTCCGCCAGTCAATGCGGCTGGTGGAATCGCCAAAACCATAGGGGCGGTATTGCCAGAAGCTTTCACCCGGCCCGGCGCGCTTGCGGCCATGGATGCCTTGCATCACCGTTGCGGCAATGCGCTCCGCCTCCACCAGCAGGGGTGGTAAAGTTTGTGACGCCGCGTTGGCGCGCTCATTCAACACCAGTGAAGGAATGGTCTTCATGGGCGGGGCGCTTTAAGCGAGAAGATTTTTTTGCCGTGCAATGATGGCCTCAATGGTTTCGCCCTCGGCGCGGGCGGTAAAGTTCAATGCCATGCGGTGCTTGAAGACGGGGCCGATGAGTTCCGCCACGTCGTCGATCGACGGGCTCAGGCGACCCTGCAGCAGGGCGCGGGCGCGGATGCCCAGCATCAGGGCCTGGCTGGCGCGGGGCGATGGCCCCCAGGCAACGCCATGATTGATTTCCGCGCTGGCGTCTTCGCCGGGGCGTGCGGCGCGCACCACGCGCAGGATGGCATCGGTCACCTGTTCGCCCACGGGGATCAGCCGGGTGAGGCGTTGCGCGCTCAACAGTTCCGTGGTCTTGAGAACCTTTGCCGCCATCTCATCGTCTTCGCCGGTGGTGGCAAAGAGCATGCGCCGCTCGGCTTCAAGCGATGGGTAGGGCACATCGATCTGGAACATGAAGCGGTCGAGTTGGGCTTCGGGAAGCGGATAGGTGCCTTCCTGCTCGATGGGGTTTTGCGTGGCCAGCACATGAAATGGTTTTGGCAAATCATGGCGCACGCCGGCCACCGTCACATGATGTTCCTGCATGGCCTGCAATAGCGCCGACTGGGTGCGCGGGCTGGCGCGGTTAATTTCGTCGGCCATCAGCAACTGGCAGAACACGGGACCAGGCACGAAGCGGAATTGCCGGAGGCCCTTATCGGTTTCGTCCAGAACCTCGGAGCCCAGGATATCGGCTGGCATCAGGTCGGGGGTGAACTGCACGCGCTTTTCATCCAGGCCCAGAACCCGGCCAAGGTTGGTGGCGAGCTTGGTTTTCGCAAGTCCGGGGGCGCCGACCAGAAGCGCATGGCCGCCTGCCAGAATGGCGGTGAGCGCCAGTTCGATAACCTCGTTCTGGCCGAAGATGACCTTGCCGATTTCGGCCCGCACTTTTTCAAGGCGTTCGCCGGTGGCTTCCAGTTCCTTAAGTATTTCCTTGTTCGCTTCTTTGATGTTTGCCATGGGCCCTACTATAGTTTGCTAGCCCCCTGATATGGCAGGGGAAAGGAATTGTTGTTAATGACATCCTCGTGAAGGAGAATGGCTTAATAAAGACGGCAATTTGCGACTCATTTGTGGTCTGGACGGGTATATGATGACGACGATTGCGAGGGATGCAAGCAATCCATTGCAGGGGCTGAAGGAAGCAACGGCCAAGGCCAAGGGACCGCCGCCGGTTCACCTGTGGAATCCGCCGTTTTGCGGCGATCTCGACATGCGCATAGCTGCCGACGGCACCTGGTTTTACATGAATTCGCCAATTGGCCGCAAACCCCTTTTCAAGCTTTTTGCCTCGGTTCTGCGCCATGATGATGACGGCGAATATTATCTGGTCACCCCTGTGGAAAAATGCGGCATTCGGGTGGATGATGCGCCGTTTCTCGCCGTCCGGATGAGGACCGAAGGCGAAGGTAAGTCCCAGGTGATTTCCTTTGAAACCAATGTGGATGATGAGGTGACCGTCAACAAGGAGCACCCCGTCCGATTTGAGACCGAGGCCGGAACGTCCGGGCTGAAGCCCTATGTTCTGGTGCGGGCGCGGCTTGAGGCGCTGGTGTCGCGCGCCCTGTTTTATGATCTCGTGGCGAAGGGCACGATCGAAGGTGAATGGTTCGGCGTGTGGTCGTCGGGCGAATTTTTTCCAATGCAGCGCGCCGATGAAATTTAACGAGGCGGAAATTCGCCGGCGTGCGGTTAAGGGCCTGCTGCATGAGGTTCCGCTGAAGCATGAACGCAGCGATGATGACATGAACAGGGCGGCGCCGTTAATTCCCGTTGGTGTCAAGGCAAAGCCCGCAGCCGTGCTGGTGCCTATTGTCCTGCGCGAGCCGGAGGTGACTGTACTCCTTACGCAACGCACCGATAACCTCTCAAGCCATGGCGGGCAGGTGGCCTTTCCCGGCGGCCGCATTGATGCGGATGATGCTGATGCAATTGCCGCGGCGCTGCGAGAGGCTGAAGAGGAAACCGGATTGGCGCGGGCCTATGTGGAGCCTCTGGGATTTCTTGACAGCTACCTCACCGGCACGTCCTTTCAGGTGGTGCCGGTGGTGGCGCTCGTACGGCCGGGGTTTACGGTCACCCCTCAGGAAGCTGAAGTCGCTGCCGTGTTTGAAGTACCCTTGCGCTTTCTGATGACGCCGGAGAACCATGAGACCCATTCGCGCGAATGGCAGGGAAAGCAGCGCTTCTTCTATGCCATGCCTTATGAAGAGCGCTATATCTGGGGGGCAACGGCGGGCATGATCCGCAATCTTTATGATCGGCTCTACGCATGACCAAGCTACCCTCGCTCGCCCGCGCCCATTGGCTGAAAGAGCCAGGCCTGCAGCGCGTCTTTGCCCTTGTGGCAGGGGCGGGTGGCGAAGCCCGGGTGGCCGGAGGTGCGGTGCGCAATGCGCTGCTTGGCGAGCCCATTGGCGACATCGACATTGCCACCACGTTGGCGCCGCAGGATGTGACGGCGGCTTTTAAGGCGGCTGGAATTTCGGTTCATCCCACCGGCATCGAGCATGGCACGGTGACGGTGGTAGTTGATCACAAGCCATATGAAATCACCACACTGCGCCGGGATGTGGAGACCGATGGAAGGCGGGCGGTTGTGGCCTTTACCGATGACTGGAAGGCCGATGCGCTGCGCCGCGACTTCACGATCAATGCGCTGTACTGCGACGCCACCGGAAAAATCCATGATCATGTCGGGGGCTACGCGGATATCCTGCGAAAGAGAATCATCTTTGTGGGCGCGCCCGCTGCACGCATCAAGGAAGATTACCTGCGTATTCTGCGCTTTTTCCGCTTCCTTGCGGCTTATGACAAGATGACGCCTGACAGGGCCAGTTTGGCGGCTTGCGTGTGCCTGAAAAAGGGTCTGCTGGGACTTTCCGCCGAGCGCATTGCGCGGGAAATGTTCAAGCTGCTGGCGGGGCCGAAGGCGGTGCCAGTTCTCAAACTGATGGCGAAGCACAAGGTGCTGAAGAACATCTTCCCGCATTCAGATGACTTCCGGGTGATCCAGCGCCTGCCGCCGGACCCGCTGCTCCGGGCTTTCGTAATGGCGAAAAAGCCGGAGGGTTTGCGCGAGGCGTGGCGGCTTTCAAACAATCAGGCCCGGCGCATAGACGCACTTTTGCAAGGCTCGGTGCTTACGCCAAAGCTGCGCGAGAACGAGCAGCAGAAACTACTCTATGCCATGGGGCCTGAGGTGTGGCGTGATAGCGTATATCTGTGCTGGGCAAAATCTCGGGCTTCGCTCACGGACCGGGCATGGGAACGCATGCTGAAATTACCGGCGCGCTGGGTGGTGCCCAGCTTCACCATATCGGGGCGCGACCTGCTGGAGCTCGGGTTTCCATCGGGTCCGGAACTGGGCCGCGAACTCAAGCGGCTGGAGGATTACTGGATTGCCTCGGACTTCAAACCTACAAGAGAAGAGTTACTGGAAAGCATAAGGGGAAACTGAATGGCCGACATCATCGTCATGAAAACCAGCGGCAAGACCGCGCCGAAGCTTGATCCCGGCGCGCCGGATCCGGCAAAGCTGATCAAGGGCAAATACAAGACCAAGACCTGGAACCATTTCACCGGCGAGAACGGCAGGCTCTATTGCGGCATCTGGGAGTCCACCCCGGGCAAGGTTCCGATCGATTATGTGGAATGGGAGTTCTGCCACTTCATCGAGGGCAAGGCCATTCTGACCAATGAGAATGGCAAGAAGTGGACCTTGAAGAAGGGCGACGGCTTCATCATCCCCGCCGGCTTCAAAGGCACCTGGGAAACCGTCGAAAAGGTACGCAAGCACTACGTCATCCTGATGCCCAAGGGGGCGTGAATGAGCATTACGACCAAAATCAGCCATCATGTGTCCAATGCAGCGGCGGGCCTGCGCCATGTTTTCGTGCGCGACCTGGAAGTGATGGCGACGCTCGGCATTTATGAGCATGAAAAGCTCAAGCCGCAACGCATCATCGTGAGCATTGACCTCTCGGTTCGCGAAGGCGACGATCCGGTCTATGACGACATCAGCAATGTGGTGAGCTACGAGATCATCGTAAAAAAAGTGGAAGCGATTATTGCCCAGGGCCATGTGAACCTGGTCGAAACCCTGGCTGAGCTGTTTGCCGCGGCCTGCCTCAAGGACAAGCGGGTGGTGGCGGCGCGGGTGCGCATCGAGAAGCCAGACATTATTCCCAATGCAAAAAGCGTTGGCATTGAAATCGAGAGGATCAAGCCGTGAGCCGAGCGTACAGCGTACCGCCGATCACCAGCCTGCAGCGCGACAAGCTCGTGCCTTACAGGCTCGAAGGCTACACGGCGGAGAACAAATGCCAATGGCTTCCGGTGACTTTCAATGCGGAAACCCAGTGTGGCAGCTATTATTTCCAGTTGCTGCCGGGCGCCGTCACCATTCCCCATGTCCATCCGGGCTATGAGGAATTCTATGTGCTGGAAGGCGAAGCGGTCGAAAGCGATGGCACGGTGATCAAGGCGGGGGATTTCATTTCCTTCCCGCCCAATTCCTATCACTTCACCCGTAGTGACAAGGGCTGTCTCGTTCTCGTGTTTGAATGGCGGCCCTGAATTCGTTTTTGAGGCAAGACAGCCTATACTACAGGGATGAACGATGAGTCTGAGCAGTCTTTGGACGATCTCACGGGTCCGGAGGTCATCCGCGATTTTGTGAAGCGCCTGCCGGGGAAACCCGGGGTCTACCGCATGTTCAATGCGGAGGGCGATGCCATCTATGTGGGCAAGGCGCGGAATCTCAGGAACCGGGTGTCGAACTATGCGCGGGGGCAGGGCCACAATAACCGCATCGCCCTGATGATTTCGCTCACCACCAACATGGAATTCGTGACGACAGAGACGGAAGCGGAAGCCCTGCTGCTCGAAGCCAACCTGATCAAGAAGCTGAAGCCGCGCTTCAACGTCATTCTGCGTGATGACAAGTCATTTCCTTATATCCTAATCGCCAAGGACCATGAGGTCGCCCAGCTGGTCAAACACCGCGGCGCCCGGGCCCGAAAGGGAAGTTATTACGGCCCCTTTGCCTCGGCCGGGGCGGTCAACCAATCGCTTAACACCTTGCAGAAGGCATTCCTTCTAAGGTCCTGTAATGACAGTGTTTATGCCAATCGGACTCGCCCCTGCCTGCTCTACCAGATCAAGCGCTGCTCAGCCCCTTGCGTGAATTACATCGAGGTGCCCGCCTATAATGAGCTGGTGCGGGAGGCCGAAAGCTTTCTGGATGGCAAAAGCCAGGCGGTGAAGGCGGAGCTTGCCACCGCCATGGAGGCCGCCTCGGAAGCCCTGGATTTCGAGCAGGCGGCGCGGCTGCGCGACCGTATCCAGGCCATGAGCTTTGTCACCCAGACCCAGGGCATAAATCCGCAAAACGTTGATGAAGCTGATGTTTTCGGCCTTGCCCAGGAGGGCGGGCAGGCCTGCGTCCAGGTGTTCTTTTTCCGCTCGGGGCAGAACTGGGGGACGCGGGCCTATTTCCCGCGGGCCGACAAGTCCATGGAAGCGTCGGAAATCCTTGGCTCCTTTGTCAGCCAGTTTTATGACGACAAGCCCATTCCCAAGCTGGTGCTACTTTCCCACGAGATCGAGGATTTGGATGTCCTCGCCGAGGCGCTTTCCACCCATGCGGGCCACAAAGTAGAGGTGCTGGTCCCGCAACGGGGCGAAAAGCGCGCGCTTGTTGAACACGCGGTCACCAACGCGCGGGAAGCTTCCGGCCGCAAGATAGCCGAATCCTCATCCCAGGCCAAGCTGCTGGCCGGGGTGGCGGAAGCCTTTGGTCTGGCGAAGGCGCTAAAACGCATCGAAATCTATGATAATTCGCATATTTCCGGCACCAATCCGGTAGGCGCCATGGTGGTAGCTGGGCCTGAGGGCTTAATGAAGTCGCAATACCGCAAATTCAATATCCGGTCGGAAGACCTGAGCGGCGGCGACGATTTCGGCATGATGCGCGAAATGCTCACGCGGCGGTTCTCGCGTCTTCTGAAAGAGGAAGGCCAGCGCTTGCAAGACTCCGAGTCGTCCACCTGGCCTGATCTCCTGCTCATCGACGGCGGGCAGGGACAGCTTTCCGCCGTGCGCGGGGTTCTGGCTGACCTGGGCCTTGGCGACATGCCGGTTGTCGGCGTGGCCAAGGGGCCGGACCGGGACGCGGGCCGCGAACACTTTTTCGTTTCGGGCAAGCCGTCGTTCATGCTGGCGGCGCGCGATCCGGTGCTCTACTATATCCAGCGGCTCAGGGATGAGGCACATCGTTTTGCCATTGGCAGCCACAGGGCGCGGCGCACAAAGGCCATTGGGGTCAGTCCTTTGGACGAGATTGCGGGCATAGGACCTTTGCGCAAGAAGGCCTTGCTCCAGAGCTTTGGATCGGCCAAAGCGGTTTCACGGGCCAGCGTGGGCGATCTGGCTTCGGTTGAGGGTGTGAGTAGCGCGTTGGCGCAGGCTATCTATGACCACTTTCATGAGGGTTCGGGATGAGCGAGTTCATGGCAAAGAGCAAGTCACGCAAGACAAAATTCTCCAAAATTTGGAATTTTCCGAATGTCCTCACCTATGGCCGCATCGTGGCGGTGCCGCTGGTTGCGGGCTTGCTCATGTGGGGCGGCAACAGCGCGCGCTGGGTGGCGCTTGCGATCTTTGTGGCTGCCGCCATCACGGATTTCTTCGATGGCTATTTGGCGCGCAAATGGCAGCAGCAATCCTCGCTGGGCGTGATGCTGGATCCCATTGCCGACAAGGTTCTGGTGGCGGTCGTGCTGCTGGTGCTTTCGGCGGACGGCATCCTCTTTGGCGGCCATATCTGGGCCGCGATCATCATTCTGGCGCGCGAGGTTCTTGTTTCGGGCCTGCGCGAATATCTGGGCGAGCTGCAGGTTTCCGTGCCGGTCACGCAAATTGCCAAGTGGAAAACCACGGTGCAACTGGTGGCCATCGGCTTCCTGATTGCGGGGCCTGCGGTCGATCTCATCGTGCCCGGCATAACCCAAATTGGCATTGCCGGATTGTGGCTTGCGGCGGGCCTCACGCTCTATACGGGCTATGATTATTTCCGTGCCGGCATGCGGCATGTCGTGGATGAGGAATGAAGATTTTATATTTTGCGCGGTTGCGTCAAATCATCGGGCGTGGGCAGGACGACATCAGCATTCCCGCCGAGGTGAAAACCGTCGGTGCCTTGATTGATTATCTCAAGAGCAGGGATGAAGGCATTGCTGCGGCTTTTGCTGATCTTCGCACGCTCAAAGTGGCGATCAACCAATCGCATGCTTCGCTGGATGCGTCGCTTGTTGGTGCGACGGAGGTTGCATTCTTCCCGCCTGTCACGGGCGGATAGGGCATGCTGGCATTGATCGGAACTTCACTTTTCCTCTCCCCATCGGGGAGAGGAAGGGGCCCAACACGCATGTGTTGGGAAGGTGAGGGGGAGCAGGTCTTGCAAATGCATCACCTGTTCCCCCTCATCCTCCCAAGCTTCGCTTGGGCCCCAACTTCTCCCCGATGGGGAGAAGGAAAGTTAGTGCTGGGGAGCACGCGCTGATATGCGTCTCAATGTTTATCTGCAGAAGGCTGGTGTGGGGAGCAGGCGCGAGGCCGAGCGCATGGTGGCTGAGGGGCGGGTGAAGATCAACGGCACGGTCGCCCTGGCAACAACGCCTGCGGAAGAGGGCGATGTCATCACGCTTGATGGCAAGCCGGTAGCACCTTCAACGAAACCGTTGCCGCGCCTGTTTGTTCTCAACAAGCCTCTCGATGTTTTGGTCACGCACCGGGACCACAAGGGACGCCGGACGATTTTCGATCTGACCTCCATGAATGCGCCGGGCCTGCCGCGCCTGATGAATGTGGGGCGCCTCGACGTGAACAGCGAAGGGTTGTTGCTATTGTCCTCCGATGGTCCGCTTGCGCAAGCTCTGATGAGTCCGGAAACGGCGCTGTCGCGCATCTACCGCGTCCGCGTCAGGGGTCATCTGAAACCGGAAGACATTGCCACGCTCGCCGATGGCATCGTTGTGGACGGGGTGAATTACCGGGGCGCGGAGTTTGTCGAGGAATATGACGGCAGTGGGCGCAGCAACACCTGGTACCGCGTCGTGCTCACCGAAGGCAAGAATCGTGAAATCCGCAAACTGATGGAACATTTCGGCTGCGTGGTGAATCGCTTGATCCGCGTACAGTACGGGCCGTTCTATCTCGGTAAGCTGCAGAGCGGGGCGCTGGAGGAGATAGAGCCGGCACGGGTTGCGGAGTTGCTGAAGTATCTCACTGACCGAGGCATGAAGGTTTAGATTCCATCCAACACCAAATCAGCCGCCTTCTCAGCTGCCATCATCACGGCGCAGTTAATGTTGGTGGTGATCAGACTTGGGAAAATGGAGGCGTCACCGATGATGAGATTATCGATGCCTTTCACGCGGAGATCGGGCGTCACCACGCGGCCGATGCTTGCGGTTCCGCAGGGATGATAGACGGTTTCGCATACGCTCTTGATGTAGCCAATCCACTCGTCGTCGCTTTGCACATCGGGGCCGGGATGGACTTCGGCTTTACACAGGGTTTGGAAAGACGGGGTTTCCAGAAGCCTTCGGGTGAAGCGCATGGCCTTCAGCAGGATGCGCATGTCATTGGGTTCGGAGAAATAATTGAGATCAATGATGGGAGCCTCGCGGTAGTCGGAGCTTGCCAGGCGCACGCGGCCTTCGCTTCTGGCGCGCGTCACATTGGGTGAGGCCTTCACGGCGGGGCCGTTCACGGAGAGCCGCGGATTCTCGCCGTATTTTTCTCGCACGCGCAGGCCGAAATGGAACAGCACATCGGGGGCCGGCGCATCCCCGTCGAGCTTCAGCATCATGGTGGCTTCGAAGGGGCAGACCTCCCAGGATGCAATGGGGCCATGGGTTTCCCAGACGATGGGTGCGCCTACATGATCGCGGAGATGTTCGCCCACCTCCGGCATGTCGGCCACCAGGGGAATTCCCCGTTCGCGCAAGTGCTGCGCCGGGCCAAGTCCGGAGAGCATCATGAGCTGCGGCGTCTGGATGGAGCCGCAGGCGAGGATCACGGCGTGGCGGGCGTGAATGGTTCCGCGCGTGGTTTCAGCGCCGATGGCCTTGCCATTCTCGATGAGGATTTTAGTAGCCTGGGTTTCGGTCCAGACCTCCAGATGTTTTGGCAATTTGGAAAGCGGATGCAGATAGGTCACGGAGGAGGATTGGCGCAGGCGTCCCCTGGCATTCAAGGGAAAGTAGCCCACGCCTTGCTCGATCTGCTTCTGGCAATCGATTTTCTTGAGGCCCAGTTCGGTGCCTGCCTTCACGAAGATCTGGCTGGCGGAATGATGCGGCGCTTCCTCGACAATTGTATTTTCCATCACACGGTGGAAGTAGAGAGCCATGTCAGCCGCGCCCCAGCCCTTGGCGCCTAAACTTTCCCATTCCATAAAATCTGAATCGGGCGGGCGTAGAAAGGCGCAGTCATTATGATTGGCGCAGCCGCCCAGAACTTTGGCGCGGGCGTAGTTCAGTTCGGGCTTTGCACCGGCAAGGGTCGCGGCCTTGAAGCCCCAGTCATAGTCCTCGGTCTGCTCATCGAGACGGAAGAGATCAACCGCCGCCGCATCGCCTTCGTCCTTCTTGCCCGCTTCCAGCAAAATGATGCGGCCCGTTGATTTTTCGGCAAGCCGCCTCGCGATGATGCAGCCAGCGGAGCCGCCCCCGATTACAAGAAAATCGCAAGTCTCGGTCATGTGCGCCAGCCCCATTTTTCGGCGAGGGCGAGGCAGTCTTTCCAGGGCAAGACGGCTTCGGTGGTTGTAGGGGAGCGCAGGCTGGAAGCTGAGCTGGCGTGGGCGAGCTTAAGCGATTTTTCCAGGTTCCAGCCTTCATGGTGGCCGAACAGCATACCCGCCGCGAAACAATCACCGGCGCCGTTGCTGCCGGCGATCGCGCTTTGCGGCACATTCACCGAGGGTTGTTCAGCGACCGATCCATTGCGGGCCATGGCCACGCCACCTTTGGGATAATGGATCGCCACAAGCGAGAGCTTGGTTGTTTCCATCAGGCGTTCGGCCGCGGCGCGGCAGGCACTTGCATCGGCAATACCGTTCCTTACGGTTTCAATATTGACGAGGGCTCCCGCCTCGTAGTCATTGACGATCAGGGTGTCGAGCCACGGCAGCATGGGCAGAGCCGCGGCGCGAATGACTTCGGGAGCCACGGAGACGAGTTCAATATTGGCTTTCAATCCGGCAGCGCGGGCCTTTTTCAGAATCGTCACCCAGCCCGACACATCGTCCTTCCAAGGTGCGTCGAGTTTTTCGTGCAAACCCGGCAGGCCCAGATGAGCAATACGGGCCCTGGTTTTGCTGAAGTCGAAATCATCGGGGGTTTGTGTAGCATGCGCCCTGCCTAAATAAAAAAAAGTGCGCTTGCCGGTGGTGATGACGGACATGGCAATGGTGCGGGCGGTTTTCACGCTGCCGCGAATTTCCAGCGCCGAGCGCTCGATGCCCATGTCGTCGCAAATCTTCGTGAGAAAATGGCCGTCGGCATCATCGCCCAAAAGCCCTATGGCTTCGACGGGGAAGGGCACCTCCAGGCGCTTCAAGGCGCTGGACATGTTATGGCCGGGGCAGCCGCCATGCTGTTTTTCGGCAACGATTTTTGCCAGCGTTTCTTCTTCGGGCCAGTGATCAATGCTGAAGGTGTGGTCCACGCACCAGGCCCCGCCACACAGTATTCCGCTTCGTTCCATGGGGCAGCAGGCTCCAGCACAATAAAAAGAGGCCCATTGTGGATTGGGCCTCTGCTATTCGCAACAGTCTTCTTGTTTCAGGCGGCCTTGGCGGGAAGGCGCACGGCGTTTGAATAGGCATCCATCAGGGTGCGCGAGATATTGCCCGGCTTGAATTTATAGGGGCCGATTTCGGAAATGGGGGTCACCTCCGCCGCCGAGCCCACGATGAAGCATTCATTATAGCTTGGCAGATCATCGGGCATGATGCGGCTTTCGATGACTTCCATTCCCTGCTGCCTGGCAAGGGCAATCACCGTCTGGCGGGTGATGCCGTTCAGGAAACAGTCGGCGATCGGCGTGTGGATGGCGCCGTCGCGGGTGAAGAAGATATTGGCTCCGGTGCATTCGGCAACGCGGCCCTGCCAGTCCAGCATCATGGCATCGACATAGCCCTTCTTCTCGGCCTTGTGCTTGGAGATGGTGCAGATCATGTAGAGCCCTGCGGCCTTGGCGTGAACGGGGGCGCATTGTGGATCAGGCCTGCGATAATCGGCGATGTCGAGCCTGATGCCCTTCATTTTGGTTTCGGGATCGAACATGGACGGCCAGGCCCAGGTGGCGATGGCCACATGGATTTTGCTGTGCTGGGCGGAAACCGCCATCATCTCGGAGCCGCGCCAGGCGACAGGGCGCACATACTGGTCGCTGCCGCCGTTCAGTTCCACAACCTTGGACTTGGCGGCATCGAGTTGCTCGACCGAATAGGGGATTACGAAATCCATGATCCCGGCGGACTTGTGCAGGCGCTGGGAATGTTCGCGCGATTTGAAGATGGTGCCGGCATAGGCGCGCTCGCCCTCAAAAATGGAGGAGCCATAATGCAGGCCGTGGGTGAGCACATGCACCTTGGCCTCTTTCCAAGGCACGATTTCGCCGTCAAACCAGATGGCGCCGTCGCGTTGGTCAAAAGGCAGGATGGACATCGGAACTCTCCCAATTCGATTTTTATAGAACTTCAGCCTATATTGCTGCCAAACCGCCAAACAGGGGTTTGCGCAATAACATTGCGTGCTATTGGGCTGCAACGTAACAAAAATGGAATTATATGTCAATATGGCTGACATAAATTTTGATAATGAATTGGGCGAAGACGAAACGGTGGCTTTGATCGAGCTAATGTTCTTTGCCTACCGTGACTTCGTCTCGGACCCGGACACCGTTCTGGAGCAGCTGGGCTTTGGCCGGGCGCACCACCGCGTGGTGCATTTTGTCGGCCGCGACCCGGGCATGACAGTGGCGCAGCTTCTCGATATTCTGCGCATCACCAAGCAAAGCCTTGGGCGGGTTTTGAAAGACCTGATCGACAAGGGCTATGTGTTCCAGAAAGAGGGCGCGACGGACCGGCGCCAGCGGCTGCTGCATCTCACCGCGGCCGGCGAAGAGCTGCGCCAGCGCCTGATGGCGCCGCAGATGTCACGCATTCGCCGCGCGGTTATGGAAACGTCGGGCAACGGGCGTTCGTCGATGCACGACATTCTTTATCATCTGGTCAGCCCGGAAAACCGTGAAGGCGTCAAAGAGTGGACCGAAGAGGCGGGAAAGCCCGGAGAAAAATCTGTTGACTGAGGCCCAGCACATTCTGGTGGTTGACGATGACCGGCGCATCCGCGAGTTGATCAAATCCTATCTGATGGAAAATGGCTTCCTGGTTTCGGTGGCGGGAACGGCGGCCGAAGCCCGCGAGCGCATGCGCGGCCTCACATTCGATCTACTCATTCTCGACATCATGATGCCCGGCGAAACTGGCCTCACCTTCACGACATCCCTGCGCAGCGAAAGCCGTGATGTCCCCATCCTCATGCTCTCAGCGCTCACCGAGCCGGATGACCGCATCGCGGGGCTTGCCACGGGCAGCGATGATTACCTGGCCAAGCCCTTCGAACCGCGCGAACTGCTGCTTCGCATCAAGAATCTTTTGCGCCGGGCGGGCGTTGCCGCTCCCGCCAGGACGGACGTCCGATTCGGCGGATTTCTGTTCAATGTGCCGCGCGGCGAACTCCGCAAGAATGGCGACCTGGTGCGTCTCACCTCCGGCGAAAAGGACCTGCTGCGCATGTTGAGCCATAAGGCGGGGGTGCCTCTCAGCCGGCTGGAGCTTTCGCAGCCGGGCTCGGAGGAAAGTGCCCGCAGCGTGGACGTGCAGATAAACCGCCTGCGCCAGAAGATCGAGAGCGACCCGGCCAATCCCGTGTATCTGCAGACAGTGCGCGGAGCGGGTTACGCGCTCTATGTCGATGAAGAGACGGCGGGATGAGCAGCTTTTATTTTCGCTTCAACCGGTTCCTCGAGCGCCATCTGCCAACGGGACTTTACTCGCGTTCCCTGATCATTGTCATAGCTCCCATCGTGCTTCTGCAAACCATCATGGCGGGAATCATTCTTGACCGTCACTGGGACAATGTCACCAAGGTTCTGGGCCGGTCGCTCGCCCGGGAAATTGGCCTGATCACCGATCTCTATGACCGCTCGAGCAAATCCGAAGCGGCCATCAAGGACATAGAACTGGTGGCCAACAAGCGCCTCAAACTCGGCTTGGAAATCATCCGTGGCGACGTGCTCCCCGCCCCCATTGACCGCACACTCTATTCCCTGGTTGACGCCAAGATGACACAATATCTTGAGCGCGAGACCGGGCGGCCGTTCTGGATCAACAGCACCGCGCAAGATGGCCAGGTTGAAATCCGGGTTGAGGTTGAAAAGGGCCTGATCTTCCGCATCCGTACCGCTGAGGACCGGGCCTATGCCGCCAACACGGGCGTATTGTTGCTGGCGATGCTGATGTCCTCGCTTATCCTGCTGATTATCGCCGTTGTCTTCCTGCGAAAGCAAATCGCGCCCATCGTTGAGCTGGCCAATGCCGCCAAGAGTTTTGGCATGGGGCGCGAAGTGGTGGACTTCCGTCCAAGGGGTGCAACTGAAGTGCGGGAGGCGGGCCTTGCCTTCGTCGACATGAAGAGCCGCATTGCCCGCCATGTGGAACAGCGCACCGCCATGCTGGCGGGTGTTTCCCATGACCTGCGCACCATTCTCACGCGCTTCAAGCTGGAACTGGCCTTTCTCGGCGACGGGCCGAAGATAAAGCCGCTCAAGGAAGACGTGGAGGAAATGCAGCGCATGCTGGAGGCCTATTTGGCCTTTGTCCGCGGCGACGGCGGCGAGAAGTCGGAAGACGTCAACCTGGCGCAGATGTTCAGCTCGGTTGCCTCTGCCGTGTCGCGGGGAAAATCCCATGTTGCCCTTGATGTGCAGGATGTGAATGTCAGCATCAAGCCCAACGCCTTCCGGCGCCTGATCTCAAACCTTCTGGGCAATGCGGTGCGCTATGCAAACAACGTAAAGGTGAAGGGCGGCGTGGAAAACCGCCTGCTCACTATCCTTGTCGATGATGATGGGCCCGGTATTCCGACTGAAAACCGCGAGGATGCATTCAGGCCTTTCGTGCGGCTCGATAATGCCCGCAACCTCGATGAGACGGGAACGGGGCTGGGCCTCGCCATCGCCCTTGATATCGCCCACGCCCATGGCGGTGAAATCAAGCTGGATGAAAGTCCGGCCGGAGGCCTTCGCGCCGTAGTGGAGATCCCGGTTTAGTACAGCCGTCCTCCGTTCGGCACGGGGCGCTCCACCGCCACAAGAACCACATCGCCTTCATGGTCGGGAAAGCCAAGGGTCAGGACTTCCGACATGAAGGGGCCGATCTGGCGCGGTGGGAAATTGACCACGGCAGCAACCTGGCGGCCGAGCAGGGTTTCCGGCGTGTAGTATTTGGTCACCTGGGCGGATGACTTCTTCACACCGATCGCGGCGCCAAAATCAATGCGCAGCTTGAAAGCCGGCTTGCGGGCTTCGGGGAAAGGGTCCACGGCCACGATGGTGCCCACGCGTATGTCGGTTTTCTGGAAGTCGGCAAAGCTTATTTCTGACATTTTTGACCTTTTTATTGAGGTAACGGGTACAAGCAGTTGTACCGGCTAGCGCTGCGTTTGGGGCTATCGGACTGGCCGCCTGATGGGTATTTGGTAGCTTAACCAGCGTGCGCCTCTTAAATACATGTTATGTTCCGACGCCATTGGGACATTGATCGATATTTCAAAGCTATTGCGGCCCTTCTGGAGCGCCTCTTCCCTTGTTATTCTGATATGCCGGAACAGTTCTTTGCGTTTTTCCAGTTCGATCTCCCTGCCTGTGATCCGCCAGGAATCTCTTTTTATCGCCCGGTAAAGTTCATTCATTGACATGGTTTCCAGCTTGCCGCCAAAGCCGCCCGTCTCATTGCCCAGTTGGCGCAATTCGTCACCATGCGAGATTGGCGATAGCGATCCCTTGGGAATGAGAGATTGTGACAATCCAGCCATGGCGAGACGTTCATAGAGATCCTTGTCCTCACCGCCCCAGCCCGTGAATGCTTCATCATATTCGCCAACCTTGAGAAAATGCTCGCGCCTAACAATCAGGAATCCAACCAGTTCAGGCGCCTTCTGCTCCGGATACACATAAAACCCCTTGGGGTCCTGGTTGAGTTCCAGCCATGCACCGAGATCAAGATGCAGCAATACATCGGTGTCAATAAAGCAAAGTATCTCGCGGGAAGCATTTCTTGCACCGATGTTTCTTGCTCTCGCAACGCAAAAGGCCGGATCATCATTGACCTGGACAAGCTTCGCGACAGGATGGTGTTCTTTCACCCAGGCAGCTGTGCCCTGTTCACAGCCGTAATCAACAACGATGACCTCAGTGCGCGGCTGCTGAAGCATCAAAGGGAGTGTCTGCTTGAGATGAGGCAATCTGTTCTTGCAGGTGGTGATCAATGACAGCATGGGTTGAATACAAGAGTCCTATTGTCTGGCCCGGTGTTTAGCCCAGGACGAGGCAAGAACTCAACCTAGCTTGCCAGTTCGCGTGAACGGTCCGCCGCTGCCTTCACGGCCTTTTCAAATAGCGGCTGCAAGCCATCGCCGGCCATCAGAACCTGCAGGGCCGCATGGGTTGTGCCCTTGGGCGAGGTGACATTCTGCCGAAGGGTTGCGGCATCGGTGCCCGTCACCCGCATCAATTCGCCCGCACCGGCTACCGTGGCGCGGGCCAGTTGCATGGCAAGGGCAGGGGGCAGGCCGACTTTTTCGGCCGCCGCGGCAAGGCATTCGGTCATGTAGAAAACATAGGCCGGGCCCGAACCAGAGACCGCCGTTACGCTATCAATCAGCTCTTCACGCTCAACGGTCACCACCTCGCCAATCGCCGCGAGAAGGTCCTTCGCCAGTTTCATTTGCGTGGCCGAGACATTGGCATTGGCTGTCATCGCCGTAATGCCGCGGCCGATGCTGGCGGGGGTGTTGGGAATGGTGCGGATAACGGCGGCGGATTTTCCAAAGTGGCGCTCGAAAGAGGCAATGGTTTTTCCGGCGGCCACGGAGAGGATCAGCGGCTTCGAAGCGCCCAAGCCCACAACGGCGGGAAGGACCTCCTCCATCATTTGCGGCTTCACGGCGATCAGGACGACTTCGGCATCCTGGATGCTGGCGATGGCTGGATTAAGCTGCACTTTGTGCGTGGCCAGCAGGGCCTTCAATTCAGCGGAAGCAAAGGGATCAAGCACTGCAATTTTTTTGGGATCGGCGCCGGACTTCAGCCAGCCCTCGAGCATGGCGCCGCCCATCTTGCCGGCACCCACGAGAACCAGGGTACCCTTGAGCGCAAGGCTCATGCCTCACCCATGGTTTCGAGCAGGCTGCTTTCGAGGGCGGCGTCCGCGCCCTGGCCCGCCCAGCAGACATATTGCATGGCAGGGTAATAGCGTTCGCAGGCCTCGATGCCGAGACGGATGAGGGTTTCGCACTGGGCGTCATTGGCCACGGCTCTCCCTGCGAGAACAAGATTGTTGCGGAATACGATGCTGCCGTCAGCATGCCACATGTCGAAATGGCCATGGAACAATTGCCCGTTGATGAGGGCCAGCAGACGGCTCACCTCGTCCTTGCGGGCGGGCGGCACCTTCATGTCATAGGTGCAGGCCACAAGCAGGGATTCCAGGTCGTCACGCCAGTTGAGAGAAACATAGAGATCGCTCCAGCCGCCGCCCATCACCATGGTCACTTCGCAATCATTTGTCCGGTCAACGGACCAGTCGCGGCGTTCCGCCAGGCGCTCGATAAGATCAAGCGGATTGGCGGTGTCGTTTTCGTACGTCTGCAGTGAACCCATACCCCAAACCCTCACGTGCCCGGCGAATCATGCCAAGCGATGGGGAGAAAATGCCCGTGTGATTGAGTCGCCACAAGAGTCAACCGGCAAATGCGGTTGATTCCTCCACATAAATTATGGAATGGAAACGTCCGAAATGGCCTTGGATTCCAGTTCGGCGAGGCGCTTGGCCAAGGCTTCGTTCTCTTCGCGGGCCTTGCGGGCCATATCGCGGACAACGTCCAACTCCTCCCGCTTGACCAGTTCGAGGTTGTTCAGAACCCGTTCGACCTGGGACTGGACCATGGCGTCAACCTCCTTACGCAGGCCCTGGGCCGCACCGGTGGCGTTGGTCATCAGCTTGGCGAGCTCGTCAAAAAAACGGGAAGATGTGGTGGTCATGGCAGCGTTCCTCTTCGTGCTGTGTAACTATGGATTCAGGAAGGTTATTTCAAGGGCTGTAGTGCCACGGGGCGTCTCATTTTGGGCCTGTCATCCGCTGGGAGCAACTGCGGATTGCCAACTCCTTGTCTGATACAGCTCTCGGCGCCGATGAGAAGCTTCAATTCACTGTCGTTGAACCACTTTTTTTGGCCACACGCGACTTCACGCGAATTGCAAATTGCGCCGGTGACTTCGTTATCTTGGCCTTGTGGTGGCAATGGTTGCAGACTCCATGTGCAGCGACGATATTGGCCCGGCTTTCCTTGCCTCCGTCCTGACGCGCTTGAAGATGTTCGGCTGTCACTAGGAGACGAATCTTTTCCGACGGAATGGCTTTCGCGTAAGGCGATCCATTGCCGCCCATTGGCAATCCACAGTAATAGCAGTGCCACTTTTGACTCTGGGCAGCAGCGTTTCGGTATTTTAGGACTTCTTTCTTCATGGACGGCTCCTAACATATGAAAGCGCAAAATCGCGCGACACATGCTGGATCAACCGTTCTAGAGGCTTTTCGGTTGCTGGCCTAAGACCCGCAGCCACCCCGGTGACCCGCCAACTCACTGATGACGTTCAGCGATTATGTTCCTAGCAGTTTGGGGTAGGCGATTCAAATCCCATAAGATTTTTGGGTTAATTCAGCTAGTCCTTGTCCCGGTACCAAGGTGCAGGAATAGTTTTATAATTGTAGCAAGGCCTGAAGTGGCGCAGCCAAAGCCGGATTGGTGGCAAGTATTTGGTTGCCCTGGCGGAAGACATCGCCGGACATGAAGTCATTTGTCCAGCCGCCCGCTTCCCTGACGATGCAGAGTCCGGCAGCCACGTCCCATATGTTGATGTGGGCTTCCCAATAGCCGTCCAAGCGGCCATCGGCAGTGAATGCCATGCCCAGGGCGCCTGAACCCAAGCGGCTGTATTCGCAATGGGCTTCAAGCAACGCCGAAATTGCCCGCGCATGGGGTGCTATGGGACGGCGGTAACTGAAGCCAATGCCCATGCGGGCCTCGCTCAGCTTGGTGACAGCGCTGACCTTTATCTTTGCGTGGTTGAGGGTCGCCCCGCTCCCGCGTTTGGCCGCATAGAGTTCATCGGTCTCCGGGTTGTAGATGATCCCAAGGATCGGCGCGTTCCGGAAAACCAGTCCGAGCGAAACGCACCAGAGCGGAATGCCGCGAAGAAAGTTTGCCGTGCCATCAATAGGGTCGATCACCCAGGTGGCATACCCACCAGAATTTTGCAGACCGCGCTCCTCGCCGAGAAATGTGTCGCAGGGAAACATCCGGGTCAGGGCTGACACAATCTCGTCCTCGCAGGCGCGATCAGTTTCGCTCACCAGGTCCTGCAGACCTTTGGTTTCAACTGCCAGCGCGTCACGGCGGCGGTATTGCCGGCTGGCTTCCTGGCCGACCTCGCGCACCAACCCCAGGCCCGCGTGAAAACGCCGGTCAAGTTCACCTTCATCCATCGTCGATCTCCTGGAAAATCCATGCTGGCCAACAGCATTTTCTTCTGTCATGTTGTCACAAAACTGTCACAAACAAAAGTCTGAACTGGGAGGAACGCGATGACTTCGATCACACGAAAATTCTTTAATTCCGCGGCTGTTTTGGCGTTTGCCGCCTTGGCTTTTGGCTCATCGGCGCAGGCCGAAGGCAACGTCACCGTTTACTGCTCGGTCCAGGAAGAATGGTGCCAGGCCATGGTCAACGAGTTTCAAAAAGCGACCGGCATTTCTGTGGCGATGACGCGGAAGAGCTCTGGCGAAACCTTTGCCCAGGTGAAGGCGGAATCAGCCAATCCCAAGGGCGACATCTGGTGGGGCGGCACGGGCGATCCGCATCTGCAGGCGGCTGAAGAGGGACTGACGGAAGCCTACGAGTCGCCCATGCTTGCGAAGCTTCACCCGTGGGCGATCAAGCAACATGAAACCGCCAAGGGCGCCACCGTCGGCATCTATCTCGGAGCGTTGGGTTACGGTTACAACAGCGAATTGCTGGAACAGAAAAAGATTGCAGCGCCCGCCTGCTGGGCCGATCTCATAAAGCCGGAATTCAAAGGCGAAGTTCAAGTCGCCAATCCCAACTCATCGGGCACGGCCTACACCTTTCTTGCCACAATGGTGCAGATCCTCGGTGAAGATGAAGCCTTCAAATACATGAAGGCGCTCGACGGCAACATCAACCAATATACGAAATCGGGAGCTGCGCCCGCCCAGGCTGCGGCGCGCGGCGAAACCCTGGTTGGCATCGCCTTCCAGCATGACGTGATCACTCCCGCGATTACATCAAATGCGCCGATCAAGAACGTCAGCCCCTGCGAGGGAACCGGATTTGAAATCGGCTCCATGAGCATCATCAAGGGTGCGCCCAACATGGAAAACGCCAAGAAGTGGTATGACTGGGCACTGACGCCAGAGGCCCAGAAGCTGGGCGCTGCAGCGAACAGCTACCAGAATCCGTCAAACATGGAGGCGCCAATTCCGGACGTGGCACCGAAAATGACTGATATCAAGCTGATCGATTATGATTTCGCCAAGTTCGGTTCTTCCGCCGAGCGCAAGCGCCTGCTGTCCCGCTGGGACACCGAAATCGGAGCAAAATGACATTGGATAGGGATCGGGCGGCGACCCGCCGCGGGATCCCGTAACCATGCCAGAGCTTTCCAAACAATCGCGCCAAATTTTGCTGCTGGCCATCATCGGCCTGATAGGGGCGGTTGCTTTGCCGTGGTACGTCGCTCCCTCCGGCTTTTGGAAGTTTGCCTGGGTTGGGCAGTTTGGCGAAGCCAATGCCTCGCCCTTGTTTTTGCAGGCCCTGTTGCATGGCCGGTGGCAGCTTCTGCCCGTTGGCCTTTGCCTTCTCATTCCGCTCATCGAGGTATTCCGGCGCGAAGGCCCGCGCGGCTCGGTGATTGCCGGGGCGGGTGGTTTCGGCCTGTTCTGGATGTTTGCGCAGGGATTTCTGATCGGATTGAAGGGCTGGAATGCCTCCTGGCTTGAACTGGCTTTTGGTCCCATTGCCGCGCAGACCGGGTTTGGAGTGGGCGCGGTCATTTGCGGCGGCGCCTTGCTTTTCCTCTTTTCAACAGGCCTTGCGCTCAACGGGCTGATGCGGGGCGATGGCTTTCTGGTTGGCTCGATTACAGTTGTCGCCTCCTGCATCGCGCTCTTTGTGTTTTATCCCGTCTTTCTCATACTGATTGAGTCTGCGGTCACGCCGGAAGGCGGATACTCGGTCACTGCCATATTTTCCCGGGTTTTTTCAGCCGATGTGGGGCAAGTGACCCTGAACAGTCTTGTTCTTGGGGCTGTCACGGGGCTGGCCACAACTTTGCTGGGCCTTGGTTTTGCACTTCTCCACAAACGCACCAATTTCCGCGCCAAGGGCCTGCTGCGATTGCTTGCAATCCTGCCCATAATCACGCCGCCGTTCGTGATCGGACTTGGCATCATTCTTCTGTTTGGGCGAAATGGCGTGGCGACGTGGCTGATTAGCGAGCTCTTGGGCATTCCGCCGAGCCGCTGGATATACGGCTTCTTCGGTCTGCTGCTGGTCCAGACGCTGGCCTTTACGCCGATTGCCTATCTGGTGATCATCGGTGTTGTCGAAGGTATCAGCCCTTCCATGGAAGAAGCATCGCAAACCCTGCGGGCCAATCGCTGGCAGACCTTCACCAACGTCACCTGGCCCCTGATGCGGCCGGGGCTCGCCAATGCCTTCCTGATCGGTTTCGTCGAAAGCCTCGCCGACTTCGGCAATCCCTTGGTGCTCGGCGGCAATTTCGATGTGCTTTCGACCGATATTTTCTTTGCCATCGTCGGCTCTCAGAATGATCCGGGACGGGCGGCGGCGCTGTCGATTGCGCTGCTGGCGCTGACGCTCTCGGCCTTTTATCTCCAGCGCCGGTGGCTGGGGCAGCGCTCCTACACGACAATTGCGGGGAAGGGCGATTCAGGACTTCCGGCAAAGCTTCCCGATGGCGTGCGGCGGCTGATCTACATGACGGCGGTGCCGTGGCTTGCCTTTACCGTTTTGCTCTACGGGATCATTCTCATCGGCGGTTTTGTCAAATCGCTTGGCATCGACAATACGCTGACCTTCCAGCACTACGTCACCGCCTTCGGCATTGAATGGACCGAACGGGGACTGCAGTGGACGGGCAGGGCGTGGCCCTCCTTCTTCACGACCATCGGGGTTTCCGCTGTCGCGGCACCCTTTACCGCCGCAATCGGTCTGCTCACCGCCTATCTTCTCAATCGCCAGCGGTTCATCGGCCAGTCCACTTTCGAGTTCATCACCATGCTGAGCTTTGCCATTCCAGGCACGGTGATTGGGGTGAGCTATATTCTTGCCTTCAATGTGCCGCCCATCGAAATCACCGGAACCGGGCTCATCCTGATCATCTGCTTTGTTTTCCGCAACATGCCCGTCTCGATCCGGGCCGGCATTGCCTCCATGAGCCAGATCGACCGGAGCCTGGACGAATGCTCGCTCATGCTGCGCCACGGAAGTTTTGCGACCATCCGCCGGGTGATCCTGCCGTTGCTCAGGCCGGCCATTGTCGCGTCGCTGGTCTATGCTTTCGTGCGGGCCATCACCTCGGTGAGCGCGGTGATCTTCCTGGTCAGCGCCCAGTACAATCTCGCCACGGCCTATATCGTCGGGCGGGTGGAAGTTTCGGATTTTGGCGTCGCCATCGCCTACAGCTCGGTGCTCATCCTGTTCATGCTGGGGGCGATCGGGGCCATTCAGCTTGGGGTGGGTGAGCAGCGGCGCTCCAACCGGGGCATTCAGCCAATGGAGGTTCGTGGGGGTGTTGCATGAAAATTGTCAGCCGGTCGGCAGCGGTAAAACTTGATGCAGTTACCAAAAAATTTGGCAGCACGGTTGCCGTGGAAAGCATCACGCTTGATATCGAAGCGGGCACACTGGTGACGTTGCTCGGACCTTCGGGCTGTGGAAAGACAACCACGCTTCGGATGATTGCTGGTCTTGAAACGCAAACTTCGGGCCATGTGCTGATTGGCGGGAAGGATGTGACCCTGCTTCCGCCGAACGAACGCGATGTGAGCATGGTGTTCCAGTCCTATGCCCTGTTCCCGCACATGAGCGTCATCGAAAATGTGTCTTACGGGTTGCGGCAATCGCAGCTCTCGCGGGCGGCGCAACGCGACAAGGCCCGCGAGGGGCTGAAGATGGTGGGCCTCGAAGGTTACGATGATCGGTTGCCTTCGGAATTGTCCGGTGGCCAGCAGCAGCGCGTGGCGGTTGCCCGGGCATTGGTGCTGGAACCCCAGGTGTTGCTGTTTGATGAGCCACTTTCCAATCTTGATGCAAAGCTGCGTCGCCGGATGCGGGAGGAGATACGCGATTTGCAGCAGACCTTGGGGCTCACCAGCGTCTATGTCACCCATGACCAGGAAGAAGCGCTGGCGGTTTCGGACAAGATTGTTGTCATGAACAAGGGCCGGATCGCCCAGGTGGGAACGCCGCATGATCTTTATGAGCGTCCGGCGGACGCCTTCGTCGCGGACTTCATCGGCAGCGCCAATCTTATTCCTGGCAGCATCAGGAAGCGCAATGAAAAGGAAAAAACCATCACGATTGATCTGGGCAATCTGATCGTCGATGTGCCGGACCGCGGCTATGAGGGCAATGAGATCTATCTTGTAGTGCGCCCTAGCGGCGTCAACCTCGACGCCAAGGGCTCGAAGGCTGCTTCACTGCCGGCAAAGGTCGAGAAAGCCACCTATCTCGGATCGCACTGGGAATACACAATCTCCACCGCCAACAGTTCGATGTTTGTGGTCCAGCCAACCCACAAGATTTTCAAGCCGGGTGCGCGGGTCTTTGCCACGCCTGATCCGGACCATATCACGGTTGTCCGGCGTACCTGATTAACGAATTCTTCCCTTTAAGCATCGACACATAGCTGCTTTTGCGCGGGCGCGGGCATTCAAGGTTAACTGGCACAGGGCTTGCCTTGTTAAGGCCAAGCGGCCGCCTATCGGGGGCCGCGCCGTTTCACCTGTTCGAGGCCCAGAACTGTGCAAAACTCTTCCAACTCCTATACGCTGCAGCAGCCCGTTGGTCTTCCGGTGCTCAAGTCGGCCGTTAACCCTGCGCTGCGGGCCCCGGTAGAGGTCCTGACCCAAATCGGGAAGGTTGAACCCCAGTGGCGCGAATTGGTACAGCAGGGGGCCTTGTGCAGCCGCTACCAGCATTACTCCTGGATGTCGGCCTGGTGGGATCATACCGGAAGCCTTTCTACGGCTTCACCCCATGTCGCGGTTCTGCGCGACGATGCGGGCAAACCTGCCCTTCTGCTGCCGCTGGTCCGCAAACAGGTAGGCCCCCTTCAGGTCGGATTTTTCATGGGCGGCAAGCACACGAATTTCAACTTGCCGGTTTGGCGCCCGGAATATCTGAAGCAGCCCGCCGCCGCACTTGCTGCGCTTCTTGAGGGCTTGCGCCACAATGGGCCGCGCCTTGATCTTCTCGTTTTGTTAAACCAGCCAGCGACATGGCAGGGCGTGGCCAATCTCATTCTGCAGGTGCCCCACGCGGCATCCGCCAGCCAATCCTATTCCGGTGAGCTGCAAAGTGATTTCGACACCATGCTCAAGGAGCGTCTGGGCGCCAACTCGCGTAAGAAGCTCCGGCAAAAGGAGCGCCAGCTTGCAGCACTTGGACCAGTCGCCTTCCGGCACGCCCGGACTCCTGCCGAGATTGACGGGGTGCTTGCAGCCTTTTTCCAGCAGAAGGCCGCCCGCATGCGCGAACAGGGCTTGAGCAATGCCTTCGATGCTCCGGGCGTGAAGGAATTCACCAGGGCGGCGGCCCATCAAATTGACCCCGATACAGGCGAGACAGTCATTGAACTCTACGCCGCCTCGGTTGGCGATACGATCATTTCGACTTTCGGCGGCATCGTCGCCGACGGGCGCTTCAGCGGCATGTTCAATTCCATCGCAGGAGCCGAGTTCAGAACCTACAGCCCCGGCGAACTCCTGCTCGCCAATGTCATCCGGATGTGCTGCGAGCGCGGCTTCAACAAATTCGATCTGGGTATCGGCGATGCGGCCTACAAGCAGGTGTATTGCAAGGATGCCGAGGCGCTTTATGATTCGGTCATTCCGATTTCGGCGGCGGGGCAGGTAGCGGCGCCGATCTGGCGCGCGGGCCTTGCCCTGAAGGGCAAAGTCAAAAAGTCGGACCTGCTGCTCCGGGCCGCCAGGTCCCTCGCACAAGCTATGTCACGGAAAGCGGCGCATGAATAATCTGATAACAGACATAGCCACCATCGGCGGCGGGCTTGCGGGCGCCACAGCGGCAGCCATGCTTGGCCGGGCCGGGCATGATGTGATGCTCATTGAACCGCACATGGAACAGCGTCCGGAATTCCGCTGCGAGAAGCTTGACGAGTCCCAGCTGGCACTGCTGCGCCTTACGGGGCTTGCCGATCGTGTCTTGCCGCAGGCATGCGTCGATGGACAAGTCTGGGTGGTGCGCTATGGCCGGCTGGTGGACCGCAAGCCAAGCGTCCGTGCCGGCATCATGTATCATGACCTGGTGAATGCGGTGCGGCAGCAGATCCCGGCGAGTGTCCGCCATATTGCAACGAAAGTGACGGCGATTTCCGGTGGGGCGCGACCGCGCGTCACGCTTGCCACGGGCGATAAGATTGAAGCCAGGCTGGTGATCATGGCCAATGGACTTAACCCCGGCTTGCGAGAAACACTCGAGATCGAGCGCGAGGTGCTCAGCCCCTGCCACTCGATCAGCATCGGTTTTGACATGAAGCCCGATGGCGGCCAGCCCTTCGCGTTTCCGGCGCTGACGGTTTTTCCGGAGCGGCCCGACCAGTCCATGGCCTATCTTACGGTGTTCCGGGTGCAGGGCGGCATGCGCGCAAATCTCTTCGTCTATTGGGGCATGGAAGACGTGCGCCTGCGTAAATTCCGCTATCAGCCGAGGGAAGCCCTGCTCGAACTTATCCCGACGCTCGCCCAGTTCACCGGGCCTTTCACCATCGACGGCCAGGTTGGCATCCGGCCGGTCGATCTTGTGCGGGTCAATGCGCCGGAAAGGCAGGGCATTGTGCTGGTGGGTGACGCCTATTCAACTTCCTGCCCGGCGGCGGGCACGGGGGCCAACAAGGTTTTGACCGATGTTCAGCGCCTGTGCTCCACCTACGTGCCGGACTGGCTCGGCAAGGAAACAATCGAAGCCGCCGATGTGACGGATTTCTATGCGGATCCGTTGAAGGTTCAGTGCGAGTCGGAATCTCTCCAAAAGGCCTTGTGGCTGCGCCGGGTTTCAACCGGCACATCGATGGGCCTGCGCTCCTGGCGGGGGGCGCGTTTCGTGGCACAATCGGTACTCGGACGCATTCGCCGCATCAAGCCTGCTGACGTTGCCGGCAAGGGCACGCCTGACATTCTGCGCGGGGCTTAATTCCATCCAATCTGCGGGCTTGACGGCAAGGCGCGACGCAGACACTGTCCGCCGTCATGTTCACATTTGCGGTGCTGACATTTCCGAATATTGATCCCGTGCTCTTTTCCATCGGGCCTTTTGCCGTGCGCTGGTATGCGCTAGCCTATATCGTCGGGCTCATCTTCGGCATCTGGTACATGAAGCAGCTGGTTTCCAACCCAAAGCTCTGGGCCGGAACCAAACCATCGGCCACGCCGCCGCAGATCGATGATTTCTTTCTCCTGGCGATGCTCGGCGTGGTGCTGGGCGGACGGATTGGCTACCTGCTGTTTTACGGCTGGACGCAGATCCAATCGGATCCGCTCTATATCTTCCGCGTGTGGGAAGGCGGCATGTCGTTTCACGGCGGATTCTTTGGCGTGATCCTTGCGACTTATATTTATGCGCGGCGTAACGGCCTTGGGCTTGACCGGTTGCTGGATTTGGGCGCGGCTGCTACACCCGTTGGCCTTGGCCTCGGGCGGCTGGCCAATTTCATCAATGGCGAACTCTATGGCCGCGAAACCTATCTGCCTTGGGCCATGGTGTTTCCCAATGATCTCACGGGGCTGCCGCGCCATCCCAGCCAGCTCTATGAATTCCTGCTTGAAGGGGTGCTGCTGTTCGCCGTCATCAATTACGCGGTTTACCGCTACAAGATTTTGACCAAGCCCGGCCGCGCGGCAGGCATGTATGCGCTGATCTATGGATTCTCGCGGATCGTGGTCGAGTTCGTGCGCGAGCCCGACGCGCAGTTGGGATACTTCGGAGGCTTTGTGACGATGGGCATGATGCTGTCGGTGCCGCTTCTGGCCATCGGCATCTGGCTGCTGCTGCGCTCACGACACTCCACATGACGCCGCTGGAAAAAATCATCGGCGAAATCATTGTCACGGAAGGTCCGATGCTGATCGACCGCTACATGGGTCTGTGCCTTAGCCATCCGATGCACGGCTATTACATGACCCGGGATCCCTTTGGCGAGCAGGGGGATTTCATGACGGCACCCGAGATATCGCAAATCTTCGGCGAAATGATCGGCGTGTGGTGTGCGGCGGCGTGGGATGCCATGGGGAGGCCTGGGCAATTCAATCTTGTCGAACTGGGGCCGGGCAGGGGAACCCTGATGGCCGATATCCTGAAGGCCGCGAAAGTCATGCTGGGCTTTCGGGAAGCGGCGCGTATTCATCTGGTCGAGATGAGTCCGATCCTACGCAAGCTGCAGGAGGAAAAGCTTGGCGATGCGACATGGCATGACTCCCCGGCACATCTTCCTGATGGCCCCCTGCTTCTCATCGCCAATGAATTCTTTGACGCCATTCCCATCCGGCAGTTTGAAAAACGCCATGACAAGTGGCTCGAGCGCTGCGTGGGGGCGGAAGGCATGGGCTTCATGCCTGCCGCTTTGGACAACGCGCAAGGGGCCAATGGCGACGTGATCGAATTTGCCCCGCAGCGCATGGAAATTGCGAAAGATATTGGCCGGCTCCTTGCCAAGCATGGGGGCTGCGCCCTGATTATTGATTATGGCTATTTGCAAACCGCCCCCGGAGACACGTTGCAAGCCGTGCGGGCTCATGAATATGTGCCCGTCACCGATCAACCGGGGGAGAGCGACATCACCTCGCACGTTGATTTCGAAGCGCTTGCCAAGGCGTTCAGCCAGGGTGGCGCTTCGGTTCCTCTCGCCATTACCCAGCGGGCTTTTCTTCTGGCCATGGGGCTGGAGCAGCGGGCCGCCATTCTTTCGTCAAAAGCCGATGCGAACAGCAGGGACATTCTGTCCCGTGCCGTTGCAAGGCTGGCCGGCGAAACGGAAATGGGGAATCTCTTCAAAGTCATGGTAGCAACATCGGCAGATATTCCAACGCCCTATCCCTTCGGGACACCATGATCGTCACCCGTGAACTCAAACAGCCTGGCATCGCCCATGGCTTCTTCGGACGCCAGGGCGGCCATTCCGCCGGCATTTACGCCTCGCTGAATTGCGGGCTGGGGTCGGGTGATGACCACGCCACCGTGGTGCGCAACCGCAGCGTGGTGGCCAAGGCGTTGGACGGAACGGAGCCGCAGATCGTCACCACCTTCCAGGTGCACAGTGCGGAAGCCCTGATCGTCAAAAAACCTTGGGCTTATGACGACCGCCCGAAGGTTGACGCCATGGTGACCAATGCGCCGGGGCTCATTTTGGGAACCCTCACCGCCGATTGCGGGCCGGTGCTTTTTGCCGACGAGAGGGCGGGAGTCATCGGCTGCGCCCATGCAGGCTGGAAGGGAGCGCTTACGGGCATCACCGATGCCACCGTCCTGAAAATGGAAGAGCTTGGCGCAAAGCGGGCAAACATCATTGCGGTGCTCGGCCCCACCATATCGAAGGCCGCCTACGAGGTTGGGCCGGAATTCATCGCGCGTTTTGTTGAGGCCTCGGACGGCAACAGAATCCACTTCACAGAATCAGTGAAGAGGGGACACTATATGTTTGATTTACCAGCATACTTGATTGCCCGCATGAAAGGCTTCGGCATCGGCACGGTCATCGACAGCGGGCTTTGCACGTACAAGCGCGAGGCGGAGTACTTCTCCTACCGCCGCGCCACACATGCGCGCGAAAAGGATTACGGGCGGCAGATCGCCGCCATTACGCTGACCTAGGGGCATCCATGGCACTGCATTTTGAACTTTCCGAATACCGGCAGCGCCTCACGGCGGCGATTGCCGCCATGCAGGAAGCCAATCTCGATGGCCTGCTGATGTTCCAGCAAGAGAGCATGTATTACCTCACGGGCTATGACACATTCGGCTTCTGCTTCTTCCAGGGCCTTTATCTCGGCGCCGACGGCAAGCTGGCGCTGCTCACCCGCTCGGCGGATTTGCGCCAGGCGCAGCATACTTCCAATATTGAAGACATCCGCATCTGGACCGATCAGGTGGGGGCGCAGCCGGCCACGCAACTTCGTGACATGCTGGAAAGCCTGGGCGCGCGTGGCAAGCGGCTTGGCATTGAAACCAATTCCTACGGCCTCACGCATTTCAACGGCAAGGCGGTGGATGCGGCACTAGATGGTTTCTGCACGCTGGTTGAATCAACCAATCTTGTGGACCGCCTGCGCCTGGTCAAATCGCCCGCTGAACTCAAGTATGTGCGCAAGGCCGGGAAGCTTGGCGATGAAGCATTGAAGGCCGGGATCAAGAAGACCAAGGCAGGAGCGGATGAGGGCGATATTCTTGCCGCACAGCATTCCGCCATCTTCTCGGGCGGCGGTGACTATCCCGGCAATGAGTTCATCATCGGGTCGGGCCGTGACGCATTGCTCTGCCGTTATAAATCGGGCCGCCGCAAATTATCCAAGCGCGATCAACTCACGCTGGAGTTCGCCGGAGTCTATCGCCATTACCACGCGGCCTTCATGCGCACGTTGATCATCGGCAAGCCGAGCAGGGATCACCTGAAAATGGACGAGGCTTGCCGCGCGGCGCTCAGCGAAGTTGAAAGCGCCTTGCGGCCCGGGAAAACGGCTGGCGATGTTTTTGACGCGCACGCCCGTGTGATGGATGCCCATCGCATGCAAAAGCATAGGCTCAACGCCTGCGGCTATTCGCTGGGAGCGAAGTTCACGCCGAGCTGGATGGATTTTCCGATGCTCTTTCGCGGCAATGATGTTGAACTTTCGGAAGGCATGGTGTTCTTCGCTCACATGATCCTGATGGATTCCGATGCGGGCGCTGCCTATTGCCTGGGGCGCACCTATATTATCGGAGCCAGGAAGCCTGAACCTGTTTCAAAATATCCCCTCACCATGATTGTGCGATGACACGACTGCTGCCCATTCTTTTTTTGCTTCTGCTCACGGCTTGCGCCGGAGGAGGCAGCCAGCCCTTCGGCAAGCTTCAACCGGCAGAGCGGACGCCTGCCATTATTTCCCCGCCGTGGGAGGCGATGATTGCGGCGGGACCGGGTGCTTCCAAGGAGATTGATCTTGAAACCCTGAATGGCCCGGGCAGGCAGCAGGCGGCTGCCGCGACGCCGGAGGACCTGACCGCCGACGGCAAGAGCGGGCGGCTGGTCATCCGGGCGGTGACCGTCATTCCGGTGAAGGGGGCAAAGGGTTCAGGCAATGACGAATTGACCCGCGCCATGCGCCAGACGCTGACGACAGCGGGCTGGACCGTGCTCCAGGCGCCAGCCAAAAATGCGCTCACCATTTCAGGCCGGGTCGAGATGGCGGAGGTTTCGGGCAATACGCAGATGGTGGCGCTCAAATGGGCGGTGCAGGCGCCCGATGGCGGGAAGCTCGGAGACGTGAACCAGGCCAACAATGTGCCCGCCGGTTCGCTCGATGCGGGCTGGGGCGACATTGCCGGCGCCGCAGTCGAGGCCGCCGCCAGCGGGATATTCGAGCTGATCAACAAGTTCAGGTGATGGTTAAATTCCCCTCCCCGCAAGGGGGAGGGAGATATCGGAAGTGTCCACAGGCCGCATTTGCGCTTGTGTCACACCCTTGTTATAGAGCGCCCACAGGCAGCGCGGCGACGAGGGAAAAGCATGATGAAAATTGTGGCGGGTAACAGCAACCGGCCCTTGGCGGAAGCCATCTGCTCCTATCTCCACCTGCCGCAAACCAAGGCCGTGGTCAAACGCTTCAACGACATGGAAGTGTTCGTTGAAATCCAGGAAAACGTCCGCGGCCAGGACATGTTCGTGGTCCAGTCCACCAGCTTTCCCGCCAATGACCATCTGATGGAACTGCTGATCATCATTGACGCCCTGAAGCGGGCGTCTGCCAAACGCATCACCGCCGTGATCCCCTATTACGGATACGCCCGCCAGGATCGCAAGTCGGGATCGCGCACTCCCATTTCGGCCAAGCTCGTGGCCAATCTCATCACCAGGGCGGGGGCCGACCGGGTATTGACCATGGATCTCCATGCCGACCAGATCCAGGGCTTCTTCGATATCCCTACCGACAATCTTTTCGCAGGTCCGGTCATGGTACGCGACATCAAGCAGCACATGGATGTCGCCAACACCGTAGTGGTATCACCCGACGTCGGCGGCGTGGTACGGGCGAGGGCTCTCGCCAAGCGTCTCGCAACACCGCTCGCCATCGTCGACAAGCGCCGCGAACGGGCGGGCGAGTCGGAAGTCATGAACATTATCGGCGAAGTGGCGGGCAAGTCCTGCATCCTGATCGACGACATCGTCGATTCCGGCGGTACACTGTGCAACGCCGCCGAGGCGCTGATGGCGCAGGGGGCCAAGGACGTAAGCGCCTATATCACCCACGGGGTGCTGTCGGGCGGGGCCGTGGCGCGCGTCACCTCGTCGAAGCTCAAGAATCTGGTGATCACCGACTCGATCCTGGCCACGGAAGCGGTGAAAGTGGCGCGCAACATCCGCGTGATCGGCATCGCCTCGCTGATCGGCGAAGCCATCGGCCGCACCTCGCGCGAAGAATCGGTGTCGAGCCTGTTTGAATAGGGCTGGGGACCGGCTGTTCTATTTCGCGTTTTTCGCAAGCCAATCGGTCATGAAAGCGATCTCGCGTTCCTGTGCCGCAATGACGTCCTGGGCCAATTTCAATACTTCCGGATCCTTGCCGAACTGGAGCGCCACCTTGGCCATATCAATGGCGCCCTGATGATGGGGGATCATGCCCTTCATAAAATCAACGTCCGCGTTGCCGGTATAAGGCACGGCCATGTCCTTCATCATGGTGCCCATGGCGGCTTCATAGGCTTTTGTCGAAGCAGGGGCGTCGGAGGCGGTCATGGCCGAATGATCCATGCCGGACATCGTATCCATTTCATCTTTCGGCAGTTGCGTATAGGCGAGTGCGCCCAAAGCCACGATAACGGCAGCGCCGATCACGATTGATTTTGTATTCATCAGTCAGTCTCCATGTAATCTGTTTTGATAAATAGGCTTGGGGCGGGGCTAGCGGTCTGTCCGACCCAGAACGTCCATGATTTCGGCAACCTTCTTGCGCTGTTCGGTTTTGTTGCCGCTGGCTATGGCGTGCTCGACGCAATGGCCGACATGATCCTTCAGGATTTCTTCTTCGGCCCTGCGCAGGGCGGCGCGCACGGCGGAAATCTGGGTGACGACATCGATGCAATAGCGGTCTTCTTCCACCATGCGGACGATGCCGCGGACCTGGCCCTCGATGCGGCCCAGCCTTTTCAGCACCGGAATTTTGGTTTCCTTTTGCATTCTTGACTTATACCCTATAGGGGTATATGTGTCAATCACGATATATACCCCCGAGGGGTTTACGCTAATTTGACAGGGATGATCATGGAAAAGCACGGGAACAGCGCCATCGATCCGGTTTGCGGCATGACGGTTGATCTCGCGACGGCCAAGCACAAGGCGGACCACAAGGGCCAGAACTATTATTTCTGCTCGGCAGGCTGCAAGGCAAAGTTCGTGGCCGATCCGGCAAAATATCTGGAGGCGAGCGCCGGGCCCGCGGAGCCGGTGGCGGCGGGCACCATCTATACCTGCCCCATGCATCCGGAAATCCGTCAGGAGGGCCCGGGATCCTGCCCGATCTGCGGCATGGCACTTGAACCCTTGATGATCACCGCGGAGAGCGGCCCCAATCCGGAACTTGCTGACATGACGCGGCGTTTCTGGATCGGGCTTGCATTGACCATTCCGGTTTTCGTTCTCGAGATGGGCGGGCATCTGACGGGGCTTACCATGCTCCTGGGCCAGCAGCTTTCAAACTGGCTGCAGTTTCTGTTCGCAACCCCGGTTGTCGCCTGGGCGGGCTGGCCGTTTTTCGTGCGCGGCTGGCAGTCGCTGCTGACGCGCAATCTCAACATGTTCACGCTGATCGCGCTGGGCACGGGCGTTGCCTGGGGTTACAGCGTCATCGCCACTTTCTTTCCGGATATTTTCCCCGCCGCGTTCCGTCAGATGGATGGTTCGGTGTCGGTTTATTTTGAGGCGTCGGCGGTCATCACCGTTCTGGTGCTGCTGGGGCAGGTACTTGAGCTTGGGGCGCGCGACCGGACCTCGGGCGCAATCAAGGCGCTTCTCGGCCTTGCGCCGCAATCGGCCCGGCGGGTGCGCGACGATGGCAACGATGAGGATGTGGCCCTTGAGCATATCGCTGCCGGCGATCTCTTGCGGGTGCGCCCCGGCGAGAAGGTGCCGGTGGATGGCGAGATCACCGAGGGCCGCTCATCGCTCGATGAATCGATGGTGACGGGTGAATCCATGCCGGTGACCAAAGAAGCGGGCGACAAGGTGATCGGCGGCACGCTGAATGCCAGCGGCGGCTTTGTCATGCGGGCAGAGAAGATCGGCAGCGAAACCATGCTGGCGCGCATCGTCCAGATGGTTGCCGATGCGCAGCGGAGCCGGGCGCCGATCCAGCGGCTGGCGGACCAGGTTGCCGGTTGGTTCGTTCCCGCCGTCATATCTGTTGCGGTTGTGGCCTTTGCCGCCTGGTCCATGTGGGGACCGGAGCCGCGCTTTGCCTATGGGCTGGTGGCGGCCGTGGCGGTTCTCATCATCGCCTGCCCGTGTGCGCTGGGTCTGGCAACGCCCATGTCGATCATGGTGGGGGTGGGCCGCGGCGCCCAGGCCGGGGTTCTGATCCGTGACGCGGAAGCGCTGGAGAGCATGGAAAGGATCGATACGCTCGTGGTCGACAAAACCGGCACGCTCACCGAAGGCAAGCCTTCGGTCACGGCCATCGCCACAGTCAAGGGCGGGGATGAAAACGAACTGCTGACGCTGGCGGCCTCGGTTGAAAAGGCGAGCGAACATCCACTGGCGGACGCCATTGTCGCCGCAGCAGAAAAGCGTGGCTTGGCCCTGGCCAAGGTCATGGGCTTTGACTCGCCGTCGGGCAAGGGCGCCATCGGCATGGTGAACAAGAAGCGCATTGTCATCGGCAATGCCAAGTTTTTGGGTGAATTGAAAATTGCAACGGATGCGATTGCCGACCAAGCCGATGCGATACGGCGGGAAGGGGCCACCGCCGTTTTTGTTGCGGTCAACGGCAAGGCCGCTGGCGTCATTGGCATTGCCGATGCGGTGAAGTCTTCAACGCCGCAGGCGCTTGCCGCGCTGCGCGATGCCGGCATGCGCATTGTGATGCTGACGGGCGACAACAGGGTCACGGCGGACGCGGTGGCCAGGCGCCTTGGCATCACCGAAGTCGAGGCTGATGTGCTGCCCGATAAGAAAGCCGATGTCGTTGCCAAGCTCAAGGCCCAGGGCCGGGTTGTGGCCATGGCGGGCGACGGTGTGAATGATGCGCCGGCCCTTGCCGCAGCAGACGTTGGCATTGCCATGGGAACGGGAACCGATGTTGCCATGGAAAGCGCTGGGGTGACCCTGCTCAAGGGCGACCTGATGGGCATTGTCCGGGCGCGGCTTTTGTCGAAGGCGGTGATGAACAATATCCGGCAGAACCTGTTCTTCGCCTTCATCTACAATGCGGCCGGCGTTCCTATTGCGGCGGGCGTGCTTTATCCCACGTTCGGCATTCTGCTGTCGCCGATGATCGCGGCTGCCGCCATGGCGCTGTCCTCGGTCAGCGTCATCGGAAATGCGCTCAGGCTGCGGGCGACGAAGATTTAGAATCAATCGCAACAGATGAGGAGACAATTTATGAATCGCCGAACCACGTTACTTTCCCTCTTCGTTTCGGCTTCCGCCCTGATTGTTCCGCATGTGGCCAGGGCGGCGGCACTTCCTCCGGTGAAAGTTTACCGCAATCCGGGATGCGGATGCTGTGAAGGCTGGGTGCGGCACATGGTGGCTGCGGGTTTCGCGGTGATGATCGAAGATGATCCGGACCTTGCTGCCCGCAGGCAAAGGCTGAAGATCCCCGCTGGCCTCGCGAGCTGTCACATCGCCCTTGCGGAGGGCTATGCCTTTGAAGGCCATATCCCAGCTGGAGACGTCATAAAGTTTCTCAAGGAGCCGCCGGCGGGCGCCATTGGCCTCGTCGTGCCCGGCATGCCGGTGGAATCGCCGGGAATGGAAACGGGGGGCAGCGCTGAAGCGTATGACGTGCTGCTGATTTCAGCAAATGCCGCGCCCGCCGTTTACGCAAGCCACTGAAGCGGGGAGGCGACACCGGGTTTGCTTCGCCGCGCTGTTACGCCGGATTGTGAACACCGGATCATCCGGAAATAAATATTTTTGCCGATCACACTTTTGCCTGTTTGAGCGATAAATTGGCTCTGCAAATCAATTTCGATAGTCAGCCAAGGGAGACAATCATGATCAAGTCATTACTCGCAGCGGGAACAATTCTGGTGGCGCTTGCCGGACCAGCTTTGGCCCATCAATGCCCGTCGCTGGCGGCGAAAGCCGAAGAGGCCCTGAAGACGACGACGGTTGATGATGCAACGAAGGCCAAGGTGACGGAGCTGATCACCACTGGCATGGCCGAACACGAGGCGGGCAAGCATGATGAATCCGAAGCAACGCTCGGAGAGGCGCTGAAGCTTCTCGGCATATAGTCTGGTAACGCCGCATACGGTTCGATTGCAGAAAACTGACCTCTCCCGTGCATTCGGCATGGGGGAGGGTGTGGGCTTGGGGCTAGTCCAGCGTCACGCGGTAGCGGCTGATTGCAAGGGCGGAGACGACCAGCAGCATCAGCCCCAGAACCGCCACTTCGCCGGCGATCTGCTCGAAGCTTGCGCCCTTTAACATCAGTCCACGGACGATCCGGAGGAAGTGCGTCACCGGAAGAGCTTCGCCGATGGCCTGGGCCCATCCTGGCATGCCGCGGAAGGGAAAGGCGAATCCCGACAGCAGGATCGACGGCATGAGGAAGAAGAACGACATCTGCATGGCCTGAAGCTGGTTCTGGGCAATGGTCGAGAAAGTGAAGCCGAGCGCCAGATTGACGGTGATGAAGAGCAGGGTCGCGATGGTGAACAGGGTGAAGCTGCCCACGAAAGGCACGCCGAACAGTATTTTCGCGGCAACTAACACGACGAGCACCTGGATTGCGCCAATGACAATGTAAGGCATGATTTTTCCGATCATCACCTCGACGGCGCGCACCGGCATGGCCAGCAGGTTTTCCATGGTGCCGCGTTCGCGCTCGCGGGTAACGGCGAGCGCCGTCATCATCACCATGGTCATGCTGAGGATGATGCCAAGAAGCCCCGGCACCACATTGAAGCGCGTGATGCCCTCCGGATTGTAGCGCCGGTGCAGTAGCACATCGACAGGTTCGGCTCCGGCCCGATAGAGCGCGAGTGGCCCAGACAATTCCCGCGCGAGGGTTTGCGACACAGCCTGATTGACCGCGGCCAGCGCGCCGCCAATGGTGGCGGGGTCGGTTGCATCGGCCTCGATGGCAAGCTGGGCCATTTCGCGCCGGATCAGCTTGCGGGTGAAGTCGCCAGGGATGGTAATGATAAATTGCACGGCGCCGCGCTGCAGGAGTTCGTCGGCTTCCTTCTCTGTCGATACGGCGTTGGTGAAGTTGAAATAGCCGGTGTTGCCGATGGTGCTGACCAGCGCCCGGGTGATGGCGCTGTGATCGGAGGCGAGAACTGCCGTCGGCAGGCCCTTGGGGTCGTTATTGATGGCAAAGCCGAAAAGCACGAGTTGCATAATGGGCATGCCAAACATCATGGCGAAGGTCAGGCGGTCGCGGCGAAGCTGCAATGCCTCCTTGATGACCATGGCCAGCAGGCGTTTGAGAAATCCCATGAGGCTGCTCCTCAGGCGGCTTCGGCGTTGTCGCGCGCCTGGCCCATGAGATGGATGAAAACATCCTCAAGCGTCGGTTCCGATTTCTCCCATTTGATGTTTTTGTCACGGCGCAGCGGCGCAATGGCCGCATCAAGCGCTGTCTGATCGGGCCCGCAGACATGGAGCGTCAGGCCGAAGGCGGCGGCTGCGGTAACGCCTGGCGCGTCGCGCAAGCGCGGCGCAAGCCGGTCAGCGCCGGGGCCGACGGCAGTCCAGGCCTTGAGGCCAGACGCGGCGATGACTTCCTCCGCGGTGCCTCGTGCCATCAGTTTGCCATAGGCGAGGTAGGCGATCTCGTGGCAGCGCTCGGCCTCGTCCATGTAATGGGTTGAGACAAGCACGGTGATTCCCTGGGCGGCAAGGCTGTGGATTTCGTCCCAGAAGGCGCGGCGCGCCTTGGGATCAACACCGGCGGTGGGTTCATCAAGAAGCAGCAGCTTGGGTTCGTGCAGGATGCAGGTGGCGAGGGCGAGGCGCTGCTTCCAGCCGCCTGACAGCGCGCCGGTCAACTGGTTCTGGCGGCTGGCAAGGCCCAGGCGCTCCAGCGCCTTGTCCACCCGCTCGCGGGCATGATCGAGGAGATAGACGCGGGCGACGAAATCGAGATTTTCCCGGATGGTGAGATCTTCATAGAGCCCGAACTTCTGGGTCATGTATCCGGTCTGGCGCTTGATGGCATCACGGCCGGTGATCAGGTCATGGCCAAGGCAGGTGCCGCTTCCCGCATCGGGTGTAAGCAATCCGCAGATCATGCGCAGCGTCGTCGTCTTGCCCGAACCATTGGGGCCGAGAAATCCGCAGATGCGGCCAGGCATGATCGTGAGATCGACCTGATCCACCACCGTGCGCGTGCCGTAGCGCTTCACCAGCCCCTTCACATCGATTGCCGGCTGAACCACCTCATTCATGGCATGGGCTCGACTTCAATCGGCAGGCCGGGGCGTAATTGGGGATCAATCGCAGCGGGCCGCGCCTCCACCAGGAACACCAGCTTGGCACGGGCTTCCTGCGAATAAATCACCGGCGGGGTGAATTCGGGCGTGGCCTCCACGTGGGTAATGGTCGCGGTTTTTTCCGGCCCACAGCCATCGCAGGTGAAATGAATCGAAGCTCCAGGCTGCGCCTTGGCCAGCGCCGCCTGCGGCACGAAATAGCGGAGCGTAATTGCATTCGGCGGGAGCAGCGAGACAACAGGTTGGCCGGCGCCCACCCATTCCCCCACTTCGAAGAACGTGTTTTCCACGATGGCATCAACTGGCGAGGCTGGGGAAAGCTCGGCAAGCCTGGCGCGCGCCTGCTCGGCACTCGCTTCGGCCTCTTTGACCTTCGAGCGGGCAGCATCGATTTCCGGCCCGCGGGCGGCAAGTTTTCCGGTGCGCTCCGCGGCCTCGAACTGGGCGATGCGCGCCTCGTACTGCGATACGGTCACCTGGGCCTGATCGAGGCTCACGCGCGAATTGGTGCCGCTGGTTGTCAGGCTCAAGGTGCGAAGCAGATCAGCTTTCGCCAGGGCGAGACCTGCTTCTGCTTCGCGCCGCTGGGCGCGGATCTGGTCAAGTTCCGGGTCGCGTTTGCCGGTGAGCAAATTGTCGAGCTGGGCCTGCGCTGTCTGGACCGCAGCCTCGGCACGGGTGCGCTCCGCCGCAGCAACGCCGGGGTCCAGGCTGAACACGGTCTCATCCTTCCTGATTGCCGCACCCTTCATGGCAGGCCTTGCGGTGATGCGTCCCGCCTGGGGCGCTGCAATCATCACTGTCTCGCCTTCGACATAGCCGAGATAATTTCCTTGCCCCGGCGGCTGGGGCAACCAGAGATCCTTGAAAAGGAAAGCCACCACAGCCAGGGCAATAATCAAAACCGGAATGAGCTTCTTCATGGCTGCAGGGCCCTGATAATGAGATCGGCATCATGGGCGGCCAGCGCCGCGATATCGAAGGGTTCGGCCCCGATCGGCTCGAAGGCGCTTTTCCAGACGGCCGCCAGCACCATGGGACCCACCAGGCATTTGACCGTGAGTCGGGGATCAACCGGGCGGAATTCGCCGGTCGCAATGCCGCGTTCGATTACGGACTGAAACAGCGGCAAGCCCTTGCCGATGACATTGTCGAGATAGAAGCGGCCGATTTCCGGATGGGCGCGGGATTCGGAAATTACCAGTTTCATCAAGTCTGGCATGCGGCTTTGCGCAATGCGCGCCGCAATGAAGCCAAGCAACTGCCGGAGCAGGGGGGCCACGGGCCCCTCGTGCTGGGCGATCATGCCGCTCGCAAGATCGATGTTGGCTTCCGCCATGGCGTGCACAAGCGCCATCAGAAGCGAAGTTTTATCTTTGAAATAGAGATAGATAGCTGCCTTGCTTAAGCCGGCGCGCGAAGCGACGTCTTCGAGCCTGGTGGCCTTGAAGCCACGCTCGGTGAAGAGATCCAAGGCCGCTTCAAGGATTTCGGCGGGCCGGGCCTCGGGTCTGCGCTTTCGGGCCGTTATTTCTGACTGGTCAGTCATATGCTACAACTAACTCTCAAGTCAGTAAGAGTCAAGGGCGCTGCCTTGTCTTCCCCCGCGTTCCACGGGCGAGGATATCAGTATTTCCATATTTCCGGAAATACGGTTGACAAGTGGATGTCGCTGTCATAGGTTTTTCCAATGCTCAGAGGAATAACAGTTGCCACCCGGATTGAAGATGCCGCCGCAAGGCTTGAGGCACTGGGGAACCCGACGCGGCTTGCGGTGTTCCGGCTTCTGGTGCGCGCCGGCGAGGATGGCCTGGCCGTGGGACAATTGCAGAAGAGGCTGAAGATCGCGGGCTCGACCCTTTCGCATCATTTGCGGGCGCTTATCACCGTCGACCTGGTGTCGCAGGAGCGGCAGGGAACGACGCTCACTTGCCGGGCCAATTACAAGGTCATGAACACGCTGGTTTCTTTTCTGGTCGATGAATGCTGCGCCGATGCGGCCTGCGTGCCGGCGGAGAAGGTGGTTTGAATTTTTTTGCACTTTTAATTCGATGTTTCTGGAAGGACTAAAGCAATGACAGTAGCGGTGATTGGTGCAGGTCCGGTTGGCCTGGCAGCGGCGGCCCATCTGGCGGAGCGCGGCTTGCCGTTAATTGTGTTCGAGGCGGGTGCTGGTGCTGCAGCAGCGGTCCGTCAATGGGGCCATGTGACGTTCTTCTCACCGTGGCGTTTCAATGTGGACAGTGCCGCCGAGCGATTGCTGAAGCAGAGCGGGTGGACCATGCCAGATCCGGACCGTGATCCCACCGGGCAGCAATTGATTGATGACTATCTTTCGCCGCTTGCGAGCCTGCCTGCCATTGCGCCACATATCCGCTATGGGGCGCGCGTGACGGCGGTGACGCGGCAGGGCATGGACCGGGTGCCCTCGAAGGGGCGCGAACTGCGGCCCTTTGAAATTTCCGTTGCCCGTGCAGACGGTACGGTTGAGCGGGTGCTGGTCTCTGCCGTGATTGATGCCTCGGGAACATGGTCGGCGCCAAATCCCGCCGGGGCGAACGGCATTCCGGCGCTGGGCGAAAAGGAAAGCGCAGTCCGCATCTCCACGGGAATTCCCGATGTGTTCGGGAACGAACGTAAACGCTATGCCGGAAAGCGCGTGGTGGTGATCGGCTCCGGCCATTCCGCCATGGATTCAATTTTGAATCTGGTGCGCTTGCAGAAACAGGAACCGGCAACAGAAATCATCTGGGCCATGCGTTCGCAGCCTACGGACAAGACCTTTGGTGGCGGGGCGGACGATCAGCTTGCAAATCGCGGCGCCCTGGGTGCGTGGGCCAAGGCAGCAATTTCCGCCGGCGGTGTTTCGGTGGAGGCCCCATTCCGCGTGCAGGGCTTTGCGCTCACCAAAAATGCCATCGAGATCACCGACGAGGCGGGCAAGAAACTCATCGCCGATGAGGTCATCGTCGCCACAGGTTTCCGCCCGGATTTTTCCATGCTCAGCGAAATTCGGCTCGACCTGCATCCCTGGCTGGAATGCACCCGAACTTTGGGGCCGCTGATTGATCCCAACGAGCATAGCTGCGGCGATGTTCCGCCGCATGGCGTGAGGGAGTTGACGCAGCCGGAAAATAATTTCTTTATTATGGGCATGAAGAGCTATGGCCGCGCGCCCACCTTCCTGATGGCCACCGGCTACGAACAGGTCCGTTCCGTGGTGGCAGCGCTGGCCGGCGATATGGAAGCCGCACTCGATACGAAACTTGTTCTGCCGCAAACCGGGGTTTGCGAAGGCTCCGGATATGCGGAGGTAGGCGGCTGTTGCGGCGGACCTTCGCTGACGCGGGCTGATGCCTGTTGCACGGTCGATGCCATCGCCAAGGATGCGTGCAAATCCGGCTGTGGTTACGCGGCGGCTGGTTCCTGCTGATGAAATTCCGCTGGGGCTTTGTATTGCCCCTTGCCTTTGCGCAACTGGTTTCCTGGGGTTCGCTTTATTATGCCTTCGCGGTTATCGCCGGGCCGATGGCGGTCGAGATGGGCTGGTCCAGCCCGGCGATCAATGGCGCCTTGTCGGCGGGACTTGCCGCCACGGGCTTTGCTTCGTTCTTCGCGGGCCGCGCCATTGATGTCTATGGCGGGCGGGTGCTGATGACGGCGGGGTCGACGGCTGCCGCCCTGCTGCTTTTGGCCTGGTCGCAGGTCACGCAACTCTGGCAGCTTTATGCCGTATGGATTGCCATGGGAGCGGTGCTTTCAACGGTTCTTTATGAACCCGTGTTTGCCGTGATGGCGCGTGAGTTGAAGGAGGATTACCGGCGCGGCATAATTACCATCACCCTGCTTGGCGGCCTTGCCAGCACGGCTTTCATCCCGTTCACGCAATTTCTTGTCGATGTTTCGGACTGGCGCCAGGCCCTCATGGTCCTTGCGGCAATGCAGATTCCTTTTGGCATTGTCATTCACTGGTTCGGGCTGGGAGGCTCAGGCGAACGTGTTGCTGTCAGCAAGACAAATGTGCCGGTGGGCCGGGTGCGCAGGGCACTGGCCACACCGGTGTTCTGGCTGCTGGCATTGAGCTACGGGGCGCATGCCTTCATGTTCACCGGCCTCACCTTTCATATCATCCCGCTGCTCAGGGAGCGTGGCTTTGCCCTGCCCATGATCATTGCGGCCTATACGCTGGTGGGGCCGTTCCAGGTTATCGGGCGCATCGTGGTTTTCGCGCTTGAGAAGCGCATTGATATGAGGCTTGCCGGCATGGCGGGAACATCCCTGCCGGTGATCGGCCTGGGGTTGCTCATGCTGGCAACGCCCGGTTCGCCCCTGCTCTTTGTTTTTGCCATTTTCTATGGCGGCGGCATGGGCATCAAAACCATCGTGCAGGCAACCGCAGGCCCCGAGTTCCTAGGGCGGGAAGGTTACGGCGCCCTGCAGGGCACGTTCGCCGGCATCAATTTCGCAATCCAGGCGGCAACGCCATTCGCGCTGGCCGTGCTGTGGTCGCTGATGGGCGGCTATGACCAGGTGATCTGGATTCTATTCGCCGGGGCGGCACTGTCGGCGCTGGCCTTTATCGGCGCACTCATGGTGCGGCCAGGAGGGCCTGTTTCATCCGCTTGAGCGCTTCATCCAGGCGCGGCAGATCAGGCAAATTCCGGAGGATCGTCCAATTGACTTCGTCCTGCCGATCCCCTCCAATTGGGAGCACGATCAGCCTTGCAATATTCACGATTTATTTATTTAATTCCCGTGTTTTATGCCAACATGGGTATTAGTAGCTTTTCGGGTTGAAGTGGACGGGATGTTTTTGCGCCGGAAGTCGCCAGGGTTCTGGCCAAGGGTACGGAACTTGATTTGGCCGAAGATGGGCCTGAGCCGGGCATGGCGCTATCTCATGCACCGGATGGCACGGCTGAAGGCCAGCCCGCATGCAATAGCCCTTGGTTTCGCGGCTGGCGCCTTTGCGTCATTTTCGCCGTTTATCGGCCTGCACTTCATTCTGGCCGGGCTCATTGCCTTCGCTTTGCGCGCCAGCATACTCGCCTCGGCTGTAGGAACTGTTGTGGGCAATCCGCTGACGTTTCCCTTCATCTGGCTGTCGACCTACAACGTTGGCGCGGCCCTTCTAGGGCGCGAAACGAAGGGGGAGGTGGTTCTCGACCTGCCGGCGGTTTCGGAAAGTGCCGCCAGCGCCGGAATGATGGAGTTTGCCGGGCGGCTTTTTCACCGGATAGAGCCAGTATTCCTTCCAATGATCATCGGCGGAACCCTGCTTGGACTGGCCTGCGCTGCAGGGTGCTACTTCATCGTGCGCCTGTCCGTCGAGCGTTTCAAGCAAAGGCGCAAACCCGTGCGAATTCGCGCCACCCCTGCACAGCAGAAAATCACACCTTAAGCCGGAATTGACATCATCCGGGCAATCGTCTCCAGTTGCGGGATCAGCAAGTGGAGACAGCATGGCGGCGTATGATCTTGTGTTGAAGGGCGGGCGTGTTGTCGATCCAGGGCAAAACATTGACGCGAAGATGGATGTGGCCTTTGACGCGGGCAAGGTGGCGGCCATTTCGAAGACCATTGCGGTTCCGGCGGGCGCCGAGGCGCGCGATGTTTCGGGTCTTATCGTCACCCCCGGCCTCATCGACATGCACACCCATGTATATTGGGGCGGCACCTCGCTTGGTGTCGATGCGGAGGATTTTTGCCGCAAGAGTGCGGTCACTACCGCCATTGACACGGGCTCGGCGGGGCCTGGCAATTTCGCCGGCTTCCGCAAGCATGTGATCGAGCCGTCGGCGGTCAGGATATTGGCCTATCTCCATATTTCGCATGCGGGGATTTTCGGATTTTCCAGCCGCATCATGGTGGGCGAGAGCGAAGAACTGCGCCTGATGGATCCGGAAACCGCCGTCGAGGTGGCCACGGCCAACCGTGATCTCATTGTGGGGATCAAGGTCAGGCTAGGGCGCTGGGCGTCCGGCATCCATGGCATGGTTCCCTTTGAATATGCGTTGCAGGTTGCCGAAGAGGCCGGCATGCCGATGATGGTTCATATCGACGATCCGCCCCCGTCCTATGCTGAGGTGGTGCAGCGGCTGCGCAAGGGCGACGTGCTCACCCATTGCTTCCGGCCTTTTCCCAATACACCGTCAACCAGCGACCAGCGGGTGCGCCCCGAAGTGCTTGCGGCACGTCAGCGCGGGGTATTCTTTGACGTGGGCCACGGCATGGGGTCGTTTTCCTTCAAGGTGGCGCGCATCATGCTGGAGAATGGGTTTTATCCCGACACCATCTCATCGGATGTCCATGCCCTTTGCATCAACGGCCCGGCCTTCGACCAGGTGACGACCCTGTCCAAATTCCTTCACCTCGGAATGCCGTTTTCCGAGGTTATCCGGGCTTCGACCCAGAATGCGGCCTTGGCGCTGTCCCGGCCGGAACTCGGCAGTCTAAAGCCGGGGGCGGCGGGAGACGCCGCCATTCTCAGCCTCGACGAGGGCCGGTTCGAGTATGTCGATACGGTGGGAGAGAAGCTCACGGGGGAGCGGAAAATCAATGTCCGCGGCGTCGTCCTTGGCGGAAAATGGTGGCATTCCGCCTGATATCTCCTAGCTTCATCAAAAGATCATTTGTGCGCCGGGCTTTTTTGGCTTTAATTTACCGGCACCGACGAAATGATCGGAAGGGAGAGAAAACAATGATTGAATTCAATACAACGCTGGAACAAGCCAAAAAGCTTGTTTCAAAGGGACGGATGTCACGGCGTGACTTCGTTCAACTGGCCGTGGCAACGGGCGTCACCGCCGTTGCGGCTGACAAGCTGTTCGTGACAGCGGCCCGGGCCGAACCGAAAAAGGGCGGCACCTTCAAGATTGGCATTGGCCATGGCGCGACAACCGACTCGATGGATCCGGGCCTTTATCCCGACCAGTTCACCGGAACGGCCCTTTGGGGAACGCTCGCCAACAGCCTGACCGAGATGGACCACACGGGCGCCGTCATTCCGGATCTGGCCGAAAGCTTCGAGCCCGACAAGGGCGCAGCGAAATGGGTGTTCAAGCTGCGCAAGGGCGCCACCTTCCACAACGGCAAGACCGTTACGGCGGATGACGTGGTGGCCTCGATGATGCATCACCGCGGCGAGAATTCGAAATCAGCAGCAAAGTCCCTGTTGACGTCCGTCAAGGAAGTCAAGGCCGATGGCGCCGACACGGTGATCTTCGAACTCGACGGCGGCAACGCGGATTTCCCCTACACGGTTTCCGACTATCACATGCCGATCATGCCGAAGAATGATGACGGTTCGGTTGACTGGCAGTCAGGCATTCGCACCGGCGGCTACATGCTCGAGAAATTCGAACCTGGTGTGATCGCCACGTTCAAGAAGAACCCCAACTACTACAAGGAGGGCAGGGCCTGGTTTGATGCGGTCGAGTGCCTCTCAATCAAGGATTCCACGGCGCGCACCAACGCTCTGACCGCCGGCGAAATCCACTACATGGACCGCTGCGACCTGAAGACCCTCGATCTTCTAAAGCAGGATCCCAACATCAACGTCACCGAGGTGACAGGTTATGGCCACAATGTCTTCGTGATGAATGTCGGCGTGGCGCCCTTCGACAATCCGGATGTGCGCAACGCGCTCAAATACTCGATTGACCGCGAAAAGATCGTGCAGAATGTCTTCTTCGGGCATGGCACCGCGGGCAACGACAATCCGATCCCGCTCAGCGTGAAGTTCGGCATCGATTCCGAGCCGAAGCACAGCTATAACCCCGACAAGGTCAAGGAGCTGCTCAAGAAGGCCGGGGCGGAAAACGTCGAGATCGAACTCCTGGTTGCCGATGCAGCTTTCTCGGGAGCGATTGATTCCGCATTGATCTGGCAGGAGAGCGCCAAGGCCGCGGGCCTCAACCTGAAAGTCACGCGCGTTCCCGACGATGGCTATTGGGACAATGTCTGGCTGCAGAAGCCCTTCTGCGCCTCCTATTGGAGCGGCAGGCCCACCTGCGACTGGATGTTCACCACGGCTTACGCGGCCGGTGCTGCGTGGAATGACACGTTCTGGAAGAATCCGCGCTTCAATGAGCTGCTGGTTGCGGCGCGCTCGGAAACCGATGAGCCAAAACGCGCCGCCATGTATGCCGAAATGCAGCAGCTGCTGCATGACGATGGCGGCCTGATCAACCTCATCTTCAACTCCTACGTCGAGGCGCATCAGAAAACTCTCGGCCATGGCGACGTTGCCAGCAACTGGCAACTCGACGGCCAGCGGATCGCCGAGCGCTGGTGGTTCACGTAAGCTAAAGTTGCGCCGGCGGAGCAGCACTGTTTCGCCGGCGTTTATTAGTTTGGTGAGGTGAGATATGAGAGTTCATGCATCTCAAATTTGTCATCTACCGGATTATCGGCAACTCACTGCCGCCGCGGCATGGTCCGGAGGACACCTATCGCAATCTGCAATTTGCCCTCGAAAATGAACCCGATTTGCCGTTCTGCGACAAGCGCTGGATTCTGAACCGGCTGGTTGATCCGGAGGTCGAGGCGAAATGCAGCAAGCTTATCCGCGCGAGCGGCCAGAAATACCACAGAATCCCGTTTGATGAGGAAGCCTACACAAAGACATTCCTTGACGCCAGCGGCATGCCAAAGTCCCTGAATCCTTTTGCGCAGGCCAGCGGCAAGGCTGAAAAGCAATTGCTTGTACAATCAAAGGAGTGGATCTTCCGCCACAAATCACTGGTCGCAATTAACCTGAACAAAGCGCGGAACACGGCAATTGAACTGGGCCGGAAAGATGCGCAGTGGACGTTGCCCCTTGACGGATGGTGTTATTTCACTGCCGAAGGATGGGACGGGTTCACCGAAAATGCTGCCCGGAACAATGAAGCGCTCTATGGCGTGATTCCGCTGGTGCGGCTCAAGGACAATGTGGAGCTCCGCACAACGGCCGCTCCGGCGGAATTGGCAGATGAGCCCCAACTTGTCTTTCGCCGGGATGCGCCTGACCGGTTTTACGAAAGGCTTCGCTACGGCAACCAGAATAAGTCAGAGCTTTTGGTCCGGCTTGGCGTGCCAGGCGTTTGGGAAAATTGGCGGCTGGCCTTCTGGGACACAACTCCACAACTTGAGGCTACAGCATCGGGTAGGTTTTTCGTTGGCGGCTGGGCGTACCGCCTTGAATCGGGCGCCACCGGCAATGTGGAAACCGACGATTCCAGCCGCTATACCGCACGTTTTGAAGGTGTTCGCCGTTTTGTGCAGCAACTTGATGCCACGCTCATGGAAAAGTCGCACACCGAAAATCGTGGGCATGACTTTTACGTCCTGCAGCCCGGTTCAGTGCATTGCCGTACCGGCGAAGTAGAGGAGATTCTGGAGCTGGCGGACGCGGTATTGGCAAAGCCAATCCGGACGGTGATAGAAAAAACTGAAATGCCACCAGATTGCGGACGGAACGACTATCATAGCCTGCCACCCTACATGCATCAGATCGGAGACAAATACATTCGAATTGATGGGCATTTGGCAGCACCCAACGGCAGCCATGATCAAAACGCCTTGCATGAATGCTTCTCGCATGCATCACTGCTGGCCGTTTCCGGTGTCCTGTGCCGGCGGCAAGATTTTCTCAGCCGGTCAGCGGAAATCCTGTTGGCCTGGTTCACTGACGAAGACACGGTAATGAACCCCGGCGCGCAGTTTGCGCAATGGAAGCCGGCTACGCCGAAATCTGCGAATATTGCCGGGTTGATTGACTTCCGCCACCTGTGGTCTCTCCCCCATCTGAGCAATACCCTTCGCGCCAACGGCGCATTGTCAGAACCGCAGCTTGCAGCCCTAAAGCAATGGGCCGCCAGATTTCTTGATTATATTATGCAAACCAACCAGGGCCAGCGGGCCATCATGGCGGAAAACAACATCGGCACCTGGACACATTTGCTGGTTGTTTCCCTGTCTCTCTTCACCGGGAATTTTGCAACAGTGTCGGCACAGATCAACAGTGCGACCCTTCGCCTGGTGGCGCAGTGCGATGTGATCGGATTGCAGGCCATGGAACTTGCCAGGACGCGCCCGCTGCATTACTCCCTGTTCAATCTCACCGCCTGGACGTTGTTGGCAAATCTCGGCCGCGCGGCCGGATTCGATCTTTGGAATTACCGGGGCGTCGAGGGACAATCCATTTGCCGCATGATGCATTTCATCCAGAACAACATGGCGCATTTTCAAGAATACCAGGATCAGCCGGCGAAATATGAAGACTGGCTTGATGCCCTGGTGCTTCTCACGCCCCCTGCGGCGGCTGACCGGTCGCTTCTCACGCAACGCAGTGAAGATGCAGGCCGCAACAGGGCGGACGACCCCGATTTGGGCCTGCCCTCCCAATGGTGGTATTTCCTGCACCGCCCATGACGCGCGGGGGTTCTCTCTAGGCTTTCAGCACCGTGCCTTTGATCAAACGGAAGAAAAGTGCGTAGGGCATCAGGCGCGCCAGCTTCATGATGAGCACAAAGCGCAGAGGATAGGAAATTTCAAAGCGGCGGCGCTTCAGGCCTTCGATTGTCAGGCGGGCGGCTTCCGGGGCCTGCATCAGGAAGGGCATGGTGAAATCATTCTGCGTGGTGAGCGGCGTTTCAACGAAGCCGGGATTGACCACGCTCACCGTAACACCCCGCAGTTCGAGATCGACTTTCAGGCTCTCCGCAAGATTGATCAGGGCTGCCTTGGAAGGTCCATAAGCGGCAGCCTTCGGCAAGCCCACGAACCCCGCTACCGAGGCAATCCAGGCCACATGGCCACGGCGGCGCTGGAACATGCGCGGCAGAAGACCCGACAGACAATTCACGACGCCGAGATAGTTTGTGGTCATTGCCGCTTCAAAGAACGACGGATCGAATTTTTCGACATCGACCGGGCAGTAAGTGCCTGCCGCCATAATTGCCAAGTCCACCGGCCCCAAATCCCCTTCGATCGTTTCGAGCGTGGCAAGGACTGCCTGCCGGTCGGTTACATCGAGCGGATAGGGCCTGATGTTCGTCTCCAGAGAAACAAGCTTGTCGGCGCTGCGGGCCGAGGCGGCAACGGTTACGCCCTGGCTTGCAAGCTGCAGGGTGATCTCGCGGCCAATTCCGGTCGAGGCCCCGGTGATCCACACGACCTTCCACGGCAAGGCTTGCATCATATGCCGATGAGCGGCTGAAGCAGGCGCGCCGGCCAGGATTTGAAACGGGTTGGCGCTTCCGTTGCCACCAGGCAGATGCAGGCCGCATCTGCCTCCACAATGGGCTGGTGTTCGATGCTCTCGTCGAGATCGGCAACGTCGCCGCGCGCGTAGCGTCCGAACTTGTCGTTGTAAGCGCCTGAAAGGATCAGGGTGATTTCTTCACCGCCGTGGCCGTGCTCGGGCATGGCCGTGCCGGGAGCAATCCGCATGAGGAACAGCTTGCCGCTGGAAGTTTCGGAAAGCGGCAAATCATGCAAGGCAAGTCCTGGAGCCTTGCGTTTCCATGGCAGCTCGGCAAGCAGCTTGCCGCCAAGCAAATGTTCAAGCGGCCCGGGAACTTCTCCCCCGGATGCAGCGGCTTTCGGAAACCGGTGCAAAGTGGCGGTATCGAGCAGGCTCAAGGTCTTGCTGCGGCATTCTTCCGATACCGGTGTTTCCGCAAGGCCGCCGATCAGTTCACCGCCCATAAGGGCAGCACGGCGCGCATCTTCGGCGCAGGCGGGGCACCAGTCCAGGTGGCTTGCCACGACAACATTGAAAGCTTCGTCGAGGGTGCCCGCCGCGTAGGCGACCAGCGTGGCCGCATCCAGATGATGATCAATTTTCAATTGGGTCGCTCCAGGTTTTTCCGCAAATGGCCATAGGCCAGGCGCATGCGGGATTTGACGGTGCCGAGCGGCAGTTTGAGACGTCTGGCGATTTCGGCCTGCGGCAGATCTTCAATGAATGACAGCGTGAGAATTTCCATTTGCTCGGGGGGAATCTTGCTCAGGGCGCGGGCAACGCTGCGCGCTTCGTCCTTGCGCGCAAGAATTTCGTCACCTGCAGGCGCTTCGGATGGCGGATCGAAGTCTCCCAGCTCAGCCACGGGCCGCGAAGACTCCCGCCTGATCCGGTCAATCCGGAGGTTCCGCGCGATGGTGAAAATCCAGGTCAGGACCGAGCCTTTTGCCGGATCGTAGAAACCGGCCTTGGTCCAGACGTTGATCATGGTTTCCTGAACCAGGTCCTCGGCGAGGTCGGGCGAAGCTCCCTTGCGCATGATGAAGGTCTTCACGCGCGGGGCAAAGGCGTCAAAGAGCTCGGCGAAAGCCTCGCGGTCGAGGTTTCGCGCCACGCGCTGAACCAGACGCTGTGCCGCTACGTCCTCATTCTTGGGGTCAGCCCGGTTGTCTTTTGGCAGCATAATCCAACTCATGGCGAGCACGGCAGTCTTCCCTGTCTATCACGGAAGCCTACGGCGGGCCTATGAATTCAGATCATGTTGCTTCCTGCGATCAAGAATAAATGTGCCGGAACCTGATCCATTTTTCCTTTGGCATCCGTAGGGTCACTGTAAACTCATATTGAAGGCCTGAATCGCTTGAATTCTCACCGAATTGCCGTCATCGGCTCCGGAATAGCCGGGCTTTCTGCCGCCTGGCTGCTGTCGCAACGCCATGAGGTGACGCTCGTTGAAGCCGAGCACCGGCTCGGCGGGCACTCCAACACGGTTAACTGTACAACGCCAGATGGCCCAATTGCCGTCGATACGGGCTTCATTGTCTACAATACCGCCACCTATCCAAATCTCATGGCGCTCTTTGACTACCTCAATGTGCCCACCACGCCCTCTCTCATGGGCTTTGGCGTTTCGCTTGATGGCGGCGCTTGCGAATACTCCGGCGACACACTTCTGCAGATGATGGGAAATCCCGGCAATCTCGTCGCACCGGCACATTGGCGCATGCTGTGGGATATCGTCCGCTTCTTCCGGACAGCCCAGCTGCAATGCCAGCACCTCGACGAGGGCGTGACGCTCGGCCAATTCATGAAGTCCAATGGCTATTCACGGGCCTTCATGGACCGGCATCTCCTGCCCATGGCGGGCGCCATATGGTCGTCTTCACCCAATCAGATGCTGGACTATCCGGCCCTTTCTTTCCTCAAATTCCTCGGCAACCATGGGCTTCTGCAATACAGTAACAGGCCGCAATGGCGCACCGTTACCGGGGGATCGCGTGAATATGTGGAGAGGCTTGTGGGCGACAGCCGTTTCCGGATTCTGACGGGTTGCCCGGTGCGCACACTTGAGCGCTCCGCCGCCGGTGTCGTGGTGCAGGCGGGCCTGGGTTACAGGGAGCGCTTCGACCATGTTGTCATAGCGGCCCATGCGGATCAGGCGCTGGCCATGCTGAAAGATCCTTCACCGGAAGAGCGCCACTGCCTTTCGACGTTCCGCTACGGGCGCAACCGGGCTGTGCTGCACCGCGACCCACGCCTCATGCCGCGCCGCCGGCGCTTGTGGTCAAGCTGGAACTACATGGCGGATAGGGGTGCGCACGGCCGTTCGTCATCCATTACTTACTGGATGAATACTCTGCAGCCCCTGGCGACCTCGACTGATATCTTCGTCAGCCTCAATCCGCAGCGTGAGCCGGAAGCCGCTCTGGTCGAGCGGGAGTTCGCCTATGAGCATCCGATTTTCACCGCCGAAGCGGGGCTCATGCAGAAGCGCCTGTGGTCACTTCAGGGTCAGCAGCGCACCTGGTATTGCGGCGCGCATTTTGGCGCCGGTTTCCATGAGGACGCTTTGCAGTCGGGGCTTGCGGTTGCCGAGCGGTTGGGCGACATGCTGCGGCCTTGGACGGTGCCAAACCAATCCGGCCGCATTCATGTGACGCCATATGCTCCTGCGGCAGAGCTCAGCCATCTTGAGGCGGCCGAATGAGCGGGATGCAGACATGCCTTTACGTGGGGGACGTCGTGCACCGGCGGCTCGCGCCGGTCTGCCATGAATTGCGCTACCGTGTTTACAATCTCTTTGCTGATGTGGATGAACTGCCTGATCTGGCCCGGCGCCTGAAACTCTTCAGCTACAATCGCTTCAACCTGTTCAGCATTGATGACCGCAAGCATGGGCCGGGTGACGGAACACCCATCCGCGAATTCGTCTGGTCGCTCGTCAAGGCAGCCGGCAAGGCGGATGAGATCAAGCGCATATTCATGTTCTGTTATCCCCGCGTGTTGGGTTATGTCTTCAATCCCCTGACGGTCTATTATGGCGTGGATTCATCGGACAGGCTTTGCCTCATGATCTATGAGGTTAACAATACCTTCGGCGAGCGCCATAGCTACGTCATACCCGTCGATGAAAGCGGGACGCAATCGTGTGACAAGAAATTCTACGTTTCACCGTTTAACCCGGTGGAAGGTCATTATGATTTCAGGATTCTGCCACCTGGCGATGAACTGAAGCTCGCCATCACGCTGGCGACGGAGCACGGACCACGCCTCACGGCATGGTTTTCCGGCGCAAGGCTTCTGTTGACTGACGCAAATCTTCTGCGCTCGTTCCTCAGCCTGCCATTGATGCCACTGAAGATAATTGGCGGGATTCATTGGGAAGCGATCAAGCTCTGGATCAAGGGCATGCGGCTCGTCAAACGCCCGCAACCCCTTGAACCCGCCATTTCCATTTCAAAATCAGCCCATGATCTGCCCAGGAGCGCGCCATGACAAAACACATCTTCGCCTATGGGGCCACACTGATCACATTCGTTGCCATTGATCTCGTCTGGCTGATGTGGCTCGCAAGGCCCACCTATGTGGCGGAGATGGGCAGCCTGCTGAAGAAGGAGCCGCATCTGGCCGCCGCGGCCGCCTTTTATCTTCTCTATGCGGCGGGGCTGATGTTTTTTGCCGTCTCGCCCGGCATCAGGGCGGGCTCGGTCATGCATGCCCTGTTCCTGGGTGCGGCGCTTGGGCTGGTTGCCTATGGAACTTATGATCTCACAAATCTCTCCGTGGTTGAGGGTTTCAACCTGCGGATTGCCCTGATTGACCTTGCCTGGGGCACGGCGCTTTCCGGCGCAACCGCCGCCATTGTTGTGGCGGCATACATCAAAATCTTTGGCTGACAAATCAGAGTGTGTTAATTCGACGGCTGACGGAACTATTTTGTCAGGCGGCAGCCTTCCGCACAAACGTGAAGGAAACCAGGGCCGCAAGAGCAGCCAGAATGATGCAGAGCCACACGCCGAGGAAGTAGGCGTGTTCAAGCCCGCCCAGGCCCAGAAGGGCGATGACGATGAGGGGGCCGGCGGCGGCAAGCCCGTTGTTGATGGCAGAGGCGGTTCCCGATTTCTCGTCCGGCGCGGAGTTCAGCGCCGTTGCGGTCAAGGGTGCCACCGTAAGCACCAGCCCCGCCCCAAAGAGCAAAACGCCGGGAAGCACGCCGGTGAGATAGGTCGTCTGCGGTTCCAATGACAAAAGCGTGAGCATGCCCGCCGCACAGAACAGCGGCCCCATGGTCATCAGCCAGCGGGGGCCAGCGCGTGAAGCATATTCGCCCACCTGGCCGGAGAAGAGCGCCAGCATCACGGAAACCGGCAGGAATGCCGCCCCTGTGGCGGTGGTCGAAAAGTTGGCCGTAGTTTGCAGGAAATAGGAAAACAGAAACCCAAATCCTCCGAAGGCCGCATAGAGCAGGAGCGTTGCGGCGTTGGTGGCGGAAAAATTCCGGTTGCGAAAAAGCGAGAGATCAACGAGCGGGTGGGCCGTGCGGCCCTCCCACCACACAAAGGCAACAAAACACAAGGCGCCTGCCACAAGCGCTGCAATGGTGATGGCCGGCCAGCCATTCGCCGGGCCTTCAATAAGCCCGGAGGCAATGCCGCCGAGAAACAGGAAAGCAAGAACGGCGCCCACCCAGTCTATGGGTATGCCGCGGCGTATCGGTGCTTCCTTCAACGCAACGAGAGCCAAGGCGACCGCAATAAGGGCGAGCGGAACGTTGAAGAGGAAGATGGCGCGCCACGAAAACAGATCGACGAGATAGCCGCCCACCAGGGGACCCAGTGCCAGCATGATCGAGGTGGCCGCGGTCCAATAGCCGACGGCGCGGCTGCGCAGGGCCTTGGGCAATTGCGCGTTGAGCACGGCGAGGCTCACCGGCGTGAGGAGCGCCCCAGCAATGCCAAGCAGAGCACGAAACAGAATCAGGGTCGGACCGCTCCAGGCCAGAGCGCATAGAAGCGACAGCACCAGAAAAGAGCAGGCGCTCCAAAGATACACACGTCTGTGGCCGAGGAGATCACCGAGTGAACCGCCCAGCAGAATGAACGCCGCAAGCGTCAGATTGTAACCGTCAACCACCCATTGCAGGCTGGCAAAAGGCACTTGTAATGTCTTGCCGATGCTGGGCAGGGCGAGCGTCACTACGCTTTCGCCCAGCATGACCATGCTGCTTCCCGCGATCGACGCGGCAATAATGAGAACGTCACGGAAAATTGCCGGGCGGCGCATGATTGGACACCTTATGTCCAATGCAACACAAGATTCAACTCGCGGTGCCGATCTTACTGCTTCGGCGTGATGATCAGGCCGGTCAGTCCGTTTTTGGCTGAGATCTCGTCAAGCTTTCCGCCCTTGGCGAGAACGGAGATCGCAGCGTTCAGTTTGCCGGCCAAGGCCGTATCGCCCTTGCGGATGCCGGCGCCGGCGCCTTCGCCGATGATTTCCACATCAAGGGGAACGGCCCCCTTGGCTTCAAACGCGCCGCCTTGCGCGGACTTCAGGAACGCATCGAGAGCCGTGCCATTGGCCAGCGCATAGTCGATGCGACCCGCCGCCAGATCCTGGTTCACTTCGTCCTGGGTCCGGTAGGTCTTGATGGTTGCGGTCTTGCCGTAATATTTTTCCGCATAGGCCGCGTGGATGCTTGCGAGCTGCACGCCGATGAACTTGCCGGCGAGATGCCCGGGCGAGAAATCCATGTCGCCGTTTTTCGCGCCCATCATGACGGCCGCGGAGGTGTAGTAGGTATTGGAAAAGTCGATCACTTCGCGGCGCTTAGCATTCTTGGACATGGAGGCGATGATCACATCGATCTTGTCGGTGTTGAGGGCTGGGATAATGCCGTCCCACGCGGTTTCAACGATCTCGCATTTTTCCTTCATCTCGGCGCACAGCGCATCCACCAGGTCAATTTCCCAGCCCACCCATTTGCCGGACGCGTCCTTTGCGGTGAAGGGCGGATAGGGTTCTGCCGCAACGCCAATTTTAAGGTCCGCGAGGGCAGGACTTGCCGCCAGCAGCGCTGCCGCCGCAAGCAGGGCAATGCGTAAAATTTTCATGGTCTTCTCCGCAATCTGAAATATCTGAGCATGGGTTTTCGTCTGGGGAAATAGCCGGGCGCTTCCATGGTTGACAAGGTGGTCACGAGTCTGGCTGCCATGCGGGAAAGCCGGGGAATCCGGGACGGATTGTTAACGCTCTGTTATGGTTATCCGGTAACGGCCTCCCCATTGCACAGTAAGCCCAAATCGGACAACATAATGGCATGGGTGGGGCGCACCGCGCAGAAGATGTCCGGTGTTCAGTATTGTCATTTTGGAAAAGGATTGATGATGTCGATGACCAAATCCCTCTTTGCCGCGGCTTCTTTCTTGGTGTTCACCGCGGTTTCTGCCAGTGCGGCCGATACGGTGAATTTCACCATGAAGGCCTCGATGCCTTCGCTGCGCGACACGACGCGGAAGGACAGCTTCACCGTGGGTCTTGCCGACAAGCAGGTGGATACGACACTGAAAATCATCTGCCAGGGGGCAACGGCCGGACTGATCACCGGCCAGAATGAATCCTGCGCCGTCACCGGTAATGGCGCTCTGGTCAATCCGGCCAATGGCCAGAAGCTGCAGCGCACGCAATATGCCGGCGGCTGGGTGGTGAAGTCCGATGGCTTCACCGACGGCACGTCAATGTCGGTGAACTATCTGGCGCTGGGCAAGGTTGCGGCGTCCAATGGAAAATTCGCCGACTCGCTGATGCTGAAGCCCGAAAATCCCAGCACAGGTGCCAGCCTGCTGCGCGATACAATCCTCAAGAAAATCAAGACCACCGAGTCAGGACTGATCGACGAGCGGGTGGATACCATCCAGCTTTCCAATTTCACCATTCCTTCGGCGGGGCTTCCGTCGGACAAGGGCTGCGTGTGGAACGGCAACTTCGTCTATTCCTACCAGACCGAATCCTGGTTCATCGAAGTCACCGCCAAGTGCAACGGCAAGGATTATCCGCTGAAAGGCAACATGCCCTTCACCGAAACGCCAAATGTCGGCAACCAGCACCAGTATGACCTGACGCTCACCCTGCCGTCGGCGGATGTGGGCACTGACGATGCGCTATTTGCCAATGCGGAGGGCGACACGGACCTGTTTGCCCAGGCCGATGGCATCACCGGGCAGATCATCATGAAGGAAAGCGCCTATGTCGATGCCGAGGTCGACGGCGTGATGGACAAGCTGGCCAGCGAGATTGACGCCAGCGGCACGCTCACCGGCCAGAACATTCCGCTCGAAGCGGTGCGTTCGCTCGGCACCATGATCGGCGTCCTGTCGCGCGCGTTTTTCGGGGCTTAAAAATATTAGCCCTTGCCACAATCAGGCTTAAAAAAAACTATGGCCCCGTAACCATGCTGTAAATGGTTTCAGGACCATAGCCTATTTTCAGATGACTGTCGGGTTGAATCGGCAGTCACAAACCTAACGGTGCAGCGAAGAATTCGTTCCCGATGGGGTCGCGGAAGTCACAGGATACTCACATTTTCTTTGTGTTCACATGCATTGCATTGTGCATGATCTTTTCCAGGCTCATTGCATTCGGATCAAGCTCGTTCAATGCAATTCCGAGCGTTGCCGCTTCCACTATACATCGATCAGCCAAGACTATCGCACGGAGATAATCGCCCCCAACGTCGAGATAGCTGACATTCTGATTAATCCACGTATCCAGGAAAGTTTGGCCCTTCTCAGTCATTTGAGGCAGCTCCCAGAGGAACCGCCGTCAGATCGTATGTTCGTGGGCAGAGGTGGTTCAAATGTGCAGGGTTTTTGTAAAACAGAACTATGCATCTTCAAGAACATTCATCAGATCGCCGTTGCGAAAAGGATTTCGCAAGACGCCAATCAGCCGGATGCCTTTAAGCCGGGCCAACGCCTGCGCCGCGGCCAGGACATCATTGGTTGCACTCATTAAGACCACTCCGGATTTGATCTGATTACTTGCCAGGATATCCAAAACCTGCAAGTCGTTCGTCCCCGGCATGATCATGTCGATGAAGAGGAGGTCGGCTTCGGTCACCTCGTGAAGAAGTTCCGATCTTGCCTTGGTGTGAGTGGTTACGTCATAGCCGAGTTCCGTCAGCATTCTCTCCAGGGCCATGCAGAGGCTGGGATCATCGTCGATTACATGAACCTTCCGTACGGTCCTGAGTTTTGGTTTCGCTTTTGAGATCCTATTGCTCTCGGTTTTGCTCAACCTCGACACTCCTCAAATTACTTTGATGCGTGCAAAATATCCCAGAATCAGGCGGGTAATACTGATCTGGATCAGTATTCATTTACATGAAGGATTTTGCCGCAATCGAGGTACTCTCCAAAGCAAGCCAATCTTCTGCGAAGTCTGTCAAGTACCATTTTTAAGGGTGGCGTCCCGGGTCGAACCTGCCTGATGTGAATATCGCGCAGCGCGTTCCAGATAGCCGTTGTTTTCGACGGAGTGCATTGGGTTACTCCCCCCGGATTTAAGATCACGGCGATATAGAATTGCCGCCAAACACCCTGCGGTCGGGCAAGGCCTCAACGCCGGAAGCTACCCCCGTCATAACGTTGTCCAACGCAAGCCAATCATCGGCCAGGTCGCTCCAAAATTTTTTGAGGCGCTCATCTTGAGTCAAATTGCACTGACTTTTGCAATGCGCAGCGTGTTCGCGGTAAGCGCGTGTTTCTTCAAATTTCATGGGGTTACCTCTTAGAGTCTGTTCAAGAATAGAGGAACCGCGCCAATCGCCTTGTCATGAGCTTTATCATGGCGGTCTGGATGAAGGCGAGGCTGGTTTTGGAGAAGCGTTCAAAGTCCTTTGACATGCGGCGGTTGATGCCGAGCC
>JBBSBQ010000009.1:0-100351 GCA_038251095.1 Hyphomicrobiales bacterium
AAAAGGCGGAAGCACGAAGGTCTGGGCCGACGCCGCATTGGCGATGGCTGATGCTTTAAGCGTGTCAGCAAAGCTCACCGCATCGGCGCGAAGCTTGTTCATTTTCCAGCCGGTGCCGATCCACGGAATTTTTTGCGTCATCAATTAAAACCTGTTCTAGTGTAGGAAGTCCAATAGTCCACGGATTCCTTGAGCGCTGACACCACATTGCGGTCGGTGGGTTCGCGTTCGCGGAAGGCAAGCTCGAGGCAGAGTTCATTGTCCGTGCCGCCACCTGACTTGATTGCTGCCAAAAGTTTTTCCGGCGTGATACGGCCGTCCCGGTTGTAGTGGGAGGTGAAGGGCCAGTGGCCGCCTTTGTTCATGGTGCTTTGCTTGATATGGATAATTGGTGATTGCGTTGCAAAATCTCTCGCCCAGACATAGGGATCGACATCGGCGGGATTGGGCGAGGTCACATCACCATGATCAATGTCTATCATTGGCAACAATGGAAGGGGAAGCTCGCCTGCGTTGATCCAGTTCTGCAGCGCCTGACAATCCTTGCTCGTATGGCCGAGTTCGCGGCCCACTGACATGGGCTCCCAAAACAGATAAGAAAGTCCGAGCGCCTTTGCATACCCGGCCACGTCCCGCCAGCAATCCAGGGCAATTTGCATTAAGTTCTCGCGCCGCACGGAATCGTCGTAATCTCGAAAAGTGAAAATGCCGAACTGGGTACCAATGGCAGGTGCACCGAGATCGGCGGCGATATCAGCCATACCCTTGAACCACGCAACGTAGTAGCCGCGCACCTCTGCGTCCGGATGCGCGAAATGATTGAGCCTGCCATAAGGCCCGGTCATAATGGAAGTGATCTTCGCGCGGTGCTTCGCGCACGCCTTCGCCATACGATCCGTCAGACGTTTCACCGTCGGCGCTGGCCATGACGGATTGATGAATTCATGGACGAGTTGGATGTGCCCAATGCCGATCTCATCGGTCAAAACACTGATCACATCCTCTGGTTCGCCGAAGCGATTAACCAGTGGATTCGTGTTCACCGAGAGCGAAAAACCCATGTGCTGACTCGTGTCGTGTTGCGCTGCAGCGTCGATTTTTGTTGACTTTGGAGCATATCTGAAAAATATTGCAGCTCAAGCAAAAAAATTCACGCAGGCAAAAAACAGGTTGGAACACCAGCGAGCAGCACTGCAATTCGACGAGGAAGCGGCCCTAGCGGCGCGCGCCGCGTGGTTGCATTTTTCCGGTGGGAAGACGCAAGGCGAAGTGGCGGAAATTCTCGGCGTTCCCAATACCAAGGCCCACCGCCTCATTGCCAAGGCGCGTAACGAAGGCCTGATCCGGGTTTTTGTCGAAGGGCCAATTGCGGGCTGCATTGAACTCGAAGAAAAGCTGAAGTTCATATATGGCCTCGGGCATTGCGAAGTTGTCCCGAATATCGACGAAGGCGCATTGCCGCTTCGCACACTGGGCACGGCGGGCGCCCGTTACATCCGTCATCTGATTGAAAACGCCACGTTTGATCTTATCGGCATCGGTCATGGGCGAACCCTGGCGGCGGCTATAGACATGCTGCCAAGTGTGCCAGCGAACAATGTTAAATTCGTCTCACTGCTCGGCGGCCTTACACGGCGTTTTGCTGCAAGCCCCTTCGATGTGATCCACAGGCTTGCCGAGCGAACCGGTGTGGAAGCCTATGTGATGCCTGTGCCGTTCTTTGCCAACACAATAAAAGACAAGCAGGTGCTGGAATCCCAGTATGGCGTTTCCGACGTGATCGAAATGGCACGGCGCGCCAAGCTCTATGTAGCCGGCATCGGCGAAGTGGACCGCAAAAGCTTCATCGCCACAGCCCAAATGGTTGACGATCAAGATACGGAAGCCGTCATCAAGTCCGGGGCCTGTGCCGAAATTCTTGGTCACTTCTTCAAGGCCGATGGGGCGCATGTGCCGAACGCGGTGTCAGACCGAGCCATGGCGCCGCGCATTGGAGACCTGCAATCACACAAGATCGTCGCTCTTGCAGGTGGCACATCCAAGACTCAGGCCGTCCGCGCCATTCTGGCCAGCGGACTTCTTTTCGGACTCATCATCGACGAGGCGACCGCGCGCCGCCTTGCCAACGAAAAACCGGGACTTGAGCCCGGCAAAAAGAACGGGAAAACCGCTACAGGCTAACCTCAAAAAGAAACGTGCTTTTGTTCAACGCAACGGAGGAATGGGAAATGTATGACAAAGAAAAAGGACTCTTTGATGCTTTTGTGAAGCAGCAAATGAGCCGCCGCGAGCTCATCCAGGCAACTGGCAAGCTCGGCCTCGGCGCCGCCGCAACCGGGATTCTGTTCAATCAGGCGCAGACCACGGCCATGGCCGCCGATTTTGACTGGATGAAGTATAAAGGTTCGAAGCTGAAGCTTCTGCTCAACAAGCATCCTTATGCTGACGCAATGATCGCCAACATCGATGCGTTCAAAACCATGACCGGCATGGATGTCAGCTATGACATCTTCGCCGAAGACGTCTATTTCGACAAGGTCACGGCGGCGCTGTCATCGGGCTCAACGGAATATGATGCCTTCATGACCGGCGCCTACATGACCTGGACCTATGGTCCGGCAGGCTGGATCACCGACCTCAACGAATACATCAAGGATCCGGCCAAGACGCACCCCACCTATAATTGGGATGACGTTCTTCCCGGCCTTCGTGCTTCCACCGCATGGAACGGTGTTCCCGGAGGCGAACTTGGCTCGGCTGACGCCAAGCAATGGTGCATTCCGTGGGGCTATGAGCTCAACAACATCTCCTACAATCGGAAGATGTTTGACAAGGTTGGCGTACAAGTGCCGAAGAATTTGGGCGAAATGGTTGAAGTTGCTGCCAAGCTCAAGGCGGATCTGGGCGGACCTTACGGCATTGGCGTGCGCGGCTCGCGTTCATGGGCCACGATCCATCCGGGCTTCCTCTCAGGCTACGCCAACTTCGGCGAGAAGGACTTCAACGTTGCCGACGGAAAACTGAAAGCCGCCATGAGCACGGCCGGCTCAAAGGCCTTCCACGCGGACTGGGTGAAGATGATCCAGGATTCAGGTGCCAAGGATTGGTCTACCCACACCTGGTATCAGGTTGGCACTGATCTCGGGGCTGGCGCTTCCGCCATGATTTTCGACGCCGATATTCTCGGCTACTTCATGAACGGCGGTGACAACAAGGAGAAGGGTAATATCGGATATGCACCGTTCGCCGCCAATCCTGCAGCTTCGGCGCCCACCCCAAACGTCTGGATATGGTCGCTCGGCATGAATAATGCCGGCATCCAGAAAGACGCGGCCTGGTACTTCATGCAATGGGCATCCTCTACCGAGCATGACCTGTTCGGGGCGCAGAAAATGGACTTTGTCAATCCGGTCCGCGCCTCGGTCTGGAAAGATGAAATCTTCAGGAAGCGGATTGATACGTCCTATCCGGGCTACCTTAATCAGCATGATGTATCGGCTCCGGGTGCGAAGATCTACTTCACCGCCCAGCCGCTGTTCTTCGACCTCACCACCCTGTGGGCGGAAACATTGCAGAAAATGGTGGCCAAGGAACTCCCGGTCGATGAAGGCCTCGACAAGATGGCAGAAGATATCGACACTAAATTGAAAGAAGCCGGCCTCGGCTAACTCTTGGCACGCCGTGCGCGGGTCCTGAAGGATAGTTCTCCTTTCCGGACCCGCGCACTCCCACTTGTTCCTGAATGTAAATCTCCGTTAGAGTATACGGTCCCATGACCGCAACCACCGCAAATTCCAGTCGCCAGGTGAAGCAAAGCCGCTTTATGCGCAAGGCCCTGCCCTATCTCCTAAGCCTGCCCGCACTGCTCATGTGCATCGGAATTCTCATTCCCTTTTTCACCGCGGTTTATTATTCGATGCTGCGTTTCCGGCTGAATCTGCCCCAGATGAAAGGCTTCATCTGGTTCGGCAACTACGTCAATTTCTTATACGATCCGAAATTCTGGAACACAGTTTATATTTCGCTGCTCTATGCGTTTCTAACAGTCGGCCTTGAACTCATACTCGGGCTTGCCATAGCGCTCCTGCTGCAAAAGCAGACGCGCTTCAACAACATCGCCTCCATTCTCCTGCTGCTTCCCCTGATGACGGCGCCAGCACTGGCGTCTCTCATGTGGAAGCTGATGACCAATCCAAATTTCGGCATCCTAAGTTATTTTGCAGGCCTCCTTGGTTTCCATGATTTCAGGTGGGCATCCGACCCTTCGACGGCGTTGCTCACGGTCGTGCTCGTGGATATCTGGGTTTATACGCCTTTCATCATGATCCTGCTTTTGGCCGGCTTGAGGTCATTGCCGCAAGCTCCATTTGAAGCTGCGGCCCTTGATGGGGTGCCGCGCTCATTCGTCTTCTTTCGCATAACGCTGCCCATGCTGATGCCCTATATCATCACGGCCACCCTGTTCCGCCTGCTCGACTCCATCCAGCAGTTCGACATCATCTATTCGATGACGCAAGGTGGGCCTGGCGACAAGCTTCTTGTTTTCCAGGTCCAGGCCTATCTCGACTTCTTCCAGTCGACCAATGTGGGCCGTTCGGCGGCGTTGATGGTCATTCTTTGGGCCATCACCTATTTCCTTTCCAACATCTTCATCAAGCAATGGCTCAAGCTGCGCGAACGCGCCCATGGAGCAGGTTAAATCATGGATCACAGCTCCACCTTCGAGAAAATCCTGCGCAGCGCGCTAGTTACCCTTGTGCTGATATTCTTTCTCTTTCCGATCCTCTGGATCTTTCTCATGTCGCTCCAGACGAATGAGACAATCCTGCGTATTCCACCTTCGGTAGTCTTCGAACCGAATTTCGAAAATTACCGCGCCCTGATCACCGGCAAACTGCAAACCACGGCCGGCAATCTTGACATTGCATTCATGCACAACCTTTGGAACTCAGTACTCTTGTCGACATTTTCCGTAGCTCTGTCCTTGCTATTGGGAGTACCGGCAGCTTACGCCTTCGCGCGATTCAAGTTCCGGCTCGGCGAGGATATCGCCTTCACATTATTGTCGTTCCGCTTTGCACCGCCCCTGCTGGTGCTGCTGCCACTCAGCCTGTATTTCAAGACACTTGGCCTGACCAACACCTACATTGGCCTCATCTGGGTCTATCAACTCATCTGCCTGCCGCTTATCCTGTGGATCGTGCGCGGCTATTTCGAGGACATCAGCCCCGATATCGAACACGCCTACCGCATTGCCGGGAACAACTGGTGGAAGACATTTACCCGAGTCGCCATCCCGTTGGCGAGGCCCGGCATTGCAGCAGCGGGCTTGCTGGCGTTTATCTTCGCCTGGAATAATTTTGTTTTCGCCCTGATCCTCGCTTCTGCCGACAAGCAGCCGGTGACAGTGGGAGCGCTTGCCTTCGTCACGGCATCGGGCATCCAGTATGGGCAGATTGCGGCGGCCATTGTGCTATCCGTCACGCCGACATTGGCGCTTGCGCTCTATGCCCAGCGCTATCTGGTGGAGGGTCTTTCCATGGGCGCGGTGAAGGGATGACGCAACTTGAACTCAAGTCCCTGACCAAGAGCTTTGGGGCCTACAAGGTTTTCGAGGGGTTGAGCCTTGCAGCAGAGCCCGGCGAAATTGTCGTTATTTTCGGAGGCTCCGGCACCGGCAAGACAATCCTGCTGCGTCTTATCGCTGGAGTCGAAGAACCCACTTCCGGGCTTATCGAAATCGAAGGCAACGATGTTGCTGATATCGCCCCTGAGAATCGGAATATTGGGATGGCCTTCCAGAACTTCGCGCTTTTCCCGCACATGTCAGCCTTTGAAAACATTGCCACGCCTCTTCGCGCTCGAAACGCCGGGGACGGGATGGTTAAGGCAGGCGTGGACAAGGTGGCAAAACTTCTCAAGATTGATCATGTATTGGGCCATGCGCCGCGGGAACTGTCGAACGGCCAGAAGCAACGCACCGCTCTTGCGCGCGCGCTGGCGGCAGAGCCGCGTATCCTTCTGCTTGACGATCCCCTGCGCAATGTCGATGCCAAGCTCCGTTTTGAAATGCGCCTCGAACTGCCTCGGCTTCTCCGCCAGACGGGGGCCACGGTGCTTTACGTGACGCAGGACTACAAGGAAGCAATGGCATTGGCTGACCGCATTGCGGTGATCGCCAACGGAAAATTCGTCCAAACGGCGACACCGGAGGATATTTATCTGAAGCCCGCCACGCTGGGCGTTGCGCGGCTTTTCGGCGATCCTTCCATCAATACTGCCGACACGAAAGTGGAGATGATTGGCAAGACGATCAACGTCACGCTTGGTGGGGTGAAGGTGCCAATTGACAGTGCCTACAAACAAGCTGGCAATCGCGACGTGACTTTTGGAGTGCGCCCGGAGGCAGTCGAGGTCAATGCACCCAATCGTGCAGGGCTCGTGGCCAAGGTCATGGCGGTGACGCCGCTCAACGAACGCACGGTGCTTCTGCTGCATTCGGAAGGCGGCTGGGAATTCCTGGCCTCGCTCCCCTCTTCCGCAATGAACATTCCGGAAGCCGGTGCCAAGGTGAAAGCTACATTCGCCGCCTCCGGAACCCACCTTTTCGACAAAACAACGGCTGAGCGGCTTTATGGGTGAACTTGTCATCAGCAATGTGGACAAGATTTACCGCCCTCGGCGCAAGGCGCCGGTCCATGCGGTGCAGTCGCTGAGCCTTACGGTCAAGCCCGGTGAAATTACCGCGCTGCTGGGCTCTTCGGGCTGCGGCAAGACCTCAACTTTGCGCATGATTGCAGGCTTCGAGGACGTAAGCCATGGCACGATTTCGCTCGACGGCCGGGACATTCACATGCTTGCGCCATCGGCGCGCGGCGTCGCCATGGCGTTTGAGGCCTATTCGCTTTATCCGCCGCTCACCATCGCAGAAAACATGGCTTTCGCCCTCAAGGCCTCCAAACTTTCGGCTGCCGAGTCGAGCGCGAAGGTCAAGGCGATGGCGGAGATGCTTGAAATCTCCGATATCCTGAACAAGTATCCGGTATCGGTTTCGGGTGGGCAACAGCAGCGCGCCAGTCTTGGCCGTGCCCTTGTACGCAAGGCCAGTCTCTATCTGCTCGACGAGCCGATGGGGCAACTCGAACCACAACTCCGCGCCATACTGCGCGGCCGTATCAAACACTATCTGCGCGAGCACCAGTGCACCACCATTCTTGTCACCCATGACCAGACGGAGGCCAATGCTCTTGCCGATCGCATCGCCGTCATGGAAGGTGGTGTCTTGCAACAATATGCAACACCCGTCGAATTAAAGCTGCGGCCCGCCAACCTTTTCACTGGCACCTTTATTGGCGAACCGCCGATGAACGTGTTCAACGCAGGCGTCAAGACCGATGCAAGAACTGTCAGCTTCGCAATCGACGGAGGCGTCACCCTCAGCTACCCCGCAAGCAAACTCTCTGCTCCTGTGCAAAGTCTCCTGCTGAAGCAACAGCGGATTGCCATCGGCATTCGTCCCCATGCATTGTATCTGGGCAAGGGCCCGATCAAAGGCAAGGTAGTATCTTGCCAATGGTTGGGCGATCAAACTCATGTGGCTGTGGAAGTCGCGGAGCAAATAGTTGTGTCCGTTGCCCATGAGCGAGTCTCACAGAAACCCGGAAGCGATATCGAGTTGAACGTTGCCGCCGCGAATTTGCACCTTTTCGATGCCCCCTCCGGCAACGCCATCGCCCATGGGAGTGAACTCGCATGAGAGATGGCGTGCTTATTGGCATTGATGCCGGCACATCCGTGATCAAGTCGGTGGCGTTCACCACAACAGGTGAACAAATTGCTATGGCGGCGATCCCCAATGCGTACGAGACGCTTGCCGATGGCGGCGTCGAACAGGACATGGCCCGCACCTGGCGTGATACGGCTGAAACCTTGAAACAGCTTTCGGAGAAAATCCCGAACCTGGCGTCGCGCCTTATCGCCATCTCGGTGACGGGCCAGGGTGATGGCATGTGGCTCATCGACAAGGACGGTGCGCCCGTGGCCCCCGCCTGGCTCTGGCTCGATGCGCGCGCCGCTTCAATTGCCGAGGAGTTTACCCGCCATTCCGACTACCCCGCACATTACAAACGCACTGGCACTGGAATAAATGCCTGTCAGATGAGCATTCATCTGGCGTGGATGGCGCGGCACAGGCCGGAGACGCTGGCGCGTGCAACTTCTGCCTTTCACTGCAAGGATTGGCTCTATTTCAAGCTTACGGGCGAGTCGGCGGAGGACCCTTCGGAAGCCAACTTTACCTTTGGCCAATTTGCATCACGCACTTACACACCTCATGTGCTCGACTCGCTGGGACTGCCGGATGCGAAGCGTTTACTGCCACCCATTGTTGAGGGAACAGAAGTAGCAGCGGCGCTTACGGCGGAAGCTGCGCAACTTACCGGGCTGAACGCAGGTACGCCCGTCACGCTGGGCTATGTCGATGTGATCTGCACGGGGCTGGGAGGCGGGCTTTTCGATCCCTTGGGCAAGACCGGATGCACCATTGTGGGCTCAACAGGTATGCACATGCGCATTGCGCCCACGGCAGCCGATGTGAAACTCAATGCCGAGATGTCAGGCTACACCATGTGTTTTCCGGTTCCCGGAATGTATGCGCAAATGCAATCCAACATGGCTTCCACCCTAAACATCGACTGGTTTCTCGATATGGCCCGCGAAATATTGAAGAATGAAGGCGTGGAACGGTCGCGCGGTGATCTGCTGAAAGCCATGGATGAAAAAATTATGGCGCGGCCTGCCGGTCGGGTGATGTATCACCCCTACATCAGCCATGCCGGCGAACGAGGCCCCTTCCTGGAGCCTGCGGCGCGCGCCATGTTTACAGGCCTTGAGATTGGTCAGGGCTTTGCCGACCTGATGCGCGGCGTGTATGAAGGCCTTTGTTATGCGTCGCGTGATTGCTATTCGGCAATGGGTGATATCCCCCAGGAAATCCGCGTGACTGGCGGGGCGGCGCGTTCGAATGCGCTGCGCCTGATGCTGGCGAGCACACTGAAAGCCCGTGTACGCAGTGTCTCGCGCGAGGAAGCAGGCGCTGCCGGCGCTGCCATGATGGCGGCGGTGCAGCAGAAACTTTATCCCGACATGGAGGCTTGTGTTGCACAATGGGTCGATCCGCTGCTCGGTGACAGCACCGCGCCGGATGCCTGTCTTTCTGCTACTTATGATAACGCATTCAAACTCTACAAGGAAACCCGCGAAAAAATGCAACCAGTGTGGCGCACCATGATGGCCAACCGCAAGGAGGTAACGCGTGCCTCGTAAGCTGTCCATCATTGGTGATCTCTTCATGCTGTCCGATATGTTTGAGCAGGCGATCCGCGAGCGCTGCCGGCTTTTCGACATCGATATCCGCAAGCATGATTTGCAATGGCCCGACGTGCCCATGGAGCACGGCTATGCGGTGGCCGGCATGGATGGCCTCAAGGAATATGTGGGAACGGCGGACGAAGCCGTAGCACTTGTTGGGGATGCGGAAATTCTCGTGATACATCTCACACCACTTTCAGCGGGCATCATGGACCGCTTGCCAATGTTGAAATTTGTGGCCGTTTCGCGTGGTGGCCCCGTAAACATTGACATGAAAGCTGCGGGCGAACGCGGCATCATTGTCGTCAACACGCCAGGACGCAATGCATCTGCCGTCGCCGAATTCACCATCGGTGCCATCCTGGCCGAGACCCGCAACATCACCAGGGGCCATGATGCGCTGCGCCGGGGCGAATGGCGCGGCGATCTTTACCGCGCCGATCTGACTGGCGAAGAATTGTCCGAAATGACGGTGGGCCTCATCGGCTATGGCGAGGTGGGCCGCCGGGTGGTGAAATTGCTGAAAGCGTTCGGCTGCCGCATCCTAGTGAACGACCCCTATGTTCAGCTCTCGGCGGAAGACTTCCGCGACGGCGTGATCCAGACCTCGCTTGCCCGGCTGCTTGCGGAATCCGACGTCGTATCGCTGCATCCGCGCGTGACGCCCGAGACGGCGAAAATGCTCAACCGGGACACACTCGCCCAGATGAAGAAAGGGGCTTACGTCATCAACACGGCGCGGGGACCTCTGCTTGACTATGATGCGCTTTACGACTCGCTGAAAAGCAACCACCTGCGCGGCGCCATGCTGGAAACCTTTTCAGTTGAGCCCGCACCGCCGGACTGGCCACTGCTTCAGCTGCCCAACGTGACCCTGACGCCGCACATCGCGGGCGCCTCGGTGAAAACCGTCCGCTACGCAGCCAGCCTTGCGGCGGAAGAAGTACGGCGCTATCTCGCGGGCGATCCCGCCATGAACCGGTGCTGACGTGCAGGACCGTGGCACAGTCGATCTTGTTGTCATTGGCGGCGGCATCAATGGCGCAGGAATTGCCAGGGACGCGGCAGGCCGCGGACTTTCCGTCATCATGTGCGAGAAAGGCGATCTGGCCGAGGGCACCTCGTCGCGCTCGGGAAAACTAATCCACGGCGGCTTGCGGTACCTAGAGCATTTTGAGTTCCGTCTTGTACGCGAAGCCCTGATCGAGCGCGAGGTGCTGCTCAAAGCCGCTCCCCACATTGTTTGGCCCATGCGTTTTGTGCTGCCCCACTCACCAGATCAGCGCCCGGCCTGGCTGGTGCGGTTTGGGCTCTTTCTCTATGACCATCTCGGCGGGCGCGACAAACTTCCGCCGTGCCGCCGCATCGACTTGAGGAAAGACCCGGAAGGCCAGGCCATCAGGGATGATTACAAGCTCGCCTTTGAGTATTCTGATTGCTGGGTGGATGATGCGCGCCTGGTGATTCTCAACGCGCTTGATGCCAACGAGCGGGGCGCCACCATTCTTATCCGCACCGCCGCCACCTCGGCGCGACGTAGGAATGGAACCTGGGATATTGAATTTCGCGGGAGCGACGGCACCCTGTCCCGCGTGCGCGCCAAGGCATTGGTCAATGCCGCGGGTCCCTGGGTGGAGGATGTCATCAGCGGTGTTGTTGGCGTCAACTCCACGCGCCGGGTTCGACTAGTAAAGGGCAGCCATATCATTGTGCGCAAATTCTGGGATAGTCCCCATGCCTATCTCCTGCAGAACGATGACAAGCGGGTGATCTTTGTTAATCCCTATGAGGATGATCTCTGCCTTATCGGCACGACGGATATTCCTTATGAAGGCCACGCCGAGGATGTGAGCATTGATACCCACGAGATTGACTATCTGCTGGCCGCCGTAAACCGTTACACGAAAAGGCAACTCGGCCGCGCTGATATTATCGGCAGCTTTTCAGGTGTACGACCGCTTTCCGATGACAATGCTGCCAATCCATCGGCGGTAACGCGTGACTATGTTTTCGATTGTGATGGTGAACCACCCCTGCTCTCGGTCTTTGGCGGCAAGATAACAACCTACCGCAAACTTGCCGAGCACGCTTTGAAAAAGCTTAAACCTTTCTTCCCCGAGATGAAGGGTGATTGGACAGAGAAAGCAGCCCTGCCCGGAGGAGATATTCCCAATGCTAATTTCGATGCTTTCGTTGCGAACCTGCAACGCAAATTCCCCTGGATGCCGGAGGACGTCGCCTATCATTACGCAAGGCTCTATGGATCGCGCGCGGAAAAAGTTATCAATGGCGCCAGCAATGTTAAAGGTTTGGGTCAACATTTTGGCGGCACATTTTACGAAGTTGAAGCCACTTATCTTCGTACCCATGAATGGGCCCGGACAACAGAAGACATTCTTGACCGGCGCACCAAGCATGGCCTTCATCTCTCACAACAGCAACGCGAAAGCCTCGCGCGTTATCTGAATGACTGAATTTTCTGCCTTAAAAAAACTTTCGGCCCTCGTAGGTGCAGATCCCCTGCTGGTACAGGCGGCGGGTGGCAACACTTCGCTTAAGCATAAAGGTGTGATGTGGATAAAGGCATCGGGTACATGGCTCAGGGATGCCGTAGTAAAAGACATTTTTGTTCCTGTGGGTCACGATACCTTGCTAACTGCGCTTGCAAAGAATGATCCGGCTTGCGAGGCGTGCACGGATTTCGTTTTGACTGACCTCAATGCAACTGGATTGAGACCATCGATTGAGACTACGGTGCATGCGTTGATGCCCCAGCGGGTTGTCGTTCATGTCCATTGCGTCAACACCATCGCCTGGGCCATCCGCAGCGATGCAGAACAGCGACTAGTGGCAAAATTGAAAGACTTCAGTTGGGCCTACATTCCCTATGCAAGGCCGGGGCTGCCACTTGCCAATGCCATTGCCGCCCGCCTAATGCAGGGTATCGATGTTCTCATTCTTGGCAATCATGGTCTGGTTGTGGCCGCCGAAACCGTAGTCGAGGCAGAGGCACTTCTATATCGCGTGGTGAAGGCTCTCACGAGGTCGGTTCGGGCAGCAGTTCCGCCGGACCTCGCAGCACTTCATTCGCTTTGTAAAGGCACGGACTACGCACCAGTAGATAGCAACGAAACCCATGCGCTGGCCACCGACTCACTCGCTCTAAAGAGAGGCAAAAATGCCGTCTTCTACCCAGACCACGTTGTATTTCTCGGTGTTGGTGTTGCCACGGAAATTGAGAGCGGCGCGATGCTCGTCGCAATTCCTGGCAAAGGCGTGCTGATCCGGGAAGATGCAAAACCCGCAGTTGAACCCTTGGGGCGTTGCCTGGCAGACGTCATGCGCAGGATTGGGGCAGATGACCCGCTCACCGCTTTGGATACCGAGGCCATCGGCCGCCTGATCAACTGGGACGCGGAAAAATACCGGCAAAGCCTCAACGCAGGAACGTGAGGCTGATTATGTGTCTCCATTTATTTTGGGCGAAACATTTTTCTGCTGTTCAACAACTTGGCTAAGCTTTGAGACGAAAGATGAGAGGCAACGGCATTGGGTTTTTGGCAATTATATTGCTGCAAGGACAAATCGCTGGTTTTTTTAAACTTTTCACTCCGTTTCACGCAACACACCTCCCCCTACTGCAAACGTAGCGCACACGAAACCGGTTACTGCACATGCTCCAAATAGCCCCTGCTTTCCTCACTTCTCAATTGGAAATGTCGTGAATATGCGGGATATGGAACTCGGCAACCGCCATTGATCACGACATGTCCGTTCGACTCCCAAAAGCAGAAACCCATAATAACTATCTGTCATTTCTCTGATGGGCCAGCAGGAGAAATTCGTATTGCTGTGCCAATGGAAAGATCCGGACTGCCCGAAATCTTTTCCTTGTAAGCGTGTCAACCTCTATCTGCTCGCAAGTTCAAGTCGCTAATTTTGAACGTTTCGCCAATGGCCACTCAAGGCACTTAAAGTTGCAGACACTTTGCCCAAAACATGTGGCAAGAAGACCGAAACGTGCGGAATATTTTTCTCCCTTGCCGACCGCCGTCAGGGCGCCGTGTCCTTCATAATGCGCCCGTCTTCAAGTGTTACGATGCGATCAGCGAGTTCGAGGATGCGGTTGTCATGCGTGACCATCACAGTCGTAGTTCCTCGCACCTGTCCCAGCCGCTTAAGCATCTCAACAACTACCGTGCCGCTTCCACTGTCAAGCGCGGCGGTAGGTTCATCGGCAAAGACCACCTCGGGGTTGCCGACCAGCGCGCGGGCAACAGCCACGCGCTGCTTCTGGCCACCTGAAAGGTTGCCAGGCAGATAGTCCATCCGGTCTCCCAGACCGAGCAGCTTCAGCATATGGCGGGAAGCGGCGAATTGGCCGGAGGAGTCTACGGTACCGTGCACCTGCAAACCCATCAGCACGTTTTGCAGCGCCGTCAGGCTACCATGCAGGTTGTGGGCCTGAAAAATGAAGCCCAGCCGCCGCCGCAGCGCAACATTCAGAGCGGCACTTGCTCCATTCAACTCATGCCCCAATAGGCTGACTGATCCGTCCTGCACATCGCGAAGGCAGCCCATCAATGTCAGCAGGGTGGTCTTGCCTGAACCCGAGGGGCCTATCAGTACCGTCAGACTGCCGCGCTCGACTTTCAAGTTCACATCGTAGAGCGCCTGTATTCGGGCTTCACCGCTGCCGAACCAGTGGTTCAGCCCGGCGACGTTGATTGAAAATTCATTACTCATACTCCGCCACTCAAAACAGATCAGCCGGGTCGGCCGCTGCCAATCGGCGCGTGGCAAAGGCACCCGAAAGCGAACAGGCGATAACAGTTCCGACGAACACCATGACCGCCATGTTTACGGTCATGATCAAAGGCAAGGTCGTCGCGCGAGCCATGCCAACAAGCAGCAGACTGGCCACTAAAAATCCTGGGATGAACCCGAGTACTCCGAGGATCAGCGCTTCTTCGAGGACGATGCTGAGGAAAAACCGCTGGGAATAGCCCATGGCCTTGAAGGTGGCATACTCGCCCAAGTGGTCGGCGACGTCGGTAGACAGTACCTGATAGACGATGACGACGCCGACCAAGATGCCGATGATGACGCCAAAGCCGAAGATGATGCCGGTCGGGCGTTTGGTCTGCTGATAGCGCAAGTCTTCGGCTGCGGCGGTGGCATAACTGCGGATGCGCAACGACTTGTCTGAGATCAGCTTTTGCAGCCTTGCGGCCACGGCATCAGGATTCGCGCCGGGGGCGACCTTCAGTAGAATGTGATCTGGCGCGCCTGAACTGCGAGCGGGAAACAGGGTCAGAAATGTTTGGTCCGAAACCATCATATAGCCATCGCCGCCAAAGCCACCTCCCCCGGCAAAGGTATCGTACAATGTCAATGTGGTACCGCTTACCTCGAAGGACAGTGGACTTTGCGGTCGGATCGTTGCCGCCTCGTCGCGCGGTAGTCCCCTGCTGAACCGGTCGAGAATGCCGGAATTGGGCAGTTGCAGCGTGCCCGAGCGGGCCGCCATCTCCGGGGACAGGAATGCAGGCCGGGTTGGGTCGACACCATAGGTGCTCAGGCTCAGTGTCTTGTCGGTGCGCTGCCAAGAGACGTTGGCAACGAAAATTCCGGTGCCTTCTATCACTTCAGGGTCTTCCAACGCCTGAAACATCCATTGACGCGCGACGTTGCCGCCTTCAGTCATCGAATTGGCGTCAGAAGCCGAAATCATGATGTCGGCCTGAAAGAAGCCGTAGGGTTTCATAGTGGCCGTTGCCATCGAGTTCATGATTCCAAGCTGCACAAAGACCAGCACATTGGCGAACGCGACGCCAGCAAGGGCCGCAGCAAAGCGGGTGCGGCTGTGGGTCAGTTGAAGCCAGCCGATCGGCAACCGTCCGAAAAGTGACTGCAAAAACCGGCTCATGGTTTGACCCCAGGCCGCACGTCGGTATCAATGCGGGCGATCACCTCAAGGTTGGTGAAACGCGCGGCAATGGATGAAGACGCGGTGTCCAGTTCAACCATCACCTTGATCACTCTGGCGTCAGTATTCGCAGCAGTATCATCCGACACCAACCCCTGCCTCCCGACGATCAGACCTATCGTGACGACTCGACCCTGCAGCGTCTTTCCCAGCGCCGCGGCCGCCAGTTCCACGGGCTGGCCCAGCGCCACCAGTGAAATGCGGTCCTGGTAGATTTCGACCTCGGCCATCATGCGGGTGGTGTCGCCCATCTCCATGATGCCTTCTGTCGGTGGGCGCTGGCCGGGGCTAGCGTGGATATTCAGCACCGTGCCTCCGATTGGGGCCACAACGGCGGCGCGGACCAGATCATTGCGGGCCCTCGCAAGTTCGGCCTCTGCGGCCTCAAGGTTGCGAATGGCAACGGCGACATCGGGTTGATCGTTCACTTCCACCGCAGCAAAGCGGGCCAATGTGGCCTCGGCCTTCGCAACCAATGCGACGGCTTGCTGGTCGGCGGCCTTAGCCGTGTCAAGCGCGGTCTGCGCCGATACGCCTCGGCTGGTCAGTTGTTTGGCACGTGATAGGGTCACGGCAGCCTCGGCGGCGACAGAACGGGCCTGTTCTAGCCCCGCCTGAGCTTCGTTGCGGCTGTTCTCGACTGCTGCGCGGGTCTGAACCAACGTGGCCTGCCGCACCGCAAGATTGGCTTCTGCCAAAAGAACGGTGCCTTTCAACTGCGCCTCGTTGTCGAGCCGGGCCACTACGGCGCCTTTTGTCACCACGTCTCCCTCGGAGACAAGAATCTCGGCCACACGTGCATCGCCAGCGCCATAAGGCGGCGCCACAATGGATATGTCCCCCAACGGCATCAGCCGGGCAAGGCCGACGACATCCGAAACGCGCATCGTCTCAGCCATATCCTTCGGCAACACTATGTCGGGTGGCAGGGCGATGGGCGTGGCCGATCCTCCGCCCGGTTGCAACCCCGTCAGCGCGTAGAATTTCTGCAACGCCGGGGGCTGGAAATACATTCCGATTACCCCGCCGGAAAACATGAACACCGGCACCAGAAGAATCAGAAGATATCGCGCTCGGAGCCGAAACCGGAACCCGGACGGTGCCGGGGAAACCGAATCTTCTGAGACGATCTTAAGCGGTAGATCGGTATCTGGAGTTATCGTCATTTTGGGCTCCAATCAATGAGCGGCCATATACGTCCGCCGCTCCGCATCCACTTACGTGTCAAATTGCAAATGGCATCGCCGCGACACAAGTTGTCAGAACGATCTCAAAATCGAGATGAAATGCGCACGCCGATGCCAGAGATTATTTGGTAGTGTCCTAGCTTTAATTTCTACTTGGTTTCGATTTATTGAAAAATTCCGAAAACCGATAATCGCAGTTTTCCGTCCAATGTATACTGTCCTGCATCAAATTGATTGAGTCAGTCAGCTGCGTGATCGAAGGGAGAATCTTGCGATGAAAGGTCTCAAATGCTAAGGAAAAATCCTTTCTCCGGGGAATATCTGAACAGCGGCCGTGTCTCGAATTAATCCGCGATATGAGGAATGAATGTTCGCCGGATTTCAATTGCTTCTATGTTATTGAGCTTCTCACTATTGGTTAACCTGAAGCCCTTCCAGATACTTCACAATTGCCATAACACGGCGGTGGACTTCCCTTTCAGCAAATGGAGCCGCTTCGAGCGATGTGCTGTCCTCAAGGGTTTCATCCATCAGCCAATCTCCCCAAATCGGCATTTCACGGTTGCCATGAAAATTGGGCGTATTGAGGCCCACAATCCAGTCAAAGACCGCCTTTTCGTCAAATTCGCGTTTGGCGCGTTGCGTGATGCGGGTGAGATCGGGAGGAATTTTCGTAAGATTTTTTGCCAGCGGGCCGCCGCCCTTGGCATCGGCGCCATGGCAGTCGGCACAAAGCTGCAGAAAATCATCGCGGACTGAGGGCTCGCCAGCCTTCGTAGCCAGAACCCCGCTCAGCAGCAAAACCGCCAATGCGACGGGAAAAACAATGCGGGCCATGGCCTAATTTTCCTGAATCGATTCAATATAGGCGACCAGCCCGTTGATGCGCTCAAGGACCACCTCTTCCTTGGCCCCCTTGCCGGCAACCGAAGCATCCGCCTCGAACTTGAACCAGTCACCCCAGACCGACATGTCACGTGCCCCGTGGATTTTCACTTCGGCGCGGCCGTCGATAACATGGTGTATGCGCTCACGCGGGAAGGAACCGGCGTTCATCTTCCTGAGCTGCGTCAGGTCAGCGGCGGTGATCGTGAGAAACTCGGCAACGGTTCCGTCTCCCTTTCCACCAACGCCGTGACAGGCCGCGCAATAGGTGACAAAGTCAATCCGGCCCAAATCATGCGCCAGTCCAGCGGATCGTGTAGTGCCAGCTTTGATCGTCGCATTGGCAAGGATGCCGGGCAGGCCCGCAAGCAGCACCAGGGCGAAAACAATCTTCATGGTCACTTTCAGCATCGTAAGTACTCCTTGCTTTCGGGGTAGTGGATGAAACTACACCGGTGAATTACGATGCTTCAATGATGACCTTCAAGGCATTTGTCTTGGCGGCATTTGCAAAGGTCTCATAGGCCTCAAGTATCTTGTCGAGCTTGAAGCGGTGGGTGATGAGGCGCTTTGGATCAATTTTGCGGGACCTGACGGTCTTTAACAGCATTGGAATTGTTGCCGTATCAACAAGGCGTGTGGTGATCGAAATATTCTGGTGCCAGAGCAACTCGAGGTGAAGGTCTACCTTCTTTCCATGGACCCCAATGTTGGCGATGGTGCCGCCTGGCGCAACAATGGCCTGGCACATCTCAAAAGTCACTGGAATGCCAACAGCTTCAATCGCTGTGTCAACACCGCGATTCCCCGTCAGCTTCATGACCGCCTCAGATGCCTTTCCGTCCGTGCTGTTGATTGTTGCGGTAGCGCCCAAGCGTTTGGCCACTTCAAGGCGATTGTCGTCGAGGTCAATAACGATGATGTCAGCGGGTGAATAGAACTGGGCGGTGAGCAATGTAGCAAGCCCGATCGGGCCAGCGCCGACAATAGCCACCGTGCTGCCGGGCTGCACTTTGCCATTAAGTACGCCGCATTCAAAACCCGTTGGCAGGATGTCGCTGAGCATGACCAGAGCTTCTTCATCCGATCCATCAGGAATGGGATAAAGGCTGGTGTCGGCATGGGGAATGCGGACAAATTCCGCCTGCGTTCCATCTATGGAATTTCCGAGTATCCAGCCGCCAATGGCGCAGTGAGAGTACATCTGCTGCCGGCAAGGCCCGCATTTGCCGCAGGCGCTTATACAGGAAATCAGCACGTGGTCGCCGGGCTTGAATGCCGTCACAGCCGCACCGCAACTTTCGACAATGCCTACCCCTTCGTGGCCCAGAATACGTCCCGGCTGACAAGTTGGAACATCGCCCTTGAGAATGTGAAGGTCAGTGCCGCAAATCGTGGTTTTCGTCATTCTGACAATTGCATCGGAAGGGGCAGTAATTTCGGGCTTGGGGCGATCCTGCAGGGCTTTTTGCGAAGGGCCGAGGTAAACGAGTGCTTTCACGGGGCATTTCCTTGCGATATGTCAACCCTCTTCACACTATTCCATGTGCGAATACAGGTCTCACGGTTTAAGACTTTTAGACGGTCCTTCGGGCGCTAAGGCCCAGAACTTCAAAAAGCTGGTGCTTCGTAGTAAAGGTAGGAAGGGAGGTCACAATTTAACCCACTACACAACGCCTCACCTGGGAACAAGTTCCCTTCAAAGGATATCAAGATTGAATGTTTCTCGAAGTAGTCGTGCTGCTTGCATGTTAATCTACCTAACTGACATCGATTCAAACGGCACAAGCCGTTGAAAAAGGAGGCGCTACTCTGGTCCAATAGCGCGTGCTAAATGATGTCATGCTTGCCGCTTGGTTCATAGGACTGCAGTATTTCACAGTTGTTTTCACCTTTGCGTTCGCCATGGGGGTCATTCGCGTGCTCCTGGTCGCCCCACGGCTTGGACCGATGGTTGCAGTGCTGATAGAAGTCCCAATCCTAGTCGCCGCAAGCTGGATCGTGACTCACCACCTACTCCGCAATCGATCGTTTACGCTATCACAGTGCGCAGTGATTGGAACTAACGCTCTCACGTTGACTTTGGTGGGCGAAGCGGCACTTGCAGCGCTTATGTTCGGGGAAAGCGTAGGAGACTGGGCCGCGGACATAGCGACTCCTCTAGGACTAATTGGATTGGCAGGTCAGATCTTCTTTGCGGTAATGCCGATCTTCGTTGGCTATTGTCAATCAAACACCACGCCATCAACCTAGCACTCAGGGGAATGCTGCCCAAAAGTTCTCCCTCAGCATCTTCAGTCCGAATTGTCGGCTTTGGGTCAAAAGCGGAAAACAACTAGTAGGGAACACATGGTCCGCTCAGTGCCAAGAGCGGACATTGTAGAGGGCAGTTCTTGGAACCGAATCCGCTCTGGCCACTCAGCAATCATGGTTTTTCTTCGATCATTTGGTCTCCCGTCTTCCCACTGGACCGCTTTGGGTCGATTCCTTTGAGAAACTTGAAGAGATCGGAGTCAGTTGAAAGCACGAGCGTATTCCCGTCGGAAATGATGTCTTTGTAAGCTTGCATTGTGCGCGTAAACTCAAAAAACTCAACGGACTGGGCATTTCGATTATAGGCGCCGGCGTAGATTTCCGTTGCCTTCGCATCTGCTACGCCCCGGATTTCCTCAACTTGACGATAGGCCTCAGATTGAATTTTGTTCAAGTCACGCACGCGATTGCCCCTGATCCTTGCGGCCTCGCCATTTCCTTCAGAAAGAAAGCGCTCAGCGATCTGGCGTCGTTCACTGATCATCCGGTCATAAATTTTTGGGCGCACGCTCTCATTGTAGTTGATGCGCTTGAATCTGATGTCGAGCAGCTCAATGCCAAATACGGCGACCTTTTCGGCGGCGGCAACAAAGATCTCTCGCTCAACTAGAGCGCGCCCCTTCTGGATGGGCACAAGGGCACCGATATCCTGGGCTCTTTCTTGCTCTGTTAGGAGCGAATCCCGCAGCGGAACACGGTCCTTGGTAGTCCGAATAATTTCGATCAGCTCATGCTTGGCAACCGCATTACGGGTCTCGCTTCCCAATATGTCGTCAAGACGGGACTGGGCGCTTCGCTCATCACGCAGTCGAAGAAAATATTGGAGCGGATTGGTGATGCGCCAGCGAGCGAAGAGATCGACTGAAATGTAGAGCTTGTCCTTGGTCGGCATATCGGACGGGTTGCCATCCCATTCGAGCACCCTCCTGTCGATGGCATTTACCTGTTGTACAAAAGGAACCTTGAATTTCAATCCCGCTGTAGTGATGGGATCGCCAACCGGCTTGCCGAATTGCGTGATAATTGCCTGCTCTACTTCACTCACAGTGTAAACCGAACTCCATCCAATGAAGGCCGGCGCCGCAAGTGCAATAACCAAGATTGCAACTGGGAGCTTCATGGCTTTTCTCCCTGTGGGCGATCTAGATTCAGGAGCGGCAGGATGCCACGTGTATCCCCGTCGACGATAATTTTTGCGCGAATGCCTGGAAGGACGGCCTGCATAGTTTCGATATAGATACGGCGCCGAGTTACTTCTGGCGCCTTGACGTATTCATCCAAGAGAGCGGTAAATCGAGCAGCATCACCCTCGGCCTCGTTTATGCGCTTTAACCGATAGCCATCCGCTTCACGAATGCGCTGGTCTTTCTCTCCCTCGGCGAGCGGAATAACCTTGTTGTACTCACGTCGCGCCTCATTGATCAGGCGCTCCTTTTCCTGCTGAGCCTGATTTACCTCATTGAATGAGTCCTGGACGGGACCAGGAGGATTGATGTTTTTCAATTGCACCTGATCGATACTGATGCCCAAAGCATATTTTGTTGCAAGTGCCTGCATTTTTACCAGCGCTTCGCTTTCGATCTCTTGGCGACCTATGGTGATGACTTCGTCAACCGTACGGTCGCCAACGACTTCTCGCATGACTGACTCGGAGACATAGCGGAGCGTAGGTCCAGGCTCACGTACTTCAAACAAGTATTTCTTAGGATCAGATATTCGATACTGCACAACCCATTCGACTAGCGCGGCGTTGAGGTCGCCTGTTACCATTTCCGTCTCACGCGCGCCGTCGACAGGGCTTTGATAAGGATCGCTAGCGCCTGGAGTCGTAAAACCAAACTCCTGTTTAAGCTGACGCTTTACGGGTACAATCGTTGCCACGTCCACGCCTAACGGAATTTTGAAATGCAGGCCTGGTGAAACTTCCGAATCGTACTTTCCGAATCGCTGTATTATAGCAACTGAGTCGCTTGGGACTGTGTAGTATGAGGTCCACAAACCAAGACCGATAAGGGCGCAAGCTGCCAGTACAGCCAAACGGCTAGTCGGCAGGGGGCCGCCCGGAAATGCAGATTTTATGCGCGAGAGCAGATCATTGACAAGTAACTCAATTTCCCTTGAGGGGTTGGGTTTGCTTTGCCAAGGACCGCCGCCATCTGATGTTGACATAGGGTACTCCAATCTCCAATCGATGATTGGCGTAAATCACTATATCAGATTTACTCACGGAACTTGTAGCGCTTTTCTATAAGCCGCTATGGGAGAGAAGTTTTATCATAAACCCAACGCCAGTCTCCTTGGTCTATGTTAGTGCGGGGTACAGATTGGATTTTACGTTATTCGGAAATGGGGCTTTGAGCCGAAACACGAACGTTGACAATGCGCGCTATTGCCTAAGCAGTGGACCATCCTGGTCCAGATAAGCCGTATCGAAGTCGGCCAACTTAACGAGCCGCTCAAAATCGTCAAAAATGACCTGGCCAGTGCGGAACGTCAAAAGGCCTTTTTCACGCAACTGCCGCAGGACGCGGTTGATATGCACTCCAGTTAGCCCCAAGGCATCAGCCAGCATTGATTGCGATAGCGGGCAGGCATAACCCTCCTTGGTGCCCAGGCCGACTAACTTTAGCCTGGCACCAAGCTCCAGCAGGAAATGCGCTGTCCTTTCCAGTGCATTGCGCCGGCCAATGTCGACCAGATGCTCCACCACCATTGCCTCGTCACGCGAGGCTGCCCAGAGCACTGCCATCGCCAGCCGGGGCGTGGTGGCGAAGGCATCAATCAGGTCGTTTGATGAAACTTCAGAGACTTCAACCGTGGTCATTGTCTCTGCATTGTGATCGGAGGTGCGGAACAGAACACTGCGAAGCCCCAGAAAATCACCCGGAACCTGGAAATCGACAATCTGACGGGTTCCGCCTGGCAGAAGTTTGTAAGAGCACACCCAGCCATCGGCGAGGATAAAGGCAGACTGTCCCAATTGGCCCTGGCGAACCAAATCCACTCCCGGGTCGAACGTTTGGCGGCACTGATGAAACCCCTCCAGAACAGCCAGTTCCTTCTCGGTTAACGCCACGAACGCGCCGAGCTTTCGGGCAAGTGGCGAACCAGCAATAGACATTCATAGACCCCGTGATAGCCGCAATCGCTCTTTAGTTTATGACACTTAGCATAAAGAAGCTGTTCCGAAAACTGACTCAGATCAATTCGTCAGACCCATTTCAAGTCTAGGCTGATTGATGCCATTAGCCAACATGACCTCCGCTGGCCATGGCGGAAGGAACCAATAATGCCACTAAACAACGACGTTTCAGGAACTGCAGCGCTGGCCATCTGCGAGTCACTCCTTTTGTGCATGGGTGACCGCAAGATACTTCCCGAAAATGAGATCATAGGTATCCTGGAAGATGCCATCGCCGCACACCGAAATGCTCCAGCCGATGACGGAATGGCCAAAATGCATGACGCTGTGGCAGCTTTGATTAAGGCCATTATCGACGGCGGAAACTCCGTGCGCCGGCCACATTAGATGGAAGCATAAGGGAACGGTTTTCAGATAACGACAGCATCATAAGGGCATCTCAATGGCTAATATTCCCCCAACCAAGAAATCTACGGTAGCGAATTCCAGTGGAAATCTCGCGCTCACATCACTTACCGCTTTGGTGATCGGTTCAATGATTGGTGGCGGTGTTTTCAGCCTGCCGCAGAACATGGCGAAGGGCGCTTCACCGGGTGCAGTGATCATTGGCTGGCTCATAACGGGCATAGGCATGCTTGCCTTGGCCTTTGTGTATCAAGGACTATCCACGCGAAAGCCAAAACTCGATGCTGGGCCTTACGCCTATGCCCGCGCCGGATTTGGCGACTTTGTCGGGTTCAACAGCGCTTGGGGCTACTGGCTTAGCGCGTGGATAGGCAATGTTTCGTATGTAGTACTGATTTTTGGGGCCCTCAGCTATTTTGTTCCCGCCTTCGGGGCTGAAGGCAACACCTGGCAGGCCATTGTCGCCGCCTCAGTTATGCTGTGGTTGGTACACGCCTTGATTCTCATGGGTATCAGGCAGGCGGCCATTGTCAATCTGGTCACCACGATTGCCAAGCTGGTACCCATCTTTGTCTTTATTGTTGCTGTGTTCCTGGCATTCAAACTTCCCACCTTTAATCTCGATTTCTGGGGCTCAGGCACAGTGGAACTTGGCAGCGTCATGGCGCAGGTCAAGAGCACGATGCTGGTGACGTTGTGGGTTTTCATCGGAATTGAAGGTGCAAGTGTGGTCTCCGCCCGTGCAAAGCACCGCAGTGATATTGGCCGCGCCACCATAATAGGGTTCATCGTCGCTCTTCTCATCTATCTCCTCGTATCGCTTCTGTCATTTGGGGTCATGTCACAACAGGAGCTGGCCGCGTTGCCGGCAGCCGCATCAATGGCTAATGTACTGGAAAAAGCGGTAGGCCCCTGGGGCTCTGCCCTCGTGCGCATTGGCATCGTCATTTCCGTCTCGGGAGCATTCCTGAGTTGGACTGTTTTTGCGGCTGAAATTCCGTTTCGGGCAGCGCGTGAAGGTATGATGCCAACGATATTTGCAACCGAAAACAGCAATGGCTCACCTTCCGGTTCACTTTGGATCACAAATATCGCTGTCCAAGCCTTTTTGATCATTACATACTTTGCGAACTCGACCTATCTGGCGCTGTTCTACATCGCATCAACAGCCATCCTCGTCCCGTATGTGCTTTCTGGCGCCTATGCCTTCAAGCTCGCAATGTCCGGTGAGAGCTACGACACCAGCGAGGGACGTGGGCGCGATATGCTGATTGGACTGGTTGCCACGGTCTTTGGTGGATGGCTCATCTACGCGGCTGGCCCCAACTACCTCCTGATGTGTGCGTTGCTCTATGCGCCCGGCATTGTAGTTTACTGGTGGGCCCGGTCTGCCCGCGCCGAAAAGGCGTTCAATGCAACAGAAGCGATCATTGCGGCAGGTCTCGTGCTGGCCGCAGGTGTCGCAGGCTACCTGATGTGGACCGGCGTTCTGAGCGCATTGTGAGGCGACGAGATGAAGGAAAAAGTCATGACCCCGCAAGCTCCGCTTGGCGCCCACTCAGAGGTCGGAAAATTGCGTACCGTGCTCACCTGCCGTCCGGGACTAGCGCACCAGAGGCTGACGCCTTCCAATTGCGATGAGCTCTTGTTTGACGACGTATTCTGGGTTCATGAAGCAAAGAATGACCATCATGATTTCGTCGTCAAGATGGAGGAACGCGGCATTGAAGTGCTTGAAATGCATGAACTCCTGAGTGAAATTCTAAAAGATCCTAAAGCACTCCAGTGGATTCTCGAACGCAAATTTACAGAGAACCATGTGGGCATAGGCATGATAGACGAACTCACAAGCTGGCTGAGCGGATTGCCAAGTGACCAGCTGGCGGAGTTTCTGGTAGGTGGCATTACCGTCAAAGATGTGCCCTTCAAGACGCGAGGCATGTTTGGGCTCTACTTGGGAACCGACGGCTTCATCGCTCCGCCACTGCCTAATCTAATCTTTACCCGTGACACGAGTGCCTGGATTTATGGCGGCGTGACCCTGAACCCGATGCATTGGCCGGCACGTCGGCAGGAGACGCTGCTCACTGCCGCCGTGTATCGGTTCCATTCCCGTTTCAAAGGTAATAATTTCAAGGTCTGGTGGGGTGACGCCGATAAAGATTTCGGCCCGTCGACACTGGAAGGCGGCGACATCATGCCTATTGGCAATGGTGTAGTGTTTGTGGGCATGGGTGAGCGCTCAACCCCCCAGGCAGTTGGCCAACTGGCGCGATCATTGTTTGAAGGTGGCGCAGCCACCAGGGTTGTGGCCTGTCAAATGCCTAAATCGCGCTCTGCCATGCATCTTGATACGGTCTTCACACTTTGTGACCGTACCACCGCCACCAGTTTCGTTGAAGTTGCCAATCAAATCCGCTGTTACAGCTTGCGGCCTGGAGATCGACTGGGCTCCGTGGACGTCCGCGCCGAGAGCAAGAAGCTGTTTGAAGTCGTCGCCGAAAGCCTCGATATCAAAAAACTTGACGTTATCGCAACTGGCGGGGATTCCGCGGAACAGGAAAGGGAGCAATGGGATGACGGCAATAATCTCATTGCGCTCGAACCCGGCGTTGTCATTGGCTATGATCGCAATGTCTTCACCAATACATTGCTGCGCAGGGCCGGAATAGAGGTGATCACCATACGCGGAGCCGAACTGGGCCGTGGCAGAGGTGGCAGCCATTGTATGACTTGCCCGATCGCCAGAGACGCTTGATTGAAAGGAAACCCCATGTCGGGTAAGCTCAAAAACCGTTCATTCCTCTCCCTACGCGATTTCAACAGGAATGAAATCAAATATCTCCTGAAACTGTCAACTGAACTCAAAGCCGCCAAACACGCCGGTACCGAGCAGAAAATGCTCAAAGGAAAGACAATTGCCCTCATCTTCGAAAAATCCTCGACCAGAACGCGGGTTGGCTTTGAGGTTGCTGCCTATGACCAGGGTGCGCATGTGACTTATCTGGGTCCTAGCGGCACCCAGATCGGATACAAGGAATCAATGAAAGACACCGCCCGCGTTCTGGGGCGTGTGTATGATGCCATAGAGTATCGCGGTTTCGGGCAGGACGTGGTGGAAGTGCTCGCAAAATTTTCCGGTGTCCCAGTGTACAACGGCCTTACCGACCAGTTCCACCCTACACAAGTCCTGGCCGATCTACTGACAATGAAAGAACACAGCAAAAAACCCTTGAGCAAGATCAGTTACTGTTTTCTCGGTGATGCTGGAAACAATATGGGGGACTCGCTCCTCCTTGGCGGCGCAAAGATGGGAATGGACGTGCGGCTATGTGCGCCCAAGGCCTGTTGGCCCAACCAGTCGATTATCGATTATGCCAAGGCTGCGGCACTTGCAGTAGGAGGCAAGGTAAAAGTCACGGATAGCGTCAAGGATGCAGTGAAAGGCTGTGACTTTCTCTACACTGACGTTTGGCTCTCCATGGGCGAACCGGAGGAAAAGTGGGCTGAGCGCATCAAGCTGCTGACTCCCTACCAGATCAACGCCAGCGTAATGACACTCACGGGAAATCCGGCAACGAAATTCATGCACTGCCTGCCGGCTTTCCACAACGCCGACACAAAGGTCGGCAAGGACATCCAGGCAAAATACGGAATCGACGCAATGGAAGTCACGGACGAAGTATTTGAATCGCCCGCTTCCATTGTTTTTGACCAGGCCGAAAATCGCATGCACACGATCAAGGCAATCCTTGTCGCTACAATCGGGGCCTGACCGATGCGCGTGGTCATTGCGCTCGGAGGAAATGCCATTCTTAAGCGCGGTGAGCCCATGACGCCCGAAAACCAGCGTTCGAACGTGAGGCGGGCGGCCGACGCCATTGCCAAGGTCATCACAACCGGCCATGATGTTGTCATCACCCACGGCAATGGGCCGCAGGTTGGGTTGATGGCCCTTCAGGACATGGCCTATGATGAGGAATTGGCCAGTCCCCTTGATACCTTGGGGGCCGAAACTGAAGGGATGATCGGATACCTGATCGAACAGGAACTTGGGAATGCCCTGCCGGAGGCACATGAGATTGCCACGCTTCTCACTCGCATTGAGGTCGATGCCAATGATCCTGCATTCAAGACGCCAAGCAAGCCGATAGGACCCATCTATGACAGAAAACACGCAGATGTACTCGCCGCAAAGCACGGCTGGGCCATGCTGCCCGACGGATCGCATTTCAGGCGGGGCGTGCCTTCTCCGCGGCCCAAGCGCATACTGGAGATCGGCGTTATCCGCCTATTACTCAAGTACCGTGTCACTGTCATATGTGCGGGCGGCGGTGGCATACCGGTGGTCGTTCGCAAGGACGGCAGTCACGCCGGGGTAGAAGCGGTCATCGACAAGGATCACGCCACTGGCCTGCTGGCGGGTGAAATTGTCGCTGACGCCATGCTGCTGCTGACCGATGTGGACGGTGTCTATCTCGGTTGGGGAACTGCACAGCAACAGCGAATTGCTGAAATAACGCCAGCGGAGCTCAAAACGCATGTTTTTGCCAATGGAAGCATGGCGCCCAAGGTTCAGGCGGCCATTGATTTCTCATCTACAGCGGGGCGGATGACGGGTATCGGGAAGCTTGAGGATGCGCTTGAAATCCTCAATGGCCATGCCGGCACGATTGTCAGGTTGTAGCCTCGAATTTGTAGTACCCGCAAATCTTTGAGTTAATACTCAAGGGGTGGGCCATAATTTATCAACCGTCGATGAAGTAAACTCAGATATGATGCTAGGGTCCGGGCAAAGTAAATCCTCATCTTTTTCGGTGTAGTCCAGTTTGCTAAGCAAATCCTGAATGATACTGATGCGCGTCAGCCTCTTGTTGTTTGCACGCACAACAGTCCAGGGAGATTCGGAATCATGAGTGCGGGTCAGCATTTCATTCCGGGCCAAACTGTAAGATTCCCAACGCTCTATTGCCTGGTCGTCGATGGGGCTGATCTTCCATTGTTTGAGTGGATCTTTCCTTCGATCCTCAAGACGCTTTTTCTGTTCTTCCTTGCTGATGTCGAGGTAGTATTTGAATAGCTTAATTCCGGAACGAATCAATAATCTCTCGAACTCAACAACTGAACGCATAAAATTCTCGTATTCTTCCGGTGTGCAGAACCCCATGACGCGCTCGACGCCGGCACGATTGTACCAACTGCGGTTAAAGATGACGAGTTCCTGCGACGCCGGCAGGTGTTGAACATATCGCTGCAGGTACCAGGATTCCCGGTCATGGTCAGAAGGTTTGCCAAGAGCGACAACACGTGTCTCGCGAGGGCTCAGGTGCTGGACAATGCGTTTAATGGCACCATCCTTTCCGGCGGCATCCCGGCCCTCCAGCAAGATGAGTATTTTCTCGTCGCAACTGATAAAATGGCGCTGGAGCTTGACCAACTCGATCTGGAGTTTGTGTAGCTTTTTCTTGTAGAGCTTCTTTGAGATCATGGAGGTTTCCACCCTGATGTGCTCTGAACTCGATTTCTTCTTCATATCAAATCCTCCTCAAATTTTCGAAGGTGCCGGGCTCATTGGACCCTCGGTCGGATACCTTTCCAGTTTGGTCAATGCTTGCCAACCTTGCGGGAAAATTTGGCAGCAATGAAATCAATGTCATTGAACGGCCCTCTGGCTCGCCATTTCGCCCGTCGCTAATTCAATTATTTCTGCGGTAATTTCCTCTTGCCTGATGCGCCGTGCAATGGCTTCAAAGGTGGCAAGTTCCCGTTCGATTTGACTTTGAGCCGCCGACATCGAAGCCATTCTTGTTTCGTTTTCAGCGGCAAAGGAATGAAGGGCAATTTCGCATATTTGTGCGAACAAATAGTCAACGCCAAGTGATTCCATAAGTTGCTGGTAAGACAGGTTCATCAGGGGGGCATTGCCACTTGCGGTGGGAAGTGACCAGAGATCAATTGGAAAGAGCTGACGCCGCTTTACGATAGCCATCCCGGAATTCCAAACCGTGTAGACCGCGTCTACCCGGTCGATGTTGCCCTGACTAATGCGCGAATAAATTTTTCGCGTTATGATCTCGGCGCTCTTCGGGATGCCAGAAGAATGCGATGGCATGGGAGTGCTTGAAACCGGTGTAACCTGATGGGCTTCAATGTCAGGCTTTCCTCTCGTGCCGACGAGAATTACTTCCGCCTTTTGAAGATCTTCTCCAACAGATGTTAGAATCCATTCGTTGAATGAGCCGACAAAACCTTGCTCGGCACAGAATACCACCAGCGCCATGTGCGATAGAGCAGCCTCGCTTTTGGCTGGCAATTCAATTGACCTGACAGCCTGAGCCATGGCTTGAGTAATGGTGGCGGAATAGCTGTCAACGGCAGCAATTTGTTCGCGTGCTTGCCGCGCGCGGGAAGCAGAAATTCCGGTCATGGCATTTACAACCGCACCCAGCTGCCGGATCCCTTCTATGCGGGCATTAACGTCGGCAAGTCTCTCGGTCATGAGATTTTTCCGTCGCGTGCCGCATCGGGCATGAGAGATGTGGCAAGCGCTTTCATCAAGCTGTTTAGAGTCTCAGTCTGGCTGGCACTCAGCGAACCCGTCTCTTGCACCGCCTCTACCGCTTCGGCAGCACCAGTATTGAGCGTTTTGGGCAGCGCCTCGCAAAATTCGGCCACCTTTTCCAGCGACAAGGGGTCCAGGAGTCCAGATTGCACCGCCATAACCAGCGCAACCTCATCCGCAAGGAGCATTGGCATGTGCTGAGGTTGCTTGAGGATTGCCCGAATGCGGGCACCACGCGTGAGTTGCTGGCGCACGCGCGTGTCCGGCATGCCGCCGAAGCGGGTGAACATCTCCATCTCCAGGAACTGCGCGTAGTCAAGCCGCAACGACTTCGCGGCATCGCGAAGGACAGGTGCCTGGGTCTTGCCGCCAACCCGGCTGACACTGAGCCCCACGTCTACCGCGGGCTTCTGGCCCTCGTGGAAGAGCTTCGTATCAAGTACGATCTGTCCATCAGTAATGGAAATCAGATTGGTCGGAATATAGGCGGAAAGGTTACCGGCATCGGTTTCGGCAATTGGCAGAGCTGTCAGCGATCCTCCGCCCCTTGCCTTGGATAGCTTTGCTGCCCTCTCCAGCAGACGCGCGTGTATGTAGAACACATCGCCAGGATAAGCCTCCCGCCCCGGCGACTGTCGCGTGAGCAGGGCGATTTCACGATGTGTTGCGGCGTGTTTGGACAGGTCGTCAAACACGATAAGCACGTGCTTCCCCTTGTCGCGAAAATATTCTGCCATCGTCATGCCGGCATAGGGCGCGATCCAGCGCAAGCCGGGTGATTCAGCGGCACCCGCTACCATTACAATGCACCGGTCGAATGCCGCTTTGGTTTGAAGCGCTTCGATGGCGCGGTGCACGCTGGAGGTTTTCTGACCGACCGCGACATAAACACAGATGATATCGCTGGTTTTCTGGCTGATAATTGTGTCTACCGCGATTGTTGTCTTTCCGGTTGAGTGATCACCTACAATGAGTTCGCGCTGTCCTCTGCCCAAAGCGAAAAGTGTGTCAATAACCAGCAGCCCGGTTTGGACGGGTTGAACGACCAAATCGCGCTCAATTATTGAAGGAGCGGGGCACTCAATGGGCTGGGTGTTCTCGGCGTCGATCGGGCCCTTGCCATCAAGAGGCCGTCCAAGTGGATCGACAATGCGGCCCAAAAGGCTTTCACCCACAGGAACCCGCGCCACCTTCCCAGTGCCGCGAACCGTGTCTCCCGCTTCGATAGCTGTGGCAGCATCTAACAAAACGCAACCAATCCGGTCGGCGTCCAGAACCTGGGCAAACCCGAATTGTCCCTTGTCAAATTGCAGCAACTCATCGAGCCGCACATCTCGCAGCCCTGAAATCATTGCAACACCGTCTCCAATTTCCTCAACGCGCCCGATTTGCTCTGCGGCCGGGCCAAGATCCGAGGCCGCAACGCGAGCCTTGGCCGATTTTAGCCAGGACTCGGCGCTATGATTCATTGCGCAGATCCTTGCCGATTGTGGCCAGATCAGCTTTCCAGCTGTTGCTCAGAATGAAATGTGGACTGTGGATTTCGAACCCCGCGATCAAGGTAGGGTCTACAACAAACGTTATCTTTGGCTTTGCACCGAAGGCCATGGCAATCGCTTTTGAGATTTTGGCGCGCTGGGGAGATTTGAGGGGCGTGGCGCTCATCAGGCTAAGGGCAACATCCTTCCCTCCCACGGCATGCCTGGCCTCAGGTGACATGTTCTTGATACCTTCAACTAGCCAGGCAAGGAAGACAGTCTCGACTGCTGGTCCGTCCAGCCGGGCGGCAAGGCGCGAGGCAATTTCAAGTGCGAGAGCTACTGCTTCGTTGGCTCTGGCCTTCTTCGAAGATGCGGCGTCTTTGGCAATTTCAACCTGAACTTTTGATCGTAAAGCTTCGGCGTCAGCTTTGGCCGAAACTGCCGCTGTCGCCTTCGCCTTTTCTGCGTCAGCCCTGGCCGCAGCAAGAATGCCGTCGCGCTCCTTGGCAAAGCCTGCGCGTGCCTTGTCTATCTCCAGCATAGCCGCTTGTGCTTCGTCGCGTTTAGTCTTCGCCTCGTCCAACATGGCATGTGCCTGCTTGCGCCGCTTTTCCATGACCGCCGCAACGGGGTGCCAGAAAAAACGATACAACAGCCCAACCAGGATCAAAACGTTGATGGCCTGTAAGCCAACGGTCCACCAGTCAATCTTCATGGCGTCAAGTCAGCAATGGGTTGGCAAACAGTAGAAGGAGCGCGACCACAAGGCAGTAGATCGCTGTGGTTTCGATCATCGCTAGGCCAACAAACAGGGTCCGCGAGATTGAATTCGCCGCCTCCGGCTGGCGTGCAATCGCGTCCATTGCAGCGGCCACCGCCCTGCCCTCCGCCAGTGCTGGGCCAAGTGCGCCAAAGGCTACTGCGAATGCGGCGCAAACAATGCTGGCGAGACGTAAATAATCCATGATGGTGTCCTTTTCTCAGGGCTGGGCGGGAGTTCCGTCTTCGGCCGTGGGCTTAGCTTCCGCTACGGTGGCGGTGATAAAGACCATGGCCAGTATTGCAAATATGTAGGCTTGTACGAGCCCTGTCAGCAGCTCAAGCGCCATAAGGGGAATGGGTACAAACAAACCAGCCAGCGATGCGACGATGCCTATTACGAAAACACCGCTCATCACGTTGCCAAACAGACGAACGAACATCGAGAAAGTGCGTGTGATGGCTTGCAGGATATTGAGGGGAATCATCACTGGATTGGGTGCGGCGAAGGATTTGAGATAACCACTCAGTCCATTGGCGCGCACCCCAAACCAGATCACCGAAATGAATACGAGGACTGCGAGTGCGGCGTCGGTTTCAAGTTGTGCGGTTGGTGGTTCGATGCCTGGAACAAGTGAGGACCAGTTGGCAACAAGAATATAGACAAAAAGCGTGCCAATGAAAGAGCGGTATGGTGCCGGAGCCGCTCCGGTAGTATCGCGAATTTGGCTGTCAACAACATCGACTAGCAGCTCCATGGCAGTCTGTCGCGCCGTTGGCATTACCGACAGCTTTCGCTTTAAGAGGAACGCACCAGTTGCAAGAATCAAAATGATTGCCCATGTCACAATCACTGCCGAGGTGACCGGAACCGGACCGAGATGGAAGATGGGCGTTGACTGCAGTGGAGAGTTCATGGAACGCTCGCTTCTTTCCGTAACATCACCCACTGACGTCCGGCTAGGATTCCCAGCGCCATTGCGAGCAGCGGAATCGTACCTTGCGTGGACACCAAGGCCAGACTACTGCATATAACAACCATCCGGCCAACGGTGAACAAAACAGCTTTGCCAGTGCTGCTTGCCGTGAACATGAGCTCTACGGAACGGTGGAGCATCAGGAAGTAACACACACCAATACATGCGCCTCCAAAAAGGTAGGCGCCAAATGGAAGCAGAATCAAGGATCGCTGGAAGATTTCTGAATTCATTTGTTTTGCATCCAATTCCAGGCAATCCAGCAGCCCAAGCCCAGCCCGGCCATTAAAAGTGGAGCAGTCCAAAACAGGCCGCTAGCGAAGTGCGCGTCGAGCCAACGTCCTCCAAACAGACCAGCCAACGTGGGCGCCACAATGATCCAGCCCAAAACTCCGATCTGCGCAAGCCGGCGTCCAATTGACATGTCACCCTCGCGCAACCATCGCTCATGCCTCTCACGCCGTAACCTTGCCTGTTGGACTAGAGTGTCTTCGCTGTCCTGATCGGTCATTGTGAGCCGCTCAATCCGGAACGGGGTTTTAGCCGGCCTATCAATTGCCTCACGACGTTCAATTGCAGTCTCGTGGCCTGGACATGCTCTGTTCGCTCTGTCTCGAGATCTGATCGAAACTGAGCGAGCACCGTCTGATCGAGCGTCGCGAGATCGTCACTCTTGACTGCCTCGCGCGTCGCGATGGCGATATCTTTTCCGTTAGTCACGGTCAAAACACCTCCCCTTACTGCGCAGTAGTGGGGCTCGCCTTCCACATCGACCCACCTGAGAACTGAGACCGATAGTGAAGTGAGAAAGTCCGCATGCCCCGGAAGAATTCCGAAACTGCCGCTGGCGTCCTCGGCGCACAGGCTTAGCACGTCTTCATTAGCGATGACCGCAAGAGGTGTGACGATACGCAGGTTCATGGCTTCACGTCCGGCTTTGCTGCAGAAGTCTCTTTCGCCCTGGCCTCTTCCAACGTACCTACCATGTAGAATGAATTTTCCGCCCAGTCGTCAGCTTCGCCATCCAGGATACTACGACACCCTGCCAGCGTATCAGTACGGCTTACGCTGGCGCCTGGCGTGCCAGTAAACGCTTCAGTGACTGCAAATGGCTGGCTCAAAAATCTCTGCAACCGACGGGCACGCTTGACGATTAATTTGTCGGCGGCCCCAAGTTCTTCGACGCCAAGCAGTGAGATAATATCCTGGAGGTCCTTAAATCGTGCGAGCGTCTCGCGCGTTTCTTCGGCAATTTTATAATGTTCCGCACCCACAACCAATGGATCGAGTAACATCGACGACGAAGCGAGTGGATCAATTGCCGGGTAAAATCCTTCCGCCGCCAGAGCACGCGAAAGCACGATGACGCAATCCATATGGCTGGAAATTGTGGTCACAGCTGGATCGGTGAAGTCGTCGGCAGGCACATAGACTGCTTGAATGGACGTCACAGCTGCCCCGGCAACCGAGGCAATGCGCTCTTGCAGGCGGGCTACTTCAGTGGCCAGCGTTGGTTGATATCCCACGCGTGATGGAAGCCGGCCAAGCAGGCTAGAGACTTCGCTTCCGGCCTGCACGAAGCGAAAGACATTGTCCATCAGCAACAGAACATTCTGGTGTTTTTGATCACGGAAGTACTCGGCGATCGTAAGCGCTGTCAGCGGTACCCGCCATCGCGCGCCGGGTGGCTCGTTCATTTGACCATAAACCAAAACGGTTCGCGCAAGCACACCCGAGTTCTGCATTTCGGTCAAAAGCTCATGCCCTTCGCGCGAGCGCTCTCCAATGCCTGCAAAGACCGAAATGCCCTTATATTTTTCCACCATTGAATGGATAAGTTCCATGACGAGTACAGTCTTACCTACACCTGCACCCCCAAACATTGCGGCCTTTCCGCCCTTCGCCATTGGAGTTAGCAGATCAATGACTTTGATCCCTGTCTCGAACATCTCAGTTGTGGCACTCTGGGACTTCAGGAGTGGTGGAAGGCTGTGAATGCTGCGTTTTGGAACCTTGCCGGCTATTTCTGGTCCAAAATCGCGCACTGTACCCGTGACATCAAGAAGCCGACCCAAAACCGCATCCCCCACAGGCACCAAAACAGGCGCTCCGGTGGACTGTACGATTATCCCGCGCGCCAGTCCGGCGGTGGCATGCAGAGCGACGGCACGCACAGTATTCAAGTCAAGATGGCTGTGAACTTCCATGACTATGGGGTCAAGATCGTCACGTTCCACAGTCAGCGCGGTATCTATCGCAGGCAGTTTTACTTCGTTGAAACTGACATCCACAACAGCGCCCCGCACCGCATGGACACGCCCGTACTTGCTTCTGTCAGTGTCAGTACGCTTAGCGCACATCGCCCGTTCACCAATCTATTTGTGTGCCGTTATTTCCCATTATTGCTTGTTTTCTTCTATTCGCATTGATCCAGATCAGCAGAACATTGCGTTTCTGGATGTGACGAATAGGATCTGACTCTCTAATCTTCGATCAGGGAGCCTTCATTTTTCGGTTGTCACTGATCCAGTAAAACGGGGGGCGTCCTGCTCGACATCAGCCTCGACGCCTGGCTGCCGTTGGTCTTTTGGGTATTCCTCGGCATTGTTCCCAAAGCCGACGCCTCGGCCAGCCGAAGCGTCAGTTGACGCTCCACCAAGGTCGAATCCTGGCCGATCTGTGGGCTGAGGTCTCAAGCCAGATTTGGACTTTGTTTTCGTTGAGTGGCTATGTTCACGACTGATTGTTGAGGATTTGTTTCTACGCGTTAATTTTGGCATGATCGTAGTTCCCGAAAAAGAATGAGTATGTTTTCCAGCCCCAATTGGTGGTTGGGAGATAATTTAGATGCATCGGAGACAAACTCAGATTCTCTTAATTTGTTCCATCGTTTCAGAATTAAATACAGCAGAGGATGCGATTTGCTTTTGTTCTTCGTTTGTCTGATTTTGGGGACAGGCACCCGAAGTGAATGTGGCTTGGAATTGTCCATGTCTATATGACCCGGCCGATATTCTGGACCAGCCGCAGTGAGAGATCATTGCATGGGTAGCTTCTCGTCGAATGGGGCCGATTTTGGCGCGGAGGCTCGGGCCATGTGGACAGTTGCTGATTTGATGGAAACAGAGCTCAGGTAATTTAAATATAGTGTCTCAGTGCCACGAGAAGATGTGGTCATTTTTCTGGAAGCAATTCACTGCGCTTCATGCAAAAGTCTTTCCCTTACTGCACACGTAGTGCACACGAAACGGGTCATTGCACACGCTCCTTATAGTCCCTCCCCTCCTCACTTCCGAACTGGAAAAGCCGTGACTTTTCGGGATCGAGAATTCGACAACCGTTCATTCTGCGAATGATCTTCATTTCGATGTGTTCGGAGCGTTTTCTAAACTCGCTACTCTTCGAACACTCTCAAATGCAGATCAAATTCTTGTCAATAAGCTGTCATAAATGTCCATTATTCTCGATACATGGACATAAAATCGACAGTTGCTGCTCTTTCCGCCCTCGCCCAACCAACCCGCCTTGAGGTGTTTCGACTTCTTGCGCGCAATGAGCCCACTGGATTGCCAGCTGGGGAAATCGCAAAAATGCTCGAAGTTCCGCACAACACAATGTCTACACATCTCAACATATTGAGTCGCACTGGTCTTGTTTCGTCTGAGCGTGACGGCCGCAGCATCGTCTATCGCGTAGATCTGGGCGTGGTCCGACGCTTCTTCGTCTATCTGCTTAAGGATTGCTGTGACGGGCGGCCCGGCCTCTGCCAACCCCTCCTTGACGATCTTACCCCCTGTTGCGAACCCGCTGGAGCTGCCTGTGCCTGACAAAACCTATAACGTCCTGTTTCTCTGTACAGGAAATTCAGCCCGTTCCATTCTCGCAGAAGCCATTCTGCAGCGCGAAGGCCTCGGCAAATTCACCGCCTACAGCGCGGGCAGCCAGCCCAAGGGCGAGGTCCATCCCTATGCCCTTGACCTGCTGCAAAAACTCAATCACCCGACCAAAGGCCTTCGTTCGAAAAACTGGGATGAGTTCGCTGCGGCCGGCGCGCCAAAACTCGATTTTGTATTCACGGTTTGCGATAATGCGGCAGCGGAAGTTTGCCCAATCTGGCCGGGCCAACCGATGACGGCCCATTGGGGCGTTCCCGATCCTGCCGCCGTTGAAGGCACTGAAGCCGAAAAGCGCCTCGCCTTTGCGGATACCTACCGGATGATGAAGAACCGTATTTCAATCTTCGTCAATCTCCCGATGTCCTCGCTCGACCGGCTTACGCTGCAAAAAAAGCTCTCCGATATCGGCAAGGCTTGAAGCAGATGGCAGGTCTTTCGTCATCCCGCGCTTATGCGGCTGAAACCCTCGGCACTGCCATCTTGCTGGCCACAGTCGTGGGCTCAGGCATCATGGCCGAGAAACTCGCAGGCGGGAATGTGGCTATCGCACTTCTCGGCAACACAATCCCGACGGGCGCTATTCTTGTTGTCCTGATCACCATCCTCGGCCCCATCTCGGGCGCCCACTTCAACCCGGCAGTTTCACTGGCCATGTGTCTGACCGGCCAAATGCCCTGGGCGCGGCTGCTTCCGTTTGTGGCATTCCAGATTCTTGGAGCCATCATCGGCGTGTGGCTTGCCCATGCGATGTTCGATCTTTCAGTATTCCAGTTTTCAACCAAAATGCGCTGGGGCACGGGCCAATGGATTGCTGAAGCACTTGCAACCTTTGGCCTGCTCATCACTATTTTTGGCGGGCTGCGCTACAACTCGCCGGCCATTCCAATGGCGGTTGGCCTTTATATTACGGCAGCCTACTGGTTCACCGCTTCCACCTCCTTTGCCAACCCGGCGGTCACAATAGCCCGCTCCTTGACTGACACCTTTTCAGGGATAGTGCCTGCGGCAGTGCTTCCATTCATTGCCGCGCAGATTGCCGGCACGGTGACCGCCACTTATCTGTGCCGCTGGCTGTTTGCGGAAAACTCATTGCTGCCGCCTAGGTGAGAGGCTGCCAAAGCTTCCGGTCACCTAATTCGTCTTCGGCAACAATTTGTTTTTCATCTGCATTGGATTCACAATGGAGCATCCATCGCATTGGATTCTCCACTTCACTATAAGGAGCTTTCACGATGTAGGCGTGTCCGGCATGCATCCCTGTAAGTTTCTTGTAACGCGCATTCAGCATCAGTCATGTCCTCATTTCTCGCAAACCAGTCGAATCATACTTTCCCAGTCGTCCAGCGCCGGTAAGCCAATGACAGAATTGGACTAGCGGCTAACATTGAACACCGCGCTAAATACACCCTGCACCGCCCGGAAGGCTTTGATTAGGATCAAGTTGCGTTAGCAAATGTTGCGTCCAAATGGATCGACCAAGCGGCCCTGGGCGGCTTCGGCAATTGCGGGCGGGAACATCAGGCTCATGTCACGGTATTCCTGCGCTTCTGTGGAAAGATGCGACCCGGCTGCTAGACCGGGCCGCAAGAGCAATGTCTTAGGACGCCACGTAGTCCCATGACTTGAACGACAACTTTTGGACCGAAGCTGGGGCGTCGGAAATCTTCCGGATATTGGCCCAGGTCTGCTTGTAGTTCGGCAGGATCAGTTCATTGACACCGGCATTGATGACATTGCCCTGCGTGCCGCTCGGCGCGCCGAACAGCATGAAGGTTTCCTTCCGTTTTGCCGTTGGAGTTGGATATACCATGGCTTGGGTTGCGCCGACATCGTTATATACTTCGACCAGATCGCCCTGCTTCAGCTTCAGCTCCGCCATGTCTTCCGGATTGATCTGGAGATAGGGATAGGGAAAGCGGTCGGCGACGAAGTCATTGTCCTTGTCGAGGAACCAGTTCTGCCAGTTGATGTTGGAACGGCCGTTGTTGATGAGGAAGGCGTAGTTGTCCCTCTGCGCGGCCTTTCCGGGCGCCTGGAGTCCGCGCCAAGCACCGGCGCAGAACAGGGCCTTCTTGTCATCGCGGCCATGCCGGTCAAACTTGCCATCGGCATAAAGGCGCTTGGTGCCGACGAGCTTGCCATCCTTGAAGTCCACAACGGGCTCCTGCACGCCATTATTGCCCATGGCCCGCAGCCGGTCATAGGTGACGATCTTGCCAGTGTTGGCATGATAGCCATCCATGAAGGCATCTTCTTCGGTTTTCCAGTCATAGCCCTTGAACTGCTCCGCATAGTCCTTGCGGCCTTGCTCGCTGAGAACACGCTCAAGATGATGGGCAAGGCCTGCCGCGATGAGGCAGTCAGGCTTGGCAGAGCCTGGGCCATCCATATATTTCTCGACCAGGCGCATTCGGCGCTCGCCGTTCATGGACGTCAGGTTCATTTCGCCCGATTCCACCGCAGGCAGGATCACATGGGCAGCCTGGCCGATCTGGCTGTGGATGATGTCCACATTGACCGTAAACAGCCCGCCTGCCTCGATTGCGCCGACGATGGCGTCGATCAGTTCTTCGCGCGTCGCTCCGGCGCGGGCATCCATTGCTTCCTTCACCAGATTGGTGCGGCGATTATATTCCCGCTTGAAGACGCTGGCATTCAGCGTTGTCTTATAGTGGTCATTTGCCCAGATGTGATGGACCTTGCCCTTGCCCGCGATCAGCAACTGATCGATGTAGGGTGCCGGTCGCCCCACATGGCCGTCCGAAGGCCGCATATAGCCTTCCTGATGACCGCCGAGACGGCATACGCCGCCGCCTTCGCGACCGATGTTGCCGGTGGCGAGCGCAATGTTCACCAAGGCACCAATTGTGCGATAGTTGTCATTGCCCCAGATGAGGCCCTTCTCGTAGGCAGTCACGCATTTTCGGCGTGCGCCGCCATCTTTCGGCTTGGCAATCCACTCGGCAGCCTTCACGATGTCGGCTTCCGGAATGCCGCAGATTGCCGCGCCGTCAGCCAGGGACATCTTGCATTCCGCCCTTGCTGCTTCGAAACCTCCCAGCGCTGCTGGATGCGCTTCGTCCAAAGCTTGTGCAACATCGCCCTGGAAGGTCGACTTGGAGATGAAGTCCTTGTCGATCCAGCCCTTGTCAGCGATATAGGTGAACAGTGTGTTGAATAGTGCCAGGTCGGTGCCAGACTTGATTGCCAAATACAGCACGTTGTCCTTGCCAGCTTCCACCTCGCAGGCATTTACCGTCACAGTACGGCGCGGATCGACGACAACAACCTTGGCACCTTTCCGCATGCCAGGAACCATATGATTGAGGAAAAGGTTCGTCTGCGTCTCCAATGAATTGGCACCGATGAGGAAAATTGTATCGGTCAGTCCATAGTCCTCATAGGCGTAGTTCAACTCACCGACGCCCATGTCGCGGGTCGAATGCACCTCCGAATTATAGGCGGGACGATTGTGGATGCGGCAATGCTTCACCTTCATGGACTGGAAATAGAGCTTGCCGGTGCCCCAGGTGTTCTCATAGCCGCCAGCTGATCCGCCATGGTCGAACATTGACACGAAGAGATCGTCCTCATTGTCCTTGTCGATAACCCGCGCAGTAACGCGGGCCACAAGGTCAAGCGCGTCGTCCCAGCTTGTCGGCTGCCAGGTGCCGTACCGCCAGATCATCGGTTCTTCGAGGCGCTGTTGCTGTGTGCCGGTTTTGTCAGAGCGGCGATTCTCGGCGATGCGCGCGCCGCGCACGGAGCCGAGACCCGAATTTACACTACATTCCTTGTCTGGCTTGATGACGAGGTGCACGTCCTTGCCGTTCTGCTTGACAACATTATACATCGATGGCGCATACCAAGCGTCGGTTTCAGCCGGTTGTTGTTTTGAGAGATCAACGCCAAGCGCATTCTCTTTTGGAGCGGTGCCCCCCTGCTTGTTTACCGGCCATGTGTAGGCATTGTAGCCGCAGCCAACGATGCAGTAGTGGCAGGTGACATTATGTCTCTTGGCATCCGCGGGGATGATCGGTAGGCGGGCGATGTTTCTCTTAAAAGCCATGATTCTTCTCCCTCAGAGCACGTTCGACAGGCGGCCGTAGAGCAGTTCATCGACGCCCTCAGCGTAGATGTCGCCCTTGCTGTCAACTCGTAGAATGTATTGTGGCAAATTCTGTGTCGCCTGCCCCCAAGTCTGCTGGCCGCCCGCTTCGCAATCGAAGACCGAGTAGTGGCCTGGACAATTCATGGTGCGACTTTCGGCATTGTAACTGAGCAGGAAACCCTTGTGCGGGCAGACCGTGGTAAAGCCGACAATGTCACCATCCGGACCGGCGCCGCCTTCCACTGCCTTTCCGAGCTTCAGCAGAACACCGGGCGCATCTGCATCCGGGTAGGAAATCTCCATCGGCTCATTAACCATGAGATTCTTGAGGTTCGCGAGTTTTGCCGAGGGATAGTCAAGCAGCGCACCGTTTGAAGCAGCCTTGGCATCGTTCGCCATAAGGCCGACCATCGGCAACGCCGCGGCCGCTGCAAAGCCACCGCGCAGGAATTGGCGGCGGCCGACTTCAACCATCTTGTCACATCGTTTCATGGCAGTTCTCCCATTGCGAAATTTTTCTTGCTTGGGGACATGCTAGACGGAATTGTGAGAGCGGTTCATTTGCAGTGCAGCAAATTGGAATTGATTGATTACAGCAACTTAGCCAAAGGCATGTTCGGAAATCCGGACATGCTGCGGCAGCGAAGGTCCGGATTTCCTTACCTTGGTTTCAGCGGAACTCTCCATTGACCTCAAGCCTGCGCATCTTCTCCCATAAAGTCGTACGGGAAATGCCAAGAAGCTTAGCCGCTTCAATGATATGGCCATTGGTTTCCTTGATGGCGCGCTCGATCTGGCGGCGTTCAGCAAAGTCGCGAGTCTGGGAAAGTGTTGCAAAGGCCTGCATCAGCGGATGTTCCGATTCGGCGAGATCGGGGAACAAGTCCATTGGCATGATCCATTCGCCATTGGCCAAGGTCACTGCCCGTTCTACCTGGTTCTTCAGCTGGCGCACGTTGCCGGGCCAGCTGTATTCGAGAGCGGCTTCCTGTGCCAGTGTGCTGAAACCTCGAACAAGGGTGCGTTCACTATGGCGGAACTGCTCAAAGAACAAATCCATAAGCCATGGAATGTCGTCAGGTCTGCTTTTGAGTGGCGGCACCTCAACGCTCATGGCATTGATGCGGTAGTATAGGTCCTCGCGAAAGTGCCCTTCACGGATTGCTGCAGAGAGATCGGAGTTTGTGGAGCAGACAATTCGGCCGTGAAACTGCAATAGTTGTTCGCCGCCAACACGGTTAAATTCCCGCGTTTCCACCAGCCGCAAGAGCTTGGCCTGTAGATGTGTTGGCAACTCAGCCACTTCGTCCAAAAACAGAATTCCACCTCGCGTGCGTTCGGCGAAACCCCGATGAAAACCATTTGCGCCTGAACCTTTGTGGCCGAACAGTTCATTTTCCATGACATCGGCCGGAATTGCTGCACAGTTAACGCCAATGAATGGCTCTTTGGAGCGCTGTGATACGCGGTGCAGCAAGCGGGCACAGACCTCCTTGCCGGCCCCAGTTTCACCGGTAATAAGAAGTGGGGTAGGACGATCACAGATGCGGCGTAAAAGCGATTCCACATCGCGCATTTCAGCAGAAACCCCTAGAACAGCGTCGGTTCGCAGTGTCGGATTGAGTTGAATCAGGCTTCGGGCACGTTCGATGAATGCGCCGGTATCAAAGGGTTTGGTGACATAGTCGCTGCCACCAGCCCGCATTATTGCGACGGCTTGGTCAATATCTCCATAGGCTGTTATGAAGAGGAATGGTGGAATGGCGGAAGTCGCTGCAAGCTGCCGAAACAGATCATCGCCATTGATGTCTGGAAGCTTGATGTCGCAGACCACAAGGTCCGGGCTCGTGGTCCGGAGGCCGCGCAGGGCCTCTGCCCCTGACTTCCACCAATCAACATGGCAACCTTCAAGGGACAGGCTCTGCACGAGGGACTCACCCATTACGGGATCATCTTCAACGAGACCTACCACACGTCCATCAAGCAGCATGTTTCAGCTCCATTGGCTTGGGCCGCACCATAAGTCGAATGGTAGTGCCCGAAGCACCGCTCTTAACAACAATGAGCCTGCCATTCATTTCATCACAAAGGCGCTTCACAATCCAGAGACCCAATCCCGACCTTTTATCAAGGGGAACAGAACCCGCCCCATCGCGCTCGAGATACTCCCGGATATGAGCCGGAAGCCCGCCGCCCTGATCCGTTACATCGACAATCAATGCGCCGCTTTCAACCCGCGCATGAAATTTGACACTTCCGTTTTCGGCGCTTGAGGCGCAGGCGTTGAGCAGCAGGTTGAGCACCGCGTCACGAACCGGAACGGCGGGTACATGAACGGCTTCAGCAATTTCATTTTTCCATTCGAGCTTTAGGGCCATGCGCTTGGCCTCTGGCTTTACCAACAGGCGCAGGTCATCGAGGTCAGCCATGGTAAGGTCTCTTGGCCGCTGATCGGTGCGGTAGGATGCGAGGGTGGAGCGAACAAGGTCTCGAATGCCGGTTAATCCATGCTCCAGCAGACGAATTGAGGTAGTGCGAACCTGCTCGCGCGTCCCATGCTTCTTAAGCGCATCGAGAGCATTGAACATACCTCCGAGCGGGTTGTTGATTTCGTGGGCCATGCCCGAAGCAAGGCGGCCGAGACTTGCCACCTTCTCTTCCTCGGCCAGTTGCACTGCCAAAAACTCACGCTCATTCACGGCCTGCGACAGGAGATTGTAACGGCCAAACAAGCGGCGAAACTCACTGCTTTGCCGCGTTACGATGCCCTCTGGGATGAGCTCGATCTTGCCCTGGCTCGCTTGATCGAGATGAAATGACATAATGCGAACCGGCCTGATCATGCGTCGGATAGCTAAATAGCCAACCGTTGCGAGAATCAGAGTGAGCAACATATTTGTGATGAGCAAAGTGCGGAACACGTCCCGGCGTTCTTGCAACAACGTTCCGATGTCGGCCTCGGCATAAATTTTGCCGATCTCACGGTCCTGATAGGACAGTGACCGCATAAGAAATGCCGTGGCGTTTCCGGCATCGAGCGTGACCTCTTTGCCGCCGGAAAAGTGGCCCAGAGCCGTTTTTTAGATGGCGGTATAGGAGGGATATTTGGCCGGATCACTTGCGGCAAGTATTTTGCCTTCGGCGTTCGTGACAATCGTCCACCTGACATTCAAGCCTTTGTAACGCTCGCGCGACCGGTCCAGGGTGTCGAAGACCTCCCAGACATCGGCCCGTGACACCGATGGAATGAGCGAGGCGGACAAGCCGTCTAGATAGGCAGAGGCAAGCTGTTGCAGATTTTGTTCCTGGCTGTCCTCCAGCCTCGACAATACACGATTGCTGACAATGGCACTAACGGCGAACATGAGAACCGCCACAAGCAGGGGCACTTTAAATGACAGCGGCCATGTTGTGGGGTTTAACCGGCTGACGACAATTTCCTGACTCACGATCCAAGTCCCCTGACCAGCATCATTTTCGCGGCAATCGAATCAAATAGATTTTCCGGCTCATCGGCAAAACCATCTAGCCTCAGCATATTGAGGACGTGCTTGCCTTCTTCGTCCAGGGCCATCTCAACAAGCGCCTGGTGCAACAGCTCCACCCCTTCCGACAATCGCTGGTTCTTCAGGCAGGCAATGGGTGGAAAACCCAGAAGTTCTGAAACCGTGACGATTTCCGTTTTGGCAGTGAGCTCGGGTTCAATGGACGACATGACTTCCCAGACATAGCCGTCAACGCTACCACTCTGGGCCAGCCCCGATGCAACGGCCCGCACCACATTGCGGTGTCCATAGGTGAAGATGACCTGGCGAAAGAACTGGTCTGACGGAGTTTTCTTTCCGCCAGCAATGACGCGGTAACCAGATAGCCGGAATTGCTGTTTGGATCGGAGAAAGCGTGGATATCACCCTTAAGGTCATCAATGCCCGTTACTGATCGTCCCTTTGGTGCAATCAAATACGATTGATAAAGCGGCTTGCCGCGCCATATTGGAACGGCGATCAACGACAATTGCTGGCGGAACTGGGCAAATGGATAACCGCAGATCCACGCGCCATCAAGCTGGCCGGACAGCAGCAGCGCCGTTATTTCTTCATAGGTCCGACGCTGGACAAGCTGAACTTCTCGGCCAGTTTTCCGCGAAAGATAGGCTTTCAATCTGGTCAATAGTTCAAGATCATTGGTCAGAAAGACTGGAGTTAAACCGAAATTGAGTGGGATGGCCGCAACAGCCTGCGTTTCTCTGGTTGTCAGGCAGAGTGAGACAGTGCCAGCACTTAGAGCGAGAAATCGCCTTCGCGATTGAGTCTTTTCCATCGATATTTTAGCGGAGGTGCATTTCATATTGCCGCCAATTCTAATCGGCTCATGGCGCGAGTCCAGCTTTTCAGCCCATTAAAGTTTGAGCGCTCAAACCGTGAAATGACGCATCGCAGCATGATCGGGGAAGGCCTGAATTTATTTCATTGTGTAAATGATCGGCTTCACATTCACAAAGCAAGTCTTATTTGCAATGTGTCTAAATAATCGTTTCTAACCCATGGAATTCATTTTATTGTCATTCCTATCCAACATGAGGGCTACACAAAACCGCGTCGGAGAAAGTTGTGTTTTCGCGGTTATCAAGCCTATTTTCCTTGGTTCGCCGCGCACGTAGCGCACATGGAACGGGTCACTGCACACTCTCCATATAGTCCCTCCCCTCCTCAATTCTCAATTGGAAAAGCCGTGAAAATTAAGAGGGAGCGGTGACAACTTGAGCAAGGCGCTTTCGCTACTTTACGCCTCTATTTCACTCACCGCGGGCGATCTACCGCGCCTTGTCCGGCAACCGGTGGAGGGCTTCGCCGAGTGCCAGGAGTTGTAAGTCGCGCCCCATGTCAGATGCAAGCTGCACGCCGAGCGGCAAGCCATCAGCATTCTGCGACACGCATACCACGAGCGCCGGCCCGCCTGTAAGATTGAAAGTTCCCGCGAAGGGCGCAAGCCGCGTCATCCTGTCGACATGAAGAGCGACGTCCGTGTGATCCATGGGAAACTGCCCAAGCGTCGGGGTGGCACTTGCCAGCGCCGGCGTCAGCAGCACGTCATAATGCTGCCAGACCGACGCAAAGCGACGAGCGAAATCCTGGCCACCGCGAACCACCGAGAGATAATGCTCGGCTGACATGGCGCGGCCCCGCAGAATTGCAGCCTGATTCATGCTTTCCAGCCCATCCGGAATGTCCCGACCCAGAAAATCCGCTGCTGCCTGGGCGCAGGCCTGGGTGAGGTAGACCTGGCGCGGGATCCGCCAGTCGGCAGGTGGCAGTAATTGGAGTACAGGTTCTACATTGTGGCCTGCGTTGCGGAGATGATCGGCAGCCAGGGAAAGTGCGCCAAGAGCATCGTCATCGAAGCTGCAATCATCTGCACCACTGACGAGAATGCCAATCCGACATTTTGATTTGACCAGGTGGAGAGGAGGAGCGGCATAGGGAGCACCTGCATCAGCACCGCTCATAATGGCCAGGGCCGCCGCCATGTCCCGCACGGAGCGGGTAACGACGCCTTCCGTGACGAGGCCGCCATAGATGTCGGCGTGAACAGGCCCTTGCGGAATAAGACCGCGCGACGGCTTCAGTCCGACGAGGCCGCAGCAGGCGGCCGGAATGCGGATCGAGCCTGCCCCATCGGTTGCATGCGCCATGGGCACCATGCCCGAGGCGACCGCTGCCGCCGACCCGCCAGACGATCCTCCGGCGCTGCGCGCAGGATCGAAGGGATTTCGCGTTGGCCCGAAATGCACGGGCTCGCTGGTAACATTGAAACCCAGTTCCGGAAGATTGGTCTTGCCGAGAATGCGCAATCCCGCCTGTTTAAAGCGCAGCGTGAGTTCATCATCTTGGATCTGGGGCGGCACTCCGAAAAAGGCCCGGCTGGCACAGGAGGTGCGCTTGCCCGCGATCCCGGCGCCAATGTCCTTCAATAGAAATGGCACGCCCGCGAATGCGCCTAGCGCAGCCGAATCCTCGACCGGCTCATCATAAAGTTCAACTACGGCGTTGATGGACGGATTGCAGGCGGCGATCCGGTCGCGAGCGGCTCGCAGAACCCCTGCCCTGCTCACTTCGCCAGAGCGGATCAGCGCCGCAAGCGCTGTCGCGTCAAGTCCCGCATATTCCTCTTCTTTCATGTCAGCGCCGCGTGCAACGAAGCGGCAGCGAGTGACTCGCTGCGGATTGCATTGAGAACGGTGCGGTGAAGCTGCTGGAATTCAGGTGACGCAACCATGTCATAGTGCCTCGGCCGCGGCAGATCGATGGGAACCACCGTCTTGATGCGACCAGGCCGGTTGGTCATCACAGCAACGCGGTCGGAGAGATAGACGGCCTCCTCCACATCATGGGTTATGAAGAGCACGGTGAGGCGATGCTTCTCCCAGATGCCGGTCAGCAGTTCCTGCATGTGATGGCGGGTGAGCGCATCAAGCGCGCCGAATGGTTCATCCATCAGCAGCATCTTGGGCCGGTAACTCAATGCCCGGGCAATGGCAACCCGCTGCTTCATGCCGCCGGACAGTTCGGCGGGATAGGCCTTTTCGAATCCCTGAAGGCCTACCAGTTCGAGGTGAGATTGCGCGATGTTCCAGGCTTCGCGCGGCAGCTTTCCCGCTGCCTTCAGCGCAAATTCGACATTCTGCAGGGCGGTAAGCCATGGCAGCAGGGTATAGCTCTGGAACACCACGCCGCGATCAAGCCCGGGGGCCACAATCTCTTCGCCATCGATGGCGATCCGGCCTTCATCGTGGCTTTCAAGACCCGCCGCGATCGATAGCAGGGTAGACTTGCCGCAGCCCGATGTGCCGACGAGGGCCACGAATTCATTGTCGCCCACAGCAAGATCGACGCCATTCAATGCAACGGTGGTGCCACGGTCACTGCGGAAGGTCTTGCCGAGGCCGGTGATGACCAGCTTGTCCTGCGCCATCACCGAACCTCAAGATAGCGGAAGAGTTTGCGGCCCGCATATTTCATGGCCTGATCGGTGGTCAGGCCGAGGATGCCAAGAATGAGCAGGTAGCCAAAAATCAGGTCAGTCTGGAAAAAGCGCTGCGCCGTGGTGATGCGGTAACCCAGGCCGGACGTGGCGGCAACGAGTTCTGCGACAACGAGCCAGGTCCAGGCCCAGCCGAGGCTGATGCGCATTGAATCCCAAATTGCGGGCATGGCCGAGGGCAAGACGATGCGTTGCAGGATGCGCCACTCGGGCATCTGCAGTGTACGGCCCAGATTGATGAAGTCGCGCGGCACGGATTTCACATTGTCCATCACCAGCAGCACCTGCTGGAAAAACGTGCCAATGAAGATAATCAGCAGTTTCTGCAGGTCACCGGTTCCCGCCCACAGAATGGTAAGCGGCACGAAGGCCACAACCGGCATGTAGCGGATGAAATCGACCAGGGGTTCAATTGCCGCTTCCCAGCGCCGGTAACAGCCGATCAGGATGCCAATGGGCAGCGCGACAACGGTCGAAACCAAGAACCCATAGGTGATGCGATAGATGCTGATCCCGATATCAGCGTACAGCTGCCCCGACGCCCGCAGTTCGCCAAGTCGCGACAATACCTGACCCGGAGACGGCAGGAAAAGGGGGAGGACTAGTCCTCCCGCTGTAACGGCAAACCAGACAACCGCCAGAACGGCGAAGACAAGGGTTGCAATTCCCAGGAACTCCGCCGTCGCGATTCGCCCCCCCAAGGCAAAGCGACGCCGCGCCACCTTACTTGGTAGCGGCATCCACGAACCGGGCGTCGATTGCCGTGCTCAAGTCGACATCCTTCTGCAGAATGCCGGCGGTGCGGGCCGCAGCATGGACTTCCGGAATGACTTTTGAGGTGAAATTGCCGCCGAGTTCGGTTTTGTTCTCTGCCAGCGAATAGTAGACGACGCCATCGAAGGCGGTTGCCAGTTCCTCCGGCTTTGCGCCGATGGCTTCCGAGATGATGGCGCGGCCACCTGGCGTGTCCTTGCGATAGTCGGCAAGCGCCAAGTCTCAGGCCTTGAGCAGCGCCACGACCTGGCCCGGCTTTTCCTTAAGAAATTCCTCGCGCACCACGAAGACGTCGGAGATGAGGCCAGGGTTCTCGCCGGCACTGTAGATCATCGTGACTTTGGGATTCTGGTTCATGGCAAGCGTCAGATAGGGTTCATAGGTGACTGCGACAGGAACCTTGCCGCCGATCAGCGCCGCACCGGCATCGGAGGCTGGCATAGGCACCTTCTCGATATCGGCAATTGTCATGCCGTTCTGCGACAAGGCATAGTTCAAAAGGATGTCGCTGGTGGTTCCTTCCTCATAGGCCACCTGCTTGCCCTTGAGGCCCTTGATGTCGGTGACCGATCCGTCGGAGATCATGGCGTCGGCAGTTTTCGAAACGTCGAGCAGCGCCACGATTTTCAACGGCAGTCCGGCGGCGATGAAGTTCATCGCGGTATGCGTGGCGATGTTGCCGCATTGCAGCTGGCCGGCGGCAAGTGCCGCGTTGATATCGGCATCGGTGTTGAAATTGATGATCTCGACACTGCCGAGGCCCGCCTGCTTGAACAGATCCTTCTTGGCGGCGATGTGCCACTGGCCGTAACCCAGCCATGGCTCGATGCCCATTTTAATGTCGCCGGCCTCAGGCGCCATTGGAATGTCTTGGGCCATGGCGGCAGAGCCAGTAAGGCCAAAAGCGGCAGCTGCTGCACCCGTTTCGAGAAGGCCGCGGCGGTTTGGTGTCCAGTTCATGTCTATCCCTTTCAGTTTGATTATAGGCTCGAATTGAAGTCAAAAGCCAAGGCGTGTCAATGCTTCAGCAGCCTGCCGCGGATTTCCGAAACGGCATTGGCATGAGCCTCAAAGCCCTCGTAGGTTGCAAGGGCGTGCGCGTGCCTTGCCAATTCGGGATAGCCCCGGCTGGTGACATAGGCAATCGAGGTGCGCTTGACAAAATCAAAAACCGACACGGCCGAGGCGGTGCGGGCCCAGCCGCTGGTGGGAAGCACGTGATTAGGACCGACGACATAGTTACCCAGCGTGGTGGGCGTGTGTTCGCCGAGAAGGATTTCGCCAGCGTGTTCGAGGCGGCCGAGATATGCGAAGGGTTCCTTCGCCAGCACCTGCAGATGCTCGGGGGCGTATTCGTTGCAGAAGGCGATGGCATCGTCCTCATCTCCCGCCAGAATGACGCCGCCGATGGGGCCTCCGAGAACCGCAGAAGAATAGGACACCCGTTGCTCGCCCATCTGTTTCCAGTAGTCTGGAATGGCGGCGAGTGCCTGCTCGGCGACGCGGCGGCTCCAGGTCACGAGATAGGCAGAACTGTCGGGGCCATGCTCGGCCTCGATCAACAGGTCGAGACCCGCAAGGGCCCCGTCGACCGTGTCGTCGGCGAACACGATTACTTCACTAGGCCCGGCGGGCGTACCAGTGTCTATGACATGCGAAACAAGACGTTTCGCCGCTGCAACCCATGGGCTTCCCGGGCCAATGACCTTTGCCACCTTTGGAATGGTCTGCGTGCCATAGGCCACGGCGGCGATGCCTTGCGCGCCACCCGCCTTGAACACCTTGGTGACACCCGCCATGCGCGCGGCCACCAGCGTCGCGTCATCGATCTTTCCGCTGGCGCCAGGCGGCGTAATGATGACGACATCTTGCACGCCCGCCACCTTGGCCGGGATCGCGGTCATCAAGGCCACGGAAGGAAACGCTCCCTTGCCGCGGGGTATGTAGCAGGCGACAGAGGGAATGGGCCTGGTCCGGTCGCCCGCAAAAGCACCGGGACGAATCTCATGCAGCCACATTTCCTCGGGCATCTGGTCTTGATGGAACTTGCGGATCGAGTAAGCGGAGAACTCCATGGCCTCGCGGACCTTCGGAACAAGGGTCTTTTCCGCAGCATCGAAATCGGTTTCGGTGGCGGCAATTTCCGAAGCTTTGACAGGCGCCTTGTCGAAGTCGCGCGCAAAGCGCGCCAACGCTACATCGCCCTCGGCGCGCACCGCAGCGATGATCGGGCAGACTTTCGCTTCGAAAGCGGAAAGATCGGTCTCGGTGCGCTGCTGGAGTTTCGCCCGCTGTTCAGGCGAGAGCTTTGCCAGTTCGTGAAAATTGATCTTGGGCGTCATGAGAGGTCCATTATCAGAGTGAAGCCAGGGTTCCGCCGTCGACGGGAAGGCAAACACCGGTGATGTAGCGGGCGGCATCGGAGCACAGGAAAGCGCTGGCACCGACGAGATCATCCAGTTCGCCGAAACGCTGCATGGGGATGTTGGCGAGCATGGCCTGCTGCCAGGCGGAATTGTGATAGAAAGTTTCCGTAAGCGCCGTGCGGAAATATCCGGGCTCCAGCGCATTGACCCGAATGCCCAGGGGCGCCCACTCCACCGCCAGCGCCCGCGTCATGCCGACAAGGCCGGTTTTCGACGAGCCATAGGGAACGGCGGTCGGAATGCCGCGTTCAGAGGTGAGCGAGCAGAGATTGAGGATGGCGCCACCCTTCATCAACCGGGCTGCGGCCTGCGCCGCAAAGAAGGCACCTTTCAAATTAGTATCAATAATGCGGTCCCACAAGTCTTCTTCAACGTCGAGCGAGGAACAAACCTGCTCCACCCCAGCATTGTTCACAAGGATGTCCAGTCCGCCAAGCTTCTCAACCGCTCCCGCAACACCACGACGGCAGCTGCCAACATCCGACACATCCATCTGGATTGTATGGGCCAAACGGCCAAGTCCACGAATAGCTTTCGCACAGTCTCCAAGGGCCTCGATAGTGCGGGCGGCAATTGCCACATCGGCCCCTGCTGCTGAAAGCCCCTCGGCTATGGCGCGCCCGATACCACGGCTGGCGCCGGTGACGAGTGCTTTTTTTCCATCAAGCGAAAACTGAAGCAAGGACATGAGCCTGCAATTCACCCGAGAGGGCGCAACAAGTCAATCTTAGCAATCAAAATTATAGAACACTTTACGGTATTTTAGCAAGGAGCCAAGCCGAATATGGGCAAACAAGGCTTCCCGCACGCGGCAAATTGGCGGCAGCCATGGAACTTTATTGTCTTTTGCGCGTTAATCGTCAAGCGTACGCACGTGGCTGCATTGCGAATCTGCGCCCTGAGTTTCTTCGGCCAAAAACAACATGTGGAGCTAAGTTAACAATGCTACGGGCGATTGGGCAACGTGTTCTGCATAAATCCACTGCATGGGACGACACCCAGCCTATCAGTGCCGAGATCTTCGGCCTCGAACGTTCCAAACAGCACGCCCGCAGCCTGGCAGAATCGCAGATCGTTTCGGATCACCCGCCCCGCGTATATTCCATCATCGACCGGCTAAGGGACAACGCTTCGGCCCTGCTGGCGGCATATCGCGAACTTTGCGGCGCAGTGGCCGAAGGCAAGACTGTAACGCCTGCCGCCGAATGGCTGATCGACAACTATCATCTCGTCGAAGAACAAATCAGGCAGACGGGGGCAGACCTTCCGCCGGGGTTTTACCGCCAGTTGCCAAAGCTCGCGGAAGGGCCGCTTGCCGGGCATCCGAGGATTTTCGGGCTCGTCTGGGCCTATGTGGCGCACACGGACAGCAACTTCGACCCCGCACTGCTGACCGATTTCGTCAATGAATACCAGCAGGTGCAGCCCCTCGAAATCGGCGAATTATGGGCGGTGGCGATCAGCCTGCGGTTGATCCTCATCGAAAACCTGCGCCGCCTATCACAGCGTATCATCGCTGCACGGCATGGCCGGGAAGCGGCTGACAAGCTTGCCGATCAAGTGCTCAATCCGGTCGACAAGGAAACAAATGCCGCCCGCCTTTTCAGCCAGTATGAAGAATGGGCAACTTCCAAGTCATTCGCCGTACAATTGATCCAACGGCTGCGCGACCAGGAGGCAATGGCTGCGCAAACGCTTAATTGGCTGAAACTCAAGACAGATGCGCTTGGGCTTTCCTTTGAAGCCGTGGTCAATGACGAGCACCATCGCCAGGCGACCACCAACGTTACGATACGCAATATCGTTACCAGCATACGCTTCATTTCCGATGTGAACTGGGAGGTGTGGTTTGACAGCGTCAGTCTGGTGGACAAATTGCTGCGGACTCATCCAAATTACGGCGAGATGGATTTTCCAAGCCGTACCATCTACCGCACGGCAATTGAAGAGCTATCGCGTGGCTCCAGCCACGGTGAACTGAACGTTGCGCAGCGCGCCATAGACAATACCTCACAGGTGGAAGACGGTGGCAAGGCTGGCGCTGAGGACCCGGGCTATCACCTCATCGGTCCGGGCCGTGCCAAGTTCGAAACAGATCTTGGCTTCAAGTCTCCGCTTTTACGGCGCGTGAGAATGGCTGTCCGGTCTTTCGGATTGGCTGGATATCTCGGCAGCATTGCGGCGCTCACCGCAGCAGTGGTGTTTGCAGGGATATTTTCGCTGTTTCAGCCGGCGGTGCCTCTGATTCTGTTCATTGTTTTGGCGTTTCTTGCAATCCTTCCTGCGTCCGAAGTCGGGATGGCAATTGTCAATTTCGCGATGACCCGCCTGATGGATACGGCCGTCATTCCCGGGCTGGCACTGCGTGAAGGGGTGCCACAGCAGTTTCGCACGCTGGTTGTGGTTCCTTCCCTTCTTACGTCGCGTGATGATATCGAGGAATTGATCGACCGGCTGGAAGTTCACTTTTTGTCGAATGCCGATGGCGAGTTGTATTTTGCCCTTCTTACCGACTGGACTGATGCAACAACGGAGCAAACGCCAGCGGATTCTGATCTCTTGAACATCGCGCTTGGCGGAATTTTGCGCCTCAATCTGCGCCACAGCACCGACCGGTTCCTACTATTGCACCGCGCGCGGCAGTGGAACCCGCAGCAAAACAAATGGATGGGCTGGGAACGCAAGCGCGGCAAGCTCCATGAACTGAACCGCCTGCTCCGCGGTGCAATTGACACGAGCTTTGTGGTCATCGGCGGAAAGCTTCCGGATGCGATCCGATTTGTGCTCACCCTTGATGCCGACACCAAGCTCCCGCGTGATGCCGCGCGCAGGCTTGTGGGAAAGCTGGCGCATCCTCTCAACCGGCCGAAGTTCGACCCGCAAACCAGCAGAGTTGTCGAGGGCTATGGCATCCTGCAACCGCGGGTTACGCCGTCGCTGCCCACTGGTCATTACGGGTCGCTCTTTCAGCGCATCTTTTCGTCGGCACGCGGCATCGATCCCTATGTTTTCGCCGTATCGGACGTGTATCAGGACCTGTTCGGCGAGGGCTCCTTTGCGGGCAAGGGCATCTACGACATCGACTCTTTCGAGACTGCGTTAGCAGGCAAAATCCCTGAAAATACCATGCTGAGCCATGATCTTTTCGAGGGCGTCTTCGCCCGCGCTACCCTGGTCACCGACATCGAAGTCGTCGAAGAATATCCGGAACGCTACGGCGTTGCCGCAGCCCGGCAGCACCGCTGGGTGCGCGGCGACTGGCAATTGCTCCCATGGATGCTCGCCTGGCGGTCAACCGCGCCGGTTGGTTCAAAAGGCGGCATACCCGCCCTCGGCCTGTGGAAAATGATTGATAATCTTCGGCGCTCGCTGAGCCCCATAACGGTCGTACTCGGACTCTTGCTGGGATGGACATTTCTGCCAGTTGGCGGTGCCGCGGCATGGACTCTATTTCTCGTTTTTACTGGCATTGTTCCGCCCCTGCTCCCGGCACTTTCGGGCGCCATCCCCAGGCGACTGCCGCTTACCGTTGCGAGCCGGTTCCGGTCATCTCTTGGAGATTTTATCCATGTTTTCGCTTTTGCCGGCACAAACCTGGTGTTTCTGGCGCATCAGGCAGGCCTCATGGTCGATGCCATCGGACGCACGTTCTACAGGCTTTTCGTGAGCCGCAAAAATCTTCTTGAGTGGACCACCGCGGCGCAAGCGGAATCAAGTCACACGCCGAGCATCATCGGAAATTACCGCCTTATGTCCGTAAGTCTAGCTGCGGGAATTGCGGCAATTGGCATAGCGGTTTACCGCGCAGACAGCATTTGGATAGTACTGTTTCCTTTTGCCCTGTCGTGGCTTGCTGCCCCCGCCACAGCCTACTGGATGAGCCTCTCGCCGAAACTGGAAGACGAGCTGGATTCATCGCCAGCGGACCGGAAGACGTTGCGGCTGGTCGGACGGAGAACATGGCGGTTCTTCGAAACCTTCGTAACACTGACAGACAACATGCTGCCGCCGGATAATTTCCAGGAAGACCCCAAACCACTGGTGGCGCACCGCACCTCGCCCACCAACATCGGGCTCTACCTGTTGTCAGTGGCGAGCGCACACGAGTTGGGCTGGCTGGGCCTGAGCGATGCAGTTGGAAAAATTGAAACCGCCTTCGCCACTATCAAGCGCATGGAAAAGTACCGGGGCCATCTCTACAATTGGTACGACACCAAAAACTTGCAGCCACTGGAGCCGAAATATGTTTCCACGGTCGATAGCGGCAATCTCGCGGGGCATCTGATTGCCCTCTCCAACTGCTGTTCCTCCTGGATGGTGCAGCCCGGCGATGTCAATGCCAGGCTTGATGGCATTGAAGACATTCTCGATATTCTCAGCGAAGACCTGGCGGCAATCTCCAACGACCGCCACATTCTAAGGCCAATCCGTAAGCATTTGGAATCCCAAGTATCTGCTCTCCGGCGGGCCATCAACAAAGGTCGCGAGACGCCTGAATATTTTTCCGTGCGATTGATCGAGTTCGCGGTCCAGGCGGCCGCCATCGACGTGACCGCGACGAGCATTGCCACGAACCTCGACACGAATGCAGGCAGACAATTGCTTTCGTGGGCAACAGCCTTGCGCGAGACTGTGGAGACACATTTCAGGGACGCATCCACTTCTCTGGAAGCGTCAAATGCCTTGAAGAAGCGATTAATCTCCGTGGTCGATGATATGCGGGAGCTGGCGCTTGGAATGGAATTCGGCTTTCTTCTTGAACCGAAACGTCTGCTTCTATCGATTGGGTATCGTGTTGCGGAAGCCATGCGCGATGAGAGTTGCTACGACATGCTGGCTTCAGAGGCACGGCTGGCAAGCTTCTTCGCAATTGCCAAGGGCGACTTGCGGACCCGCCATTGGTTCCGGCTTGGGCGCACCGTCACGGCGGTGAACGGCGGATCGGCCCTGGTCTCCTGGTCCGGATCCATGTTTGAATACCTTATGCCGTCACTGGTCATGCGCGCCCCTAGCGGGGGATTGCTTGATCAAACCACGCGACTCGTGGTTCTCCGCCAGATCGCCTATGCCAACTCACTTGGAATTCCGTGGGGCATTTCCGAATCCGCTTTCAGCGCGCGCGACATCGAATTTACCTACCAGTATTCCAACTTCGGTGTGCCGGGGCTTGGCCTGAAACGCGGCCTGGCAGACAACACGGTCATTGCGCCCTACGCCACCGGATTGGCGGCAATGGTGGCCCCCCGTTCTGCCGCAAAGAACTTTGAAAGATTGGCCCGCGAAGGCGGACGGGGCGATTACGGATTCTATGAGGCGCTTGATTTCACCCCGATACGGATGCGCAAGGGAGAGAACGTGGCAATCGTCCGCGCCCATTTTGCCCACCATCAGGGCATGACGATCGTATCGATCCTGAATGCCGTGAAGAACGGCGAAATGCGCGACAAGTTTCACGCTGAACCCATGATTCGGGCAGCTGAACTGCTGCTGCAAGAACGTGCCCCCCGCAACGTGCCCGTTACCCACGCAAGTGCGGCAGCTTCCGGTCCGAGCGTGGCGGCGCTTCACATCGTGATCCCGACCGCGCGGACCTTCAATGCGCGCACGCTTGGATCGCCCGCCACCCATTTGCTTTCGAACGGGCAATACAGCGTGATGCTGACGGCGGCCGGCGCCGGTTACAGCACGTGGAACGGACAGGCGCTCACGCGCTGGCGCGAAGACGGGGTATGCGACGACTGGGGATTCTTCATGTTCCTGCGCGAACCGAAGAACGGAAAAACATGGTCGGCAGGCCACATGCCGGTTGGAGCGACGGCAGACAGCTATCTCGCCTCCTTCACCGAGGATAAAGCTGAAATCCACCGCACTGACGGAAACTTCACCACGACATTGGAGTGCGTTGTTTCTTCGGAGGACAATGCTGAAGCGAGGCGTTTGACCATCGTCAACACCGGATTGACCGCACGGGAAATCGAATTTACCTCCTATGCGGAACTGGTGCTGGCGCAGGCCTCGTCCGACACGGCGCACCCGGCGTTTTCAAAGATGTTTGTTGAAACAGAATTCGTGGGCGAACACGAAACCCTTCTTGCCACGCGCCGCCGGCGATCGCCAAGCGATCCCGAAATCTGGCTCGCCCAGTTCATGCTGGTTCAGGGCACCACTGTCGGTGCTCTCGAATTTGAAACAGACCGATCCCGCTTCATCGGCGTCGGCAACAGTATACGCCTGCCTGCAGCACTTAAAAACTACGAACGGCTGTCGAACACCGTGGGTTTCGTTCTCGACCCCGTATTCGCCATGCGCCGGCGGATGCGGATACCGGCGGGCCGGCAAGTCCGATGCACTCTGTGGACCGTGGTGGCGGAATCGCGCGAAGCTGTTCTCGATCTGGTTGACCGGCATCGTCAGACCGCTGCCTATGACCGCGCCATCATGCTGGCGTGGACCCAGGCACAGATTCAGTTGCGTCACCTTTCGATAGGCACTGATGAGGCGCATCTCTACCAAACCCTGGCGAGTCACCTCATATATGCGAATGCAACGCTGCGCGCGCCTGCAAAAACGCTGTTGCAGGACATGGGCTCGCAGTCGTCTCTGTGGCCCCAGGGAATTTCGGGAGACCGGCCAATTCTGCTGGTGCGGATTGACTCCACAGATGACATAGAGATCGTGCGCCAGCTCCTGCATGCTTTCGAATACTGGAAAACCAAGCGCCTTGTTGTGGACCTTGTGATCCTCAATGACCGCGGGTCGTCCTATGCTCAGGATTTGCAGGGCGCGATCGAGGCGCTGGTTCGCAAAATCAACGTTATTAGCGCCCCTGCACTGGGTGGTGAAATGGGCCAGGTCTTTGCCCTTAGGGCCGATCTCCTGTCACAGGAAACCTTGCGGGTTCTTCCCGCCGTTGCAAGGGTTGTATTGATTGGCCGCCGCGGCGATCTCGCCAGCCAGCTATCGCGGGTGCGCGACACTGCAGTTGTACCCTTCAGCCAGCCGAACGAGCTCACTTCTCCGTTGCCCCGGGCAAAGTCGGTTGCCGCCAGCACGAGGCACCTCGAATTCTTCAACGGTTTCGGTGGATTTTCAGCGGACGGCAGCGAGTATGTCACGGTTCCCGATGCTGACCGGCCAACACCCGCCCCGTGGATCAACGTCATCGCAAATCCCTCCTTTGGCTTTCAATGCGCGGCTGACGGCGGCGGTTATGCCTGGGCTGGAAACAGCCGTGACAACCAGATGACGGGCTGGAGCAACGATCCCGTCAGCAACCGCCTGAGCGAGGCGTTCTACGTTCAGGACAAAAAAGACGGCTTTTTGATCTCGCCCACCTTGGCTCCCCTCAAATCCGGTGAGGGAACCCATCTGGCGCGGCACGGCTTTGGCTATAGCGTGTTCGAACGTGATGCGCACAAGCTGCGCATGGAACTGCTGCAGCTGGTGCCGTTAACGGACTCGATTAAACTGTCCAGATTGAAACTGACCAATGATTCGTCAGTGTCGCGGACTTTGACTGTGACCTATTATACCGAATGGGTTTTGGGAACTGCGCGCGCCGCCACGGCCCCGTTTGTAACAACCACCATTGATGGACAGACCCATGCCATGTTTGCGCGCAATCCGTGGCGGACCCAGTCTGCCGAACAAATTGCATTTGCCGATATGGCCGGCCAGCAGACCAGTTGGACAGGAGACCGCCGCGAGTTTTTAGGTCCCTTTGGCCGTCTTGCAAATCCGAGCGCCCTGACCATGCCGGCTGCCCTGTCAAACTGCACCGGCGCCGGATTGGACCCCTGCTGTGCGTTGCAGACCGTTATCACGATTGAACCAGGTGGCTCCGCCGAAGTGGTGATCATGCTGGGTGCGGCCCCAAATGCCGCGGAAGCGCAATCCCTGATCACTCGGTACAGAACAAGCAGTATCGATGAGATTCTGGGTGACGTAAAACACTACTGGAGCGAAACGCTTGGTGCCGTGCGGGTCAAAACGCCGGACCGCGCCTTTGACATCATGCTCAATGGCTGGCTGCTTTATCAGACGCTTTCCTGCCGCATGTGGGCGAGGTCAGGCTTCTATCAGACCAGCGGCGCCTATGGTTTTCGCGATCAATTGCAGGACTCAATGGCGCTCCTCACCACGCGCCCTAGGATTGCGCGTGAGCATATCCTGCGCGCTGCGGCCCGGCAATTCGTCGAAGGGGATTTTCAGCATTGGTGGCTTCCCGCCACTGGCATGGGTGTTCGAACGCGGATTTCCGATGACACCGTATGGCTTGCGAATTGCGTGAGCCACTATGTAAAGGTGACGGGAGACCGCGACATTCTTGATGAAGTTGTTCCGTTCCTTGAAGGGCAATCGCTGGCGCCCGGCGAGCACGACGCATTTTTCCAACCCGCCCTATCGGAGGATTCCGCCAGCCTCTACGAGCATTGCGCCCGTGCCCTGGATCGCAGTCTGCCTCCTGGCGCCCATGGCCTGCCGCTGATGGGCACCGGCGACTGGAACGACGGGATGAACCGGGTTGGCGAAGGCGGAAAAGGCGAAAGTGTATGGCTGGGCTGGTTCCTGCTTACCACCCTGAAGACCTTTGCCCCGGTTGCCGAGGAGCGCGGGGACGTCAAACGCGCCGCCGCCTGGCGTGAGCGCGTGAAGAAGTTGCAAGCCGCGCTTGAAAAGCACGGCTGGGACGGGAACTGGTATCGTCGCGGGTTCTTTGACGATGGCACGCCCCTTGGATCGGCCCAGAACGAGGAATGCCGTATCGATTCCATTGTCCAGTCATGGGCGGTGCTGTCGGGTGCGGCACCACGCGAACGTGCCGTTGCCGCCATGGACGAATCCTATCGGCAACTGGTGCGGCAGAAGGACTCATTGGCAATGTTGTTTACCCCACCCTTTGACAAGGCGCCCAAAGACCCGGGTTACATCAAAGCTTATCCACCGGGCGTCCGCGAAAACGGCGGGCAATATACGCATGGCGCCATCTGGTCGGTCTTTGCCCATGCCAAGCTGGGCCAGGCGGACCGGGCGCTGGAATTATTCTCCTTGATCAATCCGATCAATCATTCGCGGACCGAGGAGGAGGCCAGGACCTACCGCGTGGAACCCTATGTCATCGCTGCCGATGTCTATTCCATGGCACCGCATGTGGGTCGTGGCGGCTGGACCTGGTACACCGGTTCCGCCGGATGGATGTACCGTGCCGGACTGGAAGCTATCCTTGGCGTCAACCGCGAAGGTTCGCTTTTGCGCATCAAACCATGCGTTCCGGTGACTTGGACCGAGTTTGAAGTATCAACGCAATTTGGATCGACGCGCTATGAAATTAAACTGACAAGGCGTGAAAGTGAAATTGATGATTTGCCGCCGGGTGTTGAAACTCCATCGCCAGGTGAATTCCTCATTTCCCTGAAGGACGAAGGCGGAGTTTGCAGCATGTCCTTGCCGCTGGCTACTGGCGACCATACGCAATAAAAAAGGCCGGTCGCGAGACCGGCCTTGGAATGTGCGTCCAATGGATTAATGCAAGTCGTTGCAGTCCTTCTCATCAACGCCTTCGCGCTTGCACAATTCATGAATGGCCTTGCGCACTTCACCCAGGCGCGAACTTTCACCGCCCGTCATGTTTTCGTTGGCAGCGACTTCCAAATCATTGGCGTCCGCTTCCCAGCGCTTCAGAACCTTCAACTTCTGGTTGGCAGTCATGGAATCGGTTTCGACCACCTCCATCGGCAGATCGAAGATCTTATGAGGCGTGAGTAATGCCTGATCGTAGTCTTTCGCTGTGAACATGGAGTGCTCCCTCAAAGGTTAAAAATGGGCGGCCGGTGCTAAAACCAGCCGCCTAATGTTCAGATGCGCCCAAGCCACGAATCAACTTCGGTTTTCACCTTGTCCTTGGCGTAGCCATAATGCTTCTGCAGGCGGCCTTCCAACTCGTCGCGGCGACCTTCAATGACATCAAGATCGTCATCGGTAAGCTTGCCCCACTGTTGCTGTGCCTTACCTTTGATTTCTTTCCAGTTTCCTTCAACACGATCCCATTTCATGACCTTCTCCTTTACATTTCTCGCGTCAGGCAGAGATGCCCGACCTTAAGAGTAAACGTCGAAGAGGCTTCCTGGTTCCGCTAGGCGGCAGCGCGCGATTTCGTATCGAAGAATAGCGCCTGGCTGACGACGGCCTTTACCATGTCCGGCATGAATGGTTTTGTGATGAGGAAAGCAGGCTCCGGTTTTTCACCGGTCAGCAGGCGTTCCGGGAATGCGGTGATGAAGATCACCGGCACCTGGAAATCCAACAGCATTTTGTTGACAGCGTCGATGCCCGAGCTGCCGTCGGCCAACTGGATATCGGCGAGCACCAAGCCAGGGCGCTTGGTCGACGCGAGCTTAATTGCTTCCTGCTCGGTGCGGGCAACGCCGGTCACCCGGTGACCGAGGCTCTCCACAAGCGCCTCCAGATTCATGGCAATGATGGGCTCGTCCTCGATGATCAAGACATCAGTGGCGACCTGATCGACAATGGTTTTTGACGCTTCATCCAGAAGGGCCAGGATTTCCGCCGGCTTCTTTGCCAGGATAAGTCCGATTTCTTCCTTGGTGAATCCTTCAACTGCCATCAGCAGGAAGGCTTCCCGGGCTTGGGGGGCAATGGTGGCCAACTGGCGCTGGGCCGACGCTTCCCAATCCTGGCCAATGTTGGGTTTTTTGAGGTTCAGCGAAATTGATTCCCACAGGCGGCAATAGCTACGGTAGAGGGAAGCCCGTATATTGGGACCGGCTTCAAACTGGGAAGGATCAGCAATAATCGCCTCCAGAAGGGCCGCCACATAGGCATCGCCACTGTGCTGGCTGCCGGTCAGAGCCCGCGAAAACCGCCGCAAATAGGGCAAATGTGGTGCTATATTGGCTGCAAGACTCATATTTATCCCTCAATTTGGTATCGAAACAACGTAATTTGGCCTCTCAGCCGCAGCAAGTCAAAGCTGTTAACGTTTGATTTGTACTTATGTTCCCCCCTGATAAACATTTTTTGAATCAATAGGAACCATTCCAAGCGTTTGGCATTAACATGTTGGTTCCGTAATGCCAAAATGCCCAATTTTTGGCCTTGGCGGGCGGACCATGCATAAATCAGGTGACACATGGTTGAAGACGGCGACAAAGCGGCAAAACCAAACAATAAGACTGAAAAAAAGATTGAAAAGATGAACCATGCATCTAACCAGCCCGAGATCTATGATTTGATCGGACAGCGCCTGCGCAACTTTTATGATGAGGTTGCCCAGCAGCCGGTTCCCGACCGGTTTGTGGAGTTGCTAAACCAGCTCGAAGCGAAAAGTTCGCAAAAAAAGCCTTAATAAGCTGGATTTTCCCATGACCCATTTCGAGGCAGGCGCAGCATGACAATGTCCACGGAGTTTCGCGAACAGCTCATAGCCGCGATTCCGGGCTTGCGCGCGTTTGGCCTATCGCTCACGGCGCGGGGCGACCGGGCTGACGACCTCGTCCAGGAAACGCTGATGAAGGCGTGGAAGCATTATGAAAGTTTCGAGCCCGGCTCCAATATGAAGGCGTGGCTTTATACCATCCTCCGCAATGAATTTTACACCCAACTGCGCAAACGCAAGCGCGAGGTGGAGGATGCCGACGGTTTTTATTCTAGCCGGGTGGCGGTGCATGCTGAACAGGATGGCCACCTCGATATGGCCGATCTGCGTGGCGCACTGGCGCATTTGCCTGAAGACCAGCGCGAGGCAATTATTCTGGTCGGCGCTTCCGGCTTCTCTTATGAAGAGGCTGCGGAGATATGCAACGTAGCAGTGGGAACCATCAAAAGCCGGGTCAACCGCGCGCGAGCCAGGCTGGCCGCTCTCATGCAAATTGATAGTGATGAAAAATTCGGTCCTGACGCCCATTCGGAAGCGGTTCTCAGCGGTTCTCACCGCGGCTGACATCCGTACATCTTTTTCCTAAGCCAGAATGGAACAAAACCCGCCGTCGCGCGTTAGTGCTGCGCGTCGGGGCTGCGATGCGGATCAGGAGACTTCCATGCTCAGCACTATTCTCGTTGTCATTCTCATTTTGATTCTGATCGGTGCTTTGCCCAGGTGGGGTCACAGCGCCAATTGGGGCTATGGCCCGTCCGGCGGCTTGGGACTTGTGCTTGTAATTCTTATCATTCTTATCCTTATGGGTAAAATCTAAGGGGACCACCGATGGTGGACCTCTCCCCCGAGAAGCCCAATTAAGCAAAGCCGTTACGCACGGCGCAACACAGTCTTTTTTTCATCGCGATCATCGTGACGGTGTATGTCGCACGCGATTTCCTGCTTCCCGTGGTTTTGGCTAGTTTCATTGCCCTTACATTCAGGCCTGCAGTCCGATTTCTCGCAGAACGGCAAGCCATAAAGAATGGCGCAACCGAAGAGGAGACGGCATAAAATGGCTGATAAGCTGATCTCAGATGACGTCAAACACGCAGAGCAGAACAGGTGAGCCGATAAGCCACAGAAGAAAGTTTGGAACTCCGAAATTCTGGCATCTGAGTGGTGGGAACTGGCACCCGACGGTTTTTGCTCCAGCGACAATAGCGAGCGCCGCGGAAAACCAGGGCCATAGTTGGTGCGCGGAACCAAGTTCTGCGCCAAGCATTCAAAAATAACGCGGGGCACATGTATGTGTCCCTTTTTCCTCAGCAAAGCAGGAGAATTGTAAAGGACTCAATAATTTATCTAGTGGGATAGGTTGTCGTGATCATGGCCGTTCTCTCGTTTTTCGGTCTGCATTAGACGCAATGAAATTCGCCCCGTGAAAAAATGGCAAAGCAAGCTGCCTGCCCAACTCTCTAAGAAGCCATTGAGCAACACTCAGCGAAACTCGCGCTCTATGGCACCCTCGCCTGATGGGCTCGCCAACTTGGGTTGAAGGATGCGGAATTGCTGCTTCAGAAGACCCTTGATGATGAGCAGACCGCAAACAAGAAGTTACCCCGCCTTGCCGAAGACTGCATCAACCGGAAAGCGGCAGCCTAAATTGCTGCCATCAAACCGGAAAAGGGAGAGGCCAACTAGCTTCTCCCTTTTTTGGATTATCGGTTTAGATTATTTCCGGCGCGCAGACCGGGCCCGGGCCGGCTTTGCCCGGCCTGTAAGATTGACCGAGGGGAGCATCGAACCAAGTGCTACGCCGATTCCCAGGCCCACCGCACCAATAATCAGCGGCCGGTCATCAATCATGGCTTTCAAGGACTTCTGATCGGGCAGGCCCAAGTCACGGGTGCTTCTTGGCAAGGAGTGGCTCGCTTCACCCGCCCACGCATAAGCATCACCGAACGCAGCTTTGCCGCGGGCAATGAGGCGGGACGCCGAGTCGCTGTAGCCTGCCAGGGTGGATTGCCCTTTTGACACGCGTTTGGTGGCAGAGCGGGAAGCCCGCTTGGCAGAAGCTGCCAGCTTGCGTGCTGCGGGTTTGGTTTTCCTGGCAACTCTGGCTTTGGCGGTTGGGCTGAGGTCCTTCGCGGCTTTTGATATTTGTTCAGTCGATTTCATGGGTTATCTCCTTTTTGAGTGTTTGGCGGTTGGTGGGCGTAATGCGGGTGTAGTCAGCGGCCCCAGGACGACCATTTTTGTGTCTGCGACGCACGGGCCGCAAAACCTTATTGAGCAACCAGCTTGCGCCTGCGATAGCGCCGGCAGCCAGAATGGGGTGCCGTTTGACGGCCAGAAACGCTGGCGGCAGCCGCGAAAGGTGTGGGTCCAAATGCAAGAGCGCCTCCTTGACCAGGCCGGGAAGTGTCGTGCGACTTTGCACATCGGCCAAGGTGGCGTTGAACTGCGCCCGGCGCTCAATCGCTTCCTTTTCAAGCTGTTGCAAGGAGCTCATTTAACACCGCTTCCCTTCTCATCGCCTGAGAGCCAGCGAAATATCAGACCTATGGGAGGCGTTTTAGAAACGAGCAAATTTTTGGCCACGAACGCCGAACCGAGGACGACAACCAACAGAGCAGCGCCAACCAACAAGCCTGCGACTGCAGGGCCACCCACGAGCGGCGTCAAGGCCGCCACGCCAGCCTGTGCCAGAATCACTGTTGCTGCGATAAGGATTGCCAAGCCGGCAAAAGCCACAGCCAGTCCGGTTGCATAGCCACGCACACGAAGGACTGCCTCGGCCTTCGCCAAAGCGAGCTCCGCATCGAGCCAGCGCTTCCCGTTGCCAGCGAGTTCTTCGAAGAGTTTGGGGAAGGCCGGCTTTGATGACGGATAGTGGAGCGGTTCTGCGCCCGCCTTAGGCATGGGCGTGACCATTGGTGCGACGCGCCTGAGCTGTTGACTTGCGTGTGCCCGAAGCAGAGGTGCGACGCGCGCTCGACTTGCGGCTGGATGCCGCAGTCATTTTGACAGGCTGCCGATACATGAGGCGGCTCGCCGCCATGCCCGCCGCAACTGTCATAGCCAAAGTCGCCAACGGATGGCGGCGGGCAAAAGTTCCGGCATCACCTACCATTTGTTCGATTTCAGTATGCATAACGTAATCTGCCACGCCTTCGAGGCTGTCGGCCGCGGAAGCGACCTGAACGCGGAGGTTTGGCAAGTCCGTCATGGAAGCGGCATATTCGCGCGTCAGCGACGCAAGTGAGTTCAGCTTGTCAGCACCCATGTCCTTCTGGCTTCTTACAAGGGTCCCAGCCAGCGCCATAACATCATCCAAAATGCGGCGAGAGCCGTTCAGCCCTGCGCTTGCAGTCCGGTAGTATCCGTTTGTCCGTGGTTTTTTAGCTTTGGCCATGGCCGTGTCCTTTCAAGGTAAAGTGATTGTTCCACGCATTAACGGTTTAATGCGCAATTGGTTCCATCTGCTAACCCTGCAGATCCCTGCCAGGAATGTGATTTTGCTATCCTCGGAAAAGGCACGTACGCTTGGTCGGAAAAGGACCAAATGGACAGTATTACCGATGGCGGCACCCTGGCGCAGGCCTTGGTGGATACCGTGAGGGAATCCCTTCTTGTACTAGATGGAGATCTGCGCGTCGTCGCGACCAGCCGGTCATTCTACACCACATTCCAAACGGCCTCCGCTGAAACGCAAGGGCGATTGCTCTATGGCTTGGGCGCTGGTGAGTGGAACAACGCGGCGCTTCGCGAACTCCTTGAGCGGATTATCCCCGAACACGGCGTCATGGATAATTTCGAGGTTGAACAGGATTTTCCAACTATTGGCCGACGCACCATGCTGCTCAATGACCGCAAGGTTTTTTACCAGGGCGACCTGAATACGACCCTCCTGCTAGCAATCGAGGACATTACCGACCGGCGCATTGCAGAACGGCTGCTTCACAGCCTTAGTGAGCAAAAGGACATGCTACTTTCGGAGATGAGCCACCGGGTGGCCAACAGCCTGCAGGTTATCGCCAGCATTCTTCTCATGAAGGCACGCTCGGTTCAATCCGAAGAGACGCGAGGGCATCTTGAGGATGCCCACCGGCGGGTCATGTCCGTTGCTTCATTACAGCAGCACCTCAAGGCAACCGGCATGGGGGAAGAAGTCGAATTAACCTTCTATCTGAAGAAACTATGCGCAGCGTTATCGGGGTCAATGGACCGCGAACAGAGGCCGATTGTCCTGAGTGTGGAAGCCGGCCCGGGAAGCGTGCACTCGGAACAAGCCGTGAGCATTGGCCTCATCGTTACCGAATTGGTGATTAACGCCCTAAAATATGCATTCCCCGGCGATATGACGGAAGGTCGTATAGTGGTCGGATACGAGGTCAAAGGAAAGAGCTGGATACTATCAGTGTCCGATAATGGCAGTGGAATGCAGGAACAATCAGATCAAAAATCTACAGGCCTTGGAACAGCACTTGTCAAAGCGCTGGCACAGCAACTTGAAGCCAAAGTTGACGTTAAGACCGGCGACACGGGTACCATAGTGTCAATCATCCACCCTAAAGCTTGAAAATCTCCGCGTCGGGGTCTGTTATCCCCTGCATATGACGGGAAACCAGCTGAGCGGCCAGCATGCTGAAGGTGATGCCGTTTCCGCCAAATCCGAGCACGGCGTAGCAACGCGGCAGTTCCTTGATGGGGCCGATGGCGGGAAGCCCCGTTGGGCATTCACCGAAGCTGCCGGTCCAGGCAAAGTCGGCGGTGAAATCAATGTTTGGGAAAATGCGTTTTGCTTTTTTAGCGATCGCCGCGATTTTTTTCGGGATTAGCTTGTCACGAAGTACGTCGTCGGAGAAAGATTCATCTTCCCCACCCACGATCACCCTGCCCTCGCCCGTTGTTCGCATGTAAAGATAAGGATCGGCCGCTTCCCATATCAGACTTTTTCTGGGCCAAATCCTGTCCGGCTGGGGCGGCGTGGCCAAGGCCCAGGTCGAAATGATTTTATAGTCTTTGGGCCGGGCAAATTTCATGAGTTCGTAGCCCGTGCAGAATACGGCATATTTTGCAGTTATAGACTGCCCATCCTTGGTTTTGAGACAGACGCGGGAGCGCGTTTGTTCAACCTCGGTAACCTCAATATTGGCCACCATGCGTCCCCCTTTTGCGAGGAAATGACGCCAGAGGCCCGCGACCAGCCGCACCGGATTGGCCTCGCCGTTGCCTTGCGAAAGAATGGCGCCAGGCTTCTCCATGCCGGTCAACTCAAAAAGGTGCTGGCGACCGATGAATTCCGAACGCAGGCCCAATTTCTGCCGTTCCGCGGCTTCGCGCTTTAGCTGACTGGTTCCGAGTGTATTTCCGGGAAGGTAGATCGTCGATCTCTCCGCAAGACCGCAACGTATCTGCAAGGTCTGTATGCGTTCCTGCAACGCGCGCACCGCCTCGACAGACCGCCACCAGGCCCGGGCGGCATCAGACTTGCCAATCTTGCGCGAGAGTTCGATGAGGGGCGTATCAAGCTCGAATTGCAGCAAAGCGGTGCTCGCCGGGGTCGATCCCGACATTGGTTCGCGGCGATCAAGGGCAAGCACCGAGTAACCAGCCTGCATCAGCGCATCGGCAACCAAGGCTCCGGAAATACCGGTTCCCACCACGATCACATCGGCATGGATGCCATTGGCTGATCCATCGATTTTGGGCCAAGCCGGTTTGTTTGCAAGCCATAAAGGCTGGCCTGTCCTGAGATCACGCTTCTGAGTTATCATATTGCGTTAAGGTCAGTCGCGTAATTATCATTTGATGGCAAAATTCGTGTGTCGGAATTCTCCGGCACTTCAGTTTTAACAAGCTTCAAATTACCAGCCCGCTGAAGTCTGGCCAAATTATTAATGAGGGTGGACGGGCGGGATCCCTTTGGGTCGATCATGCTCATTTTTAATAATCCTTGTTTAATAATCCTGGCCCTATCAGGTTTGCGACTGCGCAGTCACCCTCTGCATATGGTATGCTGGCTCTGCATATGGTATGCTGGCGCCCTAGCCAAAGCAGTTGGCAGCAAATTAGTTCCATGGCAAAAAGTGACCCCACTCGCGATATACGACTTGTCCAAATTGCGTAATAAAATCAAATTGGGCGGAACCATTTTGATACCTCCGTGTTTATTTGGGCAAAATGCCGGAAACAGGGAGTGATATTGGACGACAGCCTCATGACTCCCGACCAGGTGGAAAATGAAAAGCGTTTGCGTCGCGCCGCTGAGGCGTCGTTGCGTCTGGTTTCCGAGCGCTTGGAAAAGGCCGAGGAAGCCGCAGGGGCACTTATTTACGATTGGGACATTGCCAGCCAAAAGGTATGGCGGAGCGCCGGGTTAACGCGGATCCTTGGGTGGCAGGTCGATGAGGTTGCGCCCACCGTGGAGGGATGGACGGCGCTTCAGCATCCCCTCGACAGGGAGCGCCTTAAGACTCCGCAGGATTCGGGGTTTCTGCAAGAGAATGACAATTATGTCATGGAATACCGCCTAAAGCACAAGGCAGGTTATTATGTCTGGGTGCTTGATTCAGGCCGTGTGTTTCGTGACAATTCAGGCGCCATCATACGCCGGACCGGGCTTATCATTGACATATCGGCACGTAAGAAGGCTGCCCAATCCCTGAGCCGCCAAACGGATTTGATTGAGTTGTCGTTTGAGCCGATTTTTGTCTGGCATCCGGAAAAAGGCATCGTGGACTGGAACAGGGGCGCTGAACAGCTTTATGGCTTCACGCGGGAAGAGGCGCTGGGCCAGAACAGCCACAAGCTGCTGCGCACGGTTCATCCCATCGAACTGGGAGAACTCATGCAGCTCCTCAACACGGTGCGAAGCTGGACGGGCGAGGTGCAGCACCTGACCAAGGATGGCCGTCAGGTCTTCGTGGAAAGTCGCCACCAGGCAATCGAAACAGATGGCGAAATCCTGATCCTTGAAACCAACCACGACATTACCGGAAGCAAGCGCGCCGAAGGTGAAACGGCCCGCATGGCGGCTGTGGCGGCCGCTTCTCACGATGCGCTGTTCGGCGTCACGCTTGAAGGTTACATTGAGGCCTGGAATCCGGCTGCGGAGCGGCTCTTTGGCTATACCGCTGCGGAGGCAATCGGACAGCACATCCGCATCCTGGCGGCACCGGCCGACCATCACGATCAGAGAAATTACCTGGTTCGCGCCAGCGCAGGCGAAGCCATTCCACTCTATGATGCCCGCCGGGTGCGAAAAGACGGAAGTTTTGTCGAGGTATCGGTGGCGCTTGGTCCCGTCAAGGCACCGAATGGCTCCGTTATCGCGATTTCCGTTGCCATGCATGATATCAGCGACCGCAAGGAATGGGAGGTGCGACAGCGGCTCATGACGCGTGAACTGGCGCACCGCGTGAAGAATTCCTTTGCCATATTGCAGGCCATCTTGCGCTCGACTTTGAAAACATCGCCAAATCCCGAAGACTTTGCCGCGAAATTTTCCGGCCGGCTGCACAGCCTCGCTGCGGCACAGGATATTCTTACCGCCAATGACTGGAAGGGCGCGGAACTGCGGGCGTTGGCGCGGCATCTGCTTTTGCTTTACGTCGCCGAAGGCGAACAGCTTACGATTTCAGGCCCCGAAGTCAATCTTCCTGCCGAATATGCGGTTCCCTTTGGATTGATCTTCAATGAACTTGCTACCAATGCCCTAAAATTTGGCGCCCTTTCCACTCCACACGGAAAAATCGAGTTGAGCTGGCGGATTGAAAGCAACGCCAATGCCGGCTCCATCCTCAGTCTCACCTGGCGCGAGCGCGGCGGACCGAAAATCACGTCGCTCGAAACCCGCGGGTTCGGTTCCGCGCTTATAGAGAAGAGCCTTGCAGGAGCAAAAGTGGAGAGGCTTTTCGATGCGGAAGGGTTTATCTGCACGATTGAGCTCACACTCAAGCTTCTGCGGAGAATCAGGCGTAAACGGCGCGCCGCCAAAGTACGGCACTAAAGGTCGTTAGACAGATTATCTGATGTCTTTCCGTTATGAGGGAACCAAATCTCTGCGGAAGGGTTATTATTTACATGATGACCCACATTCAAAATGCTGCAAAAAAGATCATCCAGCCGGTTGCCTTGGCAATTGCAATGCTGTTCATGACGCCTATCGTTGGATTGGTGAGTGCGAGCTTCAACGCCCCTGCCTCTATCCAATATTCTTCAAATGAAACAGTGGTCTACAAGACGATACACGCATCAGTTGTATATAAAGGATAACACCTGATAATCTTGGATGTTACGCGCTTTTATCAAACAAACCGCAGATAGATTGGAACCAATTCGCCATCACTGCGTTTGTTGATCATAAATATTTGGAGGAAATATCGCTATGAAGAAGATGATTATCGGTTTGCTGGCAGCAGCGGCGATTGCCGGCGGCATGGCTTCGGTGGCCGAAGCCAAAGTGAATTTCAGACTCTATTTGGGCGAGCCATACTATGATCATCGCATGGGTCCCGACTATCGCTATTATAGTGGCCGCGGCTGGTACCGTCCCAAGCAACATCGCACCAATATTTCATGCGGCCAGGCGAAGCAGATCGTGCGCAACCATGGTTTCCGCGATGTTTCAACGCGCGAATGTCAAGGCCGGACCTATACATTCGTAGCCAAACGCAATGGCCATCGCATCCTGGTTTATGTGAATTCCCGGACTGGAGTCGTCTGGCGCGGCTAGACATTTCTCGCGTGTGAACTTTTTAAAGTCCCACAAAGTCGCGGTCAGGTTGGACAAACCTGGCCGCGATTCTTTTTGGGATCCCACGCTACAGGACAGCGGATAAAATTCATCGTTGACACCGTAAAGCATTAGCCCTTAACTTGCCTGAACAATTGTAAATAAAAAAAACAAAAGTTCAAATGGGAGGTTCAAGGCGTGATTGATGATAGCATGGGTGCGCCTTTCCGCCTGTTCCTGAGGCGCCGCATCATTTCATGACAACCACAGCAGCCAAAACCAGTGTGTTGCCGAGATGGATGATCTCCGAACATCCGTTGCCGTGGCTGCTGCCGGCTTCGGCGCTGATGGTGGTCTTCGGTCTCTACCCCCTGCTCTATGCAATCTGGCTGTCGTTGCAGCGCAAGCATCCCGTCACCCGGAAGCTCACTCTGGCGCCAACCTATAACTGGTCAAAACTTCTCGGCGATGAGCGCGTCTGGAACGCCTTGGGGAACACCCTGGTCTACACGAGTGCTGCACTATTGCTGCAGCTGGTTCTCGGCATGGCAATTGCGCTGCTGCTGGATTCGGACCGCAAGGGCTACGGACTTCTGCGCGCCATGATGACCCTGCCTCTGGTGATTCCCCCCGCTGTGACCGCCATGATGTTTCTCCTCATGCTCAACGGTTCCTTCGGGGTTCTGGCGCGCGGCATCATCGCTGCGGGGCTCCTGCCGCCGGGCTTCTCCATTCTTGGCACGGCGTCCACCGCCATGGCGGGCGTGCTGCTGGCGGAAGTGTGGCAATGGACGCCGTTCATGGTGCTGATCATGCTGGCTGGGCTTCGTTCGCTGCCAAAGGAGCCCTTCGAGGCCGCTGCTATCGACGGGGCTACGGCCACGCAGGTGTTCTTCAAGTTAACACTTCCGATGATGTCCAAGGTCATCGCCATTGCGGTACTGATTCGCGGCATCGATCTGTTTCGCGCCTTCGACTACGTGAAGGTAATGACCGATTCAGGCCCCGGCACAGCCACCGAAACATTGACCTCCTATGCCGGCCGCATCTATTTCGGCAATGCCGACTTCCCCTATGCATCCACCATTGCGCTCTTAACGCTCATCATCGTCATCCTCACGTCCTTCGTCTTCATGAAAGTCTTCAAGGTGAAGCTCTGATGGAACAGCCACGCCACCTCCGAATCCTGCGCGACATCGCCGCGGTGTTCGTGACCTTCATCTTCATGTTTCCCATCCTGTGGTGGGCGCTGACTTCGATCAAGCCGATCTCCGCAGTGTTTGACAAGGACCGCGTGGTGTTCTTCGATTTCGTGCCGACGCTGATCAACTACGCCGTCACGTTGCTCGGCTTGTCGCGATCCGGCCTCGCCATCGACCAGGGCATCGGCATGGGTGTGGGTGGTGCGGGAGCCTATGATTCGCGCCGCGCCATTTTTGATTCGGGCGTGGTCTCGATTGGCGCCACGGTGGTGACCATGGCGGTGGCGGTCTTTGCCGCCTATGCCCTGTCGCGCATGGCCTTCAAGGGCCGTGCCGCATATCTCAACTGGGTTCTGGGGCAGCGCTTCATGCCGCCCATCGCTATCCTGATTCCGCTGGTGACGATCTACAAGGACGCGGGGTTGCGTGACAACGACAGCCTCTATGGCGGCTATCTCGGCCTGATGATGATCTACGCACTGATGAACCTTCCCATCGCCCTTCTGCTTATGAAATCGTTCTTCGACGATGTGCCCAAGGATGTCGACGAGGCCGCGATGATTGACGGCGCCACACGCTGGCAGTCGTTCAGCAAGGTGGTGCTGCCGATGGTGCGTGGCGGTGTGGCGGCCTCCGCCGTGCTGGTATTCATCTTTTCCTGGACCGAATTCCTGCTGTCGCTGTTCCTGACGACGACCATTCGGACGGTTCCTGTCAAAATTCAAACATTCGTGACCTCGACGGGCAATGAGTGGGGTTTCATCGCGGCGCTGGGAACGGCCGCAGCGATCCCGAGCTTCATCTTCATCCTGCTCGTCCAACGCCATCTGGTCCGCGGCCTCACTCTTGGATCCCTGAAAGAGTGAGATTGCGAACGAGATTCTGAACGATAAACCCAATGGGAGGATATAAAATGAGCTTTAGAGAACACGACAAGAAAACGTTTATTGCCGATACCGCACGTGATTTTGCTGCAAGGCGCATCTCCAAGCGCGATTTCCTCAAGAAGCTTGGCATGGCCGGCGTCGGCCTTTCGGCCTTCTCGGCGGGACTGCTCGGCAATCCCCGCGGCTTCCGCGGCGACACCAGCCTGATCGGCACCGAGGCCTTCGCGCAGGACGCCAGCGTCACCCAGTGGCTGAAAGACGTGAGCGGCCCGTTCAAGGGCACCAAGATCCGCTACACATCCGAAGCAACGCCTCCGACGGTCGTTCTCGACAAGCTTAAGGGCGAGTTCACCGATGCTACCGGCATCGAAGTGGAAATCGAGATCGTGCCGCTTGAGCAGGTTCTCGCCAAGGCGACGCAGGACGTGCAGGGCCAGCTCGGCTCTTATGACGTTTACTATCTCGACCAGTCCTGGGTTGCGACCTTCAGCCAGGATACCATAGACCCCACCCAATACTACAAGGACAAGCCGGATCTTGCGATGCCTGGCTTCGACTGGGAAGACTTCTCGAAGCCGCTCGTGGAAGGCCTTGCCGCCTACGAAGGCAAGTGGGTCGGCATTCCCTTCGACATCCCGATCTTCATGACCATGTTCCGCCAGGACATTCTGGACAAGCATGGCATCAAGGTTCCGACCACGCCTGACGAATTCATGACCGCGGTGAAACAGATCACCGAAGCCGAGAAAGCCAACGGCATGTTCGGCACCGGTCTCCAGGCCAAGTCGGGCCATTACTCGCTGAACTGCGACTGGACCCAGATGGTGTGGAACGAAGGCGGCTCGATCTTCGGTTCGGACAAGAAGTTCAAGGGTAACGACGAGGCCGCCATTGCCGGCCTTCAGCGCTACCAAGAACTCGCGAAGAACGCTCCGGCTGAGTCGCTCAACTCCACATGGGACGGCCAGTGGCAGATGATGGCCTCGGGCCAGTGCGCCCTTGTCGAATCCTGGGATGAGTTCTTCCCGGGCCTTGACGCGGACGACTCCAAGGTCAAGGGCCTGTGGATGCCGGCCAAGCCGCTCGTTGGCAAGCCGCTCCGCGCCAAGGCTGACGTGGGCTTCGGCGAAATCCCGGGCTATGCGCACCAGGGCGGCTCGGTGCTTGGCCTGTCCAAGTACTCAAAGAACATCGACGCAGCCTGGTTGTTCACGCAGTGGGCATGCTCGAAGGACGTGATGACGCGTTGCACCCTGCTGGGTGGCTTCGCGCCGATGCGCCTCTCCTCGTTCGCTGACGAGCGCGTAAAGGCCAAGGCCGTTGTCGGACCAGGCACCACACGCCATCTCGAAATGGTGAAGTGGATCATCGACAACAACATCGCGTCGGAACCCGACATGCCGCTGTGGGCTGGCTTCTCCAACAACGAGATTCCAGTGAACCTCGGCAAGCTGTTGACGGGCCAGGACTTCGGCGGCGACGCCAAGAAGTGTATGGACACCATTGCGGGCCTCATTGACGCGCAAGTAGCCGATGCAGGTTTGCTCTAATCCTTGGGAAGGCGGGAGGCAGCTTCGCGCTGCCTCCCTTTTTTATCACGCATGAAAACCGATCTCGTCATAGGCCTCGATTCATCGACGACTACAACCAAGGCCATTGCCTGGGATAGGCGCGGCCGTGCGGTGGCCGAGGGCCGGGCCAGCGTACCGTTGAGCAATCCGAAACCCGGCTGGTTTGAACAGGATGTAAGCGACTGGACGAATGGTGCCGCAAAGGCGCTCAAGCAACTTTCGAAGAAGATCGACATGGCGCGGGTGGGCGCCATCGCCATTTCCAACCAGCGGGAATCCTTCGCGCAGTTTGATTCTGCCAACAGGGCCTTGCGCCCCGGCACATTGTGGCTGGATGAGCGGGCCGATGTTGAGGCTAAAGAACTGGCCCAATTGATCGGGGCTGAAGAATTGCACCGCATTTCCGGCAAGCCCAGCGATGTCACGCCCTGCATTTCGCGCTGCCTGTGGCTGGCCAAGACAATGCCCGGCCTCTGGAAGAAGACTGCCATGACGGCCGAAGTGCACGGGATACTGGTGCATTTTCTCACCGGTCAATGGCATACGTCGACGGCTTCAGCGGATCCGATGGGACTGATCGACATGGAGCGTTATGACTGGTCCGAGGACCTACTTGCCGCAGCGAGATTGAACCGGTCGCACCTGCCCAAGCTGTTCCGGCCCGGCGAAGTCATTGGCGAAATCACCCCCGCTGCTGCCAAACTCACGGGCTTGAAGGCTGGAACCCCTGTTGTGGCGGGCGGCGGCGACGGGCAATGCGCCGGCACTGGCGCCAATACCTTTGTCACGGGCCGCGCCTATCTCAATCTCGGCACAGCTGTCGTATCAGGCAGTTTCGGCAAGAGCTATGTCCATAACCCCGTGTTCCGAACCATGTCTGCCGTGGCGGAAGAGGGTTATTCCTACGAAACGGCCATTCGCACCGGAACATTCCTGGTGAACTGGATGGTTGAGCGATTGTTCAACGTCGATACAAAGAAGAACCCCGGCATACATGCGGCACTCGAGCGGGAAGCCAAGGCTTCGCCGTTGGGCAGCCGCGGCGTGATGCTGGTGCCCTATTGGTTGGGTTGCATGACACCCTACTGGAGCCCCAAGGCCAGGGGCGTGATCGCGGGGCTTTCCGGCAATCATACACGCGGCGATGTTTACCGCTCCATTCTCGAAGGTGTTGCCCTTGAACAGGTGATGATGACGGATGGTGTTGCGGCAGCCACCCAGGCCATTGAGCATTTTGTCGTCATGGGTGGCGGGGCGCAGTCTAATTTATGGTGCCAGATCATAGCTGACGCAGGGGGCCGTGAGGTCAGGCGGCTGGAAACGGTCGAGGCTTCCTCTCTCGGTGCGGCCATGGCAGCAGCCAAGGGCGCCGGATGGTTCAATAGCATCCCTGCCGCCTCTGAAAGCATGTCCGGGAGGCCATCCAGGACATTTCGCCCGAGAGCCAAGGAAAACAAGGCCTACCGCGAATTGATGGCGATCTACCGCGACCTTTGGCCCACGCTTTCGCAATGGAATGCGCGGCTGCAAGCCTTTTCTGGAGACACTTGATGACGGATTGGAATGCACTCATACGCGATGTCGTGAAGGGTGACTGGCCCGATCCGGAAACTGGACGGCCCGCCAACGTGCCCTTCGAAAGCATTCGCATTGAGGATACCCTTGAGGGCGGTGCGGGCGATCTCGTCGGGCCCTTGAAAATTGGCAAACGCATTGCCGTGGTCAGCGACGTCAATACCCATGAAGCCATGGGCAAGCGGGTGGCGAAGGAACTTAAGGGCCTCGGCAGCGTCGATGAAGTTGTGATGCCGGGCGATACGCATTGTGATGAGCCAACAGTTGCGCGTGTGCAGGAGCTGACACGGCATGCCGATGCCATCGTCGTGGTGGGCTCAGGCTCCCTCTCCGACAGTTGCAAGTTTGCGACATTCAAGGACGGGCGCAAATACGCCTGCTTCGGCACGGCCAGCTCCATGAACGGCTATGCAGCTTCCACCGCTTCGGTAACCCTGAACAATGGCTACAAGGTTTCGCTGCCGGCCCACGCCGCTCGCGGGATTTTCATCGACCTGAAGGTATGCGCGGACGCACCTACCCGGCTTTCCGCCGCGGGCCTGGGCGACAGCCTGTGCCGGCCAACGGCGCAAATCGATTGGTGGGCTTCGCACCGCCTGTTTGACACATTTTATTCCGCAACACCGTATGCGTTGATAGCGGATGACGAGCCCAAAATGATCACTGCCGCGGGCGACCTTGCCAAACACGGTGTTGCGGCCAATGGCCATTTGCAGCGGGTGCTGATGCTGTGCGGCTTCGGCGTCAATTTCACCGGCGTTTCGCACCATGGCTCGATGGGCGAACACCAGGTGTCCCACTGGATCGACATGTTCGCCGGGAAAGACCATCCCGGCACCACGCACGGTCAGCAAGTCGGCGTAGCCTCGCTTGCGATAGCACGCCTGCAGAATGAAATCCTCAGCATGGATAAGCCGCCAAAGATTCATGCCACCCACATCGTAGAGGCGGAATTCATCGACCGCTACGGCGAAGCCATCGGGTCCATGTGCTACGGCGAAGCGAAGAAGAAGTCTTTCGACAAGAAGGGTGCCGCCGCGTTCAACGACAAGCTCGAGCGCCTCTGGCCCGAACTGCGCCATGAGCTGCGGGCATTTATCATGGAGCCAGCCAAGATGGCGGCGACCCTCAAGGCTGCGGGTGGCGCCACAACGGCAACCGAATTGGGACTTCCGGTAAAGCTTTGGCGCCGATCCATGAAATATGCCCGCGATGTGCGCAACCGCTGGTCATTCCTCGATCTGGCAGACGACGCGGGCCTGCTGGACGATTTTCTCGCGCGTGATCCGCAATGATGAAGGTATGACATGGCATCGGTAACACTGAAAAACATTGTCAAGAAATATGGCGACATCGAAGTCGTCCATGGCGTTGACCTTACCATTGAGGACGGAAGCTTCGTGGTTCTGCTGGGGCCTTCGGGCTGCGGGAAATCCACCTTGCTGCGCATGATCGCCGGACTCGAATCGGTCACCGGGGGCGATGTCGAGATCGCCGGCAAGCGGGTGAACGACAAGCACCCAAAAGACCGTAACATCGCCATGGTCTTCCAGAACTATGCGCTCTATGCCCACATGACGGTGAAAGACAACATGAGTTTTTCACTGGTGCTGGCCAAGCGCCCGCAAAGCGAAATCGATGAGAAAACCAGCTGGGCCGCAAAGATTCTCAATCTCGAGCCCTATCTCCTGCGGTATCCGCGGGAACTTTCCGGCGGCCAGCGCCAACGGGTTGCGATGGGGCGGGCCATCGTGCGCAACCCGGCGGTTTTCCTGTTCGACGAGCCCCTGTCAAATCTTGATGCCAAGCTCCGCGTGCAAATGCGTACCGAGATCAAGGATCTGCATGAACGGCTGAAAACAACAACGGTTTATGTCACACACGATCAGATTGAGGCCATGACCATGGCTGACAAGATCGTCATCCTGCGCGACGGCATCATCGAGCAAGTGGGCACCCCGCTGGACGTATACGACCATCCCATCAACCTGTTCGTGGCGCAGTTCATCGGTTCTCCGTCGATGAACCTGATCAGCGGGGTCGCAGAAAAGACCCATGTGCTGGCGGCGGACGGCGTGAAACTCCCCCTGCCAAAGAACCATAAGGCAAAGCCTGGCCAAGAGGTGATCTACGGCATTCGACCAGAGGACTTGGCCGTCGGAAAAGGCTTTCCGGCGAAAATTTCCGTAACCGAGCCAACCGGCCCTGAAATCCATATCTATGCGGACCTGGGCGACGATGAAATCTGCGCCATCGTGCGCGAACGCCAGGTCTTCAAGCGCGACAGCATTGTCGAATTCGCCCCGCGGCTCGGCAAGGTCCATCTGTTCGACGCCAAAACCACGATTGCGATAAGATGAAAACCGTCACCATTCTCGGCGCCGGTGTCATGGGGTCGGCCATGACGCTGCCCTTTGCCGACCGCGGATTTGAAGTGCGGCTTGTCGGCACGCATCTGGATGGTGAAATCATCGATAGCGTAAGAGCAAGCCGGCTTCATCCCAAGCTGAACGCGACGCTGCCTTCGCAGGTGAAGAGCTATGCATACGACCAGTTCGCCCAGGCGGTTGGCATCGATACGGATTTGATTTTGCTGGGCGTATCCTCAGCGGGTGTGAGCTGGGCGATTGAGCGCCTTTCGGAAACACTCCAAAAACCTGTTCCCGTGCTCATGATTACCAAGGGCATGCATCCCCAATCCGCATCCCTTGGAACATTGCCCGATCTGGTTGCGAAATCCCTGAAGCAAAAGCTGGGATTTGACCTGTCCGTGGCGGCCATTGGCGGCCCGTGCATTGCGGGTGAGCTTGCGGTGCGGCGGCTCACAGGCACGGTTATCGTCTCACATGACGAGGCGCTGGCGGCGCAATTATGCGCCGCCCTGGAAACGGATTACTATCACCCGCGGCCCTCAACCGACATGGTGGGCGTTGAAACCTGTGCCGCCTTCAAGAACTTCTTCGCCATTGCGGTAGGCTGGACCCATGGCGCCTTGGCGCGTATGGCGCCAGCCGAAAACAAGGCCCAAAACAACAACGCGGCGTCAATTATTTTCGATCAATCCGTGCGCGAGATGATAGCCCTGACCAGGGCGCTGGGCGGCACGGAGGAAAGCGTTTGGGGCATGCCGGGGGTTGGCGATCTCTATGTCACATGCCAGGCGGGGCGCAACTCGCGGCTGGGAAATAATCTGGGCCGCGGGCTCACCTATAGTGAAACCCGGAACGGCCCCATGAAGGGCGACACCATCGAGGGCGCAGAGCTGGGCGTGGCAACGGCCCCTTCACTCCGGGCCATGATGGCCGGCGGAGTGCTGGATGAAGCCGCAATGCCGCTGGCAAACGCCTTGCTGAAAACATTGCTGTCGGACGCGCCACTTGAAATTCCGTGGCGGGTCTTTCACCGGGTAAGCAACACATGAGAACCGGTGCCATGGAATTGGAACTGCCCAGCTCGCAGGAATTGTTAGGATTTGATCCTGAGGAGCAATTGGCCACCCGGGCGGCCTGGCTCTATTTTGTCGGCAGCAACACGCAGGCCGAAATCGGCAAGAAACTGGGGTTGACCCGGGTTCGCATCAATCGCCTGCTCGCTTTGGCGCGTGAACAGGGCCTGGTTCAGATCAAGGTCACCGGACGGCTGGCGGATTGCGTGGGCCTGGAGGAAGAACTCAAGGAACGGTTCAAGCTTCACCATGCGGTGGTCGTGCCCACTCCGCTCAATCGCAACCAGCTTCCCTATCTGATTGGAAATGCCGCTGGGCACTACCTGGGTTCGCAGTTGAAGGACGGCATGTCGGTTGGCGTGGGCTGGGGACGTACGCTTCGCTATTCCTTGCGCTCGGTTCCCCGGCATTTGTACAAAGACCTGTCCGTCGTGTCGCTGATGGGTGGCCTCACGCAAGCCTCACTCGTCAATCCGCATGAAACCGCCTCACATCTGGCCGATATCGTCGGGGCGCAGTGCTATTACATCGCGGCTCCCGCCCTCACGGATTCGGAAGCCACGCGCGACATATTCCTGAAACAGTCCATGGTCCGGGACGTGTTTGAACGGGGTGCCAATGTTGATCTGGCGTTGCTCTCGGTTGGCGAGCTCACCCATCCTAACACCATGATGCAGGTTGGCCTGATCTCGAATGCGGAAGCAACCAGCCTTCTGAAAGCGGGCGCGGTCGGCGATATCTGCGTGCATTGGATCGATGCGGCGGGCGAGGTTATTGACCATCCGCTCAACCGGCGCGTCATTGCCTTGCCTCCCAACATGCTGAAGAGCATTCCGCGCGTTATCCTTGCTTCCGGCGGCCGCAGCAAGGTGTCGGTTTTGTACGGCGCCCTGTTTGCCGGTTTTGTGAATGTCCTGGTGACCGACGAACAGACGGCGCGCGGCGTCCTGGACCGTGCCGATGGGCGGCGGCAACCACTCCCGCTCAGCCAATCTGCCGGCATGCAGCGCAAGATGCTTTGAACTAATACCAGCTACGGGAGTTGCGCTTGGGATGCCACGTCAATAGACCGCGAGACTACGCGGCGCAGCCAAGGCACGTCGGGCGCCTCCCAATTGGGGTCCTGGCCGCAGACAAGATCGAAAAATGCCACGGCCATCGTTGGGCTTTCCAGGGCATTTTCGCGGAAGGAATCCCAGAAACGGGGATCGTCGGTCTTTGACGCCGGAACCGGTTCCGCATCGCCCATTTCCTTGAGAATGGCGGCGGCAACCGACAGGCAGAAGCTGGTATAGGCATAGCCTTCAGGCCAGCGCTTCAGGCGATGATCGATTTCGATGGGCAGGACGGAAAGCCCCTGCTCCTTTCCTTCCACCGCCTTGAGCGGCGAAGCGGCGATAAGCTCCTTGAGCATGAGGCCCGCCGCATAGATCACGAAGTCGCGCCGGTCGGTGCTGGCCAGGTATTTGGAATTGTCAAAGGCCAGGCGCCAGCGGGAAAACGCTTCCGCCAGGGCGGCGTGATCAACTTCGGCGGTGAGCCCCGTATCCTTGAACAGCAGGTCCATGTTGCGTTCGAAGGACCACAGAATGGTTCTGAAGCGGCGCGCCTCGTGGCTCAGGTCATCAACTTTGAGAATTTCGGATTTAAGGGGAGTCAGCATTTCAGTTCCGCCTCAGCAACAGTTCGCGCGCTGTCGCCTCGTTGGTGATCAGTACATTGCAATTCACCAGCTTGATGGCGCCGAGGATGGGTTCGACCTTCTCATGGCCGCCGGAGGCAATGACGCGCAGCGGCACGCCACGCAATTGTTCCAGCGGAATGGACATCACGCGCTGGTTGATGGGATGATCAACAAGTGTCCCGGTATTATCGTAGAAGTTATAAAGCAGGTCGCCAACGGCGCCCAGGCGGATCAGGGCGGTGCGCTCTTCTTCGGAACTGAAGCCAAAGCGGAAGGCGGTTGAATCAGGCGCCATCGTGCCCACGCTGAGAAGCGCCATATCAATCCGTTCGGCGCGGCGCAGCACATCGCGCAGGCCGCAGCGCTCGATCAGCGCTTCCTTGGTTTCGGGCGAGTCAACCACAGCAGGAGCTGCAAGAAGATAGCAATCGGCGCCCACGATGCGGGCAAACTGCCAGGCAAATTCGGAGGGATTGTAACGCCGGGCCTGGACGATGCCACCCAGCAGCGATACGACCTGGACATTCTCAAGCTCCCGGGGCGTCAGTGTCTGGAGCGATTCATAAAGCGTTGCCCCCCAGCCCACGCCAATCGACATGTCATCGGTGAGGCTGTCGGTGATATACATGCCGGCCGCCACGCCAATGGCCTTGGTTACATTCGCCGGACTTGAAGGTTCCGGCACGACAATGGCCTCGCGCAGGCCGAAAGCCTTCTTCAACTGCACCTCAAGCTCAAAGCATTCGGCAATCTCGCCCTCAATCCAGATTTTGACTTCGCGCTGCTTGAGGGCCTCGTTGATGTTGCGCACCACAGTCACCCGGCCGATGCCAAGCTTGTCGGCGATCTCATTCTGGGTCAGGCCTTCAACATAATACATCCAGGCGATACGCAGACGGTTGCGCGCCACTCGGCCGGCGCTGCGATCGTTCTCGCTGGCTGGCTTGCCTCTACGGGATGAGGTTTTTTCTAGCATTTTGGCTTCTGCCTTGCGAAAACCGCTGTTTTGTCACTCCACACTCCCTAACAGCCGGGAGTGTAATGGCGATAGCACGTCAATTGAAGCAAAGATGATTGAAGGATACAAAAATATAAAATCTGTAATTTTTGTACATTTCGTTTCCATGGGTAAAATAGAGACAAAACCGAACTCAATCAAGAAATTTGTGGTCGCATGGCGGTAACGCTATCAGACTGACAATGAGAAGCAGTTAATTTTGGCAATTCATAACGAAACATTTGCATTTTTAAAATGAATTAAGTATTATAATCTTCATTCTGCAATTGATACCGGCTGGCACACCAGACCACGATAAACACCGGACAAGGGAGAAGCAGGAGTTGAGTGCGAGAACACCACGTTTCCATTCTGCAACGAGCGCCCCATTGCGCGCCAGCGCTTCCCCATCCGGTCATTCAACCGACAAAAAGATCATCAAGAACTTGCGTGCATTCAGGCCTGACGGCACGCGAAAACAATTATGAGCAGGCCAATTAATGGAGGAAACCACCAATGTTGAAAAAAAAATCCGGCCTTGTCACGCGCAGGTCGCTACTTAAATCCAGCGCCGCAGCAGGTGCCGCCCTGGTATCTGGAGTTGGCGGCGTATCAATGTTCAATGTCACTGGCGCTCTTGCCGCGATGGCGAACCCGGCCGATGTCCTGGCGGGGATCAATGTTGGAAAATATGTGAAGAAGGAATATCGCGAGCAATACAAGCTTGGCGACAATGATGAATTGTGGGATCCCAACAAAGACTGGATCCGCACCGTGGACTGGGAAGCAGTGCGCAAGGAACATGCAGGCAAGACCGTGCGTTTTGCCATTGGCGCCGCTGACCGTGAATCGGCCCAGGATGGCATCAAGCCGTTCCTTGATCTTTCCGGCATCAATGTCGAACTCGTCGCCATTCCCGATGACTCCATGTACGACAAGGTCGTCGCTGAATTCCTTTCCGGCAACGCCAGCTTCGACGCGCTGCAATTCTTCTCGCCATGGCTTGGCGATTTCGCGGCCCAGGGCTTTTTGAAGCCGCTGGATGAATATGCCGCCAAGTGGAAATTGCCGGTCGATGATTTCTACGACACCTATCTGATGAATTATGGCCATTGGGGCGACAAGGGCCTGATGGGCATTCCTTTCGATTGCGATATCCAGATGGTTCACATTCGCCCCTCGATCTTCAAGAAAGTCCTTGGCGGCGACGTGGACCGGGTGAAGTCCATTCCGACCTATGACGAAATGATCCGTCTGGCGCCGGAACTGAACAAGGCCGAAAAAGGCGTGAATGCCATCGGCATGATGTGCGGCCGCGGCTTCTGGGCGACATATACCTGGCAGCACGTCGCGGCCCAGTATGGCCTTGAGCTGTTCAACGACAAGTGGGAGCCCATCTTCAACGGCGATGCCGGCATAAAGGGCCTTGAAACCATTGTGGCGCTGTCAAAGCACGCCATCGAAGGCGTGGCGGCGGCCGATTGGCCAACCAACCGCGCGGCCTGGCTCGGTGGCCAGGTTGCCTGCAATATCTCATGGCAGGACTCGGGCACACAGGCCACCCGTCCCGACCAGAGCAAGATCGGCGATGACGTGCTGACGATCTATGAACCGCGCGTTGAAGGCGGCCGCTTTGCCCCGCCCAACATCGCAGGCTCAACGTCATGCGTCACTTCAACCTCGCCTGAGCCGGAAGCGGCATTCCTCATGCTGGCCTTTCTCACCTCAGCCTCAATCATGGCCATGAACGAAGCCAACGCCAATGGCGTCGCACCGGGATACAAGTCGGTTCTGACCAACGAAAAGCTGCGGTCGGTTTCGCAGCCTGCCAAAGTCTGGTCCGAAGAGCTGGATTACGCCTGGTGCGCGCCGCGCCTGCCAAACGCCTTCCAGATGGACCAGGAAATCGGCTTCCTCATCAACAAGGTGGTTGTGGGTGAAATGCAACCCAAAGCCGCCCTCGATGAAGCCGCCGCCAAGGTCAGGGCAATCATGGAAAAGAGCGGCTTCTACAAGGGTGCCGATCCGGTGTCCTACGCCGCGATGGCGCCCGGCACATGGGTTGGCAAGGACAAGAAACTGCCGTTCTAACGGTAACACTATTGAAATGGCCGGGGTGACCCGGCCATTTTTTCATTCCCAATTTAGGCAAGGCAAGTAAACTGTTCCTATGACTGATGCGGCACTCACCGCTAATCCAGCGAAACGGACTCTCGTGCGCCGCAGCCCCTTCATGCGCAAGGCCTTCCCCTATGTCCTGCTGGCCCCGGCTGTCATCTATCTGCTGGGCATCACACTCTATCCCGGCATTTATGCCATCTACCGCAGCCTGATGACCGGCAAGTTCAAGCTCGAATATGTTGGCCTGCAGAATTACCGCGAGCTTGTGGTCGACAACGCCTTCTGGACCAGCCTCAGCAACACGCTGCTGCTTGGCGTGGCTACCCTGTTCCTCGAATTCGTCATCGCCCTGACGCTGGCCGCCCTGGTTTACCGCGACCGCTGGGTGAAAGCCTGGCGCATCCTTTTCCTGCTGCCCATGCTGTTCATGCCGTCGGCTGTTTCGTTTCTGTGGAAGCTCCTGTTCAATGACGGCCGGGTGATAAGCGACCTGATGACCCGTGCCGGATTCAATCTCGGCAACGTTGATTTCATGGGCTCGACATTTCTTGCGCGCCTCGTTCTGGTGGTGACCGACGTGTGGCAATGGACGCCCTTCCTGTTCATCATTTTTGTGGCGGCGCTTCAGGGCATGGACAAGGAAGTGGAGGAAGCAGCACGGCTTGACGGGGCTTCGTGGCGCAAGATTTTCTTCAATATTTCTCTCCCGATGATGCGGCCGGTGATTGCCATAGCACTGGTGTTGCGCGGCATCGACATCATCACCATGTTTGCGCCGGTGCATATCATCACCCAAGGCACACCGGGCGGAAATACCGAAACCCTGAGCTATTTCATTTACCGCACGGCCTTCAAAAGCTTCGAACAGGGCTATGCTTCCGCCGCTTCCGTACTGCTGTTGATTGCCACGGTGGTCCTGGCGCAAACGCTGGTGCGGCGCTTCTTCAAGTCAGGGGTCGAGTGATGGCTGGCAAGCCCGAAAAAGGCATCTGGCTTCGTAAGTTGGTTCTCGTGATCTGGGGGCTCATCTGCTTTCTGCCAATCCTGTTCTTTGCTACAATCGCCCTGCGGCCGCGTAACGAAATCATCGCGCCCGAACCCATCTACTTCCCGACGCTGACAATTGAGACCTGGGCCAAAATCATGGATGAATGGCCCCTCCTCTCTTATTTCAAGAACTCCGTGATGGCCATCACCGGCAGTGTGGTGATCTGCCTGGTGCTCGGAATCCCCGCAGCTTACGCCCTGGCCCGCTATAAATTCAGGGGCCGCGAGGACATCGGCTTTTACATTCTTTCCACGAAGATGATGGCGCCCGCCGCCATTGCCATTCCAATCTTTGTGCTGTTCGGCCAGTTTCGCATTCTCGACACGGTTTGGGCGCTCATGCTGGTTTACGCCGCCATGAACCTCTCCATCGTCGTGTGGATCATCCGGTCCTACATGCTCGATATCCCTTTGGAAATCGAGGACGCGGCGCGCACCGACGGCGCTTCGGATTTGCGCATCCTGTGGTCCATCATCATTCCCCTGTGCCTGCCGGGGATTGTGACGGCTGCCGTCATTGCGGCCATCTTTTCGATGAACGAGTATCTCTTCACGCTCATTATCGCCTCTAAGAATGCCTACCCGCTTTCGGTTGCCCTTGCCAACTTCTCCGGCGGGTCCGACGGCATCATCTATAATGCCATCGCGCTCGTTTCATTCATGGCTTTCTTCCCGATTCTGCTTTTGGTAATCCTGATCCAGAATCACCTCTCACGCGGCTTGACGATGGGCGCGGTTAAGGGTTGAATTGGCCCCATGAAGATTGAATTTCAAACCGCAAACACCCTTGCCGCCCACGCCGTATGCGTGGCCGCCGGCACCCGTGACGGCCTGCGCACGGCGCAATTCTATGTGCGCGACATGTCGCGGGCGGACAGCGGCAATGAGCGGCGCAATGTTGCGTTCCTGTCAAGCCTTGTTGCCCGCGTGGCGCGGCTGGCAGACCGCTTCATGACATGGAGCGCCAATCTGGCCATTGCGCTGTTCCTGCCAAGCTGGCGCAAGCTGCCGTCTCCGTTTGCGCCGGGCATGATGAACGAAGTGGCCGAGGCCATCCGCAAGAACAGTCTGGTTCAAAATCCCCTGTTCAATGCCTATTTCTTTCGTGCTGCAATTCACATCATCGGCCGGTATTCGGAGCCACCTTATCTTCTGCTCGAACATCGCGTGGACGCGGCCCGCAGGCTATTGGCAAACGAAGACATCAACGCCGTGCCCGATGCAGAAACAAATTTCCTGGCGCGGACGCTCCTTGCTCTCGTGGAAACGGCACCTGTGGCACGGGTTGGAAAATCCGTGGGATCAGCGCACCTGTTCGAAGACACGGAGCCCAACATCGCAATCTTTGCGATTGCCTGCGTTGCGCTGCTGTTCGCTGAAGAAGGCAAGCCAATTGCCATTCAGGACGAGGATGAATTCTTCGCCATCGTGGGCGCCCTTATCCTGACACGGCTGAAGAACATATCAGCCTTCATCGCAAATCGCGATGTGGCCAGCCTTTCCAAGGAACTGGCAAGCATCAAGGCGATGTACTGAATCTTCTAAGCCCTAACCTTCGTCGTTTTCATGAAGTTCAGCGTGTGCTCGAAGGATTCCACGCCGGCCTGGGATCCAAGGCCTGTTGCGTTGAGGGCGGATGTTGCCTGGGCGAAGCGCACGGTTGTCTGGGGGTCAAAGCCCTTGTTAAGTCCAACGGCGAAGCCGGCGTTGAAGGCGTCGCCGCAGCCACAGGTGCATTTGACGGCGATATCGAAGGCCGGAATCTTGAATACAGTGCCATCGGCATGATGATAATAGGCGCCATCGCCGCCCAGCGTGAACACACAGCATTTCACTCCGAGGCCAATGAAATGCCTGGCCATTTCTCCCATCTCCGCAAGGCCGGTCAGGGCCTGGGCTTCCTCGATGGAGGGCATGAAGTAATCCGTATGAGGCAGCACCATGGCAACGGCTGGCATATCGTCCTTCGAGCCCGCGAAAATATCCACCGTGGTCACCGCGCCATTCTGCTTGGCCCGTTTCATCAACTCGGCGTTCCGGCCCGTGTCCATGTTCTTCATCAGGCCGATACCCCCGATGTGAACGACCTTCGCGTCAATCACCTGGTTCATCATAGAGTCATCGACATAGAAATCGGCGGTGGCGCCCCGCATGTGAAGCGCCGGGCGCGAACCATCGCGGCGAGTCGTCACGATTGAGGAGGAGGTTTTCCAGCCTTCCTGCTGCTGCATGGCAGAAGTATCAACGCCGAAGTGCTGCAGGTGTTTCAGCACCCAATCGCCCATGAGATCGGTGCCCACGCCGCCCACGGCTAGCGTTTTCAGGCCCATCTTCGACGCGGCGATTGCGGCGGTTCCAGCGGCTCCCGAAACGGCCAGGGTGACCTCATCAATGAAATTTGTCCCGCCCCCCGGCGGAACTTCGGTGAATGGCCAGCCTAAGCAGTCGAAGGTATAGAAGCCAATCGACGCGTAATCATAGCGCATACGTTTCAGTCTCCATTCAAAGAAACAATACTATGGCATGGTTCAGGCCAGCATCAAGGCCGGCTCTTCGATGAAAGTACGGAATGCCGCCAGCAATTGCGCGCCAAGAGCGCCGTCAACGGCGCGGTGATCACAGGAGAGCGTGCAGGTCATCTGGCTGCGCAATACGGGCAATCCGTTGACAGGCACGAAGCGTTCCATGCCGGCGCCAACGGCGAGGATTGTCGCGTGGGGCGGATTGATGATCGCCGTGAACTGCTCAATGCCGTACATGCCGAGATTGGAAATGGCCGTGGTGCCGCCCTGATACTCCGCAGGCAGCAGTTTGCGCGCCCTTGCCCGCGCAGCCAGATCCTTCATTTCCTTCGAAATCTGCGAAAGCGTCTTGGTCTCGGCTGCCCTTACGACCGGAGTGAACAGCCCGCCTTCAACGGCGACGGCCACGCCCACATCGCAACTGCGGTGCCTGTGAATGCCTTCATCAGCCCACGTGACATTGGCGTCAGGCACCTGGTTGAGGGCCGAAGCCATGGCCTTGATGATGAAATCATTGATGGAGAGTTTCCAAGCCGGGAGCTTTTGCGCATCCCGCGGCGCATGGGCATTCAGCCGCTCACGAATTTCCGAAAGCCTGGTCAGGTCGCAGTTCACGGTAAGATAGAAATGCGGGATCGTCTGTTTGGAAAGCGTCAGGCGCTGGGCAATGGTGCGGCGCATTCCGTCAACGGGAATCACGTCAAAGTTGCCCGGTTCCACATGTTGCGGAACTGCCGGCCCGGCAAGGGCGGCTTGAACATCCATCGCCGCGATACGCCCGCGCGGACCGCTGCCTGCAATGTTTTCAAGGGCAATCCCGCCTTCCCTTGCCAGCCGTCTCGCAAGCGGGGTTGCAGGAAAACGTCCAAATGCGGAGGCTGCAGGGAGAGCGGCCATTTGTTCCGCATCTGGACGAGGTGCCGGTGCAATGGGCTTCACCGGGGGTAAAGGTTGGGAGGCAACGGGAGCCAATGCGGCTTCGCCCTCCTGATAAATGAGAGCCACCGCATGGCCTACTGGCACAATGGCGCCTTCCGCAGCCGTGATATTGCGAATGATGCCGTCGCTGGGCGCGTCGATTTCCATCGCCGCCTTGTCGGTCTCGATCTCGAAAAGCAAACCACCCTTCTTGACCGCATCTCCTTCCTTCACATGCCACTTGGCAATCTTGCCAGTGGCCATGTCCATGTCGACCTTGGGCAGAATGACCTCGACAGGCATGGTACTAGATCCTGCCCTTCACGAGATTGCGGACCTTCTCGATGATTCCAGGCGTCTGCGGCACGGCGGCTTTTTCAAGTACCGGATTGTAAGGAATGGGCGAGTCGACGCCGCCAAGCCTGAGAATCGGTGCATCGAGGTAATCGAAGGCTTCGCTTTCCGCAATCAGGGCGCTGATCTCGGCGCCTATCCCCAGAGTCTTCACTCCTTCATAAACGCAGGCAAGCCGGGTTGTTTTCTTGACACTCTCGATGATGGTGGCGGTATCGAGCGGGCGCAGAGTGCGAAGATCGATGACCTCGACCTCGATGCCTTCGCCTGCCAAAACATCCGCAGCCTCGAGCGCGCGGTGCACCATGATGGAGGTGGCGACGATCGTGACGTGGCGGCCTTCGCACCTGACAACTGCCTTGCCGATGGGAATGCGGTATGCATCCTCGGGCACTTCGCCTTTCATTTTGTAAAGAAGCTTATGCTCGAAAACCATTACCGGATCGGGATCATCGATGGCCGCGAGAAGCAGTCCCTTCGCGTCATGCGGCGTCGAAGGCTGGACAACTTTCAAGCCGGGAACATGCGCGAGCCAGGCCTCCAGCGATTGGCTGTGCTGGGCGGCAGCTCCTGTGCCCGAGCCGGAGGGAAAGCGCATGACGAGAGGCACCGACACTTTGCCGCCAAGCATGAAGCGCATCTTGGCCGCCTGGTTGACGATCTGCTCCATGGCCAGCGTGGCGAAGTCGGAGAATTGAAACTCCAGAATTGGCCTGCTGCCTGCGAGTGCGGCGCCAACGGCGACGCCTGCCGCGCCGAGCTCGGAAATCGGCGTGTCCATGACACGATCCTCACCGAAGCGATGGACAAGGTCGCCGGTCACCTGAAAGGCCCCGCCGTAAACACCGATATCCTCGCCCATGAGGAAAACCCGCTCGTCGGCGTCCATGGCGGTGGCCAGCGCCTCCTGGATGGCTTGCGCATAGGTCAGTTCGCGGAGGGGCGCGGTCATTCCGGAATTCCAGGGGTATAGACGTCGCGCGTTCCTTCGCCAGGCGAAGGGTCTGTGCCATTGCGCGCAAACTCTATCCCTGCCGCGATTTCCGCGTCCGCCGCGGAAAATATCGCCGCGACCTCATCGGCGGTTGCGATGCCGTTGCTCACAAGCTCAGCTTCGAAATGGCCAATGGGATCGCGCAGCTTCCATTCCTCGATCTCTTCCTTGGTCCGGTAGCGGTTGCGGTCGCTCCGGGAATGGCCACGGGTGCGGTAAGTCTTGCATTCAACCAGTGCTGGCCCCTGCCCTTCACGGGCCCGAGCGATTGCCGTCATAACCGCCTCGGCCACGTCCTCGATCCGGTTACCATCGGCGATGACGCCCGGCATGTTGTAGGCGCTGGCGCGGTCAGCCACATGGGCAACAGCCATGGAGCGCTCGGTTGAAACCGACATGCCATATTTGTTGTTCTCACAGACGAAAATAACCGGAAGCTTCCAGATCGAGGCCATGTTGAGGGCCTCGTGGAAAGCTCCTTCATTGGTTGCGCCGTCACCGAAGAAACACAGGGCAACGTCGTCGCGTTTCTGCTTCTTGATGGCGAGCGCTGCGCCCACGGCAATGGGAATGCCGCCGGCCACAATGCCGTTGGCGCCGAGATTACCGCTTTCGACATCGGCGATGTGCATGGAACCGCCGCGGCCGCGGCAATAGCCCTCTTCCTTGCCGAAGAACTCGGCGAACATCAACTTCGGATCAGCCCCCTTGCCGATGCAGTGGCCGTGGCCGCGATGGGTTGAGGTGATGTAATCGGTTTTGCGCAGCGCCATAGTGGCGCCCACGGCACTTGCTTCCTGGCCGATGGAGAGATGCATGGTGCCGTGAATGAGGCCGCGCATGTAGGCTTCCTCCGCACCCTCTTCGAAGCGCCGGATCAGACACATTCGGCGCAGCGCTTCTTTCAATTGTTCAGGTGTGAACTGCTTATAGAACGGACGCTGATTGCTGGCCGCATCGCCTTTCACCATTGCAACAGATTTTGTCATCAGTTGTTCCCTGCCAGCAGTTCGTCCTGCCTCTTGCGGAGCGCTACAATGCGCGAGGCCTGATCGACAGCGGCATTGCTGAAGGTAATCAATTCGCCCTTCCTGATGGGCTTGGTCACCTTGCCGTTTTCAAGAAGCCCGCAGGGAATGGCTTGGGAAGCGGCGGCTCCTTCATAGGTCATGATCCAGGCGCGGTAGGCATATTCGCCAATGGCATCGAGCGTGTCACCGGGCTGCAAATCCTTCTTGGCAACGGCGCAGACTTCCGATGAGGGATGCGGCAAGGGCTGCATGTCGGCGGTGCCGTAAAGCACGGCGCGGGCACAGGACAGGGGCACCTCAAGGCTGGTCAGATGATAGGGCCGGTAGAAGGTGTAATAGGGACCTTTTCCAAGTTTCAAATCATGCATGCGCTCGCGCACGCGGGGATGCGCCATCTCAGCCACCACGAACACGCCGGGGGCAACACCCTTGCCGATGGAATAGTCGACAACGCCCTTGCGCGACAGCACGCCGCCATCTTCCACGGGGCACAAAATGGATTCAAGCTGCTCAAGGGTCGCTGCCGGACCATGCATCCCGGCGCAATCGGGCACCAGCCCGGTCGCATTGGAAATGGCGGCCATCTCCACCATGGTCTTCGAGCCATCGACAAATTCAACCAGCATGCGCGGGTTCATGTTCCTGCGTTTGGCCTCAGCCATATATTTCTCGGGCGTTGCGTCGATATTCAGCGGATTGTTCTTGCCCTTGCCCGCGGCCACGATCGGATAGCCCAGGCCGATGACGAAATTGACAAGCTCCATGCAGGAACTGGGTTCGTCCCCGGCTCCCAGGGTGTAGACTACGCCAAGCCGCTTGGCTTCATGCTGGAGATAGGCGCCAATCGTGACATCGGCCTCGACATTCATCATCACCAGATGCTTGCCGTGTTCCATGGCGACAAGGCCAATTTCCGCTCCAACAGCCGGCCTGCCGGTGGCATCGATGATCACATCAATCTGGTCGTTGGTGCAAACCGTCTGAGCGTCATTGGTGATGGCGGTCATTCCCCGCTTCAGTGTTGCGTCAAATTCTGTCTTTGAATCGGCAACAGCGAAGCTTTCGGGCGGGTGGCCGGCAATTCGCAGGGCTTTTTTCGCCGCATCTATGTTGATCTCGGCAATGGCAGCCACGGTGATGCCGGTCATCTGATCACATTGGGTGACGATATCGGTGCCCATTTCGCCGGAGCCAATCAGGCCAATGCGAATGGGGCGCCCTTCCCTCTGGAGGCGGCCGGCAAGATCTGTGGCAAGACCGCTGGCAGGACCAATGGCCCTTGGACCATCGTGCCGCGCTCTCTTAACCGCACCCGCCATGGCTCACCTCGTCCTGTCTCCACAATTTCAATAAAGATACTTTTATGCTCTTAAATGTCAATATGTAATACGATGAAAGCAACTGAATATCGCCAATTTCACGAAGTAAAACTGGTAATCCATGTGGAAAAATTCTCAATGTAGTGAGAACTCATGCATCATATGTTTCTCATTCATTAAAAATGTTGCATTTATTGTCGACATCTATATCACTGCTGATGCTCTACGGACATTGTCTGTGTGTTATCAAGCACCGAATTGACATTCAGGAAGGCACATGGCGGAAATCAAACTTCGCGGGATCAGCAGAGCGTGGGGCTCATTCGTGGGTGTCGATGCCATTGACCTTGAAGTCCGGGACAAGGAATTCATGGTTTTTCTCGGCCCGTCGGGCTGCGGCAAGACCACCACGATGCGGATGATCGCAGGCTTGGAAGAGCCAACTGCCGGGGAAATTGAAATCGATGGCGAGCTGGTCACCGATGTGGACGCGCGCGACCGCGACGTGGCCATGGTTTTTCAGAGCTACGCGCTTTATCCCAACATGTCGATTTACGAGAACATCCGCTTCCCGCTGCGCATGCGGGGCGTTCCCAAGGCCCATCATGACCGTCTTGTGCGCAAGGCGGCCGAGATGGTTGAGCTCGAGGACTATCTCGACCGCAAGCCGCGGGCCCTTTCCGGCGGCCAGCGCCAGCGCGCCGCCCTGGCGCGCGCCATCGTCCGCCAGCCACAGGTCTTCCTCATGGATGAACCACTGTCGAATCTAGATGCCAAGCTCCGCCTCACCATGCGAGCACAGCTCAAGCATATTCAGCGCGATCTTGAGACGACGACCATTTATGTGACCCATGACCAGATCGAAGCGATGACGTTGGCGGACCGCATAGCCATCATGAACAAGGGCAAGATCCAGCAGCTCGGCACGCCGGACGAAGTCTACAATGATCCCAATCATATTTTTGTCGCGAGCTTCATCGGTTCGCCGCCGATGAACCTTATTAGGGGATCGCTGGAGAAGGGAACCTTTAGCGGTCCCGATACGCAGGTCAAAAACCTGGGCAAGGCTTCGAACAAAAATGTTGTCCTTGGCATTCGGCCGGAGGATATGAAAATCAGCTCAGCGAAGGGCAGCAATTTTCTATCGAAAATCTATTCGCTTGAACCGACGGGCGATCAAACCCTGGTGGCCGCATGGGCTGGCGAACAGCTTGTGGTGGCCAAAGGTCACCGGACCTTCCGCCAGAACCTCGGCACGCCTATCGCGTTCACCTTCCTCAAGGATCGCATCTATCTTTTCGACGGCGAGACGGGCGAACGACTGCGTTACTGAGCGCCCTGCCCGGCAATTGCAGGCTAGTGGAAATCCCGCGACTTCGGCACGGTGCGCACATTGCGGGGGTGGCGGTGCCTGGCGGCCTGCGCGCGGAAGGAAGGCGCCTCGGTCACATCCTCAGACAGGTGCTCCAGCTCATGTGAGCGGTCGAAGATGCATTCGGCCACGAGGTGCACTACGCCTTCCGGGCTGCGCTGCACCCTGCCCTCAACCAGCAGCAGCCGCCCGCCCATGATCTCGCGGCGGAAGGTTTCCACCAGTTTCGGCCAGACCACGACATTGGCAATGCCCGCCTCGTCGCTGAGCGTGATGAAGACCACGCCTGAATCGCCCGGCATCTGGCGCACCAGTACGATGCCGGCACAGGAGGCGGGGGTGCTGTCCTTCGCCCCGGAGATTTCGGCGCAATCCCAGACGCCTTCGCTGCGGAACAGGTCACGCAGGAAAAACATCAGGTGGGCGCGAAGCGACAGGCGCAGCATCTGGTAGTCGGCAAGGACATGCTCGCTCAACGGCATCAGCGGCAGCGGGGCGATCTCCTCTTCTGACTGTTCTTCAACATATTGCGCGGCGAAGAGTGGCAGGGCATCGTCATCGGCGATGCGGCGCACGGCCCAGAGGATTTCGCGGCGGTCCATGCTGATCGACTGGAAGCTGTCGGCTTCCGCCAAAATAATAAAGGCGCGTTTCGGCAGGCGCACCCGGCGGGCAACCTCGCTCACCGCGCGGTAACCATTGGCGCGCGCGGCAAGCAGCGTTTTCGCCCAGTCCTCGCGGAAGCCGCTGACCTGGCGAAAGCCCAGGCGGAGCGCCAGTCCGCCCTCGTAGGGTTCGAGCGTATTGTCCCAGTCGCTGAAATTCACATCGACATGACGCACCTCGACCTCGTGTTCGCGGGCATCGCGGACGATTTCGGCCGGCGCATAAAAGCCCATGGGCTGCGAATTCAGCAATGCGCAGGCGAAGGCATCGGGATGGAATTTCTTGATCCAGGCGGAAATGTAAACGAGGTGGGCGAAACTCGCGGCGTGGCTTTCGGGAAAGCCGTAGGAGCCGAAGCCCTCGATCTGCTTGAAGCAGCGTTCGGCAAACTCCCGCTCGTAGCCGCGATCCACCATGCGGCCCACGAATTTTTCCTTGAAATTGTTGATGGTGCCGACATGGTGGAAGGTCGCCATGGCGCGGCGTAGGCCATTGGCTTCATCGGGAGTGAATTTCGCCGCCACGATGGCAAGCTTCATCGCCTGTTCCTGAAACAGCGGAACACCCATTGTCTTGTCGAGCACAGGGATGAGTTCGTCCTTTGCCTGGGGGTCCAGCAATGGAGAAGAATATTCAAATTTTTTGGTGCCCTTTGACTCCCGGTGCTCCTTTCGCCTCTGGAGATAGGGATGAACCATGCCGCCCTGGATGGGGCCGGGGCGGACGATGGCAACTTCAATGACGAGATCATAGAACTCCCTTGGCTGCAAACGCGGCAGCATGCTCATCTGGGCCCGGCTTTCGACCTGAAAGACGCCTATGGCATCGGCCTTCTGCAGCATGTCATAAACCCGGGGATCTTCGCGTTTTACCGTGGCCAGATCCCATGACTCGCCCTTGTGAATGCGGATGAGGTCAAAAGCCTTGCGGATGCAGGTGAGCATGCCGAGCGCCAGCACATCGACCTTCATCATGCGCAGGGTATCGATATCGTCCTTATCCCATTCGATGAAATGACGGTCCTCCATCGTCGCGGGACCAACGGGCACGATCTCGTCGAGCCGGTCGCGGGTGAGCACGAAGCCTCCGACATGCTGGGAGAGATGGCGCGGAAAGGTGATGAGCAGATTGGCGGCCTCCACCGCACGCTTGATGACCCGGTTGAAGGGATCAAGCCTGCCCTGCCGGACCTGGCCTTCCTTCAACTCGCTGCCCCAGCTTCCCCAGACGCCGCTGGCGAGATTTGCGGTCACGTCCTCGGTGAGGCCGAAGACTTTTCCGGTTTCGCGGATGGCGCTGCGCGGACGATAGCAAATGACGGTTGCGGTCAGCGCCGCGTTGTGGTGGCCGTAACGCTTGTAGATGTGCTGGATGACCTCCTCGCGCCGCTCGTGTTCGAAATCAACGTCAATATCCGGCGGCTCCTTGCGCTCCTCGCTGACGAAGCGTTCGAAAAGAAGGTCAATCTGCATCGGATCGACGGCGGTGATGCCCAGCACATAGCAAACGGCGGAATTGGCCGCCGAGCCCCGCCCCTGGCAGAGAATGTTCTGGCTCCTGGCATAGCTCACGATGTCATGCACCGTCAGGAAATAGGGCGCGATGTCCATCCGGGCGATGAGCGCCAATTCCTTTTCAAGTGTGGCGCGCAGCTTGTCCGGGATGACGCCGCCATAGCGCGAAGCCGCGCCCTGCCAGGTGATTTCCTCAAGGTGCTCCTGCGCGGTTTTTCCCTTGGGGATGGGTTCGTCGGGATAATTATATTTGAGCTGGTCGAGGGAGAAACTGATCCGGCCGGCAAAGCGGATGGTTTCGGCGATGGCGTCAGGGGTCTCATTGAAAAGTTCCGCCATGTCGTCCGGCGATTTCAGGTGCTGTTCGGCATTGGCTTCGAGAAGGCGACCTGCCTCGTTCAGGGTGACATGCTCGCGGATGCAGGTGACGACGTCCTGCAGTTCGCGCCGTTCGGGAGAGTGATAGAGCACATCATTGGTGGCCAGCAGCGGCACAGCGGCGGCGCGCGCCACGCGCTGCCATTCCCGCAGGCGGCGGCGGTCATCGCACTTATGCGGCATGGAGACCCCGAGCCAAAGCCTGCCGGGTGCGGCGCCGAGCAGTTTTTCCAAGAGAGACTGGGTTTCTTCGGAGCTCACCTGTGGAGCATTGGCATGTATTTCTTCCGGGAGTTCACCCACCTCCTCATCTTCCCGGGCAAGATTCTTGTTCCAGAAGTTCCTGGGAGAGTCATCCACCCTCTCCTTCTGTTCCGGACGCGGCGCCATCACCACCAGCAGCAGGCCCTCCTGCCATTTGAGAAGATCATAGAGAGCGAGATGGCATTCGCCTTTGGGCGCCCGCAATTTTCCGGCGCTCAGCAATCTGCAGAGACGGCCATAGGCGGTCCGGTCGGTGGGATAGGCGAGGATGTCGGGGGTGCCATCGACAAAGACAAGGCGCGCACCAACCAGCAGCCTGGGCCTGTTTTCCTTGATCACCTGTACCGCCGCGTAGGCGCGCACGATGCCGGCCAGGGTGTTGCGATCGGCAATGCCGATGGCGGCAAGCCGGAGCTTTGCCGCCATTCCGGCAAACTCCCAGGGATGGGAAGCGCCGCGCAGGAACGAATAATTCGTCGTCACGGCGATTTCGGCATAGGCCTTCATGCGAAAATTCCATGGAGGAACCATTGCGGGGGCACACCGGCACGGTAAAGCCAGTAACGCCGGCCTTCGCCATCTTCCACACGAAAGTAATCGCGCTCCGGCGGCGGCGTCTCGTGACGCCACCATTCCATGGCAATGCGCTCGGGCCCTTCGCAGTGGGCCACGGCATGCTGCACCTTGCGCCAGCGCAGATGTTGCGCGCCTGATGCTGTTGCCAGAAGCGTCACGGGTTCGAGCCTGGTGAAGAGGCGCAGCGGGCGGCGCGGCGCATCCCCGGGCTCACGGATTTTTTTCCACATTAGTTTTGTTGGCTGCGCATACTGCGCGGGCACAGCCAGCCACGCCGCTTCGGGAATATGCGTATCGTTGGGCTGGAAGGCGAGAATGCGCTGGCTGCCGAAGCGCGTGGCGAGGCGATCCACCAGAAAGCTGATGTCCGCCTTCTCATTGATGCTGACATCGAAATCAGCCACTTCACCTTGGGCGCGTTCCACCCGGCTGGCGGAAAGCCGGATGAGATCGAAGCCGAAACCGGGATCAAGCGGATCGGCGAGCGTCTCCAGCTTTTCGCGGAAGAGCCGTTCGATGACGGCGGGCTCGCGGGTGGGCACACCCATTTCAATGGCGATGCGGCGCAGCGCACCATCGGCGCGGAAGAACACGGCCTCGAGGCGGCGCGCCCCTTCGCCGCGCTTTTCCAGAACGCTCGCCAAAGCGGCGGCGAGGGATTTGAGCGTGGCGCGGATTACCTCTTCGGTGGCGATTGGTTCGGCGAAGTTTTGTTCCTTCCAGTAAAGGGCGCGCGGCAGGCGCGGCGAGAGCGGCTGTGTGCCATGGCCCAAGGCCTGATCGAGTATTGCGACCATGCCGGCGCCAAAGCGCGCGGTCATCTCCGTGCGTTTGCGGCTGGCCACCTGTCCCACGGTTTTGAGGCCGGCGCGGCGGAAGGCATGGGTGGTTATGTGATCAAGGTTGAGGGCTGCAACGGGAAGCGGTGCAATCGTTTCTGCTTCTTCGCCAGGAGCTATGACGGCGCCATCGCGGTAGCGGGCGAAGGCGCGGGCTGCGACCGCGGTTCCGGCCATGGCGCCGCGTACGGCAAAGCCCTGGGCCTTCAGGCTTTCGCGGATCCGGTTGAGCAGCGCCTGCTCGCCGCCGAAAAGATGAGCGGCACCGGTCACATCCAGCAGCAGGCCGCGCGGGCCATCGAACGCCACATGGGGCGTGAAGCGGTCACACCAGTCGGCGATGCGAGTGAGCAGTTTCAGATCATCGGGCTCGTTTGCCGCCACAACCTTCAGCGCCGGCAGCGTGGCGCGGGCATTGGCCAGCGGCTGGCCGATGGCAAGACCCAGCGCGGTGGCCTTGCGTTCCACGGCGGAGAGGCGCAGCGCATTGTCCACCTTGGCTACAACCACCAGGGGCGGCGCTTCAGCGACTTGCCGCTTGCCGCGCCGCTGCAGCCGGTCGGTCGCAAGGCGCGGAAACCACAGCGCCACGATCCGCTTCCTTGAAGAGACCATCATCACAACTCCACTCCATGACCCACTCTCCCGTCCGCCCATGCCGGTTGCGGATGAGGCCTGCTTCAAAAACCGGATGGCCCCAGTTTTCCGCCTGCGGCGGCGAAGGAGCGGCGCGCACCAGCCAGCGGGTTTCCGCCGTGCTGGCCTCGGGCTCGGCATTGAAGCGCAGGAGAAAAGCGGTGACGGTTTTTTGCACGCAGGCGAGCGTCAGCCGCCGGCTGGCCATCAGGTCGAGAATTTTCGGCCTGCCCGGAATCTCGATGACGACGGCGCCCAAGGCGGCGCAGGAGAGCGCATCATTTGTCGCGCGAAGCGCATCCGCCGCATCAGCCACGCACAGCAGCAACAGGCGCGCGGGATCGATTCCAAATTCAAGAAAACCGGTTGCCGAAAGTTCGCCGAATTCCAGGGCGGAATAATCCTGCCTGATCCAGAGCAGGCGCTTGCGTGCGGCCACGCGGGCGGCGAGTCCTGCCGTGAAACCGGTGGCCGCCGCTTCATGGCCAATTGCGGCAAAAACCTCATGCAGCACGCCACGCTCAAGCCCGCCCTTCAGGCAAAGATCGGCGGCGGCGTGGCCCAGCGGAATGCGGATGGAGGCTTCCGCCAATCCCGGCCTGGCGAGGGACGCCCGAAGGGCTGCTATTTTTTCCATGCGCATGGATTTATGAAAGAACAAAACAGGAACATAGTCAAGCAGGCCGTGCGCGATAGAATTAGGAATTTAATACTTTAGATTGAAATTGATCCTACGGTATCCAGGAGGTTCGCGGACGGGAATCTGCCCTTCTGGGCCACACCCTAGCTCCCCAGTCCAAAAACTGGCTGGAGGTTACTCTGAATGCGTTTAAACGCCTATATAGGATTTATAATCCTATTATTTTTCGTCCAGCCGGTTGATGGCTTCGACATTGGCGGCGGAGGCGCCTTTGGGATCAAATTCCGAGGCCAGCCAGGTATCGACGATGGCCTTGGCGAGTTCGGGGCCGATGACGCGGGCCCCCATGGTGATGATCTGGGCAT